>JAFGYE010000025.1 GCA_016936255.1 Marinifilaceae bacterium | reverse complement strand
TCTTCTAATGTCCAACGTCTTTTCATACCCTAAATTTAACTGTTTTAAATCTGAAATTTTACTCCAGTCTTTTTCGGGGCTAAACTACATAGGATAATATTCTTTAAGAGAATCCAACATCCTAAATACACTATCGTTATTGTAATCATTTAGTTTTAGTAAAGCATCCTTCGATCCAAAGAAGTTGAGGATTGATAATTCTTTATTCTTCTCATTCAACTTTTTGATGTCAGAATATAATATCTCTGACTTCTCTCGTAACCCTTTAAGTATATATTCATCATTAAACACACAGTCGCTAACTAATCCATTTACCGATTTAATAAATTTAGTGCAATTGTACAATGCAATTAGAAGAGGCGTGGTATCAATTAAGCAACATTTTATTTCATATCTTATTTTATCTCGAAATACTTCGTTCAATTTGTAAAAGATTACATTCATTTCTTTATTCTCTGATTCGAAAATTAGAATAAATTCAGAGAAACTTTTATAATGTAATTTTGTTTTGAAGTATTCTACCTCCTTCGTGAAAGGGGGATTCTCATTAGAAATTAGTTTACAAATTGTAGAGATACCCTTAATTAATCTTCTTCCTTTTGAAGCTGCTCCGTTATTGAAGTAATTTTTATCAAACTCTTCTGATGTAAAGATAAATTCAAATAAAAAGAACAACCTATCGAAGTATTGTGTCCAACTATTCTGATCTAATTTGTTTTTATTTCTATCTAGATTATCTATTATCTCTAATACATGATCAATTATTTGAGATTCATTTATAAAGTACAGTTGCCTCAATCTTTTTTCATATTCTGGGCTAATAAACAGGCCTAATACCTCTTTAATATCAATATCTTTTTCTCTATTCAGTCTTTTGAAAAAGTATTTGTTAAAATGTTTCAGATTTAATACGGAGTGCTTCGTGTTTTTATCAAGTTTCTTAATTTGTTCAATTAATTTCTTCGTACCCTTGTCCAATTCTTCACCACTAAATAAATATTTATCATTATCAAAAGATTTGGACTTTCTTATATCTTCATAAGCTTCAGTATCATAATAGTAGATCAATTCGAGAAGAAAGAATTGAGGGAAATAGGTGTTGTTTTTAATTTCAGGTAAAGATGAGTTAATGGTCAATTGATTCAAAAACCTTTTTATATCTCTAAGGTTTGGTAAAATGCTATTCGTAACGATATTATCGATAATTCCCATCTGTAGGTCAGATCCATCATCTGGAATATGTTTTTCTATAACACATTTCCAAAATGTTCTTAAATCACTAGGCATTGGCTCTGGCAAATCAAACTCTAATTGAAAAATTTTCTCCATAAATCCAGGTTGGTCATCAACCCCGGTATCATCAAGAATGTTTTTGATATATTCCGGAGAATACCCCACTATATAAACCACATTAGGAAAATCAGCAATAAGTCGAATGGTTCTAAACAGCACCAATATTTCATCTTTTTGTAATCGGTCTAAATCGTCAATAATAATGACTATTTTCTGTGGTAGTTGTTCGAAATAATCTTTTAGTTTCTCATGTTGAGATTGAAAATCTTCATGTTTTTGAAAGTATTGTAGAAAGTTGCTTTTCCAAATTCTTGTTTCCGTGGCGCAGATCAATTGAAAATAGCGGTGTAGTTCATTCCGAAAGGAGAGGGAAAAGCTTCCAGTATTTGCTAATAGAGTCTCATGGAATTTTAACAACACCTTTTCAGTACCGGTGAAATACCAAGGATTAAATGTGATAAACTTGCATGCATTTGGGTGTTCAATCTTATTTATCCTTTTTACTAAATGAATAAAGGACGTTTTCCCTGATCCCCAATCGCCATTTATACCTATTGCAAATGATTTCTTAGGCTTTACGTTGTTGATTACTTCGCTTATTTGTTGTGCATGGTCAAATCGACCTAGCTTATCTAAGTCTTTCAGTTTATTTATGTCCGCTATATCTTCAAAGTCTTTCGTAAGCTCTAAAGATAAATCCTGATCGTATTGATCCTCATTCGATTCATCACCAGTTTTCGTTTTTAAAATGAAGTTCTTCGGCCACAAAATAAATTTAATGCAAACATACAGGCATGTAAGTACTATAAAGAGAAATAACAGAGCGTTATTTCCATTCCGAATAAAGTCTACAAAAGAAATTTCGACAGCAGTAAAATCTAAAACAAATATTCGGATGATATATAGTAAGGAAGCAGTAAGAATTGCATCATATGGTTTCCATATTACTTTTTCACACTTTAGTTGTAAAGTTTTAACGATTAAGATTCCCATGCTTAAAAGAAGTATCAAAAAAGGAGTGAAAAATTCCCAGTGAAGATTCTGTGATACTTCTTCGTAAGCTTTGGTCAATCCTTTCTGAAATGCAAAAAGTATAGTGAAAGATATAACTGATAAAACCCAGAATTTACCAATCGATTTAATTTTTAGTGAATTAATCCGATATTTGTTAGACATATATAGTAGTTTTTATGATCACATAAACTTACTAAAAAATAATGTGCCGATAATACAATAAATTATCAAAAATAAACTATTGATAAAATCTGATTGTAGGGAGATCAGTCAATCAAATAGAAATGCTGACTATTACATTACGAATCTCTGAATCCCCTTACAATGAAATAAGAATTTCCCTACCTATAGGGAAGGTCTTTCCCTTGCACAAGGGAAAGGTATTGTCTGGTACAAGGGAAAGCTTCGGAGTAGTGCAAGGGAAGAGTATTGCCTAACGCAAGGGAAAAGTTTGGCGCAATTCGAGGGAAAATGTTTGAACCAAACAGGAAGCTGCTAAGTAAAATAAAAGCCGGATCAACCGGCTTTATGTGCTATTTTACGCTTAGAGTTTTCTCGTAATACCCAATGGTAAGCTTTTTGTTGTTTTTGGCAATACACCTTACCTGTAATTCGTAATGGCCGGCAGTTAATTCAGGAATTTGAAAAATTTGAGTGCTGTCGGTGTTGGTTACATATACCGCAACACGATGTTCTGTACCATCTTCAGCAATCAGGAAAATGCCTTGATTTTCGTCTGAAGTATCCATTTTTAATCGTTTTCCCTTTAATTCACCCACACCATTTGGCAGAAAACTGTCTGTTTCCTGACCAAGGGAATGATCCGTAAAACTATAGATGTCGATGATGCTCTTTTTACGGTCAATTTTGTGAAGTTTGCTCGAATCAGCAACTGCCTTCAACAATACGCCCTGTGATGATTTAAAACGCAGTTTGTGACGGGATCCATCAAAGCTGTCATCCCAATTATTGAACACCCCGGTAATACTTGGCGAAATATTTAGTAATGGCGTATTAATGGAGTAGCCCTTTTCCAGATTCTCTGTTACCACCGTTTCGATACGCTTAAACATACTCTCAGCCTCGTATGGGGTGATTCCTGTACCTTCGGCACAACATGCTTTAATTAAATCTTCACGGGTTAAAACACCGATTGGGGATGGTTTGGCTATACAATCGTCCGGAGTATCGGTTAATGGATTTAAATGCAAATAATATTCAATCATCTTAATAAAGTTTTGGTTTACATTTCTAAAATATCTCTTGAAAGTACATTATAATTACATTATGAACAAGCTATATAATATTAATATGCTAAATTTTAAATTGGATGACTTACAAAAAACTCTTGTGTTGGCTTGTGTGGTTGAGATACAGAAACTGAGATGAAGCAATTTTAATTTTAAAAGATAGATAATATCATTTTTTGGAATGTAGAAACAAACATAAATAGATCTGTTATTTATCTCTGATTGGTTACAGATAAGAAAGTAATACTACTCTATAAATTGATTTAAACTATTGGATAATAAAGCAAATTTATTTTTTGGATGAAAATAAATGAAATAAATAATGTTCAATACTAGTGAATATAGTACTTTGATGTGTTTACGATACCAACGCGGAATAATAATTAATAAAATTTGTATTTTTTTTGGGTTACCTTTTTACTTTTTGGAGAATAAAGGGGTGTGATAATTGATTTGACATTTTGAAAACAGTGAGTATTAAGACTAAATATTCATTCAGAATTTACCCCATCTATTATCAAGTGATAACAATTTAAAAATTTACTTATGAATAAAAAATTTTACTCTTTTTGGGTATGTGCTATAGCCCTTACCCTGGTTTCAACATTGAACGCTTTAGCTCAAAAGCGCGAACACATCAAGATCGATCCGAATAATCGAACCGACAAGAACGAGATGACACTAGAATCATCCGAGCGGAACAATTATGTGCTTGATTTTAAACTGAACTCTTACGACCTAATTTGGATTGAAAAAGAAAATGCTTACAAGGTAGAAGCAAATGGTATGGGTGATATTCTTGAAAAAGGAAATCCGGCATTGCCTCGTTTCGCTCGGTCCATAATGATTCCTGCCCGTGCCGAAATGCAGGTCGAGATTGTTTCTTCAGAGTTTATAGAACTGACCGATATTAAAATTGTCCCTTCAAAAGGGAATCTTACCCGGGATATCGATCCCAAAACAATTCCATATCAATACGGAGAAATTTATCAGACTGATGCATTTTATCCATCAGTATTAGCTTCGATGAATGAACCGTATATATTACGAAGCGTTCGTGGCCAGGCAGTTGTTGTTCAGCCAATCGCTTACAATCCTATTCAAAAAAAGCTCAGGATTTATACTCACATTGAGATGAAGGTGAGTCCAAGCGGAAGAATGTCAACAAAAAATGTAATGTCGGGTACAAAATCGGTTGCTGCAGATCATGGTTTCGAAAAGGTATATCAAAATCATTTTCTAAATTATGCAAGTAACAGCACCAAATACACTGCACTGAATGATGCCCCTGGAAACATGTTGATTATCTGCCATGATGATTTTATGGACGAGATGGCTGATTTTGTTGCCTGGAAGAAACAAAAAGGGATATCTGTAGAAATGATTGCTGTGAGCACAATCGGCAGCGCCTCGGCAATTAAAACCTATGTGAGCAACTACTACAACACTCATGGATTAACCTATCTTTTATTGGTAGGCGATGCTCCGCAGGTTCCAACATCGTATACCAGTGCCGGCGATTCAGATAATAATTATGGCTTTATTGCTGGTAACGATCACTATATCGACATCTTTGTGGGGCGGTTTTCTGCTGAAAATGCAGCTCAGGTAACAACTCAGGTTGAGAGAACCATTCATTACGAAAGAGATCTAACAACAGCCGATACATGGTTGTCTTCAGGAGTAGGAATTGCATCCAACGAAGGTTCCAATCCTTCTGATGCTGAACACATGAATACCATCGAAAACAAATTGGAAGGTTACGGATACGGCATCACCCGCTGTTACCAGGATGGAGGAAGTGCCAGTCAATTAACCGGTTTACTAAATGCAGGTAAAAGCTTAATCAATTATGTAGGCCATGGTTCCAATACCAGTTTTGCCAGTATGGTATACACAAGTACCAATGTGAATAGTCTGACCAATAATAACAAGCTTCCGTTTATTTTCGATGTGGCTTGCGTGAATGGAAATTTTAAATCTATCACCTGTTTTGCCGAAGCATGGTTAAGGGCAACAAACAATGGCATTCCAACAGGAGCAATGGCAATTTGTGCTTCTACCATCAATCAATCGTGGGTGCCGCCAATGATCGCTCAAACCGAGATGAATGATATTTTGGTAGAGAGTTACGCCAATAATATTCGTAGAACCTTTGCTGGTCTGGCTTTGAATGGAATGTTTAAAATGGTTGATGTTTACGGATCGGGAGGAGAAGCCATGCTGGATACATGGACCATATTCGGGGATCCATCCTTGCAGGTAAGAACTAAAACTCCGGTAGCATTGCAAGTAAGTCATGCAGGAACAGCAGCGCCTAACAGCAACCAACTAGCAGTTACCTGTTCAACCGACGACGCATGGGTTTCGTTGACTTTAAACGGCGAAATTTTGGGTACAGCAAAAACCAGCAACGGAACAGCAACAGTTTCCTTTAGTCCCTTGCCTGCAAGCGGAACAATAAAAATTACAGTAAGCGCCTATAATAAAATACCTTACGTGGCAAATATAAATATTTCAGGATCGGGAGATACCGATGTAATTGCCAATTTTACGACAAACAAAACCTCCATTTACGAAGGAGAAAGCATTAGTTTTACTGATTTGTCATCAAACAATCCAACAGCCTGGAACTGGTCTTTTACAGGAGGAACTCCAACTGTAAGCAGCTCTCAAAACCCAATAGTAAGCTATGATACAGAGGGAACCTATTCTGTTTCATTAACTGCGTCTAAAACAGGTAGTACAGATACAAAAACAGTCACCGATCTGATTACAGTAAGTGCTCCAATTCAGCAAGATTACTGCGAAGCAACAACAAACGGATGCAGTTCATATGAATATATTTCGGGTGTGGTATTTGAAACAATTAATAATAGTTCAGTCTGCAATCAATATTCCGATTACACATCGCAACTGGCATCTGTTGAGCCAGGCGGGACTTATGCCGTAACTGTTAATATTGGCCGTCCGGATGCAAACAATTATGTTACGGCATGGTTCGATTGGAACCGGGATGGTGATTTTGAAGATTCGGAAGAAGAATATGCATTAAGTTTTAGTATTAGCGGTGGACTTGGACAGGCGGTAGGTGCCGTTTCGGTTCCAACTGATGCAAGCTTGGGAACAACAAGAATGAGGGTTCGTGTTACTTATAATGCAACACCTTTGGCTTGCGGCAATGCAAGTTATGGCGAAATTGAAGATTATGGAATACAAGTACAGGATAGCAGGAGTGAAAGAGAACGGGCTATTGCTGACAATGTAACAATCAGCCTCTATCCAAACCCAACCACTGATTCTTTCAAAATAGAATTAAACGGCATTTCAAGCATAATGAAAGTAAAGATTGTTGGCCTTACAGGAAATGTAATTCGAACATTCAATACCGATGGATCAAAAGAAATTGATGTGAGTAGTTTAAGTGCCGGAATATATTTGGTACAGATAGATGCTGATGGTAAAAGCTGGACAAAAAAATTAATCGTAAAGTGATAAATTGATATGCTTTACAATCTTGAACTGCTGAGATTCCCGCTCAGCAGTTCTTTTTTTTTTACATTCCTACTTGTAATGAGAAGTTGAAACAGTTATTTTAATTGCGGTTTCTTCAAATATTACTAGATTTAGCCTTTCAATAAAAAACAATTTAATGGTGAGTTACATATACAATCTAAAGTTTAAAGTCCGCGATTACGAGTGCGACATTCAGGGAGTTGTAAACAACTCTGTTTATCAGAATTACTTGGAACATGCACGACATGAGTTTTTAGAATCCATAGGAACCAATTTTAAAGCACTGCACGAACAGGGAACAGATGCTATGGTTTCGAGAATTGAGATTGACTACAAAACTTCACTAACCAGCGGCGATGAATTTGAAGTGCGGTTAAACATTGAAAGGGAAGGAGTTAAGCTTGTTTTTAATGAAGATATCTATCGTTTATCTGACAACAAACTTTGTGCAAAGGGGAAAGTATATACAATATGTCTGGTAAAGGGCCGTCTCTCGAAAGGAGAAGTTTTCGACGAACTGTTTGCTGAATATCTGGCTTAGATAAAAAGGAATTTTGATAAAAAAAAGGATCAGCAATCAACTGATCCTTTTAAACTAAAATTTAACCTTAATCTCAATCTATGATAAAACTACTTATTCTTATTTCTAAACCTATGCACCAAAGATAAAGCATAGCATGGTTAACAGCTGCTAAGGAACGTTAAATAAGATTAAAACAAGCATTGGCTCCTTTGATATCTCTTAAAATACGACCAGCCATAGTACTGCCCATAGTTTTGTTTTCTTTAAATAATTATTGATTTCTTTCAAATCTTTCTTTAACTTGCAAATAAGAAAACCTGCCGTTATTAAACACCACCATTTTTTAGGACATCACAACAATAAACAATAAGGATGTTTCGTGCGTTTATATTAGTATTGTGAAATTCTAAATTAGAAATCATGTTTGATCTGGATAAGTGGCAGGAAATTTTTGAAACCATTCGAAAAAACAAACTCCGAACTATTCTAACCGGTTTCAGTGTATCCTGGGGTATTTTCATGTTAATTATTTTGCTGGGATCGGGTAATGGTCTGCAAAATGGTGTTTTGGATCAATTCAAACAAGATGCCGTGAATAGCCTCTGGATTTACAGTGGGAGAACCAGTCTTCCATTTAGCGGTATGAAAGCTGGCCGAAGAATTCAATTTACCAATGATGATTATCAAAAAACAAAAGATTCCGGCTTGGATATTGATAAAATAAGTTCCCGGTATTCCATTTTCAGGAACAATTTGATCTCTTACAAAACCGAATTTGTTAATTACAATATTATTGCCGTTCATCCTGATACAGAGACTTTAGAGAGTACATCGAATATTAAAGGACGCTTTTTAAATGATGTAGATATTAAAGACTTTAGAAAGGTGACAGCCATCAGTACTGTTGTTGAAGAAGCCTTGTTTAAAAGAGAAGATCCTATAGGTAAATACGTAAAAATAAACGGAATTCCATTTCAGGTAATAGGTGTTTTTACAGATTATTCGGAGCGAGATTTACAACGAGTCTATGTTCCCATATCTACGGCCCAAAAAGTATTCAACGGAGCCAATCGAATATCAAATATGTCTTTCACAACAAATACTCCGGATATTGAATCACTTCAAGCCATGGAGCAGTATTTAAGAAAATCATTTGCTGTCCGGCATAAATTTGACCTTGCTGATAGAAGAGCTATGTGGATCAATAATAATATGGAAAACTATCAACGGACGATGGCTCTGTTTTCCGGAATTCGAATTTTTGTTTGGATAATAGGAATATTTACAATTATAGCTGGAATTGTTGGAGTCAGCAACATCATGATAATTGTTGTTCGTGAGCGTACCAAAGAAATAGGAATCCGAAAAGCATTGGGTGCAACTCCAAATTCAATCGTTGGTCTGGTCTTATTGGAATCAGTTTTAATTACCAGCGCCGCCGGGTATATAGGCTTGGTTTTAGGGGTTATACTTCTGGAAGTGTTGGCGCCACATACTCAAATAGAGTTTTTTATGAATCCTTCGGTTGATTTAAGTGTTGGCATTCAGGCAACTCTGGTTTTGGTTTTTGCCGGACTGCTGGCTGGTTTTTTTCCAGCATGGAAAGCGGCTAATGTTAAACCAATAGAAGCTTTGGCTCACGAATAAAATACGAATCTGAAAATTATAACAGGATGTTTGACCAGGATAGATGGACTGAAGTATATATGGCTCTTAAAAGCAATAAATTAAGAACCTTTTTAACGGCATTTGGAGTTTTTTGGGGAATCTTCATGCTTATTATTATGCTGGGTTCCGGGAAAGGACTTGAAAATGGTGTGTACTATGGGATGGGGGATTTTGCTACGAATTCCGTTTTCATTTGGACTCAACCAACAAGCAAACCCTATAAAGGATATAAGCAGGGACGCAGATATCATTTTACAAATCAGGATACCAAAGCAATTCTGGATAATGTTCCTGAAATAAAACTATTGGCCCCCCGAATTCAAGCTCGTGGTGGTGATGGTGATAATAATGTTATCAGAGGTCTGAAAACGGGTGCTTTTAGCATTCTTGGTGATGTTCCGGAAGTGAACTTAATTGATCCGGTGATCATAACCAAAGGACGGTTCTTAAATCAGGTTGATATTAATGAAACCAGAAAAATTGCGATAATTGGAGAAAGGGTGATTGAGGTTTTATTCGAAAAAGATGAAGACCCAATAGGCGAATACATTAAATTGAATGGTGTTTACTTTCAGGTGGTTGGCACTTTTAAATCTATGCACAATCAAGGATGGGGAGAATGGCAGAATCAATGCATTTTTATACCCTTTTCAACGCTTCAAAAAACATATAATTACGGAAATAGAGTAGGCCATTATTCCATTACATCTAAAAGTGAATATACCGCAACCTATGTTGAAGAGAAAGTTAAGGCTTTACTAAAAAGGCGTCACTCAGTTCACCCGGATGATGATCGTGCAATAGGCAGCGAAAATATAGAAAAGGAATTTATTAAAATCAATAATCTATTTAGAGGTATTGCAGGATTAATTTGGATTGTTGGCATAGGAACCCTTATTGCCGGGATTATTGGAGTCAGTAATATTATGCTTTTTATTGTAAAAAAGCGTACCAAAGAAATAGGAATTCAAAGGGCTTTAGGAGCTTCTCCATCGGTAATTATTAGCTCTATTTTAACTGAATCGGTTGTTTTAACCGCAATCGCCGGATGGTTTGGACTTGTTTTTGGTGTGATTATTTTGGAACTCATAAATAAAGCCATTCAAAGTAGTGGTGGCGACAATTCCATGTTTACAAATCCAGAGGTAGATTTTAATGTGGCAATAATTGCTCTGGGAATTTTAATTCTCGCTGGAATTTTTGCCGGGATAATTCCAGCTAAAAGGGCAATGGAGATTCGTCCGATAGAAGCAATACGCGATGAGTAATTGAAGAGCTTTACTTTTATTTTCTCCTTTGGCTTTCCAAAATAGTAATTGATTCATAATAATTAGCTAATATATGTATTTTGTCTTAACTTGGTGAAAGTTATGAAAACTCATGTGCCTATATTAAAATGTCAATTACGAATCAAATCCATCATAAAATGAAAAGACTAAACGTTTACGGATTGTTAATTTTATTTTTATTTACATTTTCATCAAGCTATGGTCAGAAAAAAATATTTAAAGGAACCGTTTTTGTTTTTGATAGTATTCCTATCATGAATGCAGAAATTCTGGTTTCCAGCTCCAAACAGATTGTGAAAAGTGACTCTGAGGGAAATTTCTGTTTTGAAGGAGTATTAAATGAAAAAATAAAAGTAAGTGCGAAAGGATTTGTAATTAAAAATCAAAGATTAACGGGGAATTCAAAATTTTGCAAAGTTAACCTTAATATAAAAAATTCTAAAAAATCTCAGCAGCTAGCCATTGATTCCGGACACATAAAGGATTCAGATCAATTTTCCACTTTTATATTGCACTTTAAAAACAACACTGATTATTCACATTACACAGATGCACTTCAGATTATTATGGATAAATATCCTGGTGTAAGAATAGAAAATAATGGAGTTATTATCAGAGGAAGACAATCTATAAATGGTCCTATCGATGCTATAATTGAGATTGACGGTATAGTTGTAGATTTTGATGCTCTTACCAGTTTAGCAACTGCTACAATAAATAGTATTAAGATACTGACACCAAGCTCATCTGGAATGTATGGATCAAGAGGAGGTAACGGTGTTGTTGTTGTTAAAACAAAACAAGGGGTTGGAAAGTAATTTTTTAAATTATAAAAATACGGCAAGAAGTTTTAAACGGCACCCTAAATGAAAATTTAGGGTGCCGTTTAATTTAATATCCTCCTTTCGGTCTAAAACAATCCTTCAATTGAAAGGTATCTTTCTCCGGTATCATAATTAAAAGTGAGTACAGTAGCGCCATTTTCAATTTCAGTAAGTTTTTTGGCAACAGCAGCAAGCGAAGCTCCAGTCGAAATTCCTGCCAGTATACCTTCTGTATTGGCTAATTCGTTTACCTTTAAGAATGCTTCCTCTTTCCCAACAGAAATAGTACCGTCTAAAATTTCAGTATTTAAATTTGCCGGTAAAAATCCTGCACCAATGCCTTGTAATGGATGAGGACCCGGTGCACCTCCTGCAATAACAGCTGAAGCTTCGGGCTCTACAGCAAACACTTTTAATTTCGGAAATTTCGCTTTCAATATTTCAGCGACACCGCTAATATGGCCACCGGTTCCAACTCCTGTAATAAGATAATCAAGACCATCAGGAAAATCAGCAATAATTTCTTTAGCAGTTGTAGTTCTGTGAATCTCAACATTTGCTTCATTATCAAATTGCGAAGGCATCCATGAATTTTCATTACTAACAAGTAATTCTTCTGCCTTTTGAATCGCACCTTTCATCCCAAGTTCTCTTGGCGTAAGTACAAATTCAGCTCCATAGGCGGCCATTAAACTCCGTCTTTCAACCGACATAGACTCAGGCATTACTAATATTATTTTATAACCTTTAACAGCAGCAACCATTGCCAATCCAACACCAGTATTACCAGAGGTAGGTTCAATTATTAAAGATCCCTCTTTGAGAGATCCATCCTTTTCAGCTGCTTCAACCATTGATAAAGCAATTCTATCCTTTATGCTTCCACCGGGATTAGATCGTTCCAATTTCATCCATACGTTGGAATTCTTACCAAATACTTTATTTAATTTTACTACCGGGGTATTCCCAATCGCCTCTAAAATGTTATTTATTTTCATACAACTACAATTTTTATATTTGAAAATTTATGATTTTACTTTCATCAAGGTTTGTTCTAACCTTAGTTTCATGTTTATGATATACAATACTATTTGATTCTACACTTGAGGTTAACCAAACATTACCTCCAATAATACTGTTTCTTCCAATTACTGTATCACCTCCTAAAATGGTTGTGTTCGAGTAGATTATTACATTGTCCTCAACAGTTGGATGCCTTTTTTTCTTAGCAAGACTCTTTTTTACCTGCAATGCACCAAGAGTAACGCCCTGGTAAATCTTCACATTATTTTTAATAATTGCCGATTCTCCAATAACAACACCAGTACCATGATCTATAAAAAAAGATTCTCCTATAGTTGCTCCCGGATGAATATCGATTCCTGTTTTGGTGTGTGCATATTCACTCATTAAACGAGGAATTAACGGAACATTTAAAAGATAAAGAACATTGCTTAAGCGATAGACCATAATTGCAAAAAAACCAGGATAGGCAATAATTACTTCACCTATACTACGCGCAGCCGGATCAAATTTTTGAATTGCTTCAGCGTCCATTAATAAATCACGATATACTTTTGGTAAAGTCTTCATAAAATCATGAGTAACTTTTTCTAATGGTGCGCTCAATTCATTCTTAACAGGTAGGAGCAACAATTTTAATAATGACTCCAGTTGGTACAATAAAGACTCCTGTTCATAACAGCTATTTGATCGACGGGCATTAATTGGAAACAAAGAATTCATTGCTTCTTCTACAAACCGATGGGCTAAATCCCTGCCAGGCATATCGTATTCTGAATTTTTTCTGGAAGCTTGCAGTTCTTCCATAACTTTGGACAAATAGGACATTGTTTTCTTGATTTAGAAAGTGATGAAAACACGTATAGGAACTTATGGAATACAAGTATCCTTGGTGCAATATTTTGTTATTATGAAGTGGTTTATTTTTTATTACCAACAACAAGAATTTGAGTAACAACAGCAACAACATATTTGATTGTTATTATAGTTGATCGCAAATAATCTTTGGAAATAAGTTGAAAATTGAGATTCAATAGAGGGCATAACTAACTTATCCGAAGGGATTCGGATTTTATTCTTGTCAGCTATATACATTAAATCTGTTTTCATTTAGAAGTTTTGTCCTACAAACTTATAAAAAAAAAATTAATAAGGAGTTATAGGTCTTAATTTTTCTGTTAAAAAAATGTTATCGATTAAAAAAAATGAAAACAACAGCACAATTCTGCACAGTCCAACACAAAGATCTGTTGTACAGCAAATTACAAATTAAGAATACTATAAGTGTCTTAAATGCGGGAATTAAAATTACGAATCTGACAAATTTCAGGCTACTGATAGTTCTTTTTTTAAATATTTGATGTTTAAAATCAATAAATTCACCATTTTTAGTTATTCATGATGTGCCTATACTAAAATTTATAGGGTAACTAGTAGTCATTTAGTACATATATGATTTTCAAGATTTAATTTCGTAAATTTTCATTTTAGAATTCATATTTATACTTTGCTGAATAAACTTTAAATGATTTGAATGAGAAAGCGATTACTTTTTGTTTGTTTGGGAAACATTTGTCGATCTCCAAGTGCAGAAGCTGTAATGAATGCATATATAAAAGAAAATCAGCTTAATGATGAATTTGAATGTGATTCGGCAGGAACAGGCGGTTGGCACACTGGCGATAGAGCTGATGAAAGAATGCGGCGACACGCTTTACGAAGGAATTATAATTTAACAAGTATTGCCAGACAGTTTAATGCGCAAAACGATTTTGATAAGTTTGATTTTATTTTTGGAATGGATCAGCAAAATGTAAATGATCTTAAGGTTTTAGCAAGAAATAAAGCGGATTTAAAAAAGATTAAATTAATTACAACTTATTGTTCCCGTTTTTCAAATTACAACTCTGTTCCTGATCCATATTATGGTGGTGATGACGGATTTGAATTAGTACTTGATATTCTTGAAGATGCCTGCGAAGGTTTACTTAATGGTTTAACATGAGAATTGAGGGAGTTTTTTCTAGAATTGAAGATTTAGTTGGTCAGAAAATTACCGGTTTTAAATCTATTTCTGATGGGAGTATTGCCACAACAAATCAAATTCGGTTTGAGAATGGTCGTTACGCCTTTTTAAAAACAGAACCTTATTCTGATGATATGTTTTTTAAGGAAGCAAATGGCTTAAAGGAAATTCGTAAAACTGCCTGCATAAGAGTTCCAGAAGTTTTATTGGTTGATTCAGAAGTTTTATTGCTTGAATTCATTGAGGAGGGGAGAAAGGACAAAGATTTTTTTAGTCGTTTTGGTACACAAATGGCAAATTTGCATAAAATATGCGCAGGTAAATTCGGATTTAAAGAAGACAACTACATAGGGGCGACACCTCAGTTAAATATAGCTGAAAATACTGAAAACGATAACTGGTGCGATTTTTATTATAACAAACGCTTATTATATCAATACAAGTTGGCCGAAAAAAACGGATTGGTTGGTACTGAATTAAAAAATGGTTTTTTGGTTTTAGAAGGACGAATTGAAGAAATTTTAGAAGGAAGTGAAGAAAAACCAACTTTATTGCATGGAGATTTATGGAATGGTAATTTTATCTGCGATAAAGATTTGAATCCTTGCTTAATTGATCCTGCAGTATATTACGGTCACCGAGAAGCAGATTTAGCCATGACAAAGCTATTTGGAGGCTTCAGTAATGATTTTTACAGTTCATATCAAAAAAAGAAGCCTCTTCCACAAGGATATGATTATAGAGAGAATATCTATTTTTTGTACCATGTCCTTAATCATCTGAATTTATTTGGAAACAGCTACTATGGACAGGCGGTTCGGCTTGTGTGGTCATATCTTCACTAAAATAACAAATTCATAATGTTTTTTTCGCCCCAGTAAAAATGAATGTAAGAGGCAATTGTGTTGTTTTTTCTAAACAAAAATGTATCTAACTTCTGATCCCTAGCCGAATAGATTTCGCCAATAGAATATTTAATTGATGGATTGATAATATGAGAATAATGAAATTCATGTCCGAAAAAGACATTCTTATTTATATGAATCTTTCGATATCCCAATTTCAATTTCATATTCTCCATGCTGGTTTTTTGATCAAAATATCCAACCATTGGAAATTCATTAGAATCTGAATCGATAATACTTGCACTTAAATACATCATACCACCACATTCTGCTAAAACACGACCACCTTTTAAACAGAATTCTTTGATGGTATTTCTCATAGATTCATTTGAGCTCAATTCTTCGAGGTAAAGTTCAGGATAACCGCCTGCAAAATATAGTAAGTCTGTAGGTGGCAAATGATGATCCCTTAGGGGTGAAAAGAAAGTGACTTCACCTAAATTTTCCAAGGCTGTTAAATTTTCATGATACGTAAAATTAAATGCTTCATCTCGGGCAACTGAAATTTTAAGATTTCCTCGTTGAATAGTTTCATCAATTTTCGGTTCATGAAATGGAATTGTAGTTACTTCCAATAGTTTCTCAATATCAACTGTTTTAGAGATGTGTTTCGCAATATCTTCAATAGTAGAGTTGTATTGCGACGAATCAGAAATCTGCAAACCAAGGTGTCTGGAAGGCAAATGAAGCTTTTCATTTTTAGGAACGTAACCAAGAGGAGTCACTCCAACATCTTCACATGCATCTTTTAAAAACTGATAATGTGATTCGCTGCCTACAAAATTAAAGATTACCCCGGCAATTTTAATACATGGATAAAAGTTTTTAAATCCAAATAGTAAGGGCGCAACCGAATAAGCCGTTGCCTTTGCATTAACCACAAGAATAATTGGAATATCTAACAATTCAGCAATTTGTGCAGAACTTCCTTCCATTTTCTTTGCCCCGTCAAACAAGCCCATTACGCCTTCAACTACAGAAACATCAGCTTCAATAGAATATTTACCATAAATACTCTTAACATGACTCTGACTGCTCATAAAGGTGTCTAAATTGATTGAGGCATTGCCAGCAGCCCAGGAATGATGTTTTGTGTCAAGATAATCCGGTCCGCATTTAAACGGCTGAATTCGAAGTCCTTTGTTCTTCAAATAGCGTAATAATCCTTGAGTAATAGTCGTTTTTCCTGATCCGCTGGAAGGTGCAGCAATTAAAAACTGAGGTTTCTTATTCATATCAAACTTTAAAAAATGAAAAACCAAAAATAAATGAATATTCTTAGCATTAAAGCAAGTTTTGGAATTCATTTCAACTTATAGCTGATTACTTATAGTCTGAAAAATCTATAAAGTCTGAAATATAATATCTTAGGGCAAGAAAAAATCTTCGGCAAGAAATTCCAATATCTTATATGAAATTAATTTTCCATTGGGATGATATTCCTCCATTCGTACCAATCCGACATTAATGGCATACCATTCAAATACTTTGGTCTTGTTTTTTGAAATCCCTCCATAAGTAATTTTATCTGCCGAAATTTTAAAGCAATTGAAGCTACCTGCCGGAGTTCTTATATTTTCAATCGCATCTACCTTTCGATTGATTAGAAGAACATTCATCGACATCAAAACTGAACCGGTTCCTCTTAATATACTAGCTTCACAACTTGATTCCGGCAACATTTGTCCAACCGTTGGTTGAATTGGAATAGCAACACTATCCGATGAAATTTTTATGACCATCTTCTGATAGGAATCCAACTTTACAGGATCAAGATATCGCTCTGAACCCACAAAAAAAATAGAGTCATTACTAACCAAGCGAAAATACTGATAAAAGATGCTTTGTTTTCGGGTAGTAATTTCTGACTCAATATTATACTGAATTAATCCCTCTGATTTTGATTTACCAACCAACTGCCAAACCTCTGAGTATTGTCTTCGATCTTTAGAGTCATATGAAACATACTTAATCCTGAAATTTCTTTTCGAAGGTAGGTAAGTGTTGTCCCTTTGTCCGAAAGAAGAAAGTGAGATCGAAAATAACAGTAATATGGTGTAAAATATCCTCATTCAATATAGCATTTTATAACGACCCTTTGTGTGATCAGTACTTAAAATTACACATAATCCTTTAAGTTGAAAATAATAGTTTACGTATTTCTGATAAAATATAAAATCAATCCAAACTGACCTCTCAATTGCTAATGAATGTAGTAAACATTTATTTTCCCCAATAACAGGGTTCAGGTTTAATCTACATTAATTTTCTCAAAAGATTCATCAAAAGAAAGTGTTATTTATGGCTGATTAACAAGTCAGGAACATTGTACCAATGTAATGAATCCTAATTTCACAGAGATGGGAGTAAGGAGAATAGAAATTCTGGATTCAGGATTTTGGAAAACTTACGCAATAAAAAAACCACTCCAAGCGTTAATCGGAGTGGTCTTAATCTGTTTGTTTGAAAAGATTTAAGTTTGTCTGTTATAAACTTAAATTAATTAATTATCGAAGCGATTATTCAGAAACAACGTCAAATTCGATATCAACCTTAACTTCTTTATGAAGTTTGATGGTTGCGGTATATTTACCAATCTCTTTAACTGCGTCTTTAATTGCAATGATTTTTCTGTCAATTTCGAATCCCTGAGCAGTTAATGCTTCAGCAATCTGAATGTTGTTTACAGAACCGAAAATTTTACCGGTAGTACTGGTTTTAGCACCTACACTTAAGGTAACACCTTCAAGTTTTTTAGCAACTTCTAAAGCTTCGTTTTTGATTTTTTCTTCTTTATGAGCTCTTTGTCTCATATTTTCCGCATTCATTTTCTTAGCTGATTCTGTTGCCAGAATAGCTATTCCTTTAGGAATTAAATAATTTCTACCGTAACCGTTTTTTACAACTACGATGTCATTCATATATCCTAAACTATGAATATCTTGTTTTAAGATTACTTCCATTTCGTTTCCTCCAGTTTAAAAATTATTTCATCATGTCAGTTACGTATGGCAGCAATGCAATGTGACGAGCACGTTTAACAGCTGTAGCTACCTTTCTTTGGTATTTCAAAGAAGTACCAGTGATACGACGAGGTAAAATTTTACCTTGTTCGTTTAAGAATTTTTTCAAAAATTCAGGATCTTTATAATCGATGAATTTGATCTTGTTTTTCTTGAAACGACAATACTTTTTCTTTTTAATCTCAACTGACGGAGGTGTCAAATATCTGATTTCTGATTGATTCTGTGCCATAGCTTACTTCTCCTCTTTAGATTTAAGTTTTCCTTTTCTTTTAATAGAATACTCAAAAGCATACTTGTCAAGTTTGAAAGTTAAGAAACGGATGATTCTTTCATCACGTCTGTAGTTAAGTTCCAATTTCTCGATTAGTTCGCCTGGAGCATCAAATTGAAGCAATTGGTAAAAACCAGTGCTTTTCTTTTGAATTGGATAAGCCAGCTTGCGCAGTCCCCAGTTCTCCTCATTAACCATCTCACCACCATTCTCGGTGATAAGGGCTTTAAATTTTTCTACCGCCTCCTTTACCTGAGCCTCAGATAAAACGGGAGTTACAATGAAAACGGTTTCATAATGATTCAACATAACTTTAATTGTTTAATTAATTACTTAGTAAGTAACTGTTTTTTATTGAGCTGCAAAATTAACGATTCTTTTTTGATATTTCAAGAATGCTATAGATTTATTACGTTTTTGAACACATATTATCTTTCAAATCTATTTAAAGTACAAATTTCCGGGATCTTAAATCCTCTTGTTAGCTTTTGCTTTTTTTTGTAACTTAAACGTAAGGATAAATTAAACCCACAACAATGAAGGACAGGATGATAACATTAGCAACTTATAGCTATTCCAGAGCACAGTTGCTTAAAACTCGTTTAGAATCAGAAGGTGTGCAGTGCTTTCTAAAAAATCTCAACTTAATTCAATCTGCAGTAGGAGGTGGAGTAAAATTAAGAATAAAAGAGCAGGATTTAGCTCAGGCTCTTGAAATAATTGAGGAATTGGAATTAAGCTACGCTCAGGAGGATTTTGAAAAAACCTTTCCACGGAAAAAAATAGATGTAAACCGCATTTTGGTTCCCATTGACTTTTCTGACTTTTCGCCACGTTTATGTGAATATGCAATGAATATTGCGAAGAAATTTAATGCGGATATTTTGTTATTTCATACCTATTTTGCTTCAGCAATCGAAACAATTCCATTTTCGGATAGTTACACTTACAATGCTACTGTTGTAGAAGTTCTTTCGGAGGTGGAGAAAAATGCCAAAGCCAGAATAAAGGAATTGTATTACGATATACGCAACAAATTAGAATTAGAGCAAGTTGAAGGAATTGAAGTCGATTATGCTTTAAGCGGAGGAACAGCCTCTTCTGAAATATTGAATATTTGCAATACCTACCAACCCGATTTAGTAATTATGGGAAGCCGCGGTGAATCTGCAGGAACTACTAACCTTTTGGGAAGTGTTGTTTCCAACGTTATTGAGGAGTCTAAGGTGCCAATTCTTATCTTGTCTGACCAGGGAGAAGATGTAAGCCTTGATCAGATAAACAACATCATGTATGCAACAAATTTTGATAAGGCTGATTTCAGAGCCATTGCCAATCTTAAGTTTATAACCAAGCCATATGATATGAAAATTCATTGTGTTCATTTTAATGATGTTGATGATGAAAATGTAATGGAAGAACATCAAATGAAAGTATTGAGGAAATATTTAGATAGAATCCTTGGAGAATCGAATGTTAATTGCTCTATAATACAAATTGAGGAAAAAATGAAGGGAATTGAAGAGTACGTTCAGAAAAATGATATTGGGATGATTGCCATTTTAGCAAGAAAACACAATTTGTTGGAGCGTTTATTTTTTGGACAAATGTCAAGAAAACTATTCATAAAAACTCATATCCCGATTTTGGTATTTCATTAAGTTATGATACCAACAAAAAAAGAGAGTGTCCAAAAAGTGGATACCCTCTTTTTTCGTTATATTATTTCTCCTTTTAAAACAGGGTCAGAACCATCTTCAATGCCAGTAATCTTAACTTTGTAGAATTGATTCTTTTTAATATTTTTACCTGTGAACTGTATAGGAATGTAATATTCCCCATAACCATTCGCAATATTTCCGTCAATTTTTTCAACTAAAACAGATTGGGTTTTCCCGATAAAGCTTTTTCTATAATTAACTTTGATTTCATCAGATAGATTTCTAAGAGTTTCACTTCTCTCGGTTTTTGTTCTCTCATCTACCTGATTAGGCATTCGTTCAGCTCTTGTTCCTTTTCTAATGGAATATTTAAAAGTATGAACATGTCCAAAATTCAATTCTTTAATTGCATCACAAGTGGCTGAAAAATCTTCTTCACTTTCATTTGGAAAACCAATTATGATATCGGTTGTAATATTAAAATCAGGGTTTTTAGCTCTTACGGTTTGCACTATTTCTTTAAACCTTTTGGCTGTGTACATTCTTCTCATTTGAAGTAGGACAGGTTCCGATCCACTCTGCAAACACAAGTGCAAATGCGGTGTCATTTTAGGATGGTTCAAAAGTCCAATAAATTTCTCTCCAAAACCATCAGGTTCTATAGAGGAAATACGAAGTCTAAAATCACCTTCAAGGTTAAGAATTTGCTCGACAACATCATCAAACTTATATCCTTCAAACTCATATCTTCCAATATTTACGCCGGTTATTACAATTTCCTTCGCTCCGTGAGAAATTACTTCACGGATATTTGTCAGAATATCTTGTATTGGTCTACTCGCAGCCCTTCCCCGAACCGAAGGAATAATACAAAACGTACAAAAATTATCACAGCCATCTTGTATTTTAATCATACTTCGGGTATGAAAACCTTTATCAGTAGCTCCATAGGAAAACAGATCTGCATTTAATTTTGAAGGATGAATAATTTCGCCATCAAAATGAGCTTCAACCAAAGAAAACACCGAAGCTTTCTGATCATTTTCAACTACATAATTAATTTCTGCGCTATTTTCCAACTCTTCCTTAGCATTATTAGCCATGCACCCCGTAACAACAAGAACGGAATCTTTATTTCGTCTGTTTGCCTGATTAATAAAATTTCTCGATTTGTGATCGCTTTGATGAGTTACTGTACATGAGTTAATTACGTATACGTCAGCAGACTCATCAAATTGAACAAGCTCATAACCTTTATCTTGAAATTGAGACGCCAATGCATCCGTTTCATATTGGTTTAATCTACACCCTAAGGTTTTAAACGCCACTTTCTTCACGCTACACTTTCTTTTATCGTTATCATTTCACCTTCAACTGAAAAATCAGCGGCCGATGTAATTTTCACATCTACAAATTGGCCTATCAAATTCTCATCCTGAGATAAAAACCGTACATTAATTCTTCCCTCTGTTAATCCCGCAAGGTAACCATCATGTTTAGCCTGTCCTTTAACCAATACCCGATAAGTTTTACCCACCATTGATGAATTGTAATTTTTGGAATGAATCTTCAAATCCTGAGTTAAAATATGGTGTCGCTCTTTCTTAATATCCAGACTTACATCATCAAACCAACGATGACTTAATGCTCCAGGCCGAGGGGAGTATATTGCAATGTAAGCCATATTATATTTAAACTCACTCATTGCTTTTCTGGTGTTCTCAAATTGCTCGTCATTTTCTCCTGTAAAACCAACAATAATATCCGTAAAGAGAGTCGCTTCAGGAAGTAAGCGTTGAATTGTTTGAACAATTTGCCTGTATTTCTCTATTCCATGCTTACGATTCATGTGAATAAGAACTTTATCATCGCCCGATTGAATTGGTAAGTGAATTTGTTTGGCAAGGCATTTATATTGAGCAATTACTTCAATAACTTCATCAGTCATATCGCGTGGATGCGGAGAAGTAAAGTAAATCCAAAACTCCTTTTTAAGTTGATTTCCCAAATCTCCAACTCTACGCAACAATTCAGGAAAATCAATTTCATCACCTTTTTTATCAAGACCATATGAATTTACATTTTGTCCAAGTAAGGTAATTGATTTAAATCCACGCTCCACCAAATTTTGAATTTCTGTTACAATTTCATCGGATGGACGGGAAACTTCTCTCCCCCTGGTATATGGAACCGCACAAAATGAACAAAACTTATCACAACCGTTTTGAATGGGAACAAAAGCCTCAAATTCAGAAGTATAACTAGGTTTTACATGCCAGAATTCAGAAATATTTTCATTCTGAGAATCAAACCCTTGCTGCAATCCAATAGGAGTTGTAATTCCATAATGCTGAACCATTTCCGGCAATTTTGGCAAATCTTTCATTTGAAAAATAATATCAAACAACTTGAGAAACTTATCCAAATCAGAGGGTAGGATACAACCGGAAACAAAAGTGATTAGGTTCCGTTTGTTTTTCCACAAATTCCATTTATGAATTTTGGAATAAACCTTGTCGATTGCCTTTTGACGAACAGAACAAGCTAAAATCCCAATTAAATTGGCTTCTTCTTCTTTATCTGTCCATTGGTAGCCCATGTTTTCGATTACCGAACGAACTCTTTCTCCATCCGAAGCGTTCATTTGACAACCTAATGATACAAGATGATATTTCATTTTTATTTTTTCTTAAAAGTAAACTTCTGTATGAATAGGGCCCAATACAATTCCTTGTTTTTCAAGAATGTCGTAAGCTTCATAAATCATATGACAATTACCACACAAATAACAAACTGTATCTGAGGGAATTGGATTTTTCAATAAATAATCCGTTACTCTACCATAAAAATCACCTGATTTTTCGCGGGAGGTACATAAAATGTACTTTCCATTCGGATAACTATCTTTCTCATATGCTTCTTCTTCAATTCGTACGCCATGAAGTACCCGATAATCCATTTCAGGATGAGTTTCAACAAAACTATGAATTGGAGATATACCGGTACCTGTAGCAATAAATAGAAACTTTTTCTTACTAATTTCTGATTCCTCTAATGAAAAATGACCAAAAGGCCCATCAACATCTAAATAATCACCGGATTTACATCGTTTCAGTTTTTTTGAAACCAAACCGTTTTCAACTTCTTTAATTAATACTTCTAAAAAATCATCATTTTCAGAACTATATATAGAATATTCTCTTCGATCAATACTTCCAGAAAACCCAAGGGTTATGTATTGTCCTGTTTTAAATGTAAAATCATTTTTTTCCATCCTAATAATATAGGTGGAAGAAGTCAAATTTCTTATTTCAATAACTTTGTGTGATCTCATTCCTGATTTATGTATTCAATTTTATTCATCCATAAATTTATTCGTGCCTAACTCAATAATACATCGAATTATCTATATGGAATCATTACAAATAAGCGAGTGCAAAAAAAGATAAAATCCATCTAATAAACAAGTATAATAGGATCTTTAGATCTGTTTTAACAAAAATCAATAATAATTGTCTGAAATTCTGAAAAAAACCACAATTTACTCCAGAATGCTCATAAATCAGATATGAATGCATTCATTTTTATTTGTTGATTATGTGATGTTTAATCCGAAATTTTAATTTCTTAAGTCTCTGAGAATTGAATAAATTACATGTGTGTTGCAATGAGGTAAGCATATTTCTTTCTGAAAGGCTTAAAAAATTAAATTTTATAAAATTATTCACATAGTTCTATTCTGTAAAAAACAGTTGGCCGAAATCAACATTTGATATTTCACCTTTCTTTATTTCTGGAATTTCAATGATCGGACAATTAAATCCATATTTTTCCAAATAGGTTTTAAAAACTTTAATAGAATCTTTTAAAATAAATTCACTGTTTGCAGGATGTTGATTGTAGATTAATCCTTTAATTGGAATTTGTCTTCGTTGTGCAATTTCAAGACTGAGAAGAGTGTGATTAATACTACCCAATTTTGATGATGTAACTAAAATCACCGGATATTTTTTCTCCTCCATAAAATCAAGAAGTGAATAATCCAAAGTTATGGGAACATACATACCACCTACACCTTCCAAAAGAAGATAATCAAATTGATCTTCAAGAATTGCGGTTGATTTTTCTATTCTTTTAATATCAATTTCCTGATTTTGCATTTGAGCAGCAAGATGCGGTGATGCCGGGTAGTCAAAAACATACGGACAGGTGGTTCCGTCTTTATCAACCTCTTGAATTTCCATTCCCATTATTTCCCGATGCATTAAAATATCTTCAGAGATTCCTTTGCAACCGGTTTGTGCAAATTTTTGAGTTATCACTGATTTTTTCTGATCCGATAAATACTTGGCCATTAAGCCTGTTGCAAATGTTTTACCGGTATCAGTATCAATTCCTGCAATAAAATAGGTTGGCATTATTAATTTATTTTTTAGGTTTCGCAATAAAATATAAGGGTTGATAGGTAAGGGGTACACCCAAGTCGGTACCAAACAAATCCTGATAATCCTCTTTAAAATTCTTCAGATCGCTTTTTGTCCAAGCCTTTCCTGGAATTCCGTTTACACCAGTTTGCTTCATATGAGATAAAACACCAAGAGGATCTGAGAAGAAACGGGTAATTGTTTCTTTGTCACTCCAAAGAATTTCAAACTTATCAGACAGAAGCCGTTCATGCTTTCCAAACGACAAATAATTTAATCCTTTGCCATTCACTTCGCGTATTTCTCTGTAATTATCGGGGCCAAAAGTGCTAAATACAAGTAACCCGTCAGGCTGTAAAGCTTTGTGTATTTTTGTCAAAAACCCATCTAAATTATTGAACCATTGGAATGTTGAACTCGAAATAATCAAATCCAACGAATCTGGTAAGTCCATAGACTCAATATCTCCACCCAAAAATTGTATATCCGAATGAATAGAGCTAAGAATGTCTGAATATTCTTCTACAATATCATTTGCATAATACAAATCGGTATTGAATTTTTGGAAAAATTTATCAGTAAGTACAGCCGGACCGCACCCAATCTCCAGAACTTTCGAAAAATGGCTTACGGGTTGACGCAACAATTCATTAATCAATCTGGAGGCGATAGCTTCCTGAACAATAGCATGTTTACGATAGGTTTCGATACTTTTTACGAATCCTTTTTGTACTTTATCTTTATTAATATTTTGATGCTGCACTTTTACATTCCTCCATTAAATCATCCCACGAATTCCAACTGTAAAAACAAAAGTGAGGAGTATTTTCCATTTTAATTATATTATTTTGCTCACGCCATGCATTTTCTAAATTTTCAAATGGAAAAATTAAATCGTTTTGCCCCAATAATACCGAATCATATACATTCCAATCAATAAAATGATTTTGTACAAGCTCTTGAAGTACAATTAATTCTTCCTTTTGATCCTCAATATTCCGTTGTGGTATTTGCATTTTGAAACGATCAAACCCATTTTTACCACCACACATACGAAGCCAAAACTTCTCAATAGTTCGAGAATTTAATCCATCTATGGTGCCCTGAAAAACGGCAGGAGGAATACCTTTCAAATTATCAATTGCTTGTAAAGTTCCATTTATCGCAATTTTACCGGCAAATAGATTTTTCCATTGATGGTAGAGCATGTTTGCGACATAAACACCAAGCGACCATGCAACCAAATGTACTTCCTGATAATTTTCAAACAGCCTTTCAACCTGTTTAGGAATTAATATATCCCGATAGTCAAAACACATTAGAACATCGTACTCTTTTGAATTTATTGCTTGAAAAGGATTTGCATCGCATCCCCAGCCATTCATAAACAAAATGCACTTCTCGTTAGCTGATTTGTGTAACCATTCACTTTTCATCGCAATAATTCTTTATCAGTTCCGGCAAATCTTTAAGATCTTCCCAATCCATATCTGCACAAACAGAAATACGAAGTCTGGCAGAATCTTTAGGTACTGCAGGTGGTCGGATAGGGAATACCAAAAATCCTTTTTTTTGCAAATACTCAGCTAAATTAACGCATTTTTGACTGTCTCCAACCAGAACCGGAATAATATTTGAACTTCCCATTGTTTCTATTCCGGCATTCTTCAGGCCTTCTCTTAATTGTTCTGATATGGATTGTAGATGCTCCCGTTCCATTTTCATTTTTACAATGGTTCGTAACATAATATAGTTCCAACTGATTACAATTGGAGGTAGAGCAGTGGTGAAAATCAAAGAACGCATTTTGTTAATTAAATACTCTTTAAGAATAGCATCACAAATAACATATGCACCAATTGAGTTCATTGCTTTACCAAAAGTTCCAATTAGTAAATCAATTTCATCAAGGCATGATTTCTCTTCCGATAAACCAAGCCCTTTGATACCTCTAACACCAAGAGCATGAGCTTCATCAATATATAAAAAGCAATCAAATTGTTTTTTTATTTCAATCAGCTTTTCGAGGTCGGCTTCGTTACCATCCATACTAAAAACCGATTCGCTTACAATAAAAACCCGATTGAAATCTTTCCGTTTTGTAGTAAGAATATGTGTTAAATGATCGTAATCAGCATGTTTAAAACGAACTTGTTCGGCACTACTTAAACGAATACCATCAATTATACTGGCATGGTTCAATTTGTCGGATATTATCAAATCATCTTTTCCTGCTAAAGCTGCTAAAATACCAATATTGGCATGATATCCTGAGTTAAAAAATAGGGAAGGGCGTCCATACAATTTTTCCAATTCATCTTCCAGTAACTGATATTCCTTAAAATTTCCAGTAAGCAGGCGAGATGATCCGGAGCCAAAAGAATTCCCCTTTGGCCGCGGTATATTTTTCTTACTAACCCCTAAATAATCATTTGAAGAGAGGTTAACCTTATAGTTACTTTCTGAAATCATTTTTAGGGCACGAAGGTTCCCAGATTCCTCAAGCTTCTGTAATTCTTCTTTGTATTTAATCAGTTTTTGATCCATTTTTAGTTTATTGCATTGCTACCACTTTAACCAAAGCTTTGCAAAGGAAAGATAAATCTTCTTCAGATATAATAAATGGCGGCATAATATAGACTAATTTTCCAAATGGGCGAACCCAAACTCCGTTCTCCACAAATTGCTTTTGAATAGAAGCCATATTTACCGATTCATTCATTTCAATTACTCCAATAGCGCCCAAAATTCGAACATCTTTTACTTGTTTTAATTCCTTGGCCTTCGACAAATTCTTAATTAATTGTTTTTCAATTTTACGAACCTGATCCAAACAGGATGAATTCAAAAGCAAATTAACACTTGCCACACCTACAGCACATGCCAAAGGATTTCCCATAAATGTAGGTCCATGCATAAAGCAACCTGGAGCTCCGGCAGAAATTCCATCACTTACTTTTTGTGAAGTTAAGGTCGCCGCAAAACTTAAATAACCACCTGTTATCGCTTTTCCAACGCACATAATATCCGGTGATATATCTGCATGTTCGCAAGCAAATAATTTTCCGGTTCGACCAAAGCCAGTTGCTATTTCATCGAGAATAAGCAATATATTATATTTGTCACAGGCTCTTCGCAGTTCCGTTAGGTATTGGGGATGGTAAAATTTCATTCCTCCAGCCCCCTGAACAACAGGCTCTAAAATGATGGCAGCAAGTTCTTCATGATGTTTTTCAATCATATATTGCATAGACTGAAAAGAGTTTGAATCCCATTCATCATAAAAACCACAACTTGGCGATTCGGCAAAGTAATTAACAGGCAACACTCCTTTAAAAATTTCATGCATTCCAGTTACAGGATCACAAACAGACATGGCATTAAAAGTGTCGCCATGGTATCCTGAACGGATGCTCAAAAATTTATTTTTATTTGAATTTCCTTTGGTAAACCAATATTGTAGAGCCATTTTCATTGCCACCTCAACAGATACAGAACCAGAATCGCTAAAGAAGACCTTCTCCATTCCCTCCGGACTTATATCAACCAATAACTTGGCCAGCTCAATTGCAGGTTTGTGTGTTATTCCGCCGAACATCACATGCGACATCTTTTTTAATTGCTTTTGAATCGCTTTATTCAAAACAGGATGATTATATCCGTGAACAGCGCACCACCACGAAGACATTCCATCAATAATATCTTGACCAGAATCCAATGTAAGTCTTACACCATCAGCCGAAATAACCGGGTAGACGGGGAGTGGCTCATGCATTGAAGTATATGGATGCCAAATATGTTCTTTATCAAAAATGAGATCAGATGGCTTAAACTGTTCCGACATAGGAGTTTTTTTCATGTAAATTCTTTGTAAAACTAGGGTTAATCCTTCTAAACCGTACCAATTCTAAAGTATTTTTACAACATATGTTGTTTAGGTTGGTCTTAAAATGTTATTTGTTCGTTAAAAATCTGAAATCTCCTTGATTTACCTTCAATTTAATTTAAATTGCTTCAAATTTAAATTACAAACATGAAAACTAAAAAAATTACCGTTTTAGTAAGTTTATTTCTTCTATTTAGCCTGACTTCAATAGGCCAAAAGCCTTATGATCCATCTCTTAACGGGAAAGAGGAAATTGCCAAAGCAGTTGAGAAAGCAAAAAAAGAAGGAAAACATGTCCTACTTCAGATTGGAGGAAATTGGTGTCCCTGGTGCATAAAAATGCATAACTATCTAAGTACTGACACCACATTAAATAAACTTGTTGAAGACAATTATATTTTTCTTGAGGTAAACTACAGCAAAGAAAATAAAAACTTAGATGCATTGGCTGAACTTGGTTATCCTCAGCGTTTTGGATTTCCTGTCATGGTCGTATTAAATAGTAAAGGTGAACGACTTCATACGCAAAACACAGGTAATTTAGAACAAGACAAAGCTTACGATTTCGAAAAAGTAAAATCATTTCTATACAATTGGAGGCCTGATGCTTTAAATCCGGAACATTACAAATAATATTAAAAGGAATAAATTTGGACTATCAACTCCTTTTTTATTTGAATAAAGAAATAATTGTACTTTCTTTGTACAGAATTTTCATGTTTTGGGATTCAGATTAAGGATATAATAAATAAAAAAAAAATATTATGACAATTTCAAAAGATAAGGTTGTTTCAGTTATTTATGAATTAAAAACTGATCTTTCGGGAGAGATTATTGAAAAAGCGGTAGCAGAAACTCCACTTACTTATTTATGTGGTGCAGGGCAGATGTTAGAAAAATTTGAAGAAAAATTGATGGGACTTAAAGTAGGTGATTCTTTTGATTTCAAATTGGAAACTGAAGAAGCATACGGTGAGGCATCAGAAGAAGCTGTAATCGATCTTCCTAAAAATATATTTGAAGTTAACGGTGAATTTGATTCGGAAGTTATTGCAGAAGGAAATGTAGTTCCAATGCAAGACAACTCTGGCCGCAGAATGAATGGAATTGTTCTTGAAGTAACGGATGCTACTATCAAAATGGATTTCAATCATCCACTTGCAGGAGATACTCTTTTCTTCAAAGGTGAAGTTATTGAAGTTAGAGATGCTTCAGAAGAAGAAATGAAAGAAGCTTATGCACCTCAGGGTGGTTGTGAGAGCGGAAGTTGTGAGAGCGGCGGATGCGGCAGCGGATGTGGATGCTAATTCTTTTCGAAAAAAATATTTCAGCCCGAAAGCCTTTGGTTTTCGGGCTTTGTTTTTCTAGTCTTATCAAGTATCTTTAAAGCACAATAAAAAAATATTTTGATTATGTGGAAACGATTGCCTCTTTACGTGAAAATTTTAGTTGGAATGGGATTTGGAATTATAGCGGGATTAACTGCCGTTTATTTTGAATTATCTGAATTGACCAATGATTGGATCAAACCTTGGGGTGATATTTTCTTAAACTTATTAAAATTGATTGCTGTTCCTTTGATCTTTGTTTCTTTGGTAAAAGGAATATCAAGTCTTTCCAATATTTCAAAATTATCAAGAATTGGTATTAAAACTATTTCTCTTTACGTCCTTTCTACAGTAATTGCTGTAAGTTTTGGTTTAATATTAGTGAATACAATAGAACCGGGGAACACTTTTCCCGACCATAAAAAGGTAGAGTTACAGGAAAAATACCATACAACAATTGATTTAAAGAAAAATCAGGCTTCAGATTTAAAAAATGAGTCTCCACTCAAATTTCTTGTAGATATTGTTCCTTCCAACTTCTTTCAGGCAGCTACGGATAATTCTAAAATGCTTCAAATCATATTCTTTGCAATTCTATTTGGCATTGCAATGGTTATTTTGGAAGAAAAGAAAGTTAAGGTAGTCAGAGATTTTTTTGATGGGATAGATGCAATTATCCTCAAAATAATTGACATTATTATGCTGTTTGCTCCTTATGGCGTATTTGCTCTTATTTCAGGTTTAATAGTCGATTTCTCCGGCGATCTTGATTTATTTTCGGCTTTAGGTTTGTATGCAATAACCGTAATTTTGGGTCTTTTAATAATGATATTTGTGATCTATCCTTTGTTCCTTAAATTTTTTACTTCAGTTAGATACACAGATTTTTACAAGGCCATCTCACCCGCCCAACTGTTAGCATTTTCAACAAGTTCCAGCGCGGCAACTCTTCCAGTTACCATGGAGTGTGTAGAAAATGAGATAGGTGTTGCAAATGAAGTTGCGAGTTTTGTTCTTCCGGTTGGTGTTACCATTAATATGGATGGAACCAGTTGTTATCAGGCAATTGCCGCAGTCTTTATCGCCCAGGTATTTGGTGTAGACTTAGATATTTACGACCAATTAATAATTGTAGTCACAGCAACTCTGGCATCGATCGGAACACCCGGAGTTCCGGGTGGGAGCATTGTGATGTTAATCATTGTTTTAACATCGGTTGGAATACCTATTGAGGGATTGGCATTAATATTAGGAATTGACCGGCCACTTGATATGCTTCGTACAGTTGTTAATGTTACAGGGGATGCTACTGTTGCAACAATAGTTGCTGCAAGTGAAGGTCAATTAAATCCTGTACCGAAAATTCAAGTCAAAAATATCTAGGTAATATTATCACTCCATAACTTTTCAACGGAACAAGGAAATTCAATAAGTGTTTATTATCTTTGCAGTCGAATAACAGTATCTTCTGTTATACAACTTATTCAAAAATCATAGATATGGCAAGTAGAAAACGCTTAAAAAAGGATATCGATTACCTTAGCTTTGAGGTAATTTCAGATTGCTACAATTACAATTATTTGCATCCTGAAAACAAGGATAAAGTAATGGAAATTGTAAAGAATATTATTGTTTCCCGTAATCAGTTAATTGCGCGTGTAAATCATCCGGATGGTAAGGACAATCCTAAAATTGTTAAAGCTTACTACAAGGCTGTTTATACTGATTTGTTCAAAAATGTTGACGAATCTTTCACCGAATTGAGCAATTTAATTAAAGAGAAATAATTTCTTTCAAAAGATATTTCTGATAGCTTTGCATAGTGCAAAGCTTTTTTTATGCCCGAAGAAAAAATTATACTATTAGAGGATATTGGGGATATTCTCTTTAAAAAGAGTCGAAGATTCAAACGTCTATCAGTAAGAATTGCGCCTAAAAAAGGAATTTGGGTTAATGTGCCTTATGGTATAAGTTATCAGGATGCCATCAATTTTGCCAAGAAAAATAAAGAGTGGATTATTGATAATAATGCAAAAAGAAAATTAAAAGAGAATAGACAAACAATTTTCACTCCTGAGATCCAATTTAAAACACGTTTCCATCAATTAAAGCTAAGTCCAGGAGAGGTGAGTTATTATTCCGCAAAACTCTCTAATGGAGTATTGGAAGTAAAGTATCCTGCCAATACCGAGATTCAAAATTCAGACTTACAAATATTCATTCAAAATTCTATCATAGAAACCTTGCGCAGAGAAGCAAACCATCATCTTCCAATTAGAATCAAGGAATTAGCAAAACTTGGTGGGTTTTCCTATAAATCCCTTAAAATTAAAAATACAAAAAGTCGTTGGGGATCATGTTCACATGATAATAATATTAACCTCAATCTTCATTTAATGAGATTACCTGATGAACTATGCGATATGGTTATATTGCATGAATTATGCCATACTAAAGTTAAGAATCATTCCAGGGAATTTTATCAATTATTGGAAGTTCATTGCCCGGAATTGACCAGAAAAAGAAAAGAAATTAAAAAATACTCAACAACAATATATTAACATGAATAAGGAAATTTATATTTTAGTTGGCATCTGTGTATTGACATTCTTAATTGGGCACAAATTAAAACAAAAATTAAGAATGCCGGAACCAAAGAAGCTTACAAAAAGAGGTAAGAAAACAAAAAATAACGTCGTTACTCCAGCCCCTTATTCCCGCAGAAAAGAAAAATTAAAAGTTATCTTTTTGTATATACAGCTGATTCTAGTATTTGGTTTGTTAATATTTATGATTCCGGCCTTATCACGCGATATCCTCGCAAACAATCAAGTTAACAACCAAAATTTAATACTTCGAATATTAATTGCCGCGTTCGCAGCTTACATTTTATTTATTGGCTTTTTACAACTTAGAAAACCCCGGAAAAAATAATCTCCAGACTCAAGAAGAACTCAGAGTATTAAATAGATTTCCGGATATTCGAAAAAATAGAGAAAACTTCTTTTTTTTCCGGATAGTAACATGATTTGATATAAAGAAAACCAACTCACCTGTTTAATTTTGTGACACTTACGTGAGAAATTCCTTCCTTTTAACCTTCTTAGGATTTAATTTTTGTAACCCAATGGTATATTATTTACAAATTTCATTTGGATTTTGCCTAATACTGTAATTAGCAATTCAAAAAACCCAATTCAAAATTTACAATAAGCAATGCACTTAAATTTAAAGTTGTAACTTATGAAGTTTACATTTAAACACTGCAAATATACAATAGAGGGAATTCGATTTGTAAACTAGTTTCCTGTTATGATTTACATAGGTAATGTGATAATAAGTACCAATATTTTAGATGTTAATTTCATTTACAATTAAAAGAAGTCGCAATTCTCTTTACGGATAAAATTATCACCAGTAGTCTATGTTCTGATTACCAGTTAATTAATAGGTTAATATGAAGTAATACTTTAATAACTAAATTACATATGTATAAATATTATTCCAATACATGTAAATAATGTAATTTAATACAGCATAATAATCAGTAAATCAGAATTATATATCTTTTATCTACAGTAAATAAATAAGTGAAATTATCAAATAATATCATTCAACTAAGAACATCTGTAAAAACTGTAAGTATAGCACTGTAAACATCTTAAATTGCCTGACAAACAGACATTTTATGATTTTTTTCGGGATTCATTCAATATTGTTTACGAAATAGAATTTTACAGGTTTATTAAATGGATTTAGTTTAAAGGCATACATTGTGCATAAACACACTGATATATAAGGAAAACAAGGTGTTTACAAAAGTAATAATGCCAAATGGTTACAACTTGTACATTTCATTTTGTTTGAATTACACTTGTGAACCACTTTTGTAAAAATTCTTTTCGCTCTCGCTTTGACGTTTGTAATTTTTATATTAGGTTTGTAATGTTACTTGGATTAACATTTGTAAAATTCACATCTAAACAACTTAAGAATGAAAAATCGAATAGTTCAGCTGATTAATAGTGAAGGGCTTACCTCTTCTAAGTTTGCAGATACAATAGGCGTACAGCGGTCTAGTATTTCTCATATTCTATCCGGTCGTAACAACCCAAGTCTGGACTTTGTTCAAAAAATACTAACATCATTTCCTTCAATTGACCCTAATTGGCTTATTTCAGGCATGGGAAATATGTATAAATCTCAAGATTCACCTTCTTTGTTTCAAGAACAGGAAACAAACCAGACGCCTCTTGAAATTCAACCTAATCATCCCCCTAAAT
>JAFGYE010000024.1 GCA_016936255.1 Marinifilaceae bacterium | reverse complement strand
CAAACCTTTAGTAAGACCGGGAAGCTGAGAACTTGTTCGAAGATCGCCCGTACGCACTTAGGTTTGAATTAAATAAGGAAGTTTTTTTAAAAGCAGCCTTGATCTTTTGCGATAAATGAGGGCAGAGTCAAGCTTGCTTGCAATATGCCGAGTGTAGCAAAATAATGTAATAATTTCTTTATTCGTAAATGAAATTTCTGGAACTCATGATCTCTCTTCGTTCGGTAGCTTTCGTTTCTTGTTTCAAGACAAGAAATGATGTCGGGTTTGGGCGGAAAGCCCAATTGTTAAAATCAATTAGGACAATATTGTTTGGCAGCTATAAATAGCAGGTAAAACGCCATTGACCGCAGGGAGTGATTTGTGTGGCCAGCAAATTATTTTTCTTATGGATAAGGAAATTGGAACAAAGTGTGGTGAAAATTGCCAGGGAGGTTTAGGTCTGATATTGGTTTTATGAATTATTCAGAGGTTTTGATTTTATGCCAATTGGATAAATTGGGTGTTATACCCTATTATAATACAAAGGCTTGCGTTAAGGATTGAAGCGGTTACCCCGCAGACATATCTAAAGCGAAGCGGAAGAATATGGCGGGGAGTAATAGCGGAAAGCCTGACCTGAATTCCCCGAAACAATTGTGCCGGGGAATTTAGGAAACGCCAAAAAACCAATAATTTAAATGTGTCTGCATTCTGCCGTCAATATCAACACTACATTACATAACACGCAAAGTAACTTCCAGATTCAAACTCTTCGTATTGATCATGATCTTAACGATTTCAGACACTGTTAAGGAAAATTGAAATTTACTTAACGCAATCCTTTTCAATGCCCCAAATTTTTCTTTCATTTGCAAATCTAAAAACATGTATTTTTAGACGTAAACAACTATAACAAACGGTACTTTAATTGAGAGGTATGACAAAGTATGTAGAATTAAATGTAAGATCGGAGATTGGAGAATTGGAAGGTGTAATCCTTCACACTCCCGGTTCAGAAGTTGAAAACATGACTCCCGAAAATGCCGAAAGAGCTCTTTACAGTGATATTTTAAACCTATCGGTTGCAAAAGATGAATACAAACAATTAAGCGGTGTTCTTTCTGAAATTTCAGAAACTTATCAGGTTAAAGATTTACTGGCTGATGTGCTTGCAGATGAAAAAGCCAAAGAGAATGTTATTGACCAAATTTCTGCAATGGAACCTCAGATAAGTGTTAAAGGAAACACTTACTGCATAAAAGATTTCCTGCTGGAACAGACACCCCTGGATCTTGCTTCTCTATTAATCGAAGGTGTTCCTTTAAAAAGAGACAACCTGACTAAATTTCTGAGTAAGGAACGATATGCAATGCGGCCACTGCACAATTTCTTCTTCACCAGAGATGCTTCAATGTCAGTTCTGGACGAGGTTCTGATTGGTAAAATGGCCAGTTCGGTTCGCGATAGAGAATCCTTGATTATGCAGGCGATTTTTGATTATACTCCTGGATTTAAAACAAAAACAGTTAATCCGATTGATAATCCTGAAATGGATCCCAATTGTACCATTGAAGGAGGCGATGTATTAATTGCCCGTGAAGACATCATGATTATTGGTAACGGAACCCGCACATCAACTCAGGGTATTGATTTTATTCTGGCTCAGTTACTTTGCCAAAAAGACAAAACACAACGCCATTTATTAATACAGGAGCTGCCAAGTCATCCGGAATCTTTCATTCATTTGGATATGGTATTTACCCTTTTAGATGTTGATAAATGTATGGTTTACGAACCCTTAATTATCCGTCCAAACAAATACCAAACTGTTCACATTGCCATTGAAAACGGAAAAGTGATTTCTATCACCCGTGAAAACAATCTTCTTCAGGCTCTGAAAAAACTTGGAATGGATTTGAAACCTATTTATTGTGGCGGAAACGGAGATCCTTGGAATCAGGAGAGGGAGCAATGGCACAGCGGAGCTAACTTTTTTGCCGTTGGTCCGGGAAAAGTGATTGGTTACGGACGAAACGTTCACACCATGGATGCAATGAATAAAAACGGATTCGAAATTCTTCGTGCAAAAGACATTATTCGTCATAAAGTAGAGCTTTCCGATTACGAAAAATATGTAATAACCCTTGAGGGATCGGAATTGCCACGTGGCGGCGGCGGTGCGCGCTGCATGACTATGCCCGTTCGCCGTAAACCTGTTAACTGGTAACAATTCAAACAAAATAAACGAAAGGAATCTCAAAAGGATTCCTTTTTTTATATTTTTGTAGCCAATTCTATTATTGACCTTATATTCCAATAAAAGCAATGAGAAAACTAAAAAACAGCGAGCTAAACAGAAAAAGCATCGATGAGTTTAAAGAATCTGAAAAAACTCCCATCATTATTGTTTTGGATAATGTAAGAAGCCTGAACAATATTGGTTCTGTTTTTCGTACATCGGATGCGCTTTTGGTAGAAGCTGTATATCTTTGTGGAATTACTGCCACACCTCCACACCGCGAATTGCACAAAACTGCTTTAGGAGCGGAAGATTCTGTCCATTGGGAATATTTCGAAAAAACGGAAGATGCTGTTGCGAAATTAAAGAGTAATGGCTTTGATGTTTACTCTGTTGAACAAGCAGAAAACAGCACATCTCTGGAAAATTTCACAATGGATTCCTCTAAGAAATATGCCTTGGTTTTTGGGAATGAAGTAAAAGGTGTTCACCAGAGTATTGTTAGTCTTTCTGAAGGTTGTATAGAAATACCTCAGTTCGGTACCAAGCATTCTTTTAATGTATCTGTAAGCTGTGGAATCGTGCTTTGGGATCTTTTCTCAAAACTAAACTATCACAAAAAATAAGCTTATTCCTGAAGATTAAATTCTAAAGTAATAATAGATCCAGGAAATTCTTTTTCATATAATTTTGAAAAGCTTCGGTGCTTCACCTGTTTCCAAACTCCATCGCCCGATAAAATTTGAATTTTACCCTGATTTTGCTTTATAAACTGACGAATAGTATACAATCCAATTCCTTTATGAGCATCTTTTTCTGTTGTATGTCCGTTCTCAACAGCCCACTCAATGGCTCCAACACCATTTAGCCTTTTATTAAGAGTTTTATTTACGAGTAAACTAAATGGCCGCCCCTGACTTACAATGCTTATTAAAAGCTTCTTATTATAAACAGAATAGTAGTGTGCAATAAAAACTTCTTTGCAGTTGCTGTGTGCAAAAGCATTCCGGTAAACTTCGGCCACACACAATTGAACAGCCATTTTCAGCTGCTTATTTAATTTCACTTCAGGCCGCTCAGGAAAGATCCTCTTTTCCAAATAATCAGCCAAAGCTTCTTCATCTACCGAAGCAAACTGCTGGCATTTTACAAAACATTTCCATAAATATTTGCGGGCAGAACCATTAATCAGCTTCTTAGAATTAAATAAATTTTGAATAGGCTCCTGCATATTCACAAGTCGAACTTTATTCTTCCTGCGCTCCAAACCGGCAATAACACTTCCCAATATGGCAAACAAATTGGATTCGATCACCTTAGTGTTTGCAAAATTCAGAACAATTTGCTCCTCAAAACAGTTTTTTGTTTGGTGATGCATTTCCGAAAAGAAAACATAGCCTTGAAAATTGTTTACTACCTTATATGGGAATTGGATTTCCATTCTACAATCAAATTAATTCATTATTTCACTGATAATAGTGAGAAGACGAAGATAAAAAATCTACTGAACAAATTACTTTACAAGAATAAAAAAAAAAAGCGACCCATGAATGGGTCGCTTTCAATATTTTATGAATAACGAATTATTCAACGATAGCTTTGAATTTAGCATCTTCGAAAACTTTAGCAAATTCCATGTCGGTTTTTGCAGTAGCTTTTAAAGAAGCATCTTTAGAAACAGCTGTTTCAAGGTTTGTGAAAACAAGATTGTTGTTATCAGTTCTTGCACCAACAACAGCTTTCAAATAATAAACCATTGCATCATCGCTGGTGTTAGCATTTAGCTTGTCAAGAGCAACATTGTATTTTCCAACAAGTATGTTAGCCAATGCAGCGTTAGCAGCAGTACACTCACCAAATTGTTTCACAGCTGTGTCGTATTGTGCTTTTTTAACTGCAACAATACCTAAATTGTAATTAACTTCGTTTCCAGCTCCGGTTGCAGCTCCAAAAAGAACTTCCGCTTCGCTTACATTACCGTTTACTAACTCAACAGCACCTAAGTTGTTTTTAACAACAGGATTGTTGGCAGAAAGTTGGTCAGCTTTATCGAAGTTAGTTTTAGCTTCAGATACTTTATTCATTCCGAATAAGATCATACCAGCATCGTTATAACCTCTCCAATCGTTAGAAAATTGCTTTTTAGCAGCTTCATAAACAGCTAATTTATCTTTAGCAGAATCAACTAATGTAGCAGCAAATAATAATTCTTCAACATTCAATTCAGAAGGATTAGTTAAAGCAAGAGATTTTAACTCAGCATCAGTTTTTCCAATAAGGTCAACATTAACAGTAAATTTAGCTCTTCTTAATTTAGGAAGTACTTCTTTTTTAACTTCGTCAAAAGCAGCAGAAATGTTTCTAATTTCTTTTTCACGTACTTCAGGATCTGAATACATTGAAAGAACACGTAAAATCAACTCTTTATCTTGAATATTAGAAGCTTTCATTAATTCCTGGAATCCAGCCCAATCTTCAGGAGTTACTTTGCTTTTAAAGAATTCTTCAGCAGCATATTCATCCATTTTAGCTTTCTTCATTTCTTTCTTAATGTACTTAGAAGAAGAACCTTCACGCTTAGTTGCTAATTTCTCATTAAAATCCTGCTTTCCATCCGGAGATGCATAAGCAGCAACTTCAACACCTTTGTATTCTTTATTCTCATCCGTCTTAACTGCATCCAAATATGCTTTAAGAGCAGTAACGTCATCAGCTTTCATTTCCGACCAACGAATTTGAGCACTGTTAATCAAGTAATGAAGATCTGCTTCTTTACTTTCTGGAATAATTCTTTGGAAAGCATCTTTTCCAACAATGTTACGTGGAGAATTTTGAACCAAAGTAGCAGTAGCAATAACACCATCAGCAACTTTATAAGGATCAAATTCCTGAGACTTATCACCTTTACTTCCAACCATTCTTACTTCAAGGTCAGAAATTCTCATCGCTTGCTCATAAGGGATTTTTCCTGTATAAGTGATTGTTTTACCTGTTTCGTAAGGAACAACTGTATTGTTTCCTTGAACTTTTTCACCTTGCAAAGTTTTTGAAGGGAAAGCTTTCTCTCCTGATTCAAACTTTAAAACCGGAGTTGCAACTAAAACAACATTCTTGTTGAAATACTTTGCAGGAATATTAACAGTGATTTTTACATCAACCATATCTGCATGAGCTTCCAAAACTTCAGGAGTCACTTGATACTTGATGTTACTTGCTTCTTTCTTCATTTTGCTCAATCCTGCGCAACTCGTAAGAACTGCAACTGATAACAGCAAAGAAGCTAGGGAAATAACCTTTGATCTTTTCATAACAACTACTTAATTATTTTAACTTTAAACATTATAATCTAGTTCAAAAACAAATTTAAGAAAATTTTATGCAAATTAAATCGATTCGATAATTTTATTTGATATAACAAGGCTTTCAGAGAATAATTCTATTTACCCCCTTTTTGCAGTTAAAATTGAATATCGTATCTGAAACTTTATTGTAATCATCTAAATTATTAACAAAATCGATGCTATTTGTATCTATAACAAGGAAACTGAGTTCCTGCTGCTGTTTAAAAAACTCAAAATAACTGTCTTGAATTTTCTGCAAATAATCTGCTGAAATTTCCTGTTCATACTCTCTCCCTCTACTTTTTATATTGCTTAATAGCTTATCTACATTTGAATGTAGATAGACATATAAATCGGGTTTTGGTAAGGAATTATAGATAATATGGAAAAACTGCCGATAGAGACTATACTCATCATCCTTTAGCGTTTGCTTTGAGAAAATCAATGATTTCATAAAATAATAATCGGCAATCGTAAATGATTTAAATAAGTCTGTCTCACTTAATTCCTTTTTTAATTGATTGTATCGGTCTGCTAAAAAAGACATTTCCAAGGGAAATGAATACTTGTCCGGATCTTTATAGAATTTTGGTAAAAACGGATTGTTTGCAAACTGTTCCAAGATTAGCTTCGCATTATATTGTTCAGCAATCTTATGGGAGAGTGAGGTTTTACCTGCACCAATATTTCCTTCTATTACGATAAATTTATAATCCATTAATAGTGAGTTACAGATTTGGAGACATAAAAATAGAAAATGAGGCGCAAATATCAGGATTTTTATAAAAAAAGAAAGAACCATTGCAAATAAAACAGTAACAATGGCTCCTAACTATAATAAAATTGAAAAAGTCCATCTATTAAATCAGAATCATTGAAATTTGACATTCAATTTTTCAGTTTAAATCTGTTTTCCTTCGCGAATTAAAGCCTTGTCTTTGCGGCTCCCCAGAACATTTCCGACAAACATTCCAATTCCTGAAGTCAGAAAAAACACTGATGGATTGAAACTATAAAATATTCCGTAAGACAAAAGAAGACCGAAACCAGCCCCAAGTAATGTATATACTGCGGAATAAGTATAAGTAAAATGATGTGCCTGAAATACTTTATGTTTATCTTTTAAATGCTTTAGCAAGCTTTCAACTTTTTTCTCATATTCGCTTCTATTTACACCTGACTTATTGATTAAGCGATCCAACTCCGCCACAATACCTTCCAACTCTTTTCGGGCATACCTGCATTCTAAACAACTCTCATCATTGTTTAAATGCTTTGCTATTCGTTTCAGTTTTTCAATTTGATAAAATCGATAATCGCGTACTGATATATAAAGATCAATTTGTTCATCAATTTCACTTGAAATTTTACTAAGCCAATTTTCATCCATAAAGCCAATTCTATTTTAGAAGTTTTAAAGTTAGGCATTCAACCTATAACAAAAAAAAATCCTGGAATAAATCCAGGATTTCTAAACCATATATTTGATTTTCTATTTTTCGTCTTTCTCAGGCTTAGGCAACAAAGCTTTTCTGGAAAGTTTCAGTTTACCCGACTTCGCGTCAACTTCAATAAGTTTTACCTCAATAATCTGACCTTCTTTCAAAACTTCATCAACTGTATTAAGTCTTCTGTGTTCTATTTCAGAAATATGCAGCAAACCATCTTTTCCTGGAAGAACTTCAACAAAAGCACCAAAAGCAACTATTGATTTTACTTTTCCTTTGTAGATTTCTCCAACTTCAGGAATTGCAACAATACCTTTAATACGAGCTAAAGCTGCATCAATTGCTTCTTTATTGTTAGCAGAAATATCAACAACACCTTTATTGTCAATTTCCTCAATAACAAGAACAGCACCTGTTGATTCCTGAATTTCCTGAATGATCTTTCCACCTGGTCCGATAACTGCACCTATCATATCTTTTGGAATTTCAATAGATACAATACGCGGAGCATGAGGTTTCAAATCTTCTCTTGGTTCGCTGATCGTTTCTTCTATTTTTCCAAGAATATGAAGGCGCCCCAAACGTGCCTGATCTAAAGCCTGAGCTAAAACTTCGTATGGAAGTCCATCAACTTTAATATCCATTTGAGTAGCTGTGATACCATCTTTAGTTCCAGTTACTTTAAAGTCCATATCACCTAAGTGATCTTCATCACCTAAAATATCAGATAATACAGCATATTTCTCAGCACCCTTGGTTGAGATCAATCCCATTGCGATACCAGATACCGGATTTTTAATCTTAATACCTGCATCCATTAGTGCCAATGTTCCTGCACATACAGTAGCCATTGAAGAAGAACCATTCGATTCTAAAATATCAGAAACAACACGGATAGCATATGGAGAATCTTTAGGAATCATTCCTTTTAAAGCTCTAAAAGCAAGATTTCCGTGCCCTACTTCTCTACGGCTAATACCACGCGATGCACGGGCATCTCCAGTTGAGAATGAAGGAAAATTATAATGAAGAACAAATTTCTCTTTTCCTCTGTACAATACATCATCCACCATTTTTTCATCCAACTTAGTACCTAAAGTAACTGAAGTTAATGATTGTGTTTCACCTCTGGTAAATATCGCAGAGCCGTGAGCACCTGGCAAATAATCAATTTCTGACCAAATTGGACGAATTTCGTCAGTTTTACGACCGTCCAAACGTACACGATCCTCTAAAACCATTTCTCTAACAGCATCTTTTTCAACATCGTGATAGTAACGACCAATCAAAGACTTATTAATCTCGGAAGCCTCTTTACCTTCAGAATATTCTGCAATAAACTCTTCTTTGATTGCTCCAAATGCATCTGAACGTTCGTGCTTATTTGGGTTTTGTAATCTTGCTGCAGCTAATACTTTAGCATATGTTTTATCCACGATTAACTGACGAAGTTCTTCATCATTAGTTTCGTGACAATATTCTCTTTTAACAGTTTTACCTGTTAGTTCAGCCAACTCAATTTGAACCTGACATTGAACTTTAATAGCTTCATGACCGAATTTAATAGCTTCCAGCATTTCAGCTTCAGAAATCTCAGACATTTCACCTTCAACCATCATGATGTTATCCATGGTAGCAGCAATAATCATATCGAGATCAGCAGTTTCCAATTCTGTACGAGATGGATTAATCATCATTTTGCCATCAATTCGGGCAACACGAACTTCAGAAATTGGTTCTGAAAATGGAACATCAGATACTGCAATCGCTGCAGATGCAGCTAAACCTGCAAGAGCGTCAGGCATATCATCAGCATCAACCGAAATTAGGTTAATGGAAACAAAAGTCTCTGCGTGGTAATCTGCAGGAAATAATGGACGTAGAGCACGATCCACAAGGCGACAAACAAGAATTTCATAATCTGAAGGTCTGCCCTCACGTTTCATGAAACCTCCAGGGAATCTACCCAATGCACTAAATTTCTCCTTATATTCTACCGATAAAGGCATAAAATCGACATCAGCTTTTGCATCTTTTGCAGACACAACAGTAGCCAACAACATGGTCTTACCCATTTTAACTACAACAGCTCCATCAGCTTGTTTTGCTAACTTCCCTGTTTCAATTGTGATGGACCTTCCATCACCTAATTCAATTATTTTTTCAATCACTTTCATCTTTGTGTAGTTTATTTCAAACTCTTTTTAGGATAAGCAACAAGATGTCGCTATATATTATAAAAAGCAATCCCGATTACTCGGGATTGCTTTAATATGATATTATTTACGAATATTTAAAGCTTTAATAATAGCTCTGTATCTTTCAATATCTTTTGCTTTTAAGTAATCAAGAAAATTTCTTCTTTTACCTACTAGCAATTGCAGTGCACGTTGGGTACTGTAATCTTTTCTGTTTTTCTTTAAATGTTCAGTCAAGTGACTGATACGGTATGAAAACAAAGCTACTTGTGATTCTGCAGTCCCAGTATCTTTGTTAGACTTCCCGTACTTCTCGAAAAGCTCTTGCTTTTTCTCTGCTGATAAATACATAATTCTTTTATTTGAAAATTTAAAACTTATTATAACTGATTGCCTAATACAACCAGTTCGCAAAATTAAGCAATATTTTCTACAAAGCAAGATATAGCAATAAAAAACATCAGTTCAAAATGCTGAATTATTGCAAATTACTTCTATTATGAGCTTATTGGTTATATCTTACAGTATTATTCTCATTAACCAATTTCTAATGTACCGGCATTTACGGCAAAAAAAAAGAGTCTCATTCTCATTGGAACAAGACTCTTTTAAAAGTCGGCGTCGACCTACT
>JAFGYE010000023.1 GCA_016936255.1 Marinifilaceae bacterium | reverse complement strand
GTGAGGCAATCACCCCATCTTCTTAATCGTAATGCTAGAGTTAAAAGTAGCCCAAATAAGAACCCAAATTCTATTTCCAAATAAAAGCATTTTCAATTTTTATGTATCCCTAAAACCACTATATTTAAAATTCAATTCAGCAGTTTGATTCGTTTTTAGACAGACTAACGTTAGTGGCAATAATGAAGAACGACTTATAATACAAATAATAATATTTAGAAACATGAGAAACATTATCTTGACAATAACTATTTCTGTGTTTTTTACAGTAAATTCAATCGGACAAAATGTAGGTGATTCTCCCCAAACTAAACTTGGATTTACTACGAGAATAAACTCTGAAATTCTTAACGACAGTCTTAATTTATTCATTCATCTTCCATTCAATTATAAGAAAGATAAAGAATTCCCCTTAGTTTTGTTGTTAGATGCACATACATCATTCAAAGCATTTTCTGCTTGCACAGAATTAATGGCATATGACAGAAGTATACCAACTTGCATCGTTGTTGGATTTCCACAATATAAATATGCAGATTTTGATTTAACAAACATAGAAAGTAAAATGGATAAACTGGCTAAGTTTATTGGTGAAGAATTGCTTCCCTATATTGAATCAAAATATAATATAACTAAAAAAATAATTTGGGGACAGGGAACTGAAATTACAACCTACTTAATGTTAGACAATCCAGACTTATTTGACGGGTATATTGCTGATGTGCCTAACTTTAGTTTAATCTCTGATAAAGTCAATTCAAAAAATGCTTTTGGAAACTTAAAAAACAAGAATGTGAATTATTATCTATTTGGAAATATAGCGAATGATATTTATAATGAAACATTCCTAAACAACTTAAAATCAAACGCTCCAGATGAATTGAATTGGCATTACAATATTTCAGATGAATCAAATAACATTATTTATTTTTTAAATAATTACATGCATGCAATTGAATTGTTTTTCAATGAAGTAGAAAAATAATTGCAGCAACTAATTGAGTAGATGATCCTGACTAAAATAGTCGGGATGCACCTCTCACACTACCAGATACTTCGCAGACTCAGTACAAACCAAGCGGATTTATTCACAAAATAATTTTACAATAAGGTATTCATTAAGGCTTCACCATACGTATACGGTCCCGGGGAATCGGGATCAAGTTAAAGGGAATAAGGAATCACCCGAAAATCCCCTGCTAATCTTATATCAAACGTTTAATACTAATTAGATGACAAGGAATAAAATAGCTGAAACTACATTAAGACTTACATTGCTTGTTTTCTTTTCTATAAAGCTGGTTGTCGTAACTCTATCACAAATTGACTTGATCTATTCTATGTATTCTGTAAATGAATTGATGGATAATCCAATACTTATTTTGAGACTCAATTTATTTATAGAACCATTAATAATACTCTTAGGATTAATTGGATTATTTATAAAAAGACCAATAGGCTTTGTTTTTATGCTCCTACTGCCATCTTTAATATTGACGTATGAACTAATACCAACTTTGACAAAATATTTTAGTTTCAGATCCACTTGGTTACCAATTTCATTAGCTATCGTTTTTCTTATTATAACTAATTCAAAAGGTATCAGGTCTGCTTATCAGAGTGACGGAATAAAAGAAAGCGTATTTTCTAATATTAAAACCATTATAATAGGGCTTATTCTTTCATTATTCATGTACTATTTTAATGGACGATTAGGACTGAATTAAAACGTACTAATACTAACAAAAGTGACTGTTGCACAACCAACTAATATTTCAAAAAATAAGATGAAAGCTTAAAAAGGAATTAAATTTAAAAGAACAATCGACTGATGCAATTCTCTCAGCATAATAAAAGGACAGTCTGTAAATGTTTCAAATTTGTTTTTTTAGCTTTGTGTGCGTAAAATCCAGAGATGACGAAAAGAAAATTAAAACCCAATGTTCGTAAAGCACTGCTGCTTGCCATGCTGGCTACAGGAATTATACCTATACTATTTATTTGTAAAAGCTTAAGCCCTAAAGGCAAAACCGAAGCCCAGGTCTCTGTTCCGGTGCTAACAAAAGATGAAAGCAGAGCACTGCGCCGCTATAATAATAATTATCATCTTGAAACAGCCCGAACCAAAGGCTTAAAAAACCCTTTGGTTTCAAAAGCTGAATTTAAGGAAAACCCGGATGATTTCGGCGATCATTATCAGCTCGAAGAAATAAGCGATAACCAATACTATGAAATACCCCATTTAACAAATTCACTACCTTACCTGCAGGAACCGGCCGTAGAATTTTTAGAGCTGCTTGGCGAAAGGTTTTGCGGCCAACTCGAAGAGTTGGGAATGCGAAAGTACCGGTTTTCAGTTACATCAATATTACGAACTTTGGCAGACCAAAAATCGCTGCGCAAAAGCAATGTAAACGCTACGCCAAATAGTTCCTCGCATTATTATGCCCGAACCTTTGATATATCGCAGACACGTTTTTTTGAGAGAGGTAACAGCAAGCCTGTTTATACCTACCGCCTCCGAAATTTATTACTGCGCGAATTAATTAAAATGCAGGATGAAGGTAAATGTTACGTTCTTTTAGAAGGTCAAACAAAATGCATTCATGTAACTGTACGGTAATTTTATGGCTGTTCGAACTATTTATTTTTTCATGAAAATTTAAGATATAAAAGAACACTATTTTCTTCGGACACTGCAATTCATCACACAAAACATAAGGCATAAAAAATCCGGCACTCATTCCTGATTACCGGGTTTTTTGATTTTATTCCTGCCTTAAATAGCCTTCGAAAACATGTTGTCTTCTCCGCTTTTTGCGTATCGAAGTTTGTTATCGAAAAGCCTGGCTATATTTCTCAGAAAGATCATCCCCAAATCGGTAACGATCAATTTTTCATCATCTGCAGTAATAATTCCTTCATCGGCTAACACCTGAAGTTCCTCTTTGATCGTTTTCGGCAGATAAGCTTTCAAATCATCGGTAAAAAGCAATTCACGCCGACAGGTAATATCCAATATCGCACGTTTCACAATCACATCCTCATCGCTTAGGAAGTAGCCTTTTTCCAAATCAAGCTCACCGTTCATTGAAGCCTCTTCGTAAGCCTTAATCAGCTTTACATTTTGTGCGTAGGCATATTTTGCATCCGAAATAGAAGATGCGCCCAAACCAATCAGCAATTCGGTGTGCGAAGTGTTGTATCCCATAAAATTACGGTGCAGCCGCCTGGCTTCGCGGGCAATGTATAATTCATCGTGAGGCAGCGAGAAATGATCCATTCCAACATCGCTGTATCCCAATTCTGCCAGCTTCTCATTTCCTAAATCGTACAAAGCACGTTTCCCTGCACTATCAGGAATATCGGCATCGGTAAAAATGCGCTGTCCTTTGGTTTTCCATGGTACATGAGCGTATGAATAGTAAGCAATCCGGTCGGGCTTCAGCTCTGCTACCTTCTCGAAAGTATCGCTCACCGAACTCAATTTCTGCTTAGGCAGTCCGTATATTAAATCGAAGTTTACCGAATGGTAACCAATCGCGCGTGCCGCCAGGGTTACTTCCTTAACGGTTTCGAAACTTTGCGGGCGGTTAATTACCCTTTGTACTTCCGGATCAAAATCCTGAACTCCAAAACTCACTCTTCGAAATCCTACGTCGTACAAAGCCTGCAGATGCTCACGGGTGGTATTATTCGGATGTCCCTCGAAGCTAAATTCATGCTTGGGATGCAGTTTTGCATTCTTTTTCAAGCCATTGATTAACTTTTTCAGGTTTTCAGGATTGAAAAAAGTGGGCGTTCCTCCTCCCAAATGAAGCTCCCGGATAATTGCCTGCTCCTGAAAAGTATCCAGATAAATCTGCCATTCCTGAAGCAAAGCATCAATATACTGATCTTCTACCCCGTGATTGCGCGTAATCACTTTTGTGCAGGCACAGTACGTACAAAGTTTTTCGCAGTAAGGCAAATGAACGTAAATGCTAATTCCTTTCGAAGCATTCGATTCATCAAAAGTTCTTTTCACAACTTTTAGCCAATCTCCCACTTCCGGGCGCTGATCGCCCCAAAAAGGAACTGTTGGGTAACTTGTGTACCGGGGAACCGGCACATTATATTTTTCAATTAATAATTCTCTGTCCATAACTAAACCATCTTTCGGATTAATACCATACAAATATATCTTTTTTTATAAGATAACGCTCCCGAAGCCCTTTACAAATGCATGAAAGCTTTGTAATTATGCGAGTTGATCGATTTTTATCGTGTTTCGGATAATGAAGTATTTATCCTTAAAAATCTATTCATTTCAGTTGCCAGTCCATCAAACAAGTCTGATATTTGCATAAGAACCAATCTGCTAAAGCAATGAAAAAAGAACTTCAAGAAGAATTTACCGCAAAATGGGCGAAATATTTCGGAAGCGAAACCGAATTACCTATCTGCTTTTGGTACAGCAATGAAAAGGTTCAGGATCAGGAAATCGTTACCAAATCGTGGAACTGTATCATTGCCCTTCTGCACAAAATCCGAAAAGGAACTGCAGCCAGTTTTTCTGCTGATTCAATTGGATGCATGGGCGGAAGATGCTATTCCGGTTTTGCCGGTCGTCCTGCCGGATTAAATATGTTTCTTTCCACCGGCAAAGAAAAATATTTGAAGACTCCTGAAATAGCACAAAAAGCCATCGATCAGTTTCCGGTATTCGCTGCAACGGCAAAATACATTACATTTAAACGCTGGGATCTGCTCAATGAAAAGGATGAACCCGATGTTGTCATTTTCTTTGCCACTCCCGATATTCTTTCGGGCTTGTTTACTTTGGCAAACTTCGACCAAACAGATCCTTTTAGCAACATTGCCCCTTTTTCTTCGGGCTGCGGTTCAATTATCTCCTACCCTTATCTGGAAAGCAAAAAGGAGAATCCGAAGGCTATTTTAGGGATGTTTGATGTTTCGGCCCGACCTTATGTTCCCGAAAACACATTGAGTTATGCAGTCCCAATGAAAAAATTCAAAAATATGATACAGAATATGGACGAAAGTTTTTTGACTACTGAGGATTGGATGAACGTAAAAAAACGAATTTAATGCAAAAAAAACTTATTGACCACAATTTAAGTCCCGAAAAATACTTTACATGATTTCATGATTGAGTTTCTTTTCGTACTTTCAGAATCACATCTTAAACTCAACTCTCCTACTCTATGAATCCAAAGGAAATTGTCATCGTAATCAACCCGGGATCAACATCTACTAAAATCGCATTATACAACAGATCAGGGCTTGTTTCTGAACATATTATCCGCCATTCGCAAAAGGAATTGGATCAGTTTCATAAGGTTACCGATCAGTTTGAATACCGTTATCAGATGGTAGAAACCGGATTGGATCAAATGTTATCCAAAAAAGATGTGATTGTGGTTGGGATCGTCGGTCGTGGCGGCATTGTAAAACCCCTTGAAGGGGGAACTTACACAATCAGCAACAGTTTCCTTGAAGACGCAAGAACAGGTAGTTTTGGAGACCATGCCTCGAATCTGGGAAGTATGCTTGCCGATAAACTGGCTAAACATTTTAATCTCGATGAGAGTTTTACCGTTGATCCTGTCTCTGCGGGCAACATTTGGGAAAAAGCACGTATATCAGGTGTGCCGGGCATTGAACGAAACAGAAGAGGGCATCCTTTAAACATGAAAATGACTGCCCGGAAAATTGCCAAACAACAAAATATCCCTTTCGAAAAGGCTAAGTATGTTATTGCTCATTTGGGGGGCGGAATTTCCATTGCAGCAGTTGATGGGGGTAAAATTGTAGATGTAAACGATGCTTTGATGGGAATGGGACCTTTCTCGCCTAACCGGGCCGGAGCCTTGCCCACTCGTGGTGTAATGGATTTATGTTATTCGATGCCCCGGAAAGAGGTTGAAACACTGCTGAGTAAAAACAGCGGACTAAAAGCTTACTTAGGTGTTGATGATTTACGTGATGTTTTTAAATTAATAGATTCGGGGAATGAAAAAGCACAACTTATTTACGATGCATTTGTATATCAAATTGCGAAAGAGATTGGCGCTTACCATGCTGCCCTAAAATGCCAGGCGAATGGAATTATCATAACTGGTGGAATAGCCTATTCGGAGCGCTTTATTTCTGATTTGAAAGAATATGTTTCAGACCTTACAGATTTCTTTGTTTATCCGGGCGAAAACGAAATGGAGGCTCTGGCAGAAGGTGCTTTTCGGGTAATTGACGGAATTGAATCAGCCTTGAAATATTAATCCCCAATATTGCTTTACTTAATAGGATTCTTTTATGTATGATCAGCTCTGCAAACAAAGAATTCAATTGCATTCAATCCAATTAAATAACCTGAAATCAAGCGATATAGCATGTTATTTTTTGTATATTAGTAAGCATTCAACCAAAATAATTGTGCAATGACCATCCCCGACCAAAAGCACGCCAATTTATACCGATCATTAGTCCTCAATTCAGGAGACGCAATGTATTTGTCCAATCTTGATGGGAAGTTGATCGAAGTAAACAAACAGGCTTGTTTTAATTTGGGATACACAAGAGAAGAGCTTCTGGCTCTATCCATTTATGATGTTGATACTGAATACAAAACCGAAGAGCAGATTCTCCATTTTTTTTCAATTCTGAATCGTGAAAAACATTGCAGGTTAAGGACTTGTCACAAACGAAAAAATGGTTCGATTTTTCCCGTTGAAGTTAGTGTCTCCTTGTTAAATGAAAATGGCAATAAACTTATACTTGGCATTTCCCGCGACATCACTGAGCATATTGAGGTGAAACAAAATCTATTCTCCTACATAGATACACTTGAGAAAATACATCAGATTACCCTTATTTCAAAAGATATTGAAAAAATGATTTCCGATGTTCTGAATGTGGTACAGCAGGTATTCAAAACCGACCGGGCTTTTTTTATTGCTTCTATCAATGAGAAAAAAGAGTTTCAATTGCCGCCTATTGAGATTGTTAAACCCCAGGTGCAATGTATTCCAATAAGTGACACAAGTAAATTGGCAAATAATTATCAGCAGGAACTTTTTGAAAAAAGAGAATATCCTGCCAATGATGTTTTCACCTCAAGCTATTTGGAATCAGATGAGAACGAGCCATATATTAAGGAACTTAATATCAAATCTGAAATGATTGTTCCAGTAACAAACATGAATAAGACAAACTATTTATTTGGAGTTCATAAGTGTTCGAAAATACGGGAATGGACTCAACTTGATAAAAAATTATTTATTGAAATCAGCAGAAGATTAGGGGATACAATCAATCGCTTACAATATTACCACGACTTAAAGCAAAGTGAGAAAAAATACAAAACTCTTTTCGATAATGCCCCTCTTTCCTATCACTCTTTAAACAGCAATGGCGATATAATTGATGTTAATAATACCTGGTTAAAATTTTTAGGCTACAATAAGGAGGATGTAATTGGAAAGAATTACGGTGATTTCCTTCATCCTGACTGGCAATATGTTTTTAACACAAAGTTTCCGAAATTTAAGGCTTGTGGCTATGTAAATGATGTTCATTTTAAAATCAGACATCAAAAAGGGCATTATAAATACATCTCCTTACAGGGTTGCACAGGTTCCCATCCTGATGGTACTTTTAAGCAAACATATTGTGTATTTCAAGACATCACTTCAAGAAAAAAAGCGGAAGATAAACTAAGAGATAGTGAAAAAAGATACAGACTGTTGATGGAGCAATCTCCATTTACTGTGGAAATATATGATTTAAATGGATTACAGATTTCTGTTAACAAAGCGTACGAAGAACTTTGGCAAATACCCAAAGAAATAACTTTATTCAAATTTAATATTCTTAAAAGTACTCAGGTTCGCTCAACAGGCATGTTAAACTATATCAAGCGTGCTTATGCCGGTGAAACATTAGATATACCTGATCATGAGTTTACATCAGAAATTGAAACCGGTTCTATTTATAAAAGCCGAAGCCGATGGCTGAGAACCCGCGTTTATCCAATAAAAAATGAATTTGAGACAGTCACTCAAATTGTTTTGGTTCACCGCGATATAACCGATCAAAAAGAAGCACAAAAGGCATTAATAAAGAAAGAAAGCCAATTTAAAACTTTTGTTCAGCGGGTTCCAATACCGCTTAGCCTTGTGAGCATCACAAGCGGAAAAATTAAATATCTGAACGATCGTTTTCTTTATACATTCGGCTATACTCTGGAGGATATTCCTCACATGGATAATTGGTGGCAATTGGCATATCCTGATCCTGAATATCGGAAATGGGTATTGAACAACTGGGAAAAAGCCGTTGAATATGGAATAAAATATAAAACTGACATTACACCGGATATGTACAATATAACCTGTAAAAATGGAAATGTTAAGCAAATTTTAATATCCGGAATTGTATTGGGTGATGACTTCCTTGCAAATTTTATCGATTTAACTGCACAAAAAAACACTGAAAAGGAACTGATTGCTGCTAAAGAAAAAGCAGAAGAAAGTGAGAAGTTGAAAACAGCTTTTTTAGCCAATATGAGTCATGAGATCCGGACTCCAATGAATGGCATCCTTGGGTTTGCAGATTTGTTAAGCACACCAAAATTAAGTGGCGAAAAACGCGAAAAATACATTAAAATAATATCGCAGAGCGGGGAACGAATGCTCGCAACAATCAATGCCATTATTGAAATTTCGAAAATTGAAACCAATCAAATCGTTAAATGCATTTCGCAAGTAAATGTAAGCGAGTTGCTCCAAAATCAACTTCTTTTTTTCTTACCCGATGCAAACAAGAGAGAAATTAAACTAAGCGTTAGGTCCATGTTGCCAGCCGAAGAATCTCTCATCTTTACAGATTGCGCAATGTTGACCTCTATTCTTACCAACTTAATTAATAATGCCCTAAAATATACTAATTCCGGCTCAATTACATTTGGCTGCACAAAAAAGAACGATTTACTGGAATTCTTTGTAAAAGATACCGGAATTGGAATACCACAAAATGTACAAAAAAGCATCTTTGAACGATTCACTCGAGTAGATCTGGAAAACACCAAAGCAATTGAAGGTTCTGGTCTTGGCTTATCAATAACCAAAGCCTATGTAGAATTACTCGGAGGTGAGATATGGATGGAATCGGAAAAAGGTGTAGGCTCCCAGTTCTTTTTTACCATTCCTATTAAAGGTTAAATACCATATTATTTAATAGTTAACGAACGTTTAAAGCCCAAATGAGGTTGTTGAGTGATATCAACAACCCCCATTATTTATTGAGATTTTTAATTAAGCTACGTCATCCCAGATATCCATTATTTCATCACATGCATTTATAAATTTTTTCATATAAAAATCTATATTTTCAGGTGCTTGATAAGTTTTCTGTTCAAAAACATCAAGAACGATGCACAATGAAGGAATTACTACTTCACTTTCTGTAGCAACAATATCATTCATAAAACGATATAAACCCGTAGCCGCTACACGACCAGCAGATCCCTTAAACACACCACTTTTAGAAAAATGAAGCTTTATAGCTCCTACAATCTTCTGTCCATTAATCTCACCACGTATTACTAAATCAGGTGAAATACCAATTGTCAATCCATGAATGAAAATTGACTTTTGTTTTGATCGAAATCTCTCAAAAGTAAATTTTTGCAAAGAAGAATCAAGATTTGTCGTAAGAAATGATTCCAATGCTTGAATTTGACAATTTCGGTCATTCACTTGAAAATCAGTAGAACAAACTTTCTTAGCCAATTCATTTATTTTAGCTTTAACACATAGTGGTTCAAATTCATCTTGAGCAAAAAAACTTTTTATTGCACTCTTAGCACTAGCATATCTTGCAAAAATAAATTTCTTGGGTTTTTTCTGATTTCTAATAATCGATCTTTTTCTAGCTTTTGTAGCCTCACTATACTCCCCTAACATATTCAATGATAGGTAAGGTATCTTATCACTTTCTTCCATATTATATTTTTTGTATGGATAAAAACATTAATTAATTATCCCCTAATGTTCAAAGCGGGAAACTCTGAATAGAATGCCGATTGTTAATAAATGTTAATAAACATTCACTTTAATCAAATTAATATATACATTTGTCGACACAAACAGTGCAGTTTGTCATAGTAAAGGTTGTTAGCCTCGAATGCTATTTCTATTTAATAGGTTTATTCTAACAATTGATAAATTTAATTTATAAAACAATATAACCAGATGATCCGGACAATAACCGTGCCATCTGGATTTTTGGTTTACACAGTCAATATGTCACTAAAAAACATGACAAAATAAAAATGCCAACTCTTACAAGTTGGCATTTTGTCATATTATATAATTATGATTTTATGAAACACCATATTTCTCCTGCAAAGGCTTATTAATTACATTCCGCAGCTTTTCCGATAATGCTTCCGCATCCTGTTTGGTTAATCCTGTAGTTGGAATTAACGGATGAATAATTACCTCGGCAATACCAGGACTCGCATTGCCTTTAAACATAGTTCCCCGCTGCAATCTTTTCCAATTGGTAGTTTGAGTAATTGGCAATATCGGAATCCCCGTTTGTATGGCGATGGAAACAGCCCCAGGTTTAAATTCTCCCAAATTAGGAGCATTTTGAGGAATGGTTCCTTCAGGCAAAATTACCAATGGATAGCCCTCTGCAATTACATCCATCATTTTCTTAAAACTTTTTAGCGCTCCCAAACGATTGTGTCTGTCTACCAAGATATTCATCCCTGAGGTATAAAAAATGTGAAACAAAGGCCATTTTTCAATCTCTTTTTTACCTGTAAACACAAAGTGCTGATCGAAAATAATATACAATGTTGCCGGATCGATAAAAGAGCTGTGATTGGAGCAGATTAGAAATGGCTGACCGGTAATTATATTCTCTCTTCCCTTCACCCGAAGAAATATTCCTGATCCGTAAAGCCATACCTTTGCATACACTTTTATCACCTTAAAAGCCTTTGGGAAACGTTCTTTTTCGGATAACAAATACTTAAATACCGGATAAAAAAGCAATAATGTTATTACGAAATAAAGAAAGAAATATAGTTTGTATAAGAACCTGATTGGAAATATCAATATATTCATTTTTAAAATCTAATATTTGATTGTAATTACATCCATTTTTAGGCTATAAGCACTTGATTGTATCTATTAACCCAAAATTATACCTACTGTTTAATGAAGCAAAATTAAGATTTATTATCTTGAATCAGCAAATCAAGATAAAATTCTAATCAATCCCTTTCATTTTTTGTTCATTCTCATTAATTAAAACGATAAATTTCCGACGATATTTTAATTGCGAAACTTACCTCCTGTTTATAATTCAAACTCTTCAGTTTTATCCCTCAAAATCCAATTTCAAAGTATGTCCGTTTTTAAAAGGCGAACAAACAATATAAAATTTTAGGTATGTGCGAACGCATCACAAGTTACCTTTACGTTAAACAGTAATCCGGGAAAGATAATTACTTGCAGAATATTCACATTGCAGCATAAAATTAATTTAAACTTTAACCTGAAATTCTTGTTTTAACCATAGAATTCGGGAAAAGTGCTTGCCCCTCAACCTATTTTTTTTTGCGAAGCAATTCATAAATTAAGAAGTAAAAACGAAAAGTCCGCCCCAATATGAAACACTCCAAAAAAGAAATGCCACTCCTTGCGGAACGGCATTTTCTTGTATCTGTACAATCGTACTTTTTAAAATTTACGAAAACCTATTAATCTACGAACCTCTTCAAGGGTTTTAGCTGCGCTTTCGCGGGCTTTTTCTGCTCCTTGCTGAGTTACTTTCCTTAGGTAAGCATCATCTTGAGAGATATCAAGAAAACGCTCTCTGATTGGCGCTGTAAAATGAATGATATCTTCGGCCAACTGCTTTTTAAGATCACCGTAACGAACCTCACAGTTGTTGTATTTATCGTTGAAGAAATCGTAAGTATCTTTGGTCGAAACCACTTCCATTAGAGTAAATAAATTTTGAATTGCCTCCGGTTTTTCCTGATTTATAGTTGTTGGACCACTATCCGAAACAGCTTTCATCACTTTTTTACGAATATCTTTCGGATCTTCGACCAAGCCGATTGCATTTCCTTCTGATTTACCCATTTTCCCTGATCCATCCAATCCCGGAATTTTCACAAATTCTCCGGTGAATGAATAAGGTTGAGGAATTGGGAAGGTATCTTCGCCGTATGTGTTATTAAATCTTTTTGCAAATTTTCGGGCCATTTCCAAATTCTGCTCCTGATCTTTCCCCACCGGTACTCTTTGTGCTTTATGAATTAAAATATCAGCCGCCATTAAAACCGGATATGTTAACAAACCGGCATTCACATTTTCGGGACTTTTGCGCGCTTTATCTTTAAAAGAAGTCGTGCGTTCCAATTCTCCCAGATAAGCATTCATGTTCATCAACAAATACAACTCAGGAATTTCAGGAACATCACTCTGCACGTAAATAGTTGCTTTTTCAGGATCGATCCCACAAGCTAAATATTCAGCCAATACGCTTCTAACATTTGAGTGAAGATCAGCAGGAGTCGGATGTGTAGTCAAGGAATGCCAGTCAGCTATAAAGAAAAAGCAATTGTTATCGTTCTGCATTTGAACAAAATTCTTTATCGCTCCGAAATAGTTCCCCAGGTGTAAATTTCCTGTAGATCGAATTCCACTAACTACTGTATTCATGATCTGATTTATTAATAGCCCAAGTATTGAGCCGTTTATACTTTAAAAAATTATCCCGCAAAATTATGAAACGAATCGAACAAAAAAAATATTGAAGGCCTGAAATAGTGTTAATCTGCTAATATGAAGAAGATTTGTTCCAATTTGTATTCCTTACGCATTGATTATTTGCAGCGTAAACCATGCCCAAACAATATACCGGCACAATTTCCCTATGGCCATAAACAGAGCTACCCAAATAGGATTACTTCTCAGCAATCCCAACCCCAAAGGAATTATATCGCCTACAATAGGTAAAAAGGCAAAAAAGGCAAGAATGCTTCCTTTGTTTTGCAGGAATAATTTTGTTTTTTCAGCCTTATCCTGCTTGATCCGAAGAAATTTTTCGATCCACTGCCACTTGCCCAAATAACCCAAATAGTAGGTTAGCATTCCTCCCAGCCAATTCCCAAGACCAGCAACAGCAATGGTTACAGATATATCGTAACCAGAATAAACAAAAAGGCTCAAAATTGCTTCGGAACTAAACGGCAATATAGTAGCCGCTAAAAAGCTTGCTACAAACAATCCCCAATATCCATATTCAAACAAATCTGCCATAAGGCGCAAAGGTAGCTATTCAATTATAAATTAAGAATAATGAATTAATAATAGAGGAAAGCGCACGAATTTAATTCCATCCACATTTTACTTTTCAAGACTTTTACTACTTTCCCTCTCTTCCAGACTTTTATTCTATCTTTGTAAAAAAAATAGAAGATTATTTATGGAAACTACAAGACAAAGCAAAGTTTCAAGATTGCTGCTAAAGGATTTAAGTGAGATATTTCAGATGGAATCAAGAAATCTTTTTGGCGGCAAAATGATTTCGGTTACTACTGTTCGTATCAGTCCTGATCTAGGACTTGCAAAAGTATATCTTAGCATTTTCCCTTCGAGTGAAACAGAAGAGACTCTTAAATTAATTAAAATGAACACGAAAAATATTCGTAGAATTCTTGGAAATAAGGTTGGAAAACAACTTAGAATAGTTCCTGAATTGGCATTTTTTGTTGATGATTCGTTAGATTATATCGAAAATATCAACAACTTGCTTTCATAATGCAGCTCACAAAAAAGCAGTCCATCTCTTAAGTCAATGTAAATTACTTGAACCTTCCCTTCCATATTGCAAAACGATATCTGTTTTCGAAAAAGAAACAGAATGTAATCAATGTCATTTCGATGATATCGGTTATTGGTGTTGCAATTGGAACTATGGCTCTGGTAATTGTTCTTTCGGTGTTCAATGGTTTTGATGGATTGATCCGTGACCTTTTTGGCAGCTTCGATCCTGATTTAAAAATTCTTCCAAGTACAGGCAAAACCTTTGTTCCTGATTCTACTTTTGAGCAAATCAGGAAAATGGAAAATGTGGTTTTCTACTCTGAAGTGCTGGAAGAAAATGCCTTGCTTAAATACGGAAACAAACAACGCCCCGCAATCATAAAAGGCGTAGATGAAGAGTTTACCTTAATGACCGGCATCGACACCATGATGGTTGAGGGTAAATTTCTGCTAAACAGTGGGAATCATCAGTTTGCAGTTCTTGGCTACGGCGTTGCATGGGATCTTGGTGTGGGGCTCACCTTTACCGATTACATTAAATTTTATGTACCCAAACGCAATGCAAAATTGGGGCTGAACCCAACGGATGCCTTTGCAACTGAATATCTGTATCCTTCGGGATATTTTACCATTCAACAAGATTTTGACTCTCAATATGTGTTGGTTCCTCTGGATTTTGCCAGAAAATTATTTGCCTACAATCATGAAGTGAGTGCCATCGAGCTATCCATTCTCAATCAATCTGAAATTGCAGACGTAAAAGACAAAATACAACAGCTCCTGGGTGAGGATTTTGTGGTGAAAAACCGATTTGAACTTCACGATGTTTTATTTAAAATGATGCAATCGGAGAAAATGGCTATTTTCTTTATTTTAGCTTTTATTCTTGTCATTGCATCCTTTAATGTAATTGGTTCGTTAACCATGCTTATTTTAGATAAAAAACAAGACATTGCCACCCTGCGAAGCATGGGGGCTGAAGAAAAAACAATTCAAAAAATATTTCTGCTTGAAGGTTGGCTTATCTCTCTGTTAGGTGCAGCTATTGGTGTAGGATTGGGACTTGCCATCTGCTTTTTACAAATAAAATTTGGCTTGATTACTCTATCAGGAAATGGAGCTTTTATTATGGATTCCTATCCCGTTGATATTCATTTTACCGATATTTTTATCATCTTTACAACTGTTGTTTCAATTGGATATGCCGCATCGCGTTATCCGGTACGATACATCACCAAACGTTTCCTGCAATTCAATTAATTTGGATTGTTAAAATACCAAACTACCTAATATCCCGTTTAAATTTCTGAAGTGGACAAATTGTCCGGTTCAAGAAAAACTTTTTAATAAAATTGAAATGAGAAAGATTATTGTTATTTGCTTTTTTGCATTTGGTTTTTCCTTACTTGGTAACGCACAGGAAACCGCACTTACTTCGAAAGGAAAAGTTGTGATTCTTTATGAAAACGGCACATGGAAGTATGCTGATGTAAGTGTTTCAGGGGAAAGTCAGGCTCAGCAAACCGGTAATACTGTGCAAACAGCAATTGAGGAAACAACAATGTCAAATGAACCTCTTGTACTAAAAGACGCTGCTGTTGAGAAAATCACTTTTATTGAAGGACCAAGTGCAAAACTTTTAAAATATTTTAAGGATAAAAACATTGTCCGATGCGATTTTACTCTTCGCTCTAAGGATGGAAAATCTACTCTTCAAACTGATTGGAAAATTATGACTGGCGAAGCGTATTCGTACTTTGGCTATATTAAAAAAGACAGCAAACTAAGCCTGGAATTACTTGGCGGAGAAAAAATTGACCTGATTTATACTGAAGAATTTGAACCTAAAGAATTTAGTCAATACGGGTTTTCCACTTATTCTGCTCAACTGGATTTAACCGAAGATCAGCTTAAATTACTTCAAAACAAGATTGTAATGAAAGCGACAATGAACTGGAGCCGCAGATCCGAAGAATATCAGGTTGTGAATCCTTCTTATTTCATTAAAGCAATCCCGCAAATCACAAAATAAAACAACCGCATGAAAAATATTTTGATTCTGTCCATTCTGCTATTAGGTACGATCAGCCAGATCAATGCGCAGCTAAAATTAAGAACCCCCGAAGGAAAAGTTGTTCTTTTGTTTGATAATGGCACCTGGAAATACGAGGAAATTAAGAAGGTTGAAAAACCTGCTGCACAAATCAAATCAGCAGAAGAAATTGCCAAACCAATTGCAATCATTGATACTAAATTAGAATCTCAAACAGTTATTAAAGGCATTAGCGAAAAATTAAATAAATTCTCAAAGACTGATAATCAGGTTAAAGCTGATTTTCAGATCGTCTCTAAAGAGGGAAAAGTAATACTAAAAACCAATTGGAAAATTATGGATGCTGAAGGGTTTCGTTTTTTTGGATTCATCACCAAAAAATCGAAAATGCTGTTTAGCCTTTCGAACGGAGAGAGTATTGAACTACAGTATGCTGAAGATTTTGAACCGAAAGAATATCCTAAGTACAAATTCACCACCTTCACGGCGGAACTTGAATTGAATGAAGATCAGATCAGGAAATTACAGAATGCCTATCTCGAAAAAGTGGAGATGTACTGGAGCAGGCGAACTGAAAGTTATGAAATTTTCAATCCTGACTATTTCGTAAAAGAACTTCCCAAAATAATCAAATAACAAAAAAGACGCTGAAGCGTCTTTTTTTATTCATCATCTATTTGGAGATTGCCCCATTCCATCGAAATCCGATCCAATATCGGCATTAAATCGGCATAATGATTGGCTCTAAGCATATCAATCCGGGTTTGCTTAAAATTCACCAAACCTTTAAACATGCCAGCCATATGTCTTCTCATGTGCAAAATACCGCGCTTTTCGTCAATCCACTCAATGGCAGCATCAATTTGCTCTTTTAGCATTTCCACCTGTTGCGATACTGTTGCAGGAGGCAACAATTCACCTGTATTAAAATAGTGCTTTATATCTCTAAAAATCCATGGCTTACCTACCGAAGCACGACCAATCATGATTGCATCAACTCCATACTTATCGAAAGCTTCCTTTGCTTTTACAGGATTTGTAATATCGCCGTTTCCAATAATTGGAATGTGCATGCGCTGATTATTTTTCACATCTCCAATCAAAGTCCAGTCTGCTTCCCCTTTGTACATTTGACACCGGGTTCTGCCATGAATGGTTAAACCTTGAATACCCACATCCTGCAGCTGTTCTGCCAACTCAACAATTATTTTTGAATCCTCATCCCAACCCAAGCGGGTTTTTACCGTTACCGGTATATTTACCGCCTTAACAACTGCTTCGGTAATTTTCAGCATCTGCGGTACATTTCTCATCATGCCCGAACCAGCTCCTTTAGTGGCCACTTTACGAACTGGGCAACCAAAATTCAAATCTAAAAATTCCGGATTGGCAGCTTCAACAATTTTAGCAGCCTCAGCCATTGAATCAACATCTTTACCATAAATTTGAATGGCAACCGGGCGTTCCTCATCCAAAATGGTCAATTTTTTCATGGTACGGTTTACCGAACGAATCAATGCATCCGCCGAAATAAATTCGGTATACATCAAATCCGCACCATAACGCTTGCACAAAACCCTAAAAGGCGGGTTGGTAACATCCTCCATTGGTGCCAACAATACCGGCCGATCTCCTAAATCCAGATTTCCTATCTTCACGTTCTTTTCTTTTTTATCAGACTGCAAAGATAATAGAAAGTCTTAATAGTCGTAAAAGGTCGAAAGTCGAAAAGCCAAATAGTCCGGCAAGCAACAAAATGAATTTCTTAAATGCGCTTTGTCTGTCTGTAAATCTTGATACTATTTGCTACTTTTGTTCATCAAACTAAAAACAGAAACTCTATGCTAAAAGGATCATTGAGCCATTACTCCCCGCTTTCGCAATTAATGATGAGTCTACTTGTAGTAGTTGGTTCTTTTATGTTGTGCATGTTTGCCGGCAGTATACTGGCCTATCTTATTTTTGATGTCAATATCTTCACCGACGCGACAAGCCTGGATATAAATGGTGCTTCTGTGAACATTTCTGTTCTTAAATTTTATCAGTCGATCTACTCTACAGGTATGTTCATTATTCCCCCCTTTATTATTGCCTGGTTTGTGCATAACAAGGTATTGACCTATCTATTTTTAGACAAAAAATCTTCGTTTTCAAAATACCTGCTTGCAACACTAACAATTGTTGTTGCCTTGCCGGCGATTAATCTCCTTGCCGATATCAACTCACATTTGCAGCTGCCTGAATTTCTTTCGGGAGTGGAAGAATGGATGAGACATAGTGAAGACCAGGCCGAAATCATCACCAAGAAATTTTTGCTGATGGAAACGCCTTTTGATCTATTTATGAATTTGATTTTAATTGCGGTTATTCCGGCCTTGGGAGAAGAACTTTTATTCAGGGGGGTTATTCAGAGAATCTTCTCGAACATGACTAAAAACGTGCATTGGGGAATCATTATAACAGCTTTTCTTTTCGCAGCTCTGCACATGCAATTCTTTGGTTTGATACCAAGAATGGCAATGGGAATTCTGTTTGGCTATCTACTGGTATGGACGAGAAGTTTATGGGTTCCTATTTTGGCGCATTTGATCAATAACGGAATGGCCGTTTGCATGTCTTATTTCATCAACAAGGGCAAACTACCCGAAGACATTGAAAAATTTGGAGGTAATGATGCAAGTATCTGGATCAGCGGAATGATTTCAATTGCAATGCTTTCAGTGCTGCTATTCAGCCTTTACGGATTGCGGGAAAGGCAAAGTGAGTGAGTCTTCCTCAGCCTGTTTTACTTGCTCTAATTTTTCCTTTTCACCCTTACGCCAAACATAAACAACTCCATATTCCGACGATTTCTCTCTTTTCTTTTCATCCGGTAAATCGGCAAATTTAGCCTCTATTTCGTTCCAAAGAGAAAGAATCAAACTATCTGCCTCATCGCGATATGCTGCCACCTTTTCCGAAAATCGCTGTGTATTACTTTGTAATGTTTTTTGATTGTTGAATGCCTGGTTAAAGTTCTCACAATTTACTCTTACCAACGCTATGGAAGGACTGTAAATTGGATTCCCTCCCATTCTCATTCGCTCTTGTTCTCCTTTTATCAATTTCTCTCCCCACTCAATTACTTTTGCATCCTGTAATAAGCACGGAGCTGCTTTCGAACTGGTTTTTAATCCGTAAAATTCCCGGATCTCAGGTTTCATTTCACCTCTGATAATTGTGAAATTTAATACCTGAATAAAGTGAGAAACATACAATCGCGCTTTACGCAGCTTCTCGTTGTATTCTTTACTTCTGATGGATTGCTGACTAAGTGCCTGACGCTGATTTCTAATTGCCAATTCGTAATGAGGTAAAAACGTCTCTATTTTCTGCAAAAGCAGAAAAGAAAAAGCCAGTTCAAAACGATTTATTCGGTAACTAATATCAAGGGCAGATTTTAAAGCACGTACACGTGCTGAATCAGTATTTGGCAGTCTTCTATAAGGCATCTGAGTAAATATTTAACAAATAATGTGGCAATGCTTAGTACGAAGATACAAAAAATATGGACATCCAATTTGATATTCGCACACAGACACTTTCATTTTTTACCAAATCCTATTTAACTGATATCAACCTTCGTTTAAATAGGACTGCTTTCCTTAAATAATCTGAAATATGTAAATAAATATTATATTCGTACCCTATTATTAATAGGAAATACAAATTCATGAAGAACATCCTTACCATTCTTATACTGTTTATCGGAGCTCAGTGCGCACTTGCACAACAAGACACTACTGTTTACTTTAAAAAACATCAGCCGGTACCAACTATTGAAGAAGCCGACTTTCAGGTAATCGTTAAGAAAAAAAATGAGAAAAGCTCAACTATGAGCGAGTTAATCTTACTAAATGGAGACTGGAAACTAGTCGTTAATCGTACCATTAAAGTAAAAGATAAGAACTCCTATATCGTGAAATACGAAAATAAATCGTTTAGGCGAAACTTTACAAAAATACCCGGAGGATATCAAGTTGAAGATTATAACTACAAAAGAAAACTCTGGCGGAAAGGAATTGCAACCAACTTATTCCCCTTACTAAAGCACGGACAATGGATGACTTATACCGATGGAATTCTTACTGGCATCGATTCTTATCAACTGGGAGTTTTAACTAAATCATATATTACTGATGGAGAAAAACATTTTTGGCCAAGCAACTCTTATGCTAATGCAGATACTTTAGCTCAATATAAAGATCATCCATCTGACTTACCAACCGACCTGGCAGAATTTGTAGAGTATCCGAAAACCTGCTCTAAAAAGGGAATTGGCGGTTGTGTTCTGATCCTTTTTGCTGTCTCGGAACAGGGAGATCCTTCCGACATCCATATTTTCAGAGGTGTTGAGCCAAATTTAAACCAAGCTGCGGCCAAAGCTGTACAAAAATGCAAAGGCTGGAAACCAGCCATAAAAAATGGAAAGCCAGTAAAAGTATACATGATCGCTCCAATTAATTTTAAGTTGAAATAATAGATAAAACTATTGCTTAGCCAACAAGAAAACAGTCCAATGAAAACATACGCCATTCTCTTCCTTCTATTGTCATTAACTATCAACACCTACTCCCAGGATATTTTAATGGAACAGGACATTTGCCTGCGCTCCTACCTTTCCGACAGAAGAGATGTATATCCTGTTTTAGATGATTTGTCGGGTAAAATAGCCTTATTCTTAATTGACAACGATACAATAAATGCTCTGACTTACAGCAAAAATTATGAACCTTTAAATTCCTGTAAGTGCCCAAGACCAAACGGAAAGTTTAAAATTTTAATCGGAAATACAGTTACCCAAAATGAGTGCAATCTGTTTTTTACCAACAACAGGAAAACAGAGTTTCTGGTTAAAACCATTGACTTAAATAACAATACAAGTAAGGAATACAAAATCCCTCTCAAGCTCAATCGCGAAGAATATCTTGAATCTGTTTCTTACAAAAACAAACTCTATATTTTGAGTCGTATCTATTACTCTTCCATTTACAAATTACGTGTGTTTGAGGGATGCGAACCTGCTGTTTGTATTGAGCATGATTTTACAAAAATTCTTTCGGCAAATTCAAAACCCGATCGAATTGCCGATGATCTTTACGATACTCCCAGTGCAACAACCACTACCAACATTAAAAGAATTGAATGCAGCAATCCAAATTCACTGGATATTACATCCGAAGAAAACAAACTCTACTGCTACGATGATAAAATAGTATTGAGCTTTGACGGAGAGAAGGACAAAACGACCCTAATTACCATTGACCTTAACAATTACACCTATACATCAAAAAACTTTAAGCAGGGAGAACTTGAAAAAACAAATAAGCTGGCAACTTTATCGAATTCTTACATCCATGGTAATAAGCTTTATCAACTAATAGTAAATAAAACCGGATTGTGTTTTACGGTTCACAGCCTTAAAACGGACAGCTTACTTAAAACATACAGCGTAAAAAGCGAAGAGGAAATCTATTTCAGAAACTCTGCTTTACTTCAAAAAATTGACGGAAATGGATTTAGCACTTCCGAAAGGGAATTAGACAAAACAAAACAGGTTTTGAGAAAGCTGCTTACGGGATATTTAGGCATTAGTGTATACGAAACCGGTAACAATCTGGAAGTGTTATTGGGCGGGATTAAGGAATCTCCTTCAACGGGAAGTTTGATCGCCATGGGACTCGTTGGAGCTGTTGCGGTTCCTTTAGTATCCGGCGGAGCATATTATGCTGTTCCAAATTATACTATGAATTCTTACTCATCCTATGCAAATAGTCGTTCGGTTTATTTCAAATGCCTTTTTAATAAACAAAATTTGGAACATGTAACCGGCAATTCAAGCCCAAATCCTTTTGACAAAATAAAAGAATTCGTCGGCACAATTAAAACGCCTCAATCAACTCAAACTATATTCAAGGTAAACGATTACTTCGTTTTAGGTTATTACTCTTCCAATGAAAAAAAGTATTATCTCCGTAGATTCGAGTAAACAATTAAATCCAAATCTCTTTAAACTACAAAAGCTGGTTAAAATAGGTAAGCAACGGCATTTTTAACGGATAAATAGTTCCTTAACAATACGAGCACTCCCTCATTTTGGTACATCCTAAATTCAGAAAAGACGGGTTCTCAATAAAATTGGCCATTCTGATTTATGAATTACAGAATAGAAGAATAAAATTGAATATTCGGGTATCAGAAAAGCTTATCGGATGAAACAAATTGGCCATTCTGATGCCAGAATGATGAATTCTTTGGTGCAAATTGCTATTTCTACAAACAGAAAGTGGAATTTTACAGATCGTTTACTAAATCGGGTATCCGAATGCTTAATATTGATTACCGGCTGCCAAATTCCAATATCAGAGTGCGCAATTCAGATAAACCTGCAAATAGTATCAACACAAAGTAGTTTAAAAAAAGCCGGCATCGCGCATTATCTTGAATAACGAGCACATGCCGAATCGTAATTTATCATCATAAATAAATATATTTCATCTGTTTTGATAATTTTATGTAATTTAGTTTTTTAGTTGTCAAAAATTAATCGTTTCCCCACTTATGAAAATAAATTCTAACTCCTCTACAAAACATTGTGCCGAAATTGGTAACAAGCTTATCTCTTTATTTCAAAAATATTCAATAAAAGAGGATCACTATTACACGGATATTTTTAAAAAACTTTTGCTTATAACCAATGAGTTGATTGACTCGATTAACCGGGGAGGTGTGCACAATGACAGGAAGGAGAAAGATGCAATACGCGACGCAGATGTACGTACCGTGTTTTATGAAGTAATGGCCAGATGCAACCGAAGACCAGATGAAAATCAAAAAAAAGCTTTGCGGATAAAAAAGATATTGGATCGGTTTGGAATCGAGATTACTGAGTACACCTATATCAACGAAAGTGCGAACATTAACGCTATGTTAGTCGATTTAACGGCTCCTGAATTAGCCGAAGAAAGAGCTTCGATACCCGATTTAGACAAATTACTTGTGAACCTGCAAAGCTCGCAGTCCGATTTTGAATTGTCTAACCTGGAATTTATTGAAAATACGGTTGATCGGAAAAAAACAAAATCGGCAACAGCTCTGGCCAAAGATCTGAGAGAATTAATCAACAATGAACTTTCTGTTTATCTTCAATCAATGGCAAAGGCAAAACCAAGCCAGTACAAAGAATTTGCCGGATTGCTGACTACAATTATAGAGGACAATAACAAATCAGTAGCAGATCATTTGGCTGCAGTAAAGCGCAAAAAGGAAAAGATGCAGGCACATAATTGATCTCAAAAAAAATAAACCGCCTCAGTTTTTTGGGTGGTTTATTTTTCTGTGACTATAATTTGCCCAGCCACAATTGCCGGTTAGAAGAGTTGCACCTCCCACTTAGGATCAGATGATTCTGCATTCTCCCAATCAACGCAAAGTTCTTGCTGCCCTTTTAAAATATACTCTTCATAACCATCCCAATTGTAGTTTTCGATGACTTTTTTGCCCTCGGCATTAAATTTTAGGCTTGGGTTATTAAACTTACTGCAGCAAAACTTATTATGCCAATATAAACAGCATGCAATTCACGTTTCACTCATATAAAAAAAGGTGAAAATCAACTAAAAATATAAAAATAGATCCTTCACTATGTAGAACAAATCCACACAAGTGTCCAATATTCTACACAAATCCTATTTGATAAAAATTATCCGATTGGTTCAAACGTCGCCCAATAAATTTCCTTATCTTTTCGTTTACAGAACATTAAGCTTGCTGCAATAAAAATTGCAGGTCTAAATCAAATCAATTGGTATCCTATTTGCGTAAGTAACTGAAGTTAATTTTAAAATGATTTTTTTAATCAATCTAAGTTGGTTTTATATTGATTTTGAAACTTATAATTTAAATTTTTAGATATGAAACGAAACATTATTGCCGTTGGTGCATTATTATTTTTCTCTGCAGTTCTTTTTAGCTGTTCAGACAATTCAGATAATAATCCGGAAAAGGGTCTTTCTTTAGAGCAATCCTTAAAAGAAAAGACTGTTAGCTTAACTACTGCAGTTGATGAAATTACCAGCTCGAAAGGATTTGAAATTGTTACCATGAATGATCCAACCACTGTTGCTGGTACAACAAAACAAGGAAGTGACGACACAAAATTTTCTGCAAATATCACTCTTGATGATATAAAAGGTATTTACGAATACAGTGCAGCTATACCTGCAGCAACAACTGAAACAAAAATGGGTTACAGCTCTAAGTTTGAAAAAACAGGAGACAGTGAAGAGTTTATTATCAAGTTACCCAAAGAGAAGGCTGGTAATCCCTGGAAATTATATATGGAAGAAGAGGGTGATGACAGTTTGGTGAACGATTTTGTAATTACTACAACCGAGTACAACTACTATTTCTCTATGGATGAAGGTTTCCAATTTAATAACCTGGTAAATTCATCTATTACTGTTGAAGATGAACCTGCAGGAGAACTATTCGTGAATTGGGACATTGCTGCAAATCAGAATTTCAATTACGAATCGAAGTTTTCATTTACCGATGATTATTCTGTTGGTGTTAAGTTCAAAATGGGTGACACTATTCAATATGCCTACAATCTTAAAAATGGTGAAGATGTTCTTTTTAAAGAAGAAATGCAATTCACAAAAGGGAATGGTGAAAACAGCAGTTACGAATACAAACTGTCAATCGGGCTTATCGAGATTGTTAAGAATTCAACCAGCGATTCGTACCTGGTATACCGCGATGGTGTTTTAGAGGAAGGTGCTGTTGTTGAAGTAATCAACAACAGTGGCGAATCAACCGAGGCCAATGTTGTATTCTGTAGAAAAGGCCGTGATTTGAAAATTACTTTTGCTGATGAATCTGTAGTTGTTCTTTCGGAGCTTTTAGGACAAGATACTCTTGATAAAATGGCTGAGATATTCAGTTCGATGTACGACATGTATTTTGTGAATCATGTAGTTAATAAAGTGGCTCACGAAGCCTATTACATGAATCAGGCAGACAGTTAATATATGCTCATAAAAAACTGAAATCCGGTCGTTTGACCGGATTTTTTTGTGCCTAAAATCGCTTACAGATACAAAAACCATTTTCATTATCTTTCTAACATGTTTAGACTTTTTTCTTTGCCGAAATTAATTCTCCTGTTGTCAGTTCTACTTTTAAACCACAATTCTCATGCACAAAAACCGAATGAACAGGCTCAAATTGGAAAAGCCAGTTTCTATGCCGACAGATTTGAAGGAAAACGGACTGCTTGCGGGGAAAAATATCATCACGAAAACTATACTGCAGCTCACAGAAGCCTTCCTTTTGGCACTTGGGTTAAAGTAGTTAATTTAGAAAATAAAAAGTCTGTAATCGTCCGGATTAACGATCGTGGTCCATTTGCCAAGGGCAGAATAATAGATCTATCCAAATCGGCAGCAAAGGAAATTGGCAATATCAATCAGGGAATATTTTCGGTTTCGGTAGAAATTTATCAGAAGGAAATGGATATGATCCCAATACAGTATATTTTTAATCCAATACCATCAAAGGAACAAATGTTGTTTGGTTTTTGAACAAAGCCACGGCGCGAAAAAAAAGAGCGTCACCCTTAGGCAACGCTCTCTATATTTGGATTACAGTCTAAATTAATCCTTAATTTTTGCTACTAAGAACTCACGGTTCAAACGAGCGATGTTTGCGATTGAAATTCCCTTAGGACATTCTACTTCACAAGCTCCGGTATTGGTACAGTTACCAAATCCCATCTCGTCCATTTTTGCAACCATGCTTTTTGCACGACGAGCTGCTTCAACGCGACCTTGTGGAAGTTTTGCAAGGTGAGATACCTTAGCAGAAACGAACAACATTGCCGATGAGTTTTTACAAGTTGCAACACAAGCACCACATCCAATACAAGCTGCAGCATCCATTGCTTCCTCAGCATCATCCTGAGAAATTAGAATTGCATTCCCATCAGGTACACCACCTGTGTTTACAGAGATGTATCCACCCGACTGAAGAATTTTCTCGAATGCGGTACGATCTACAATTAAATCTTTAATTACCGGAAATGCTCCAGCTCTCCAAGGCTCAATAGTAATCGTTTCTCCATCAGAGAACTTACGCATGTGCAACTGACAAGTAGTGATGTCATCATCTGGTCCGTGAGCACGTCCGTTGATGAACAAGCTGCACATCCCACAAATACCTTCTCTACAATCGTGATCGAAAGCAATCGGCTCAGTTCCACCATTAACCAATTCTTCATTCAAGATGTCAAGCATCTCCAAAAATGAAGTTCCGGTTGAAATATCATTAATTTTGTAAGTCTCAAACTTACCTTGGGCTTTAGCGTTCTTCTGACGCCAAACCTTTATTGTTAATTCTTTTAATATCTTGTCTGCCATTTTTTTTGGTATTGAGTAATTAGATTTTAGTAGATAGTACGTTAGTCAATTAGAACAGCTTATTTAAGACTTTCTTTTAATTTGAAAATCATTTTTTGAATCTCTTGAATTAATAGATTAACCGCATCAAACTGCCCTCTTTGAATATAATTTAAATCGATAGATAGTATCAACAAGCTTTCAAGTTCATAAGAACTTCCGTTCGAAATATCCAGAAAACGTGCAAAGTCTGCATTTGTATTTCTCCCACAGCCTTCGGCAATGTTGGAGGGAATAGAAACAGCACATCTTCTTATTTGTGACACCATTCCAAATCGTTCATCAGAAGGTAATTCATTTGTTAAAATGTAGACTTCTTTTACCAAAGTTCTACTTTTTTGCCAAACAATTAAATCTTTAAAACGATTCATTTTTATTCAGTTTATATTTATTAGACTATGTACTAGTTACTATCTACAAGTTACTATCTGCTGATTACTTATATGACCTTTGAGTCAACTTAACGTTTTCAAAAACGAGCTCTTCCTTATGCAAGATTGGATCTTTACCTTCGCCTTGGTATTCCCAAGCCGAAACATATGCAAAGTTCTCATCATTACGTTTAGCTTCACCATCTTCAGTAGTTGATTCCTCACGATAATGACCACCACAAGATTCGTTACGATCCAGAGCATCGCGAGCCATCAATTCACCTAAATCGATGAAATCTTCTACACGACCAGCTTTTTCCAATTCAATGTTCATTGCATTGTAATCGCCTGTAATACGAAGATCTTTGTAAAAATCTTCACGAAGTTTCTGAATTTCCTTAATCGCTAATTTCAGACCTTCCTCGTTACGAGCCATTCCAACATATTCCCACATGATGTGTCCCAAACGCTTGTGGAAAGAATCAACCGACTTGCTTCCTTTGATATTGAACAAACGGGTCATACGATCGGTAACCGCCTTTTCTTTCTTAACAAACTCCTGGTGATTAACATCGATACGGGGAACCTGAATTTCATCAGCAAGATAATCGCCAATAGTATAAGGCAACACGAAATATCCGTCAGCCAAACCTTGCATCAAAGCAGAAGCTCCCAAACGGTTAGCACCGTGATCGGAGAAATTAGCCTCACCAATAGCGTAAAGACCTGGGATGTTAGTCATCAAGTTATAATCAACCCAAACACCACCCATTGTGTAGTGAATTGCAGGGTAAATCTGCATTGGCAATTCGTAAGGATTCTGATCAGTAATCTTCTCATACATCTGAAACAAGTTACCGTAACGGGCTTCGATAACATCCTTACCTAATCTTTCGATAGAATATTTAAAATCAAGATAAACTGCTTTACCTGTTTCGTTTACACCGAAACCAGCATCACATCTTTCTTTAGCTGCACGCGATGCAACATCACGAGGAACCAAGTTACCATATGATGGATATCTTCTTTCCAGGTAGAAATCGCGATCTTCTTCAGCAATATCATTAGCAGTAATCTGACCTTTTTGCAATTTAACTGCATCTTCCTTTTTCTTAGGAGTCCAAACACGACCGTCATTACGCAATGATTCCGACATCAATGTCAGTTTCGATTGCTGCTCGCCATGAATTGGAATACAAGTTGGGTGAATCTGCACGTAGCAAGGATTCGCGAAACAGGCACCGTTCTTATATGCCTGCCATGCAGCACCACCATTACATCCCATAGCATTTGTTGACAAGAAAAATACGTTACCGTATCCACCTGTTGCAATTACTACAGCATGCGCACCGTGACGTTCGATTTCACCGGTAACCAAGTTACGGGTAATGATACCACGAGCTTTTCCATCGATAATTACAATATCCAATAACTCGTTGCGTTCGTGCATTTCAATTTTTCCTTGTCCGATCATACGATTCATAGAAGCGTAACAACCCAACAACAGCTGCTGTCCGGTTTGACCACGGGCATAGAAAGTACGACTTACCAATACACCACCGAATGAACGGTTAGATAATGTTCCGCCATATTCGCGTGCAAAAGGTACCCCCTGAGCAACACACTGATCGATGATATCTCCGCTTACCTCAGCCAAACGATGAACGTTAGCTTCACGCGCACGATAATCACCACCTTTTACTGTATCGTAAAATAAACGATGAACTGAATCGTTATCATTCTGATAATTTTTTGCTGCATTAATACCACCCTGAGCTGCAATAGAGTGAGCTCTACGACCTGAATCCTGATAGCAAAATGCTTTTACGTTGTATCCCATCTCTGCCATAGAAGCGGCAGCAGATCCACCGGCTAATCCGGTTCCTACAACGATAATATCTAATTTTCTCTTATTCGCTGGACTAACCACCTTAATGGCAGCTTTATGGCTTGACCACTTTTCAGCTATTGGTCCGGCTGGAATTTTTGAGTTTAATACTGTCATAACCGTTTTTTATTATTAGCAATTAAGCAAAAAAGTGTAAATACAAAGGAATGATTGTGAATCCGGCTGCAACAAAAATTGCATAGATATAACCAACTTTTTCCAATCGTGATCTCCATAGCTTATTGCTTAAACCAACCGACTGAAATGCTGACCAAAATCCATGAGCCAGGTGCATTCCTAACAAAATAGCACCTACAACATAAAGTGCGGTATAAACCATTCCCATAGAGCCATTTGTAAATAGATTTTTTACCAACTGATAATCATCATGTACATTCCCTTCAATCTGAATAGGAATAAAGAAATGCATTAAGTGCATTGCGATGAAAACCAAGACAAGACCGCCCAAAACAAACATGTTTCGTGAAGACCAGGTACTGCTTTCTCCCAAATTTTGAGAAGCATACTTCTGTGGACGAGCTTTTCTATTTTGGATGGTTAAAATAATCGCATAGATAATATGGATAATGAAACCACCAGCCAATACGGGCTGTAAACCAAAACGAATCACCGGCATAGCCATAAAATGTGCCCCGGCATTAAACAGCTCTCCTGTGCTGTCAAACATTAAAAAGGAGTTCAATATCAGGTGTACTAAAATAAATAGCACAAGAAAAAGTCCTGATAAACTCATTACCAACTTCTTCCCAATAGATGAACTTAAAAAACTGCTCATAAGTTTAAAGATTTAATTAGACTGTTTTTTTTGTAAGCTTTACTATATTAATTGACAAATGTAAATGCTCCTGAGTGATGAAACGATATTTAGGAACATGTGCAAATTATTTAGACTGATTCTACAACAAATCGATTTCTTAGGTTCATTAGAAATTTCGAGATTTAAATCTATATATAATTCTAATTTTAAACCAATTACAGAATTAATTCATTAATTGTTTTTCCGCTAAAGTTTGCAAGTTATCAAATATTTGTATGTTATAGAACAAGGTTTTGAGATATTGTTTTAATTTAGAATCCCAGATTCGTTCAGATGGTTAGATTTTAGATTGTAGTAATACACTTGATTTTTAAGTATGAGGTGAAAGTTGGGTTGAAATTTCTATCTAAAAATTCCAAACACCTTTAGGGTCAAAAAATGAGAAAAATTCTAAAATTTGCACCAAACGCAAACTTCAAGCTCCTCTATAGAGGATTTAGAGGTCATAAAAATTAAAATATACGTTCAAAAAACATGGATCAATTTTTACAACTTAAAAACTACAACCTTCGATACCGGGACAAAGGAAAAGGAAACACAGTACTGTTACTACATGGATATTTGGAATCTCTGGAAACCTTTGAAACGTTCGCAAATGATCTTTCCAGATTAGCCCGGGTAATTACAATCGATTTACCCGGACATGGATTATCTGATTTAAAAATAAAATCCTGCAGCGTGGAAGATATGGCAGAAGCTGTAAATGACTTGGCACTGCATCTTCAACTCAAAAAAATCAATATCATTGGCCATTCAATGGGTGGTTATGTGGCTCTGGCTTTCGCTGATAAATACAAAGAGAAGCTCGAGAGTTTCTGCTTATTCCATTCCTCGCCAAATGCTGATACCGAAGAAAAGAAGAAAAATAGAAAACGGGAAATAGAATTGGTAATTCAAGGCAAAAAGGAGCAAATTTGTAAAGCCAGCATCCCAAATACGTTCTCAAATAAGAATTTAGATAAATTTGCTCATGAAATAGAGCGTGTTACACAAATTGCCTGCAAAACTCCCGATCATGGAATTATTGCTGCCTTAGAAGCCATGATGAACCGACCAGACCGTAATCATGTTTTGAAAAGTTTAGACATGCCAAAGGTGAGCATGATGGGCAAAGAAGATAATTTTATTCCTTTGAAAATTGCCGGTGAAATTGCCAGAGAAAACGGTTTAACTCCTTTTGTTCTTCAAACGTCAGGACATATGGGCTTTATTGAACAACGACAGGAATGTCTGAGGGAAGTTTTTCGGATTATTTATGAATGCTGATTTAACCACAAAGGCAACACGAAGTTTTTTCACAAAGAACACAAAGTCTCTTAAGTTTAAGCTGACTCAATCATTTGGATTTTAATCAGACAGCAGTTCTTAGAATAGAAAAAAGCACCACAGGAAAGTTTATATTTCCTTCGTGGTACTTTGTGTTATACTTTGAGTTTACTAAGTGGTTAAATTTTATTTCTCTCCATAAAGCAACTCATATTCTCGTTTTGATGCTTCGGCATGCCAATCTTCAGGAATCACTTTCCAGTTGTGGTTGCATTGAATATCAACAGTTCCTTTTTCCTCAATCCATTTCATTAAATAGTAACGTAAATCTTTGGTGGTAGAGTTAATCAAACGAGTGGTCAACTCTTCTTTTGTGAGTCCGGCACCTTCGGTTAAGTGATTTCCGCCTCCATTTCCACGGTAAGAATTCAAAGCCACACGATACATTTTGGCCTCATTGAACGCATCACCATTGGTCATTTGCAAAATAGTTATTCTTTCTCCATATGGTTTTCTCAAATCTACTACATAATCGATTCCTTCGGCTGAGCTGTAATTAAAAAACATCGTACTAAGCCTGCTGCCTTTTTCAGTAGTTTCAATAAATAGCATGGGATCACTGGATTTTTCCATCTGCTGAAACCAGTCTTTATAACTGAATTCCAAAAATCCATGAATCTCCTTTCCTGTAAGATTCATAGTATACAGCAAATTTTCAAACCGATATAAATTAAATAAATCGCGCACCTGAAGTTCTCCCGAATCAATAATTGCATTGAAAGAAAGTGGTGATGCAAAAGAAATATCGGCATCAGCCAAATCCAACTGAATATTCTGCACCAAATCAATAAAAGGAGAATCACCAAACATGGCATCTTTTGTAGAAATACTGTGCTTAAAAGTCCCAACCGGCCTGGAAACGTAACTTTTCACCTCATCAAACAATGGTTGAAAACGATCAATGTATTCTTTCGATGCCGGTAAATTCCGAACCTCAATTAATTTTGGATTCAGAGTTTTCTGATACGTTTTTATTTCCTGATTCCAGCCAAAAACGACCTCAACTTCAGCCAGAAAATGAGCTCTGCTTTGCGGATTTATCACCAAAACTTTCTCCTTGTCAGGATTTTCGACCCAAAGAATATTCTCCTGATGATCGTGTCCGCAAATAACCATATCAATACCCGAAACTTTCTGCGCAACTAATATGGATGCATTTTCTGGATTTATCTGATCCTTCTCATGTTCTTCTCCCGCTCCGGAATGAAACAAACCAATCACAAAATCAGGATTCTCTTTTTCCTGAATAATTTTAATCCATTTCTGCGCCGACTCAATCATGGGCTCGAAATGCATACCCGACCAAATTTTTTCAGGCAGCCATTTCGGAATTGCCGGAGTTATTAAACCCAAAACAACAATCTTAACACCTTTCTTATCAATTACAGAATAAGGTTGAAAGTAAGGTTTGCCATCTGAATTGCGAACCGCATTGGCAACCATCCAGGGAAACTGATATTCTTTCACCAATCTATCGTAAACCTCATGACCTGGTTCGATGTCATGATTTCCAACCGTTGCCGCATCGTACTGCATAAAATTCATTACTTCAGCGCAAATATGTTTGGTTTCAGTCTTCTCAAAATTTGAATAGTAAACCAAAGGATCGCCTTGAAGGATATCGCCGTTATCAAGTAAAATAACTTCCGAATCGCCTATCTTTCGTTCCTGATCCACATAATAAAATATCTGGGCAAGAGAAGAAGAAGTCTCTTTATCACCAACCAAATCGTACGGAAAAAGGGCTCCGTGAACATCGCTTGTTCCAAGAACTTTTACCTTAACATGTTCTGCTTTATGTCCATTGCAGGAACAAAGAATAATGGCTGTAAAAAACAGGAAATAAATATAGAATCTTTTCATTTTTATTTTTTTTGGGCTCATAAGATACTACAAAAATGAATACGGAATTACATAAAAATTTATTTTACAAAAAAGGGGCTCCAAATTAATTGGAGCCCCTAATCACAAATCTATGAAATCTAATAATTAAAGCATCTATGTCCGTTTCCATTCCTAAAACCTTGTCCCCTTCCGGAATGACTTAAAAACAGAGTCAACTGATCTTCGGTTAAAAGTTTGCGAACCGCCATATTGTGATCCACTTTCATCTTTGCTAATTTATTCTGAATTCTTGATAAGCGATCCATATTTTCCACAATCATTTCCTCATCAATATTTTCAGAAAACATGTTTTGCTTTTGCTTTAACTGCAATATTTCCGCCTCATCTCGTAAATCTTTTGATTCTTTCAAATGAGCAATACGAAGATCTTTCATCTGCACCTTTTGCTCGTCCGAAAGATTCATCCAATTGCTATTTTTACAAGCCTGCTGCATTCCTTTATGTCCAAACCTCTGCCCATTTCCAAATCCTTGTCCTTGTGCCATACCACCTTTATTGCACATATCATCTCTATACATTCGACCCTGCCCGTTTGGCATCCTGCCTTTTCTACCTTGTCTCAAACCTTGTTTTCCCATTGGACAATCCAACATCATTTCCTTCTGCTCATCAGTAAGCACAGATTTTACATTCATCTTCACAGCAAACTGTTCTTTTTTCAGGCGATTTTTTAAATCAGATGCTTTATCAATATTGGCGTAAATAGCTTTCAAATCAGGCTTATCCGCCGACATCAATGTGTTTTGCCGAGCGCGAAGTTCATTCAATTCATTTTTCAAATCCTTTGTTGCCTTGGCAAATTCAATTTTAGACTTTTTAATTTGCTCTTTTTGCTGATCGCTATACCCGGTTCCTTTGTGAAAATCCTTATTCAAATGCATATTTCTTTGAGCATTCAGATTTAATCCTGTACACATCAACAAACCTACGACTCCAATTACTGCAATGTTTTTCTTTATATGTTTCATGTTGTTTCGTTTTATTGTATTATCAAATTCATTTATACAACTATTGTAAATCGATTTCGGCTTTTAGACCATTTGTTTTCAAAAAAGTTTAAACCACCCTATCAGAAATAAAAAAAGACCCGCAAAATGCGGGCCTTCCCATGAAATATATTTTTTGAAAAACTACTTAAACAAAACTTCAGCTTCAAGTAAGGTTTTATCAAGATCTTTAATAATTGGATAAAAACCTTCATCGTCAATTACATCTCTTGCAATATAGGCCTTCAACTGAATCTCAATTACATTTAACGATTGAGCCAGGCCGTGAGGGTCTGGTTTTACCCCTTCCTTTTTAGCGTAAGCAACCAATTCTTTAACCACTGACTGATGATTTATAAATTTAAGCACAGACTTATAATCTTTCAATTCCAACATTTCCGAACGATGATCGTCAACAAAAGAAAATGCATACTGATAAATTATCCCTTTGCCTCTTAATTCTCTAAAATAATTTGAATAACCAGAAGTATCAACAGGAATGAATACATCAGGCATTATACCTCCGCCACCATAAACAATGTTCCCTCCCGGAGTTTCAAACTTTAATGAATCATCAAAATGGATCGAATCTTGTTTCTCAAATTCACCATGCAAAAAGCGATGATTTAAATCATTGTAATAATCATCTTTGCCATTCTCGTATGATTTCTGAATGCACCTGCCGGTTGGAGTATAATATCTGGCAACGGTTAATCTTAGGGCTGATCCATCGGGAAGACTTCTCTGTTCCTGCACCAATCCTTTTCCAAATGATCTGCGTCCAACAATTTTACCTCTGTCGTTATCCTGAATAGCCCCTGCAAAAATCTCACTCGCAGAAGCAGAAGCCTCATCAATTAAAACCATTAAAGGAAGATCCTGAAACTGCCCGTTTCCGTTTGACATGTAATCCGCTTTAGGCTGAGATTTACCCTGCGTATATACTATCATTTTACCTTCAGTCAGAAACTCATTGATCATGTTTGTCGCTTCGGAAAGATACCCGCCTGTATTCCCCCGCAAATCAACAATCAGCTTTTTCATTCCTTGAGCTGACAATTTCTGTAATCCTTCGGAAAACTCAAAATAAGTAGTGGCTGCAAACCGACTGACTTTTATATATCCAATTGAGTCCGACAGCATATAAGCAACATCAACACTAGCTACAGGTATAGATCCTCTCAATAATTCTTTATCGATGATTGTTTTCTCGCCTCTTCGATAAATTCCAATTTTAACAGGAGTTCCTTTCGGTCCTTTCAAACGATCAATAATATCATTATCCGACATTTTAATGCCGGCAACCAGCGAATCATCTACCATAACAATTCTATCACCTGCTTTTATACCTGCAATTTCTGACGGTCCACCAGGAATAACCCGTACAATAGCAACAGTATCCTTATAGCGAATGAACTGAACTCCAATTCCGCCAAAATTACCTTTCAAATCTTCGTTTACACGTTGCAGGTCTTTAGCCGGAATATATACAGTGTGAGGATCCAGATCTTTCAATATAGCCGGAATAGCCTTTTCAACCAACTCTCCGGAAGACACCGTATCCACATAATCTTTCTCAATCATATCCAACACAACATCCAACTTACTACCTGAACTAGGTAAATTAAAAATGCCCGGCTCAACACCTGTTCCTTTTTGAAAAACGGAATTCAATATCATCCCAAACACTACAGCAAATGCCAGAAGTATTGGAAATAATATGGTACTTCTTTTGTTATTAATTCCCATGAAAAATATTTTAAATCGGTTCTTTTACATTTACATATTTCACTTCAATCCCTGCTCTTTCCAGCAAATCTTTTCCATCCGTACTATGATATTCTTCAGAATAAACTACCCTGACAATCCCAGCCTGAATTATTAATTTTGCGCACTCAATACATGGAGTCGCAGTTACATAGAGTGTTGCATTTTCACTGCTGTTACTTGATTTTGCGACTTTGGTTATTGCATTTGCTTCTGCGTGTAAAACATAAGGCTTAGTCTGGAAGTTTTCATCCTCACAAACATTTTCAAAACCAGAAGGCGTTCCATTGTACCCATCAGATATAATCATTTGATTCTTTACAATTAATGCTCCAACCTGTCTTCTTACGCAGTACGAATTTTCAGCCCAAATTAAAGCCATCCTCACATATCTCCTGTCTAATTTATCTTGTTTTTGGTCCAAATCCAACTGTTTAGCATTTTGCATATTTACTCTCTTATTTAATATGGTTCAAACAAATGTATAAAAATATATTGGGAGAACTTCTTCTGTTGCACATAGATTCAAATAATTTTGAATTCAACGCCTTGCCATTAAAAAAACATTTACTTATCATTATTTTTTTGCTTCCTGTCAAAAAAAACTCAGCGGGAATTACAATCCGACACAACCGATTAATAGTCATGCAAATACAATAAAAATTCAATCCGGAAGAATTTGTAAACATAAATCAGATAAGAAGAGTTTCCTAAGATTTACAACCACATAAATATACGAACTGGAAACCAATGATTTGTGTCAATTTTCTTAAGATATCAAAAACATCAATCTCAAATTGTTAATATTTCGTAAAAGAGCATATTTTACATGCCCCTTTTACAGATATAAACAAAACAACAATACATTATAAGCATACCTTAATCAAAAACGAATAATGAGCCAGATCTACAAACAATTGCGATATATCTTACTTATTATTTTTTTACTGTCAGTATTCTTTCCAAATGAAGGATATTCACTACATCATGGCAATCTCAATCTGCTAACTTCAATTCCAGATAATTCACTAACTGTTACTATCGATAAAGAAATCATCTGTGAAGGAGAACTTATTCAAATTCATATCACACCAAGTGAAATTGGGGTGAACTATCAACTTAAATCTGAAAATACAAACATTGGCGTTCCACAGGCAGGAAATGGCTCTACAATTCACTTTACCATTACTCCAGACAAATCAACCACCTACCAGGTCGTTGCTGCGGATCCTTCAACTTTAGAAAGTATTAACCTATCTCAAACCGTAAGCATCGAGGTTATCAGCAAGCCAATTGATAATATTGACGTAAGCATTTCCGAAGATCAAATTTGCATAGGAGAAAAAACGACCATTTCACTAAACACCAGTCAATTAGGTGTTAGCTACCAATTATATGATGGCACTTACATGCAACAAAGCCCAATTCAGGGAAACAATTCAAGCATTTCTTTTCCTGAATTCTCTCCTTTTCGATCTGTAATTTATCATATCGTTGCAACGGATAACACCTGCATCTCTACGTCGATACTTCAACAAACGGCTAAAGTTTTGGTTGGACTTCCTCCAGAGGATCATTTACACCCAACTATTAACAAACATACTATCTGCAAAGATGAGGAGGTAATAATTTCTTTGACTCCAACTGACCCTGCTGTGAGTTATCAACTTTTTGCCGGAGACACTCCAGTTGGATCACCTTTGACTGGAAATAGTGAGGACATAAATTTTGAACCAACTATTCCGTCTTCCTCAACGACTTATCGAATTGAAGCACTGGGAAACAAATGCATAAATCCAATAGATATTAGGTATACTGTGGACGTTGACGTACACAACCCACCACAAACAGATCGGGAACTTATAGCAAGTCGTGAAAAAATATGTGTCGGCGAAGAAGTTGTTTTATCTATTGAGAACAGTGAAGAAGGCATTTATTACCAAATTCACGATGGAAGTAATTTTCTGGAAGCAAACATTATAGGCAATGGAAATACAATCACCTTTCCTTCTTTAACACCATCAAAGCCGACCAAATATCAAGTTTATGCCTATGAATCTGTTTGTACTGATAAAATGATTTTAAGCAGCAGTAAACAAATTGACCTTTTTGATATTAATCCACTCTCACTGGAAAGTTTTGTAACTCCTTCAGAAATTTGCCTGGGTGAACCTGTAGATATTGAACTGCCCACATCAATTGAAGGAATCGAATATATTTTGCACGATGGAAATGAGGAAATTGGCACCATAACCGGTTCGGGGGAAGCAGTTACTTTTGAGGAAATTCTGCCCAATGAACAATCCAGCTACAAAATAACAATTGGCAATTGTGTAGATGAGTTTATTGGCTCAAAACCCGAAATTGTGATTCATAAAAATCCGAAATTACAAATCCTTAGCAAGGATGTTCATTATGCAAATGATGGACAGCTCATAATTAGTACGACTGAAGGAACATCTCCATACAAATTCATTATTGATCCCGGCGACACTTACTCAACCGACCAAAATGTATTGGAGCTGGACAATTTACCAACAGGAACCTATCAAATACTTGTTGTTGATGCAAATTATTGCCGCTCTTCGGATGCCGGTCAACTAACCGAAATACATTTGGAGAATGGTGAAAATGTTATTGTCGGCAATGCACTCACTCCAAATGGTGACGGAATAAATGATGAATGGCGGATACAATACGAATCGGATTTAAAACCTCCGGAGGTATCCATCTTTAATATCTACGGACAAGAAATTTATCATGCCAAATCTTATCAAAATAATTGGAAAGGAAGTTATAACGGATCGATTCTGCCCGATGGTGCTTACTACTACCTGATCGATTTTAACTCAGAAAAAATAAGCCCAATCAGGGGAACGATATCCATTCTTGGCAAGAATTAAGCTGAATATACGCATATTATGAGAATCCAAGTAAGGCTTACAACAATCATTTTAATACTAATAGCTTTTGCTGATTTTTCTACAAAAGCACAACAAGTGCCATTACTTGATCAGTATTACATTAATCCTGTTGTATACAACCCGGCAGCTACAGGAGCAAATGGATTATTCAATTCATACCTTATCCGCAATCAAAAATTCATGGAATTTGATGGTGGTCAGGTTACTCATATTTTTACAGCAGATGCGGCATTAAATGATGGGAAATATGGCATTGGCTTAAATCTGACTAACGATGATGTAGGTATTTTTAGTAACACACAAGCATTACTTAGCTATTCGTACCGTTTAAAATTCATAGGAAAGCACAACCTTCGATTTGGAATTGCTGCAGGAGTTTCAGATTTCCGAATGGATATGTCTGGAATTATAGCAAATTCAAGCGATCCGTACTTACTGAACAACAACATCAAAAACACCGAGTTTATGGCTAACCTGGGTGTTTATTACACTTATAATAACCTGTTACTGGGCATCACAGTGCCTCAACTACTCAACAACTCCATATCCGAATCGAGTGGTGATAAGAAAAGTACTTACCAATTAGACAGACAATTTTTGGTAACCGGTGGCTACAAATTCCCAATCAATATGGTGAAAGAACTTAGTATTACTCCGTTCGTACTTCTTAGATATGCCGATAGCTCTCCTTTTCAATACGATGTAAATGTTATTGCTGATTTAAAAGACAAAGGATGGTTTGCAATTAATTACCGTGATGATTTCTCGCTGGGGCTTAATTTAGGAGTGAAGGTTCTTAAAAATTTTACGGTTGGATATTCTTATGATCTTGGAATCAAAAAAACAGGAAGATACGCTTCCAACAATCATGAATTCCTTCTTGGCTTTAGTCTCCCACTATCTTTCGATAAAAAACCAGACAGAATTTTGGACAACGATAGCAGTATTCTTAAAACCCTGCTGGCCGAGAAATACAAAAAAATAGATTATTTAAGACAGGCTTTGGAGGAAATGGAAAAAAGAGATAAGCTGTCGGACCAGGACAGAGATGGTGTAGCCGACGATATTGATCAATGTCCAAATACTCCTTCCTATTACATTGTTAATGAAACCGGTTGTCCGGTAGATTCTGATGAAGATGGAATCGTTGACAGTGAAGATCTTTGCCCGGAAACACCTGGAAGTTTCGAAAATAAAGGATGCCCGGAACAGAAAGAAGAAAAAATTGATATGGAGGACCATCTTGAAAACATCTATTTCTCGTTTGGAAACTATACACTTACCGAATATTCCAGAAACAAACTAACGACCTTAATAAAAATCCTGAAAATGAACCCCAACTATACGCTTAAAATGCACGGGCATACGGATGACATAGGTTCCAACAGTTCTAATGTAGAATTGGCATACAAGCGCTTGTTAACGGTAAAAAACTATTTGGTTCTAAACGGTATTCCCGATAATCAAATCATCGTTGTACCTCATGGCGAAAGTTTACCCGTTGTAGCAAATACTGACAGTAAAAGTCGCGCAAACAATCGTAGAGTTTCCTTTGAAATATACAATTACCAGTAACAACCTAATACAAAACCCTATCAACATTAGCCGATAGGGTTTTCAAAATATATGTATTATTTTTAATATTTCTATTTAAAAAGAAATACTTTTCTCTCCTGAGAACCTGGTCGTCCAATAATATTTTTAAGGTAATCACTTACTTCAGATAAAACACCTGCCTTTTGAATGTAACCTTTTCCCATTGGCATGCATGCACCCCATGCGCCACTCGGACTGCAATCTTCAAAATCGGTAATCTTAACGATTGTGTGCACCCCTACAGTAACAATACATGTAGAATATTTTTTTGCTTCAGCTAAAACTTCAGCAACATTTTCCTTTGTTAAATCCATTACTTTATCAGCTTTACTTGCAGCCAACTCGTTAATTGTAAAGATTGGTTGTCCTAAGTCAACATCACCTGCATCCAATTGAATGGTTCCTTTTAGAAACTCTTTTAGCACTTCAACTTTGGTATTTTGCGCGCTAAGAGCGAACCCAACAAATACAAAAAGTATTAAAATAGATTTTTTCATGGTCTGATTTTTCAGATTTAAATTGATAAGATTCAATTAAGATATGATCTCAAATCTACGAAATATGTTTACTAATTCCATCTTTTTTGATTAATAAAAGTTAAATGATCATCCAAAATGTTTTCCAAATGCAAATAAATTAAACAAATACATCAAAAATAATTGGCTAAAAAAAGAATATCATAAAATGAAAAAAGTCTGGGCATCACACCAGACTTTTTCACTAACCACTAATTACTAACCTAAATCTTTAATCTATGAAAAAAACCACTTACTAGTTTTATTCTGTTTTAAAGGTAAATCATTAAAATGTTAATTGCTTGAAAAAGAAGTTAAAGAAGCTTAAATTAATTGAAGTAGTTGGTCTGGTAAGGTGAACTGTGAGTTAAAAAAGAAACCCGGTGTTCAGCCGGGTATCGATCTATCTAAAATCCTAAATCTAATCTATGAAAATCCTAATCTTTAATCTCTATAAAACAAATCTACTTCAAAATGAAGTTAACAGATTGGAACAAGTGTTAAAGAATGCTAAAAGTGCAATTCTAAAAAGTAAAATGACCCACTTATCCGCCTTTAAATCTAAAATTGATATGCCGGCACTCCATTCAAAGGATTTTGAGGGTATTTCAGGCAAAGTTCTACTAACACATCTTCATGTGTTACTGCAACATTCATTACAGTATCATTTCCCCCGTAATATATAAATATTGTACCATCATCCTTACGATGAGCACCACAACAAAATACGACATTGGGAACATGAACATACTCTTCGTCTTTCGTTCTGCAGTCTGCTTTAGCAGGAAATAGAATCGGAATATTAGATACCTGAACTTTCTCCGGGTTTTTCAAATCATGAAGAGCGACACCCAAAGTATAAGGATTGCCATCCATGGTACTTCTCACCCCATGAAAAATATTAATCCACCCATATTTTGTTTTAATGGGAGTTGCACCCGGTCCTATTTTACTGCCAAATGTGCTTGGCCCTCCAGCCTGTCTCATAATTGGTTCCTTTGTTAAAATCCACTTATTACTGAATAGATCTTTATTACTCCCAATTTGAATCTCTTTAAAAACACCGCCGGTATGATCTTCGGTATGATCATTAGGCCGGAAAAGAGCATAATACCGGTCATTAATTTTCTCAGGAAAAATTACGACATTCCGCATATCCACATCCATTAACGGACCATGCCTAACAAACGACTTAAAATCCTGAGTTGTAATCAATGAAACCCTAACTTTATCTTTTTCCAGTGCATGATAAGCGCTGTAAGTAATAAAATAAGTGTCTCTTATACGAGAAATCCTTGGATCTTCAACTCCTCCGGCTTCATTTTCGATCAAGTTATTCTTATTAGTTCCTTCAGCAAACACATCCTTATCATTACAGGGTTTTATACTTGGTTTAGGATCAATCGCCCAATTGTTTATTCCATTGCGGCTGCGGGCAGTACCAATCACAGAAATTCCATTTCGAAGATGTGATCTAAACAACATAATCACCTCATTGTTATAGAATGTAATGCCCGCATTGTGAACAGTGATTACCTGATATCTTGGATCTTTCCAAACACAGTTAACATCGGCACATGTGATAATTGGATTCCCCGGATATCTGGAAACAGGTTTATTTAAATCAACTTCTGTCTCCCAATCAGTAATCTGTAATTTTCTCTTGCAATTTTCCATAATTCTATCATTTAAATGGTTCATTCCATTTTCACCACTCTACAAATAAAATCCTTATAGCTCACTGGCTAGTATACTCTGCTTCCTTATCTGTATACTTTATTCCCTAATTTACTAAAAATGAGTCTAACAGATAAAATTAGAATGACTTCACCTTGTCAACCTATTCGTATTTTGTTACTTTTCCTAAAAAAAAATGTTAAGAGTTCTTACTTGGGGTTTAATACTGTTTTTATTTCTTACTGGTTTTAAAGCAAGCAACTGGAGACACAATCAAATAGGAAGTATAGAAGGACTATCCAATAGTGCCGTAACTTCATCTTATTTAGATTCGAAAGGATACATGTGGTTTGGAACATGGGATGGACTAAATCGATTCGATGGAAGCAATATAAAAGTATTCAAGCCCAATGCCTTTCGTAAAAACACAATCAACAACAACATCATTAGGAATATTCTTGAAGACCGGTTCAATAATTTATGGATCGTGACCGAAAATGGCCTCAATACATATGATTACGAACAAAATATTTTTACCTCCTACTTAAACAACACTGATTTTATAGAATATCGTGAAGAAAGTTACCGTACCAGTTTAGATTCTGACTCGATAATTTGGTGCAGTAAATACAATTACGGCATTTGCAAATTTGACTATGAAAACAAACAATTTTCTGAACCAATTCAAATTTCCAATCAGGAAGACATTACCAAAAAAACAGTTGGTTTTGCATTTACATCCAATGAACAGTTGTGGTGTATGTCGGAAGAAGGAAATGCATATAAATTGGAGCACAGAGACACATGGAAAATTACAGAAACAATTTATCTAAGCAGTAAATACAAGTTCAATTCTGATAAAAACTGGTTTTATACCTACCATCAACAGCTCTTTCTTTTTGTAAGCTTAAACAAGGGAGGACTTTTATCCATTAATCTTGAAGACGGAACAATTCAAGAAACCAAACCTCAGTCCACTCCCTTTTCTGTTACTTCTTTATCGTTAAGCTTAGATGGTGAATTTTTGTGGGGAGGTACCGATGAAGGAGAAATATTCAAATTAAATTTGTCTGAAGCATGCCAAATCAAACTTTTAGAGAACTCTGAAAACAAAAAGGTTAAGATTTGGTCGATCACCCAAACAAAACCCGATCTTTTATGGATTGGCACCGATGGAGATGGAGTACACAAATACATCATGGAGGGCAATTTCTTCGAATTGATAAAAAAAGGAGATCTTTCGGAAGGCAATTTAAACCACAACATTGTTAGAGCCGCGCATGAAGATGAAAATGGAAATTTATGGATAGGTACCAGAGGAAACGGATTAAATTTAATCACTAAGACTAATACACCCACCAAGGTTTTCGATACCCAAAACGGACTTTCGAACAATGCAGTATTATCCTTAGGCAATGATTCTTTTAAAAACATTTGGATTGGTGTTGATGGTAAAGGAATTGACATGTTTGAAACTAAAACCGGAAAGATTTTACACTTCCCAGATGATTTTGAGAATACATCAGACATTAAATTGGGATCTGTTTATTCAATTTGTTTGGATGCATTTAACGATTTATGGATAGGTACCAGTGGTTATGGTTTATTTCGTTTGAGTATTGTGCGCAAAAAAGATGGGAAATACCGTCTGAGAGATCACAGTCACTACAAAAGTGATCCTCTCAATAAAAACGGACTAAACAGCAATATAATCTATTCAATAGTTGAGGGTGAACCTAATATAATGTGGATAGGTACCCGTGGTGGCGGTCTTTACCGTTTGAATACAATTTCAGAAAAATTTGAGGCTTTCAGAAGCAACTCAAACGATCTTAATTCCTTACTGAATGATGATGTTTTAAGCCTGTGCAAATCGAATAATGAGAACCTGTGGATAGGTACCAGCGGAGGACTTGACAGATTAAACCTAACCACTTTTCCGTATCAGTTTACTCACTACACAGAACAAAATGGATTGCCAAACAATACGATTCACGCTATTCAGACTGATCAAAACGACAACATTTGGGTAAGTACAAATAATGGATTGGCAAAACTGAATTACAGGAACAGGCAAATACGGAGCTATTTTTATTCAGACGGACTGCAGAGTAACGAATTTACTGATGGTGCATCGTGTTTTGGAAAACAGACCGGCAAATTATATTTTGGTGGTGTTAACGGTCTTACTTATTTTGACCCGAATAAAGTAACAGATATAGAATATTTTCCAAGGCTTGCCATCACTAATTTTTCTGTATTTAATGAACCCGAGAAAGAAAAGAACCCTGTTCCTTTCTACATTGATATGTCTGATTCGTTAAAACTAAACTACGACCAAAATTTTTTCCGATTCGAATTCACCACCCTAAACTTCCATAACAAGCAAAAGTGCATGTATGCTTTTAAGCTGGAGAATTTTAACACAGATTATACATTAATTAAAAAAGAAGGTGAAGCCACTTACACCAATGTTCCGCCCGGTGATTATATTTTCAAAGTAAAATGTACGAATGAAGACGGCATTTGGAATCCGGACACACGTGAAATCAAACTCACAATCTATCCCCCTTTCTGGAAAACAACCTGGGCATATATTTCATATGTCTTCATTACATTTATGGCCATTTTTCTATTCATCTTTTTACTTCTTCGCAGAACAAAAATGAGAAATAGGTTAGAAATTGAGAGGTTGGAAATTCAAAAAACCAAAGAAATAAACCATTATAAATTTCAATTTTTTACGAATATCGCTCATGAATTTAGAACTCCCCTTACCTTAATTATGGCTCCGGCAGCTCAACTCATGGATCTGCACCCCAACGACAAAGAAATTTCTCCGTATGTAAAATCTATCTACAACAATTCCACCCGGTTATTGCATCTTATTCGTGAATTAATCGATTTTAGGAAAGTGGAAACCGGCCATTTTAAATTGCAGGTTCAAAATTACAACCTTACTGATTTCACAAGAACAATAACAGAGGCATTTACTCAATATGCTCAGGAAAAGGACATTGAATTAAAATTGATCGACAACTCGCAAGATATCATTGGCTGGTTCGATAATAATATCATGGAAAAGATATTGCTGAATCTGATATCTAACGCTCTAAAATATACGCCGCAAAAAGGAAGTGTTAGTATTGAATTACTGCATCAACAAAAAAATGCAATCATAAAAATAACTGATAACGGAATTGGAATCCCAACAAAATATCAGGATAAAATATTTGACCGCTTCTTTCAAAACGCAAACTCTTTGCCTAAAGAAAAAAGATTTTCGGAAAGTGCCGGAGTTGGTTTGTCACTAACCAAGAGTCTGATTGAACTTCACAAAGGAAGTATTCAATTGGAAAGTAAGCCCAACATAGGCAGTTGCTTTACAATTTCAATTCCAATCTCGAAAAGTCAATATTCAAATCGTGAAAAACAAAATGAAATTGTAATTGATGAAAGCAGAATAAAAGACAGAGCAATTGAAGAAATAATGGGTTTAGAACTTGTCTCTTTTGCAAACAAAGAAACAGAAACTTCTGATGGAGAGAACCCTAAACGCAATATTTTGGTTGTAGATGATAATGAACAGCTTCGAAATTTAATCGACGATATTTTACATCAGGACTATAATGTTTTACTGGCAAAAAACGGTCTTGAAGCACTCGATAAAATAAATTCAAATGATGTTTCTGTTATTGTAAGTGACATTATTATGCCTGAAATGGATGGTCTGGAATTGTGCAACGCCATAAAAGAAAACATTAACACCTGTCATATTCCGGTTATTTTATTGACTGCAAAAGGAGAACTGGAACATCGGATTCAAGGAATTGAATCGGGTGCAGACAGTTACATTCCAAAACCATTTGATCCCCGTCATCTTAAAGTTCGAATTCGAAAATTAATCGAAATGCGAAATCAGGTTCGTGATGCTTTTCAATCGGTTCAAACTGTTTCGGTAAAAGATGTATCGGGACTTTACAAACGAGATGTGAAATTTGTGGACAATCTGCAGAAATTTGTAGATGACAATCTGGATAAAACCGAATTAAACGCCGACCTATTGGCAGATCAACTGGCAATGAGTAAAACCCAATTGTACCGTAAGATAAAAGCAGTTACCGGATTTACGCCTCATGGATTCATTCGTAATTTTCGATTGAAGAAAGCGGCATCTCTTCTACTGGAATCTTCTTACACGGTCTCTGAGATCATCTATGAAACAGGATTTAATAACCGAACCTATTTTTACAGATGTTTTAAAGAGCTTTATGGTGAATCGCCTACTGATTACAAGAAAAATATCATCGGGAAAACCAAACCGGAAAACTCTTAATAAAAGTGTGATAACGCCCAATTAAACCGCCTGCAAAATAGTGGAACTATTTTGATAATCTGAACTTTATGCGCAGAATTTGATGAGACGTAAGTCTTAGCCTGGCATTTTAGATCATTTCTCTAAGTTAGAGAAAAACTATTCCTAGAATATTCAATCACATTAGCAACTAATAGTTGTTTCCTAATAACTATTAACTGATTACAAATGATCTTTTCAGTTGAAACACCAAACAAGAATTAGAAATATCACTTGTAATAAAGAGTTATTAATAGAACCCCGGGTAATACTAAAATTAGTGCAAAAAAATGTCCTCAATATCATATTCGATATTGAGGACATTTTATTAAAATTATATATATGCTAATACCCCGCGTTTTGTGTAATTGATCCACCAGACTTATCAATATCTTTTTGAGGAATTGGATAAAGAGCATTGTGATCCTGGTAATTTCTTCCAAGTGCTGTTAATACCGCTTTGGCTGTCCCCCATCTTTTCAAATCATTAAATCTTTGTGATTCAAAACCTAACTCAACTCTTCTTTCAGACATTAACCAAGCTTTTATTTCTGCCGGATTTGTTGAACTACCTCTGTTTGCAAGCGTTCCTGCAGGTACTACCGAGCCATCAGCTGTTGGACTGGTTCTGGCTCTGGTTCTTATCTGGTTAATTATGGCAACTGCACCTGGGTAATCTCCAGTTTCATTCAAAGCTTCTGCTTTCCAAAGTAATACATCAGCATAGCGTATGTATACTTTATTACCATAATCAATTAGATCAGTTGTTGATCCCACTATTTTTGATGCACGCTTGTTGGGAACATCAATGGTATATAACAATCTGGGATCATTGGCTTCAAAAGCATTGATAAAATCATCTGTCGGAGCAAAGAATCCCCACCCAATTACATCGCCAAGTCCATTCGTATTATTAGGAGTTTCGCCTGAACGATGATCGTACGCAAAAATCACTTCATCTTCTGCAAATTCCTTACTTGCATCAAAACTATCAAAATAATTTCCATTCAAACTGTAAAAACCAAGCGCGTCCAGTTCTGTAATTAAGCTAAGTACTGCGCTCCAATCGTTGCTGTACAAAGCTACTTTAGCCTGCAATGCAATAATAGCTCCTTTTGAAGCTCTCCATGGTTCAGCAACATCAGGATATTTGACATCAGGAGCGATCGCTTTCGCTGCTGTTAAATCTGAATTTATCTGTGTTCTGACTTCATCTGCAGATGCTCTGACTGAAACAGCAAAGGCTTCCTCGAATGAATCCGGAGACTTAAGTACCAATGGCACATCGCCAAAATTATTTACCAAATCGAAATAGTAGAAAGCTCTTAAAAAATAAGCTTCTGCTAATAATTGTTTCTTACGGGCATTATCAATTCCTGTTTTCTGAACTATCTCAATATCAGTTAAAAAGTTAATGGCTATGTTAACTCTACTAATACCTTCATAATCGTACACCCAGATTCCATTAAACGCTTGATTTTCGGGTGTGAAAGTAAAACTTGCCAGTTCATCCATCCAAGCTTGGTCACCATCTGGATTCCATTTCTTATTCATATCATTGGCTGCAATATCCTGCAAAACAATATCATTTCTAAATACTGTTCCTAAATCCCATCTCCAATCAGATATAATCCCATTCAAGGTATTTGAAAGAGGTAAGTATGATGAGCTTACCGAAGACTCAATTGTAGTAATTGTAGGATCTGAATCGACCTGATCTTTGGTTAAAAGGCCAATTGGGTCATTGCTTAATTCATCTGTACAACTCGTAAGACCTGCAAAGAAGAAAATAATGATTATACTATATATGTATTTCATAATTTATACTTTTTACTATTAAAACTTCACATTTACGCCAAACAAAACTGATTTTGATTGAGGATAAGTTCCTAAATCCATTAGATCGGTAGATTCCGGATCTAAACCGGTATAGTCAGTTATTGTAAATAAATTTTGCCCGGATACATAAAACCGTATATTATCAATTCCTTTTATTGCATTTACAGTGTATCCAATTTCAATATTCTTTAGTCGGAAATAGGAAGCGTCTTCAACGAAAATGCTTGACACCTTACTGCTTCCATTGTCTTCAAAAGCAACTCTTGGTATGCTATTGCTGCTGCCTTCCCCATCCCATGCACCTAATATCGCTGTGGTATAATTAAACGGACGTGTATCATAGTCTACAATCTGTTTCCCTTGGTTGTATCTGTCAACACCCGCTACTCCCTGAAAAAGCATTGAAAAATCAAATCCTTTATAGGTAGATGAGAATGAAAAACCATAAGTGAATTCGGGAATAGGACTTCCAATAAATTCTCTGTCATAATCTGCACTAATTTTCCCGTCACCGTTTACATCCTTAAATTTGATGTCTCCTGGTTTTGCATTTCCTTCAGTAAACAGATGACTGTCTATTTCCGCTTGATTTTGATAAATTCCAACCATTTTGTACCCATAGTAGGAATTTAATGCATATCCAACTTCAGTTTTTGTTACATCGGTAACGATATTGGGAACGTTTGGATGCAGCTTTTCAACCTTATTAGTTAATGTCGCAATGTTCGCGTTTACATTGTATTTGAATTCTTTTCCTGAATTGCGGTAATCTATAGAGAATTCGAATCCTTTATTACTCACCTCACCTGCATTGACAATTGTAGGAGATACATCACCAACAACAGATGGTAATCCAATCGGCAATAAAATATCTGTCGTATTCTTTTCAAAATATTCTCCCGTTAGTACCAGTTTATTAGTAAGCAAACCAACATCAACACCAATATTTGATTGAGTAGAACTCTCCCATTTCAAATCAGAATTTCCAAAGCGGTTAGTCTTAACAATACCATCTACCTGACTAACCAAAGTTAAATACGCATAATTGTCAATCTCCTGATTTCCTAATTTACCCCAACTTGCCCTTAATTTTAAGTTAGACAACCAATCAACATCCTTCATAAAATCTTCCTTGGAAATTGTCCATCCGGCAGAAACAGAAGGAAAATAGCCCCAACGATTGCTTTCAGAAAACCTTGATGAAGCATCAGCTCTCAAATTAGCAGTTACCATATATTTGTCATCATACGCATAAGATGTTGATCCAAACAAAGAGAATAATGCCCACTCTGAAGCAGATCCGCTATTCCAAAGATCAAGATCCGATCCACCATAATCCAAATATCGATATTCATCAGTTGTAAAAGGGAAACGAGCTCTGCTGGCTCCTATTGATGATTCATAATTGTCAATATATTCGGTACCTACCATTGCACTAAAATCATGCTTTTCGTGGAAGGTTTTCGCGTAATTTAATGTATTATTAAAGGTAATTGTACGTGCTTCTCCTCTTTCTTCACTCAAGCTATTAGGTCTGTTCTGTCTGCCCAATCCTTGATCAACTGCAGATCCACCACCATCATCATCACCATAATTCTCATTAAAAGCTTTGTTGTGAAACATTGATAAATCAACCCCGATATTTGTTCTGAATTTTAGTTCTTTATTACCCAAAAAAGCAAATTCACCATAAACATTTCCAAATGTTTTATAAATCTTTCGCTGATCATCTGTAAAATAGGCTTTGGCAACAGGGTTACCTACCATTTCATACATCGATCTTTGTAATCCCTGATCATAGCCCGTTGGCGTGAAAAACGGCATATCCGTAAAAGGATCTCTTTCAGAGTAAGTAGGATCATTCACATCTTTACGAACTGCTAATACGGGAGCTCTTAATAAAGCATATCGAATTAGACTTTCACCTTTTGATGCTGTTTTATCTTGTGTTGAATAAGACAATTGCAGATTTGTCCCAATTTTAATTCGATCCGTTACATCGATATTGAGATTGGTTCTGTAATTTAATCTTTGGTATTTATCATTATCAAATACAACAATTCCATCCTGTCCATAATAACCCAAAGACATTAAATATTGCATTTTTTCAGTTCCTCCACCAGCTGTCACCTGCAAATTTTGTGACTTCCCTTGTTCAAACAACTCATCAAGCCAGTCTGTGTCAGCAAAATCAGATCTGCCTTTATCAGCTGTATAAGGATTTGCTCCTGTTCTGTCTGAATTGTCCCAAGCTTTCTCCAGGGTATTCATGTACTGCTCAGCATTCAGCATATTAGGAAGGTTGGCAACCTTATGAATTCCTGTGTAATAGTTTACATCGAAACTTGTTTCCCCTATCGATCCGCTTTTAGTGGTAATTAATACCACACCACCGGAAGCTCTGGAACCGTAAATTGCTGCTGCAGCGGCATCTTTTAAAACAGTCATAGTTTTAACATCGGCCTGATTTAAAAAGGTGATATCGCGTGAAGGAATTCCATCTACTACATACAACGGATTGTTATCTCCAATAGTTCCTTCTCCACGTATACGTATCTGAATAGGATCTCCCGGCGCACCTGTACTTGATGTTACCAATACCCCTGCAATTTGACCTTGCAAGGCCTGAGAAACATTTGGTACTCGTGTTTTCTCCATATCTGAAAGATTAACAACCGATACGGCTCCTGTTAATGTAGATTTTTTTCTTGCTGTATAACCAACAATAACAACCTCATCTAAACCAGTTACATCTTCTTGCAAAATAACATTAATACTGGTTTGCCCAGTGAATTCAACTTCCTGATTTTTCATTCCAATGAAAGAGAAAACCAGGATTTGTGCATTTTCAGGCACTTCTAAACTGTAATCTCCATCAATATCTGTAATGGAACCAACACTTGTGCCTTTTACAAAAACACTAACACCTGGTAATGATTCTCCACTTACGTCGGTAACTTTTCCTGATACAAGAACCTGCCCAAAGACAGCACTTGTCAAAAAGATAAATACAAAGCCCAGTATTCCTCTTTTTAAATTTAAAAACATAGTTTTCATAGATTTTATTTTAATTAACAACAGTGAATTAAAAGCGTAATTTTTCTATAAATAACAATTCATCAAGGATCCTATTTGAAGAAATTGCTATCGTTTCCGTAATCGTCTAATTAAATGATACTATATCTAAAGCACTTGAGATCTTATTATTTCCAGTTGAATTGAATCGTTTAAATGATCCAATTCAACCAGATATTTATGTTGTCATTTTACCAATAGAACCGCCCATTTCAAAAAATAGTAGTTCCTTAATAAAAAGAGATAACAATTCCATTTGCCGTCACTTTCTCTTTTGATCGTTCTATTTTTGATCCCGCAGGAATTTCAACCACTACCATCGCTTTATTTCCTTCAATTGAAAAGCTTCCTTTGCCAAAAATCTTTTCAGCAACAAGCTTCCCCGAAACAATATCATACAGATCAACTCCTTGTTCTGAAGAATAGTCGATTTTCTTTACCTCATCGTAAGGATTGAAATATAAATAAGTAGGATAGGATTCATTTTTATAGAAATCTGTCGCAAGACAATCCAATTGCAGAATCTTCTCCACATTTGTTTTCCTGATGATAGAACCAAAGATTCCGGCATGTGCCGATCCGTAAATACTAAACATGGATAGTTTTGGCTGACTAACCACCCAATTTGGTCCATCGCCCAGTGCTACCGGCGAAACTCCTTTAAACTCCTCGGTGTTATAAGCATCAACCTTCTTTAATCCCTCGTAGGCGATTACATTACGGGTTATGCTTTTATTTTCAGGCAAATACTGATTTCTGTCCGGAATTTCGTAAGGATAGAACAAACGAGAGGAATTTGCTGCATTCAACATCCATTTCCCAATGGACCGGGCATATTCTTGATCGTATCGAACCATTGGTACCAGTGGCCAGGCCATGTCGAAGGTGTTCATTAAAAAACCGTAGCCACCATCCTGAGTCAGGCTTCCCTGTATGCCCGAAACATCATAATCTCCCCAGCGATCTGCAATAATTCCCCAGCCGGTGCGGCCCTTTTCCGCAGTACATCCGTCGAAAGTCCAATCAAGTATTTTTGAAACATCGTAATTGGTTCCCTGTTCCGCATTTAAGCGGGCTGCCACATAAGCTCCAAAAGGCATCAGTACTTCGTAAAACCGACTTTCTTTTTGGCTCAACAAAGCCTCAATTGCTGATTTTGCACCTTCCAGATAACGGGGATCTCCAAATTTTTGATAAGCCGAGTAAAGCACATAAGCATGTCCTGCTGCTGCATCCTGCTGGTAAGGAATCTGATTTCGTTTCCCTTTCATCTCAGCATAGTCGAAATAGGAATAATCGTAATTTCCATTCAAGGTAGAATCGGCCTTAAAGAACTGCTCGGCAATAGTTTTCTGAATCGCATCTGCACCTTCTACATTAGGCTGTAATTCCGAAACGGCATAATACAGCACATTTGGAAAAACATCGTACCACCAGTCGCGGCCATATCCTCCACCTAAAAGTGCAACTTCCGGACAAGTATTGTTCATCATGATATTCCAACCATTATCGGTGTTGAAATAGTTCTGAACCATTTTCACAAAGTTGTATCCCTTCTGATCCCGCTTGTCAATTCCCACTAATCCAGCACTCATCAAAGCGCCCAAAGAATTGATTGCTTCGTGAAATTCACCCTTATTTTTATTTGGTCCTTGTCTCACATCACCTATAACAGTGTACAAACCAAATGTTGTCTGTGGAAGATTTCTCTTTGCACTATCCAACCAAATAAAAGGCCGGAATTCGCCTGTGGCATCAAAATCGAATATTGCTTCGTCGAAATTCACTGCCTTTTCATGCCAGTCAAGCATCTTATATGGTTGCGGCTGATTAGGCATACTTTCTACACGACTAATCTGCAGCTCTTTTACAGCTGTTTGCGGTTGTGTCGTGCACGAAGCAAAAACGAAACAACATAGTATCCAAAATAAATAGTTACGATTCATGTGTTATAATTTATTTTTTTAGTTGTCATATGGAACTCCCAAATTACACTCATCCACCTGTTTGTAATAGTGTTACATAGTCGTTTCATCTGTTAATGGATTTGTATCTTTTATATTTTCAGAATTGACCTTAAATTATTTTTTTCTCAAAGCTTTCAAAGTTATTGGACCAAAGGTTCTACTACTAATTTATCATCTACATCTCTTAATCTTACGTCTTGGCCATTTGATTTGAATTCCTCTTTACTGGTATGTTTAATCACCATTTTGGCAACAGGAATAGAGATTAATTGCAGCAGTGCAATGATCAGTAAAGAATACTTAAGAGCGAACACCTCCGAAACGTAGTGTGTAAGCAACAAAAACATTACTAATCCGAAAACCCGTCCAACAAAAAGTCCAAATTCATGATTAAAAATGTAAGCAAATTCGTTTCGTTTCTCCTTTCGGGAAAGCACATCAATCACTCTCATCTGAATCGGAAAATAGGCAATATCGTGCAGGGGTCTGAATAATACCATCGCCAGCATAAACACCATTGCACCTGTTGCCGAAAACATAATTGCATTGGCCATTGTGCCTGCAACAAAAATGAGCAAACCCACTGCAAATATGTAAATGCGGTGTTCCGGTTTGGAAAATCGTCCCAGCAGATACAATACTATTGCCGTAACAATTCCGCTTATAGCCTGAATGGTTCCCAAAGATCCTTCATCACCTATTAAATACATGATCAGAATAGCCGGTGCTGTCACCAAATATCCTTGTGCAAGTCCTTTTAGTCCGGCTAAAAATAACATTTTGTGCCATAATCGGTCGAAGTGGAAATGCAGAAATTTCTTTTGCTTCGGATTTTTAAATTTTTCCCTGTGGATTACAATGGATGAAATAATCGTTAGAATGAATACGCAAAGCGTAATAACCTGATAAGCTCTGTGTTCACCAAACCAACCCAATGTTTTTGACGATATAATAAACCATCCAACAATTAAAGGAATTATTATTGATGTTATTGTAAAAAAGAAGGTTTCCAAACCGTAATAGTAATTCCGGTTTTTATCATTTGTGGTATCCAAAGCCAAAAAATCACGGTTGGCCCAGAAAAACCCAAAAGATGCACCCATTATTAATCCGGAAAAAACAACTCCTGCAAAATTAAGATGATCAAGCGTCATCATAAACAACATGGAGATACCACTTAAAAGCATTCCAAAACTATATAGATTGGCTATTTTGATCTTTTTCAAGAGAAAACCATTAATAAAAAAGGTAAGCGGTATTCCGGTATAAATAGCCAGCTGATAGTAGGCTACCAATGTAAAATCGTTATTGGTGAAACGCATGATATAGGCGCTTACAAAAATATCGACCACCGGAAGCACGAAGGCATAAATCATGTTGGTAATCAACAAAACCCTCATATCTCGTGGGTTACTGAGGAAAAAATAATACTCTGAGAGTGCTTTTTTCAATATTTTGGTAATAGCAGCCATAAATTAATAGTTTAACGATTGTAAAATTTCACTGATAGAGAATTCGGCCCCACAAATCACTTCATCCGAAGCTCCGTAATAAATTGTAATCGTATCGCCGCTAACAATATGCCCATTGGTAAAAACCACATTGCCAAAAAATCCGGTTTTCTCATATTCCATAATGGGTTCCATAATGGGCTCCTCGCTTCGGGCAAGTAGTATCGAGGGATCATTTAAATCCAATAGTAATGCACCCAAACAATACCTGTGTTCTTTTGTTGCTCCGTGGTATATTTCCAGCCAGCCCTTTTCAGTTCTAATTGGCGATGCTCCTGCTCCGAGCCGGGCACTGTCCCATTTTCCGGCGCGTGTTTTTGCCAGCAATTGATGATTCCCCCAATGAATACGATCAGGCGATTCAGCAATCCAAATGTAATTCCCGCCCAATTCGGGACTACTCGGACGGTGAAGTGCATAATATTTACCGTTAATCTGTTCTTCGAAAATGGCACAATCCTTATTGTGTGGCGGGAAGATCATTCCGCAACGATCAAACTGTTTCCAATCCTTAGTCTGAATATATCCAACTCCAACCCCATGGGCAGAAACCTTTGTATAAGTCAAATGATATCCATCATCCATGGTTGCAACCCTGCAATCTTCTATTCCGAAAGTTTCCTGAGAACCAACTCCCATAATTGGAGCGTAACCTTCAGGCTCCGCGAAATTAATCTGGTCGTCACTGCAAACCAACCGAAGATGTGAAAGAGTGGTTAGGTAATACTCCCCTTTATAAATCACGATCCTGGGATCGGACAAATCCAGATCGGCATCGTTTTCGTCGAAGCATAAAATTTCGACGACTCCCTCTTTATTATAAACAGGAAAACTAATTTTACCCTCTACCTGCTGAGGTCGTTCTGCAACCCGAAGCAATAACCAGGTTTTATTGTTGCAGCGAAACACACCCGGGTTTAACAAGCATTCAATTTCCATTCCTACCATACTTGGCAGGATGTTTTTTGGTGAGAGTAAAGGGTTTTGCTCAAATCTCTTTGCGATATCCATAGTTCTATTCTTTTTCTACTGCAAAGAACGACCATTTCTCAATACATGTAGTTAACTATACTGCCACTTCTGTGTGTTATAACCTTAAAGTAAGCACATTGGAAGCATACCACACAGAATTGAAGCTATTGTGTACACACTATTGCCGGTTAGAAGCTTTTGCCAACAATTTAATTTCTGAAAAACAGATTATTAATGCCATCCGGGGAAAACGTAGATGAGTAATTGTATGGCAATTTGTAATTAAGCCAACTGATATCTTAGACTTGGGACAATTGAGACCAGAGTCCCTGAAACAGAAATCAAAACGATTTACAATAAACTTTGCTTTCTAAATTCAGCAGGTGATTTGTGAACAACCTGCTGAAAGGTATAGCTAAAGGCAGAAAGACTATTGTAACCACTCTTGTAAGCAATCTCACTTATTGAAAGATCTGTTTGAAGCAATTGCTCCATACTTTTAATGATTCTGACAAGCTTCACATATTGCAGAAATGAGATATCCATATTTTTCTGAAACAAACGGGATAATGTTCTGGAACTGCAGCCAAATTTTTCGGCAACATGATCCAGATTCAAAGGCTGATCGATATTCTGGTGGATGTATTTAAACACTCTCCTTAAATTTTCGTTTTTAGTAGTTGGAAGCACTACAGGCAAAGGAGTGGTGGATACATCTAAAACAATATTTTTTAAAGCGATCAGAAATTCATATTTAAAAACACTGTCCTTGCCAATTTCTTCCTGCCAATTTACAGTATAATAAATCATTTCCATCAACAGATTTGTTACAGGATAAATACCCTCCCGCTCCCTTACCTGATGATCTTCGGGAAATAAATTTCTTGGAAAATAAATGTTATGCACCATTTTCACCGAGGTGCGTGAAACAACGTTATGCTCTATTCCCGCAGGAATCCATAAGAAATGACGCGCAGGAAGAAAATACGACTTATCGGGCGTATTCAAAAACGCAACACCACCTTCCACATAGCACATCTGATGTTTGTTGTGACTGTGCATGGGGAGTTTTTCCTCGATTTTTGAATGCAGCACGTAAAACACATCCTCATTCCTGTTAACATCCTTAATAAAAGAATCAATTACCGACATAAACACAATTTTAAGTGGCCTAAATTATAAAACAATTGTCCAATTTTCGAAAACATGCCTAAATATTAAACGGGATATTTGCAAAATGAAATTTTTGAAAATGAATCGTAAATCAAAAAATACAATTGCATTCATCCTCATACTACTAAGCTGCCACTGCATAACTAATGCTCAGGAGAGTGTATCGATAAGTTTGCAGGAAGCTTGGCAAAGAGCAAATACCTTTAGTAAAGAATTACAGTTAAGAAAAATTGACACAAAAATAAGCGAAGAAAAAATTCTGGATGCAAAGAACAAATGGCTGCCTGAATTCGGTGCAGATGCGAGCTACGGCAAACTCGCCAACATTCCCATTTTTGAAAATGGAATTTTAAAAAGCCCTGAATACATTCCACTGGAAGACCATAGTGTTTATGATGCTGGGATTGAAGCTTATTTTAATTTGTACAATGGGCATAAAACTAAAATTCGGGTGAAGCAGGCAGAAACCAAGCAGGCTTTACTGCATTACCTGGAAGAAGCAGGCTTTTCGGATATCCACTACAAAATGGCTCAAGACTATTTGGGGATACAAGCTTCGCTGGCCTTTAAAAATCTGATTGAACGAAATATTTACAAAAATAAAAAACGGCTGAATCAGATTGAAAAATTATACCAGAACGGAGTGGTTTTAAAAAGCGATTTATTAAGGTCTCAACTGCAGCTTTCCCGGCAAAAAACGAACCTTCTTAAAATAGAAAACAATCTGGAACTATCTACGCAGCAATTGAATATTCTAATTGGCTTTGACGATGATCAAGCCATTGAACCCACCGACAGTATTGCAATTGGTTCTGAATATATTAAGACCGAACTGCTGTATCAGGATTACTTAGGGCAGGCAATACAGTTATCTCCACTTGAAAAAATTGCCCGGGCTCAAATTACAATGATGCAGCTTTACGAAAAAGATGTAAAAGCTGAAAAGCTTCCTAAAATCGGTTTTTTTGGAGAATACACCTATTCGTACCCACAAATTAAATTATATCCTTACTCAAATTCGCCCTATTTAATGGGCGTTGCAGGAATCAAAGTTTCGTACAACATCTCGGCTTTGTATCATGACAAACACAAAGAAAGGGCAGCTTCTATATCGATAAGAAAACAAGAGCTGGCGCAGAAACAGACCGAAGATCAGCTTCGCATAGATGTAAGAACAGCCTACAAAAGGTTTCACGAAAATTTAAAGGAAATAGAAACCGCAAAAATGAACATTCAACAGGCCGAAGAAAATTACAGAATTGTAAATCAAACCTATTTCAACCAATTGGCTCTGCTCACCGATTTACTGACTGCGGATACCCAGTTGCTGCAAGCCAAATTTGAATTGGTGAACAGTCAGGTTTCGGCCAAATTACATTACTATCAATTACTTAAAATAACGGGGCAACTATAATGAGCGATAAATTAAAGAAGTACGAAAAAATAGACCGTGCAGCTGTAAAAATAACCTACGGAGCAGCAGTAAGCATTTTAGCCGCCTTACTCGTTTGGGGACTGCTTTTAATGGTGAATTTTTGGAAATACGAAGAAACCAACGATGCACAGGTAAAAGAGTATATCAATCCTATTTTGAGCCGTGCCTCCGGTTACGTGCAGGAAATCAGATTTAATGATCATCAAAAAATCCAGAAAGGAGATACCTTGCTTGTTCTGGATATTGAAGAAGCCAATGTAAAGCTGCTCGAAGCCAAGGCTGCCCTAACAACTGCCAAAGCTCGTTTAAAAGTACTGCAAAGCAATGTGAAGACCTCATCAGGCAGTTCCAGTATCAGTCATGCAAAAATTAGTGCTGCTAAAGCCCAACTGTGGCAGCAGCAGCAAGAGTTTGCACGTTATCAGAAACTACTGGAAGGCGAAGCTGTTACCCAACAGCAATTTGAGAATGTAAAAACAAAATTGGAAGTGGCCGAATCGAATTACCAGGCCATTCAAAACTCCTTTAGCGTATCGCAAGACAAAACTCAGGATGTTACCGCTGAAGTTGCGGTAGCTAAAGCCAATATCGAACAGAAAAAAGCAGCTCTGGAACGCATTAATCTAGAGATTAAATATGCCGTAATTACCGCACCTTCTGATGGAACCATGGGAAACAAAAGCCTTCAGCAAGGACAATACATTCAGAAAGGACAAACCATTGGTTTTATGGTGGATAAAAAACAAGGCAAATGGATTGTGGCCAATTTTGAAGAAACACAAATCGCGAAAATGAAAGAGGGACAGGAAGCCAAAATTACGATAGATGCTTTTCCGAACAAATCGTTTCATGGAAAAATAGAATCGTTCTCTCCTGCCACCGGATCGCAGTTTTCATTGCTTCCGACCGATAACGCAACCGGAAATTTCGTAAAAATTACGCAGCGGTTCCCTGTGCGCATTCAGTTCACCGATAATGATGCTTTGCTGGAAAAACTACGTGCCGGCATGAATGCTGAAGTATCAATACCCAAGAAATAGGCTATGCCAAACGAAAATAACAAACTCATTTTTAAAAGCCGGATACCTTACTGGTTGGTATTGTTTACCATTTTTATAAGCCTGATGCCCATTGCCTTGGTATTGGGAATCTATCTGAGCGGAGCATCCAGCGCAGCAAGTTACTACGGTGTTGACATTATCGATGTTAAATATTCCACGGTAGTTTACTACCTTGCCATTGCCGCTTCGTTTCCTCTCGAGGCCAAATTTTTCAACTACTTTTCGTCCAAACCCTATTTAATAGGATGCAGCATTATCTACGCAGCAATAAACCTTATTCTATACAACAGTCATAGCTTTGCTTTGCTATTGGTGCTCCGATTTGCCGGCGGCATGCTTTCGCTGGGCTTTATTGGCATGATATTCTCGCTGGTTTTTAAGCAATTTCAGGCACAACGCAGCCGGATTTTAGGCTATGCAACCATGTATGCGGCCTTATTTTCCAGTGCTCCTCTTGCCCAATTATTAGACGCATTCATATTTACCAAATACGACTTTAACAGCATTTTTCTATTTAAAATTTATAGTGCCTTACCCGGAATTATATTGCTTTGCTGCATTCTTAAAAAAGGCACAGATTTAAGGCGCGATGGAAAAATCCCCTTAAAATTAATTCGCTGGGAGAGCTTTGTTCTTTATGCATCATCCCTGTTATTGGCAGCCTATATTTTATTGTATGGGCAATATTACCATTGGTTTAACAGCATGCGGATTACGGTTTGCACAATTGTTCTGGTATTTTTTATGTGCTTGTTTTTCCTCCGGCAATTTAAACTCGAAGAACCCTATATCGATTTAAAGATTTACAAGTCGCGAAATTTTCGAATAGGCATGTTGCTGTTGGTGCTGTTTTACTTTAGCAAAGGCGACATGAATTTGCTCAATGGATTCTTTTCCAACAGTGTTCATTTAGATATGTATCACAAGGGCTATATCATGCTGATTAATGCTGCAGGTATTGCCTCAGGATCGCTTATATCTGCCCGGTTTATTTTAGCCGGACGAAAAATACGGCTGATCTGGATGACTGGTTTTGGCGCGCTGTTGGCTTATCATGTTTATATTCTTTGCATTTTAAGCAATCAGGCTGAAATCTCAGATTTACTCATTCCCCTGTTTTTACAAGGATTTGGGAATGGAACTCTGATCATCTCTATTGTGATTTTCTATGTGACTTCAGTTCCTGCCGAAATAGCTTTCTCAGCTTCGGTTACGGGAGTAGCTTTTCGCGCCGTTACTTTTACCGCCAGCATGGCCTTAACTTCCTATATGGGGCTGCACTTTCAAAAAATTCATTACCAAAGTGCAGCCCACGAAATTACTTCGCTCAATCCGTATGCAGTGCAACGCATCGGTCAGTACAAACAAGCATTACTCAATGGCGGAGCAAGTATCCCTCAGAGCAATGCCGGTGCCATTAAACTTTTGGGAAAAGCAGTCGCAAATCAAAACAATCTCTTATTTGTCAGAGATTATTATTTATACATGAGTGCCTTCATCCTGCTTATCATCATGGGAATCGCTTTAATTCCTCATTTTCAGTATCACATTAAAAAAATTGGAGCCAAACTAATCCCAATGTAAACACAACAACGGTTCAATTCTAAAATAGAAACTGCAATAGCCTAAAAATGGTTTTTTGCTCATGCTTAAATAGGTAAAGCCTGAAAAAATGATTTTTTGCCCTATACCTAAACAGGTAAAGCTTGAAAAATTGATTTTTGGGTCAATGCCTAAATGGGTAAAGCCTGAAAAATTGTTTTTTGGATCAATGCCTAAATAGGTAAAGCCTGAAAAATTGATTTTTTGCTCAATGCCTAAATAGGTAAAGCAAAAAATGATATTTCGAAAAAACTAAATGGGTAAAGCAAAAAACAAAATTCTGAATCATCACGAAATACTAACTTTTACAAAATGTGACCAATGACATTGATTAAAAAGATCAACCCGAGTAGTCGCAATATCAGCATTAGCTTCATCATTCCATTTAATTTACTGCGTTGGTTTATTTTCCAAGCGAACCAGAAATTTCAATCAAATTGATCTGTTTTGCTATCAAAAAGATCGTTTAAGCAGGATAAACGATCGGGATAGAAGCGGGATAAGTGATCGGGATAGGAACTAGATAAGATCGGGATAAATACCCCTTAAATCTCCAATATCGCTAAGTGTAACTCCTTTGAAACAAGTCTATTAAGATCAATTTCCCAAAATATTTTTCCATTTTTTTTTTAAAACACACAAACTATTATTAATCAATAACTTAAACCAAACACATTAACTAAATTTTTTATAGTTAGTAGCTTATTGGTTTTTGTGATTTGTTTTGCTCATTTATATTGCATTACTTCGCATTGCGAAAGCACTGATTATTAAACGGTTGTGTTAATAGATTTGTTTTTCCGTTTCAAGTTAGAATTAGAGAGGATTATTTTAAGATTAATATATAAACTTGTATAATTATGTCAGAATTAAGAAAAGACACATGCTTAACATGTGGTAAACAAGCACATGACTTTGCAAATGAAGAAGCTTTAAATTGTGTTCCTCCAAGAGAGATTTTAATATTTGGGGAATATGTTATTGACAAACAATATCGAGATGCTTTATTTGAAGAGTTTCCAATTTACACAACAGAGGAAGTTGTTGGTTCATATTTCGGTCATAATCCATATTTCCCAAGCCAAGATGAATGGCTTGATTCAAAAGAAGTATAGAGAAACTTTCAGCATTGAAAATCGAATAAAATCCCATAATCAATCTGTTAGACTATCTAAAAAGTAAAACTTTAAAGTAATTAATTTAGGTTGTTGTCTGTAAAAATGAAGAAATATAAGAATCTAGGCGAGTTGATTTTGGTTAGTAGACAGACTGATATTACAGTTCATTTTAATGAAAGGATATGAATGAGAAAAAAAGAAATATAATTAGGCATAAGATTTTACATTATTTGTATAATGATTTTCAATTCGAAAATGCTAGTAGAGGAATAGTATCTGAAGATTCAAAAGTTTTAATTGAAACATTACTGAATGAATTGAAAGTTGATAAAAATGAATTTTTCCAAATAATAAAAGCATTAGATTTTAATTCTGAGATATGTTTAAGTATTAACGTAAATACAATTAGACAAAATAGACTAATAAGATTAAAGGACAATGTTTTTATTACAACAAAGGGAATAGTATCATTTCAAACGGAAAAATATAAAAAAGCAAATTGGGATAAGAACAAAGAAATAATGAAAGAATTGGTTCAGATTATTATTCCAGTTATGTCTTTGATGGTTGCAGTTATAGCAGTATCTACATACAATAAATCAATGCAAAAGGAGATCGATAACCTAAAGTCTCGAATACAGATACTTGAGTATTCAAAAAATAAACCTCAGCAAGACCCCAAAAATATTTCAGAATCTTCTTTTACTTACGACAACGTGCAGGATTCATTGATTTCTGAAAAATAACCAGACTAAAAATTTAAAAAATGATACTAACTGAAGAAATACTAGAAAGAATAATTTTATTTGATGGAGAAAATGAATATACCCCAGACGACATAAGAGAAAATATATACATGCACTCACTTGTGAAAGATTTTATTCATTACACTAATAGCAAGGGCTTTAATTTTGGAATGAATAGTGATAAAAATATATATATCACAACAGACATAAGATTAAGAGATGCCAGTGTTGTTTTTAAGGGGGACAAATAAGGGTGTAATTACCTAAGGTAAATCCAGTAAGGCGCTAATAATAAGTAAATTGAAAGTTTTAGATTGGGTTCTTTTGGGACTATACCCTAAATCCTCGTTGGCTTTTCTTGCGAGGATTTGTTTTATAGGTGAAATATTTCTGAGAAGTCTTATCACTTTAATTTTGGAAATAGAGACCTACATAATTCTTTTGAAAAGGTGAAAAAACACATTTAAACTACTGTTCCAACCTAAACCTTCATAATTTTCAATTGCAATAGTTTTCTTTCAAAATAAATTAATTCCCAAGTGTATTCAGCTTGTTAAAAGTCTTTTCAATTTCTGAAATTACCGGTTTTGAGATGCCACAATCCTGAGCTATATACTTCCACTTCGAAAGAGCTTCTTTTACCTGCTCAATTATTAATTCAGGTTTCTTAATTCCAAAATGATCTGCCAATTTCAGCAAGTGCTTTTCGCCGGGATTCCTGCTCTCTCCTGCCACCATAGTATTGTGTATGCCATAAGCCGAAGTAGAGAATGTAAGATCGTAGGCAGGTGCCATTTTCCAGTTTCCTTTGCCATCCATTAAAAAGGAGAAGTTTTTACTGTGATCATCCCGGTTGTGGGCAAACACATTAAATGCAGCAAGCCGAAGAACTTTTTCATAGGCATTTACATGCTTTTCGAGTCGAAATGCACAATCCATCAAATGACCGTAATCCATTGTGCTCATTCTAAAATTATCGTGCATTAAACCACTGGCAGTATGCACATGAAGTCTACCCGTTTTTGTTCTGTCGAAACGCTTGGTACCAAAGTAGGTTTGATCTGTTTTGCCATGAAACAATTGACATTCACTCATTTCTATTCCTGCTTTCAGAGCCATTTTATAGTAAGCATATTCAATTTTGGCAATTTCCTGATTATCCTGAGATGATGGGAATTTAATCAACCATTCTTCAAAACCATCCTGCATTTGATCATATCCATGAACCAGTTCGTTGTTTTGTTTATTGAAGCCTACTAAAATTTTAGGACGGGCTCCACCTGAAGATCCTCCCAAAGTGAAAAGCTCTTCTATCATCTCTGTACTCTCCCCTTTTAGAACATGCTTCATCTCCTGAGCAATTGTATCCAATTCCAATTGCTTATCAAAATCATGTTTACCTTCCTGTTGTGGCTGATAACACAAAGCTCCCAATCCGGTCTTGCCCACATAAGCCAATCGATCCAAAGGTGTTAATCCATAAATATCAATTTCCTTGGAACTTAAACTTCGATCTAAGAGCAATCTGCCCCAACCATCGGGTAATGAATCATTAAAAACTCCGTAAAGCCCTTCAAATGGTTCTTTTTCAGCATTGCTTATTTCTCCGGTAAATGGAAGTTTTAGAGGTGAAATATTTAATCCTGTCTTTAAAAACTCCTGATGATATCGAAAATAAATCTGTCTGTTATTCACAACCAGCTCTCCCACCTCATAAGTTTTCCCTTCCAACTGAAGAGAGACCAATATGTTTCTTGTCTCTTCCATTGTCTAAACTTTTGAAGTAAATAAATTCTCAATACCTGATTGATCTTCCTGAGCTTGAAACACATTTTCAAAATCTTGAAGACGATTCATTAGATGAGCCAATTTTAAAAGTGATTCCAATGAAATTTTCCCAGTGTTTTCAAAACGCTTCAGGCTTCCTAATGACACTCCTGAACGTTCAGCCATCTCAATCTGAGAAAGTTTTAAATGTTTGCGCAAAAGCTTATGGCGTTCTGCCAAGGCTCTGCTAATGTCTGATGGTGTTGTTGAGAGTGAATACATATAGTTAATATTTTAGCTAAAAATACACATTTTAAGCATAAATAGCTAATATATTAATCCATAGCTTAATTGGATGTAGAAATAAAATTGATCCATTTTTTGCCATAAAAAAATCCTTCCGAAAATATCGAAAGGATCATTTTGTACCCAGGGCCGGGATCGAACCGGCACGGGTTGCCCCACTGGTGTTTGAGACCAGCGCGTCTACCAATTCCGCCACCTGGGCATTGCTTTTGAATGCGATGCAAATATAGATGTTTGTTTCAATCCAGCAAAACAAAAGCTGTCTTTTTTTTCAAAAAAAACTCACTCCTAAGATCCTTGCAAAGCGGGCAAACATCAGATGTGCTGAGCTTCATTTAATTATCACATACAAACTCCTGCTGTTTTATTTCCTCCGGCAACAACATCGAAGAACAAAAGTGGGTTAATATTGAAAAAAGCAAATGCAATTCTCACTTTACACACAAAAACATCTTGGCAATTCACATCAGGATTCTCTATATTAGCATAAAGATTATTGATTTGTTATAATCTGTTTGCAAAACTACATTTGAGTAAACAAAATCAACACAAAACATAAACTAAAATTTTCTGACATGCCAAACTTAGCCACCAATTATCTTGGATTGGATTTAAGCAGTCCTATTATAGCTGCAAGTTCGGGTCTCACCGACTCTATTGAGAAATTAATTGAATTGGAAGTTCATGGCGCCGGAGCTATCGTTCTAAAATCCCTTTTCGAGGAAGAAATAATCATGGAAATGGATGAGAAAATACTCGCCATGACCAGTCGTCCGTATGTATATCCTGAAACTTTCGACTATATGGATGAAGATCATCAGGAAGATACAGTTCGTAAATACCTAAGACTGATAAAAGAAGCAAAAGCCGCTGTTTCGGTTCCAATTATTGCGAGCATTAACTGTGTAAGTGCTCAAAAATGGACTTATTTTGCCCGGGAAATTGAAAAAGCCGGTGCCGATGCTTTGGAAATCAACTTATTTGTTCTTCCTACGGATATGAACAGAACCGGTGATGAAAACGAGCAGATTTACTACGATGTTCTTAAAACTGTAAAAGATCAGGTTGCCTTGCCTATTGCCTTAAAAATAAGCCCGTATCATTCCAATCTGTCCAATTTAATCAAACGGCTTGATGATATGAATGTGGATGGAATTGTAATGTTCAATCGCTTTTACAGTCCTGATTTCGACATTACAGATTTAAGTGTAACCAATGGCCAAATTTTATCGGGACCAGACGATTACAAGAATTCCTTACGATGGACAGGAATCATGTCGGAACGGGTAAAATGCTCCATTGCCGGTACAACAGGAATTCACACATCCGAAAGCATTATAAAACACCTGCTTGCCGGTGCCGATGCCGTTCAATTGGCCTCTGTACTATACAAAAACGGCCCCGAATACATCGATGTTCTATCGAAAGAAATTTATGCATGGATGGAAGAACATGGATTTGAGAGCATTCGTGATTTTAAAGGCAAAATGAGTCAGTCTAAATCCAATGATCCGGCGGCTTTCGAAAGAGTACAATTCATGAAACAATTCAGAAACTTCGTGATGTAAAATATAATTTCTCAAATTATAATTATCAAAATCATCAGAACCCGAATCACAGACGATTCGGGTTTATTTTTACTCTTATTTAAACGAATCACATGACATATATCATAAGGAAAAAGACTTACAAGTGTTATATTGTAGGTTCGATGTAAAAACACGATAGTGCTAACCCCTTTTTGACGGATAATTATACTTCCGCCAAAAGACAAATCATACAAAAACATGAAACGTCCATGTATAAAACTTTCTGCGCACAGGGGGATGATTATAATGGTAAGTTCCATGTGGCAAAAACTTAAAATCATAGACACATGAAAGATTTTGGAGTTCAGGAAACACTAAAACGCCTTGGCATTGATCCAATTAACGAAGGAGTTTCAACCGGTACGAATTGGTTCGATTGCCATGGTACAGTAACCGAATCGGTCTCTCCCATTGATGGTTCTGTAATTGCAAAAGTAAAGAATGCCGATGCTGCTGATTACGAAAAGGTGCTGGAGACTGCTCAGGAAGCATTTAAAGTGTGGCGAAAGATGCCGGCTCCAAAACGAGGAGAAATTGTCCGGCAAATTGGCAATGCGCTTCGCGAAGCCAAAGATGATTTGGGAAAATTAGTCAGCCTCGAAATGGGGAAAATTTATCAGGAAGGATTAGGCGAAGTTCAGGAAATGATTGACATCTGTGATTTTGCAGTGGGGCAATCGAGAATGCTTTACGGATTCACCATGCATTCCGAACGTCCGGATCATAAAATGATGGATCAGTACCATCCGCTGGGAATTGTGGGGGTAATTTCTGCTTTCAACTTTCCGGTAGCTGTTTGGGCATGGAACGCAATGCTGGCAGCGGTTTGCGGCGATGTGATTATCTGGAAACCCAGCTCGAAAGTGCCTCTGTGTGCTCTGGCTTGTCACAACATCATTCAAAAAGTACTAAAAGACAACAATGTACCCGAAGGTGTTTTCAACCTGATCGTTGCAAAATCATCAGTAATGGGTGATAATTTTATAGAAGATAAACGGGTTCCGTTAATTTCGGTTACCGGATCAACAGCCATAGGCAAACGGGTTGCCGAAAAAGTGGGGGCCCGTTTGGGAAGAACCATTGCCGAATTGGGTGGCAACAACGCAATAATCATGGCTCCTTCGGCCGATTTAGACATGGCCATTCCGGGAATTGTATTCGGATCGGTTGGTACTGCCGGACAGAGATGTACCTCTACCCGACGTCTGATTATCCACGAAAGTATTTACGAGGATGTGAAAACCCGTTTGCTGCATGCGTACAAACAGGTGGAAGGAAAAATTGGCAATCCGTTGGATGAAAAAACATTGGTTGGCCCTGTAATTGACAACAGTGCCGTAGAAGTATACAAACACGCCATTGCCGAAGTGAAAAAAGCAGGTGGTAAAATTGTTTACGGCGATAAAGTGCTGGATGGTAATTTTGTGGTTCCTACCTTCTGCGAGGTTGAAAATCACTGGCAAATTGTTCAGGATGAATCATTTGTTCCGGTTCTATACATCATGAAATACAAAACCCTCGACGAAGCCATTCATTTGCACAATGATGTGCCTCAAGGTTTATCCTCATCGATTTTCACCATGAACATGCGCGAAGCTCAAACCTTTATTTCTGCTATTGGAAGCGATTGTGGAATTGCCAATGTAAACATTGGAACATCAGGAGCTGAAATTGGCGGTGCTTTTGGCGGCGAAAAGGAAACCGGCGGCGGACGTGAATCAGGTTCCGATTCCTGGAAAACATACATGAGAAGACAAACGAATACCATAAACTATGGCGTAGACCTGCCGTTGGCACAAGGAATTAAATTCGATTTTTAGACACAACACACCAAACACTTACGATTATTTAAAAGCAAGTACCCCGGCAACCGTCGGGGTATTTTTTCAGGGGTTCATCCAAGCATTTTCTTTGCTGCAAAGATATCGTACACATAATTTTTTAAACATTCGATAAATTGCTATTTTTGATCAATCACTTTTCCACGCAACCTTCTAACCATGCTGAAAAAAATATTAACCTCTCTGCTAATCCTTTTGCTTCTGACAATTACTGTTTTAGGCTACTTATACCTTCAAAAACAACGCGAATATAAAGGAATAGATCCTTTCTCGGCCATTCCGGTTAATTCCGAGATGATTATTCAATTTGAGAGTCTGGAGCAGTTAATCACAAAATTGGAGAACAATACCGGTGCGTGGAAAGAGCTGAGCAAATTCGATAAAATTGCTGCCATCAATAAAAATCTTCAGTTTATAGACAGCCTGATCAGTCATTTTGATTCGGAAGGCACTCTATCTTTGGATCGGTCATTTACCATGGCGAGTCATTTGCAAGGGAAAAATGAAATTGAATACCTATACATCCTACCGATCACTGATTATCTGGAAGAAAAGAAAATTAAAAATGCCATCATTAATTGGGTTGGTCTGGACAGATCGGTTTCGGAACGAAAATACCACAACACAACATTATTTAGCATTCCGCCCCAAAACCCGAAAGATAAAGGAATTCACTTTACATTTTCGAAAGGATTGTTTATTGCCAGCAGATCGATGTTATTGGTCGAAAATTCGGTATTGCAGTTAAGCACCGAAAACTCCATTTGTAATTCGAAAGGCTTTGAACAAATTCGCCGTACAATTGGGAAAAATGTGGATGCCAACATCTTCCTGAACCTAAAAACCTTTCCCAAACAGGTTTCCTTATCACTCGATAAAGATTACAGCAAATTTATTCGGAACTATACCAATTTGGCGAACTGGACTGAACTTGATCTTAGTTTCAGAAATAAAATAATCCTGCTAAACGGTTTCACATACAGCGATCCTCAGCAAGGCAACCTGATGAATCTGTTCCTTCAACAAGAACCTGTTAAAATGGAAATGGAATCCATGATTCCTTCGAGTACCAGTATTTTAGCTATACTGGGTATTGACGATGCTCCTTTACACAAAGGAAAATACCGTAAGTATCTCGATCAGATGGGACAATTATCCGAATATCTGAAAAACATCAGCGCTGTAAAAAAGAAAACCGGAGTGGATTACGAAGAAGTCATCTATTCTATTATCCATAAAGAAGTTGGCATTGCCTTTACCGAAGGCCAAACCAACAAACGCTTCACCATCATACGAACTAAAAGCGCCAGTATTGCCAAGGAAAAAATGCTGGAAATGATTAAAGGCAATGCAAAAAAAGAACAACGCACTCTTGCCTACTACATGCGCACTTACCAGCTCGACAAAGAAACCAGCTTCGATATTTTCAGATTGCCTGAAGATCAACTTCCGGAGAAGCTTTTCGGAAGCTTCTTTGCAGGCGCCTCATCGGCCTACTTTACTTTTATCGATAATTACATGGTGATGGGACCTGATATCAGCTCTATTTCCGAATTTATTAAAGAATCGGTTTTGGGTAAAACCCTGAATACCAATCAAACCTATATGGAAAATAAAGAGTTCCTGTCTAATAAAGCGAACTTTTATTTTTATGCTTCAACACCAAGAGCAAACTCATTTATTTCAGAATTCCTGAAGGCCGATTTGCAAAAAGAAATTCAAGATCACAAGCAGAGTGTAAATAAATTTCAGGCTATTGGCTTGCAATTGAGCTCGAACAGAAATTTGATCTACAACAACCTATTCATCGAATACGATCCGATATTGGAGTTGGCTCCTCAAACCGAATGGGAATCGAGGTTGGATACCTGCTTTGCCCACAAACCCTATCTCGTTCAAAATCATTATACAAAAGAGAATGAAATTTTGGTTCAGGATATCAATAACCAACTTCATCTTTTAAATCCATCGGGACGTGTTTTATGGAAAAAAGCATTGGAATCTCAAATTGTTGGAAAAGTTCACCAAATAGATCTTTTTAAAAATGGAAAACTGCAGTATTTATTTGCCACTAAAAACAAGCTTCATCTGGTAGATAGAAATGGTGACAATGTTGGAAATTATCCAATAAAACTAAAGGCTGAGGCTGTTCAGGGTGTTTCTATCTTCGATTACGACAATAACAAGAATTATCGGTTTTTCATTCCTTGCAAGGATAAAAATATTTATGCTTACACGAAAGAAGGCAAGACTCTTACCGGTTGGAGTCCGGATAAATCTGAAAACGAAATTAATTGCGAAATTCAGCACTTTCGGGTAAAAAACAAAGACTACATTGTTTATGCCGATCAATATCGCATTTACATCCTAAATCGCCGTGGCGAAGAAAGAATTAAATGTAAAGAACAGTTTTCAAAATCGAAGAACAACCCATTCTTTTTGGAAACATCTGCTGGAAATATCAGCGACAAACTGGTAACTACTGATGTTAACGGAAATATATACTATTGCTATTTTGATGGAACGATTGAGAAAAAAACACTCACACAACTATCCGATTCACATTTTTTTGTAGCCGCAGATATTGATTCCGATGGCAAAAATGAATATTTGTTTGCTGATTATAACATCCTTAGAATATTTGATGATTCGGGAAAACAAAGTCTCGAAAAAAAGTTCGATTCCAATATTAGCTTCCGCCCTAATGTTTACAGCTTCTCGCGAAGAAATGTTGAAATTGGAATTTGTTTGGAAGATGAGAACAAGATTTTTTTGATTGATAAAGAGGGAAATAACCATAAAGGATTTCCACTTAAAGGAAATACAGAATTCTCAATCGGCTTTTCGAAAACCGGCGATAAATCCTTCAATCTCTATGTAGGCGATAACCGAAACTTCCTTCTCAATTATTCCGTACAATAATTTTTTATCAACAATTACTAAATATTCATGTACCAAAACCAAGAGTCTGCGCAAGCTATTGATTTTTCATGATTTACAATTAATGTCTGAAATTTATCATAGAATTATTAGGGCTTTCAGTGCTTTGTTCGGTACTATGCATATAAACGCATATAAATTAAAACTATTATGATATTCAAATTTAAATCCCTTATTCCATTCCTGATTGCTGGTATTTTAGCCATTTCAACGCAATCCTGTTTTAACGGAGACGACTACGACTTCGACAAGCTTTCCGATAAAATAGACTGGACACCCAATATGATTGTTCCCGTTGGGTACGGAACTTATTCGCTGTGGTATTTACTGAATCAGCATGAGGCAAACCCTGCCGATCAAACCATTACTCTTGATGCGGAAGGCATGCTGCACATCAAATACATGGAAGAAGATATTTTTTCTTACAATGTTGATGAGGTTCTAAATTTCCCCAACCAATCCGCAATTGATCTAAGTTATTCTTTACCCAGTTTTGGTGTTGGCATTCCATATGCGTCACTTCCACCAACGAGCCCGCAAACCGATCAGATTCAGATCATCACAGGAAATACAGGCGTACTACTTTACGAATTGGATTTGGATGCAAACATTCAATTCCGATTAACAAATCCTTTAAATACTCAAGTAGATATCAGCATTTCAATTCCGAATGGAACTTCAGGTGGCAATCCTATCAATCAAACTTATTCTTTAGCTTCAAATGCAACACAAATTGAAACGCTGAATTTACCAAACCTAAATTTACTTTTCAACACACCCTACACTACCAATAACGATGTTGACATCACTTTTGACATTGATATTAAAGATAATGGAGGTCTCATCAGCGGAACAGGTGATCTGGGAATTAACCTAACTGTTCAGAACATCAATTTTCAATTGGCAAAAGGTGATTTTGGAAATCAAATCATTACTCTCGATGCCGGAAACTTTGACATGAATGTTGATTTTTGGGATGATATTGAAGGTGATTACCAATTTGCTGATCCCCACATTAATCTTATCATGGAAAACTCGGTTGGAGTTCCGTTCCAAATTAATGCCGACATTACCGGCTACGCAACAGATGGAACTGCAGCCTCATTAAATCCGGATGCATTGCAACCTGCCTATCCTGATAAAGTATCTGTTACAAATCCGTTAACGATCGATGCAATATCAGAAACAATAACCTATGACAAAAACAATTCCGGTATTGTAGATTTAATGGCTCTGCCACCATCAGACAGATTGGAATATTTTGGAAATATTGCTTTAAACCCAACCGGCGCCATTGCTCCAACACCAACAACTCCAAACATCATCAGCAGCAGTTCTGCAATTAATGTAGATATTGAAATTGATGTTCCTTTGGATTTTACGGCAACAAATCTGATGCTTAGAGATACAGTAAACGACATTGACATTAGCGATGCAGATAAAATTATGAATGCTGCCGTGGTTATCGTTACTGAAAACGGTTATCCGCTCGACATAACAATTGATAAAATTTACTTTACCGATGCTGCTTACCATGTAATTGATTCCATTTCGGACAATCAAGTTATTGAGGCGGCAAGCGTATTTACATCTGGTGCCAATATCGGCGAAGTTGATCCTGCCTCAGTAAAAGAGGTGGAGCATCAAATACAATTAAACCAAAGTCAGATAAAAAACCTGAACCAAACCAAAAACCTAATTATAAACGCTGGCGTAAGTACCGAAAATGGTGGCGTTCCTGTTAAGCTAAAGGGCAGTTACGAACTCAAATTCACCCTTTCGGTACAGGCTCAAATCGATCTTAATAACTAAGCACCCAGACACTCCACTATGATTAAATTTATATACAAAACATCTATAGCAGGATTGATATTTCTGTTTTTATCTGTTTCGGCTTCAGCCCAAAAAATGAACAACACTTTGTATTTAATGCAAAATGTTCCTCAGTCAAATCAGTTGAATCCGGCCATTCAACCCGAATGCAAAGTTTTCGTTGGCTTTCCGGCGCTGAGTTCAATTTATCTGAATTACAGCAACAGCAGCTTTGCTTACAGCGATATAATTAAAGATGGTACAGGAATCAGAAAAGATTCTTTAGTTGTTGATATCAATAGCTTTCACGATGCATTGCAAACAACCAATTTTGTGTCGCAGCAATTTGAACTGACTCTTTTTGCCCTCGGAATACGCGCAAAAGATTACTTTTTCACACTGGATGTGATTGAGAAGGAAGATTCCCGTTTCAGTTTCGATCAGGAAATGGTGACATTTTTGAAAGACGGCAACGCCTCATACAGAGGAAAAACTGCAAACTGGGGCGGACTGGGATTGGATGCAAGTTACTATCACGAAGTTGCTCTGGGTGTATCGAAAAAAATAAACGACAAATGGACGGTTGGTATCAAAGGAAAAATGCTGTTTGGTATAGCCAACATGCACATGGAAGATTCCGACATGTCCGTATTCACCTCTGCTTCCGGTAACGAGATTGTTTTAAATTCGGAACACCGTCTTCGTGTTTCCATGCCAATTAATCAAATCGGTTTGGATGCGGACGGATATGTGAATGACATTGACATTGATGGTGATGATTACGATGCAGATTTCTTCGCAAATACCGATAACAAAGGTTTTGCGGTTGATTTGGGTATGACTTACCAAATGGATGAAAAAACCCGCTTATATGCAAGTATATTGGACATTGGATCGATTAACTGGAAAACGGATGGTCATGAATTCTCTCAGAAAGGTTCGTTTACCTGGACAGGAGCCGACTGGTCGCAATCGGGAAATTCCAATGATCCAAACTATCGCGAAATTGAAGATGTGTTTGAAGACCTTACTGATTCTATTGCTGATGAATTTCGCGTGTCAAACGGAATAGATTCTTACAGAGTAGGACTTCCTGCCAAAATTTATTTAGGCGGAACACACGACCTTAACAAAAGAGTGAATGTAGGTGCATTAAGCAGAACCGAAATTTTTAACGGCAAAATACAATCGTCATTAACACTCTCAGCCAACGCACGTTTTTTCAGAAATCTAAGTACCACTTTAAGTTATTCGGTGGTAAACAACTCGTACAATAACATTGGATTTGGATTGGCAACAAAGTTAGGCCCAACACAGTTTTATGTGGTGAGCGACAATGTAATGGCGGCCCTTAAACCAAATACTGCTCACTTGGCAAATATTCGTTTCGGAATCAACTTTTTGTTTGGATGTAAAGACAAAACAAAGAACAAAAACTCATGCTCTTTCGAGGATGAAATTAAAAACAAAAAGAAGCCATTGTACAAATAAATAAAACGTTTTTTTTACTCCAATAACGGAGAGTTTACATCAATTTGAATTCGAGACTGCCTTGCGGGGCAGTCTTTTTTTTTGATATTAATAAGGATGTTACACCAACTTAATAAGTCTGAAACCCGCGCGCAGGCTAGGTGATTATAGCGCAGGAAGGGGTCAAATGCTGCAGAAAGAGGTGATTTACCCGCAGAATTACATATTTTGCCACAGAACGTATTGATTTACCCGCAGAACGGACTAATTGTGCCGCAGAACGTATTGATTTGCCTGCAGAAGGGCATATAAAACCCACAGATTTCTCTGATTGTACCGCAGAACAGAATTTTTTGACTCAGAGAAACAATAACAGAACATAGGACGGACAATTCCTGTCAAAAAAAAACAATTTACCACGAAGAAAAAGTTCATAACTTCCCGTTATTGATTTGGTTATAAAACATTAGAACCAAACGACAAGAGGAATTTCACCTGATAAATGATACCATGCGTTAAGGATTGCAGTGGAAACCCCACAGCGAAGAATGAGCGAGGAGTTGCAGCGAAAAGCCCGCCCGAAGGGAACGCCCAAAAGCAAATGCCGAAGAACATCAAAAAAAAAAATGAAATGCTTATATTTGCCTTTCAAAAGAAAAGAATATGGCATTTATAAAATTTATAATCATAGCTGTTGGGATCTACTACATATTAAAGTGGATTTTGAAAGCAATATTCCCGTTTTTGGTGAAGAAAACCTTCGATAAAATGCAGGAACAAGCCAAACAGCAGCAGCAGCAAACAAAAAAAGAAGGTGAAGTAACCATTGACAAACCATCGGGTAAAACAGGCGATCCACACAAAAAAGATGTGGGCGACTATGTTGATTTCGAAGAAGTGGATGATTAAATGGTAAGCGAATAGCTATTGGTAGTTGGCCTTTAGCTTTTTAACATTCCACTCACCTAAATTTATTATTCAAAATATCTATAAAAACGCTATAAATTAATTGGATGTAAATCCATTGAATCGTATTTTTGCCTTTCCTTTTTGGAAATTATACAATGCTAATAGCCAATGGCTAAAAGCTAATAGCTTAAAAAATTAACCTCAAAATATAAGATTTATGGCTCAGGAAGATGTTTTCAAAAAACTGGTAGCTCATTGTAAAGAATACGGATTCGTGTTTCAATCATCGGAAATTTATGATGGATTGAGTGCTGTATATGACTATGCGCAGCTGGGAGTTGAATTGAAAAACAATATTAAAAAATACTGGTGGGATTCAATGGTGAAACTGCACGAAAATGTAGTGGGTATCGATTCGGCTATTTTTATGCATCCTACTATTTGGAAAGCTTCGGGCCACGTTGATGCTTTTAACGATCCGTTGATTGACAATAAAGATTCGAAGAAACGATACCGGGCTGATGTTTTAATTGAGGATTTGCTGGCCAAATTAGAAGGCAAAATGGACAAGGAAGTAGAGAAAGCACAGAAGAAATTTGGTGAAAGTTTCGACGAGGCTCAATTTCGTGCAACCAACCCCCGTGTATTGGCAAACAAAGAAAAGATGGATGCTGTACATGCCCGTTTTGTTGAGGCTCTGGATAAGAATGACCTGGACGAATTGAAGCAGATTATTGTTGACAATGAAATTGTTTGTCCAATTTCAGGATCTAAAAACTGGACTGATGTTCGTCAGTTCAACCTGATGTTTTCGACTGATATGGGTTCTACTGCCGACGGAAGCAGTAAAATTTATCTTCGCCCGGAAACGGCACAGGGTATTTTCGTGAACTACCTGAATGTTCAGAAAACGGGTCGTATGAAGATTCCTTTCGGAATTGCTCAGATTGGTAAAGCATTTCGTAACGAGATTGTGGCACGTCAGTTTATTTTCCGTATGCGTGAATTCGAACAAATGGAGCTTCAGTTCTTTGTTCGTCCAGGTGAGGAAATGAAATGGTTCGATGCCTGGAAAGAAACCCGTATGAGCTGGCACAAAGCGCTTGGTTTTGGTGAAGAAAAATACCGTTTTCACGATCACGATAAATTGGCTCATTACGCCAATGCAGCTACCGATGTTGAATTTAAATTTCCATTCGGATTTAAAGAGGTGGAAGGAATTCATTCCCGTACCGATTTTGATTTGAGTCAGCATCAGGAATATTCAGGTAAGAAAATTCAGTATTTCGATCCTGAATTGAACAAAAGCTACGTTCCTTACGTAGTTGAAACTTCGATTGGAGTTGACCGTATGTTTCTTCAAATCATGTCGGAAGCCTATCAGGAAGAGAAAATTGAGAAAGAAGATGGGAAAGTTGACGAACGCGTGGTACTTAAATTGCCTCTTGCTTTGGCTCCGGTTAAACTTTGCGTGATGCCATTGGTGAAAAAAGACGGTCTTCCGGAAAAAGCCCGTGAAATTATCAACGACCTGAAATTTGATTTCAACTGTCAGTACGACGAAAAAGACTCAATCGGTAAGCGTTACCGTCGTCAGGATGTCATTGGTACTCCTTTTTGTGTAACTGTTGATCATCAGTCATTGGAGGACAATACGGTAACTATCCGTCACCGCGACAGCATGGAACAGGAACGTGTTGAAATCTCAAAATTGTATGATATTATTGAAGATCATGTAAGCATGAAAAAATTATTCAAGCAATTGAAATAAAAAGAGTAGACAGGAGATGTTAGCTTTGAGATTTTAGATTTATTTCCAAACTCAGGATTAACGGAACGAATCAACTAAATAGACATTAAAATGGCCATTCTTTTGCAGGATGGCCATTTTTTTTTGCAGGTATAACGGCCTCTTTTCCTAAAGGAAAAATCTTATGCTTAAATCGAACTATTAATTCCTAATTCATCACTCATAATTCATATTTATTGTACTTTAGCTCTTCCTTTCTAATGGAAAACAAACGAACTAAATCACACACCAGCTAATGAAAAACTTACTGAGCTTACTACTTATTTTAATCGTATCCGCCTATCAAGGCATTGCCTGCACAACAGCCGTCATCTCGGGCAAATACACGAAAGATGGTCGTCCAATGATATGGAAACTACGCGACACTGAAAATTTCGAAAACAAACTGAACTATTTCACCGATGGAAAATTTCCTTATATCGGCATGATCAACTCCAATGATGAAAAGGGCGAACAGGTTTGGGGCGGTTCCAATTCCGAAGGTTTTGCTATTATGAACAGCGCATCATTCAACGTGAACCTGACAGATACCACTTCCTTTAAGGATCAGGAAGGTTATTTTATGAAGCTTGCCCTGCAAACCTGTGCTAATCTGGAAGATTTTGAGCAATTGCTTACAAACAGACCAAAACCAATGGGCTTGGCGGCTCATTTCGGTGTATTGGATGCTGAAGGAAACGTCGCTTTTTACGAAGTGAACAATCACACATTCACCAAGTTTGATGCCAACGATCCGGCTCAGGCTCCTAACGGATACATCCTAAGAACCAATTTCTCCTTTACCGGAAAAAAAGACATTGGATATGGTTTTATCCGTTTTCAAACAGCTCAGGATTTGTTCTATCAGGCCGATGCTTGTGGAAATTTAAATGCTCAAACCATTATTCAGGATTTTTCGAGGTGTTTAAAACATGCTGTCCTAAAAAAGGACTTCCGACAAGAATTTAAAAGCACTCCTTACGGGGCTCATTTCATAAATTCCGATGACATGATTACCCGTCACGGTTCCTCATCCATGATTTTAATTGAAGACGTTAAAAAAGGAGAAGCAACAGATATGAATACCATCTGGACACAGATCGGATTCCCTGACACGTCCATTGCCCTGCCTGTTTGGGTAAAAGGCGGCAATAATTTACCTAAAGTTCTGACTGCAGAAGGATCGGCAAATTGTCCATTGAATAAAATGGCACTGAATCTGAAACACAGATGCTATCCGATCAGCCGTTCAGCCGGATACAAATATCTGAATGTTTCAGAATTAATCAACTCCGGCAAAACCGGAATTATTCAACAACTGGAATTTGCCGAAATTAAAATTTTCCAAAACACATCACATTCAATCAATGAATGGCTTAAAAATCAACCAACTACAACACAAATTCAAGAATATTACAATTGGTTAGACGAATACACAAACTTAACCTACCAAATGTTGGGAAACTAAAACCACACAAAGTACAATTGGGTTGTTAATTGTGAAATATTAAGTGAAGCACGAAGCAAAATATTCCGTGCTTTTTGTATTTTAGGGGCGGAATTAAAAATTAAAAATATGACTTATGAATTGATTCACTTCTAATTCATAACTCCTAATTCATAATTACAATGAACTTCAAGCCCCTTATTCCCCATTTATCAGCCATCATCATTTTCCTTATTATTGGATTTGCATTTTTTCAGCCTGTATTGGATGGAAAACAGCTCCGAAAAGGGGATACCATAAATGCCCTTGGCTATAAAAAAGAGATCATGGATTTTAGAAAATCCACTGGTGAAGATCCTTTGTGGACCAACTCGATGTTTGGAGGAATGCCGGCCTATCAGATTACCGTTGAGTACAAATCGAAGTTTATGCAATTCTTTAAAGAAGCCATGGAATTGCACACACCAAGTCCGGTACGATACCTAATGATCTATTTGATTGGGTTCTATATATTACTCATATCTTTGCGGGTAAATCCCTGGCTCTCCATCGGAGGTGCCATTGCCTATGCTTTTTCAACCTATTTCATTATCATTATTGGTGCCGGGCATCTCTGGAAAGTAAATGCTTTGGCTTTTATTCCACCAGCCCTTGCGGGAATATTGCTTACGCTCCGAGGAAAATACATTTTAGGCGGATTGCTCGCATCTTTCTTTCTAATACTCGAATTGTATTCCAACCACATACAAATGACCTACTATTTTCTGATTACGGTTCTTTGTATTGTTGCCTTTGATTTTTACTATCGTTGGAAACAAAAGGAATTAAAACAATTCTTCACTGCAATTGGTGTTTTGGTCATTGCATCCATTCTGGCAGTTGGGGTAAACAGTTCCAATTTGTACAATTCATACCAATACGGCAAACAAACCATTCGTGGAAAATCAGAACTAACATTTGGCGAGAAAGGAAACAAAACCGGCGGTCTGGATAAAGATTATGCAACCCAGTGGAGCTATGGTGTTCAGGAAACCCTAACCCTTTTAATTCCCAATGCAAAAGGTGGAGCCGGATCACCTCAGGAGGCTGTTCAATTAGTTAGCTACCTTAGCGGCGGACAGATAGAAAATGTGGCCAAATATTACGAAATTGAGCCAATAAAAGATCACCACTATTGGGGAAATCAGCCATTTACAGCTGGTCCTGTATATGTTGGAGCCGTCATCCTCTTTTTATTCTTTTTAGGATTGATTATTGTTCCCGGACGTTTCAAATGGGGATTGCTTACCGCAACAATTTTGGCCATTATGCTGTCGTGGGGACATAATTTCCAATTCCTTACCGATCTGTTTTTAGATTACGTGCCCTTATACAACAAATTCAGGGTGGTTTCGTCCATTCTTATTGTTGTTGAGTTGTGCATTCCTTTACTGGCAATTTTAGCCGTTAAAAAAATACTGGAGGAGCCTGAAATCCTGAAGGAAAAAGTGAAATTATTTTCTGTAAAGTTAAATGTATTGGTGTGGCCCTTGTTGCTAACTGCAGGAATTTCATTGCTTTTGTATTTGCTTCCAAATCTTTTTCTTGATTTTATTACTCAGGCTGAAACAAGTTATTTTGCACAAATAAAATCTGGAAATCCAAATGCTGTCACTTACATCAATCAAATTCAATCGGACATCTCTAATGCCCGGGTTTCTATGTTTAGAGCCGATGCATTACGAACCATTCTTTTTGTTGCTTTAATTGCTGTTCTCCTTTTCGGATATGGTAAAAAATGGTTTCAATCAAATCTTCTTATTGCAGGTATTGTTGTTCTGATTCTGGTTGATTTATGGCCGGTTAACAAACGCTTTTTAAATGCAGACAGCTTTGTTCCAAAAAAAGAACTGAAAGTTGCATTCAGCCCTACTCAAGCCGATTTTGAAATTCTGCAATCTGAGTTTTCAACTCATCCGGAATTACAGGTATTGGCTCAAAAAGCACAGGATGAATACAAAAAAGAAAACCGCAAAGCAAGCAAACTGGAATTGGCTATTGTTCCTTTCACTGTTCTCAACCAACACAGCAATTACAGGGTTTTAAACACCTCTGTTCAAACCTGGCAAAACGGAAGCACTTCCTACTATCACAAGTCCATTGGAGGTTATCATGGAGCCAAATTGCGACGTTACCAAGAGCTGATCGATCATCACATCATAAAAAACAACATGAAGGTGATCAACATGCTAAATACCAAATACATCATCACACCCGATAAAGAAAAAGGAAATCAGGCGCAATTGAATCCTGATGCCTTGGGAGAAGCATGGATTGTTCCCAACTACAAAATCGTGAACAATGCCGATGAAGAAATCATGGGATTAAATGCCTTCGATCCTGCAAAAGAAGCTTTAGTTGACAAGCGTTTTGCATCTCAATTGGAAGGATTTACAAGTCAGGCTGATTCTTTGGCAAGTATTTCAATGGAAACATATGCTCCCAACAAAATAACTTATCAATTCAATGCTAAAAGCGATCAATTGGTGGTTTTCTCCGATATTTATTACCAGCCGGGCTGGAATGCCTATGTTGATGGGAAACTTACTCCGCACTTTAGAGCCAACTACATATTACGGGCGATGAAAGTTCCCGGAGGAAAGCATAAAATCACCTTTAAATTTGAGCCAAAAGCAATGACAGTTACCGAAAATATATCTGTTGCCAGCATGGTTTTATTCTTTTTGCTGCTAGCCGGAGGAGTTGTTTTTGGAATTAAAAATATCCGAAAAGAAACGATTGAAAATGAATAGTCAGTACTCCCGAACACAACAGTTTGTCAACTTCATGCAGAAAATTGTTTTTCTGCATATTGTCCTGTTTTTAATGCGCCGTTTTTATTTTCTATTGGAAAAACTGGTGCCAAAAGACAAGCGGATTGCCCTCTTCTTTTTGACTGAAAAGGTATATTTCGACAATTCGAAGTACCTGTTTGAGTACATGCGCGAAAAAAATGATTTCAACAGCATTTTGTTCACTCCTTACAAATCCTTGTATCATAAACTAAATGATAAATTCCCCGGAGAAGTAGTTTATTCGTGGTCGTTGAAAGGGTTTTTTCTCTTTTTAAGGACCAGACATGTCATTCTTTCCTATGGAATTAGTGCCGCTGCTTTCAAGCCATACTACCTGCACGAAAAATGCAAAAACATCATCTATTTAGGACATGGTACGCCAATGAAAAAAATGGCCTTGCAAACGCCTCCCTGGCGCAAATATGCCAAACACAAGCAATTGCAAAAATACAGTTACATGGCAGCTTGTTCTCCGTTGGAACAGATCATTCATGCAGCCGGATTCAATATTGACATGAACAATGTTTGGGTGAGTGGTTTGCCTCGTAACGATTATTTGCTTCAGGATATCAATTTAAGTCCGTCTTTATTGCTTGCAAATCCATTTCTCGATCGTAAAATAATACTATACGCTCCAACCTGGCGCGAAGAAGGTTACAAAACTCACTTTTTCCCTTTCGGGGATTTTGATGCAAAACGGCTTTCTAATTTTCTGGAGAAAGAAGATGCCTACATCTTGGTTCGTGGTCATAAAGAGGATATAAAACGAAAGTCTGTTGAAAAAACTCATGATTTCTTTTCTATTGACAGAGTACTAAAAGCTGATCAGTACCGATTCCCCGATGTGTATGAATTATTGCCTTACGTAGATGTTTTGGTAACCGATTATTCATCACTTTGGATTGACTACCTGCTTTTGGATCGGCCAATTATTTATTTGCCATACGATTTAGACGAATACAAGCAATACAAAGGCTTTTTTATCGATTTCGAGGAGAATACTCCTGGAGCAAAGTCAAGCACGCAAAAAGAATTTATAACGCATTTACAACGCTATTTCGAACAGCCTCAGACTCATGCCAAGTGGCGCAAAAAAATCAGGGATATGTATCACACTTATCAGGATACAGAGAGTTGCGAGAGAGTGTTTCAGGAAATTAGAAAATTGAATTAATGGATCTCAACAAATACTCCAAACCAATCATTTTCCTTACCACCCTATTGGGCTGGATCTTTATTGTTCCCATCAGCTGCCTTATTCCCAAAAAAAAGAATCTGATGGTGCTTATGGGAGCAAAAGATGGTTTTTTTATTGATAATGTAAAGTTCTTTTTCCTCTACTTATCGGAAAAGGAAGAAGATCAGGAATTCTATTTCCTGACCGCAAATAAAGAGACCTATGAATCACTCAAACATCAATACAGCAACATATTGTACTACCCGTCAGCCAAGGCCTATTGGATTTCGTTGAGATGTAAGGTTTTTGTAGTTGATAATTTTTCGTGGATGGATAATTGTCGGTTTCAGTTATTCTGGCGGGCAAAAATTATTCAAATCTGGCACGGAATAGGCTTCAAAAAGATTCAGCGCGACAACAAATTCTTTATTCAGGAAACCAGCTCGCTCTACCGCAGATTTATTTTGAATTTTGTTGGAAAACTACCTGTTTACGATGCACTTATCTCAACAGGAGAATTCTTTACCGAACATTTTTTCAAACCTGCATTTATTTCAGACCACTTTATTGATACAGGATATCCGCGTAACGACATCATTGTAAACCCAATAAAATATAAGAATGCATTAATCAACTCGGATGAGAAAACCATTCAAAAGGTGATTGAATTGCGTAAAAAAGGAATCAAATCAATCTTGTATGCACCAACCTTTCGGGATACCGGAGGTGATGGTATTTCCGATGGAATTCTTGACCTTCATAAATTGAATGAATTCGCCATTAAAAATGATTTTGTATTTGTTTTCAAGCTGCATCCATTGCCACAATACAAGACTATCAGTAACGAATTCGAACGCATTCTTTGGTACGATAATGTAAAAGACGTATATCCTCTTCTTCCTGAAATTGATGGTATGGTGAGCGATTACTCTTCCATTTACATGGATTATATTTTACTGAACAGGCCGGTGTTTTTCCTGCTGTATGACCGCGAAAAGTACGAAACCAAAGATCGTGAATTACATTCCTTCTTCAACGATTTTATTATTGGATCTATTTCTACCACTCAAGAAAAACTGGAACAGGATTTACTTAGTACATTTACTAAAAATGACGAATTTGTTACAGCAAGAACCCAAATTATCGAAAAATCATATCTAAATACAGATGATAACAGTTCTCAAAGAATTTTTAATTTCATTCAGGAACATTATCTTCGCAGGAATCAATAAAGCAAAACTATGAAAAGAGTAATCACCTTTGGAACATTTGACCTTTTTCACATCGGACATTTACGGATTTTAGAACGTGCCAAAGCAAAAGGTGATTATCTTATTGTTGGTATCTCAACCGATGCTTTAAACTATTCCAAAAAACAGAAAAACCCAATCTACTCAGAAAAAGACCGAAAGCGAATTATTGAATCGCTCAAAGTCGTTGATGAAGTATTCTACGAAGAATCATTGGAATTAAAAGGGGATTACATCAAGCAATTCAACGCTGATGTTTTGGTGATGGGAAACGACTGGGAAGGCCGTTTTGATGAATTCAAATCACTTTGCGAAGTGGTGTATCTGGAACGAACTCCATCTATCTCAACTACCGAAATAATCGAGATTATTAAAGAGTAGTTTTATTCTTAGCCACTGATATCAAAAATAAAAAACGCTTACCTCAAACCCAGACGTTTACTTACAAATTCGTTAAAATCATTCGAAATTTTAAGAAAAAAAGTGAGCAGTAAATAAATACCTCCTACCAGAGTACTTCTTACAATAATATCAAATACAAACCAATCCATTTTTGGCAGTAAATAACCTAAATAAAAAGACATAAGAGCAATCCCTAAAACAAATAGATATTTCCTGTTAATTGGTTGAAATCCATAGGTTTTCCAAAGAAATATGTATTTCATCAGATTAAAGATAAAGCTGGCAGTAAGTGAGGCTGCAGCTGCACCGACAATTCCCCAAACTGGTATCATAATCAAATTAGTAACAACTACCAAAGCACCGAAAATAAGCATAAACAGTGTTTGTATCCGATATTTAGGCGAAGCTTGAATTACCACACCACTAATACCTGACAGCATCTGTATAACATGCGAAATCCCAATGAAAAACATTACATATTTTCCTGCAATGTATTTATCCGGAACTATCTCAAATACATTTTCAACATTCACCCAGACTCCAATAAACAGCAAACAACCTGTCATAAATTGATGCAAACCGCTTTGCGAATAAACTTTCCCAATGGTTGCGAGATCATCGCGTTTCCAAGCCTCAGCAATTACGGTACTTGCTATCTTCTTTAATGTGCGTGAAGGCATTGAAATTAGCATCCCAAAATTTGCCATTGTTGCATAAATACCATTTGCACCTAAACCAATAAAACTTACAATCATTATTCTGTCGATATTAGCCGTTAACTTATCGCTTAAACCATTCAGAATTCCAAATAAGGAAACATTAACCATAGATTTTCGAAGTTTGGGTGTTACGAACTTCAGATTAGATGCAAAAGAAATCTGACCTCGCTTTAGAAGAAGCAGAAATAGTAAAACAGTTGGTAAACAAAAAGCCACTACATATAAAAATACGAACTGCGAAAACTCCAATATATCTTTCCAGAAAAGGAGAATGATACAAAAGTTGATAAGTTTAAATACAATATCCCGATAAATTGTTCCCGAAACTGCATCGTACATCACTCTATTGTATCCTTCGAATAAATTAAAAAAGAGTGTGAAAAATACCAAAGGAATCAAATAAATCAGGTAATTTAAATAAAGTGGTGATTCGTTTGAATATAAACTGACAGCAACAGGATGCAAAAGAAAATAAGCAATCAAAGAAAGAATGAAGCCAATCATCCCAACCCAAAACAAAATGAACAAATATCCATTATGATTTCGATTTTCATTTCGAAAATAAGGGAACAATCTGGCTGTAACATTATTGAACCCGAAAGAAGAAAACTGCGTTGCAATTGTTGCAATTGCTACCAACCAATTCAACAAACCTATTTGGTCTGCTCCCAAAATCCTCGGAAACAAAATCCCAGTATTTATAAATCCTAAAATGGCTCCAAAATAGGAAACCACAGTTCCTTTAATGGTTTGTTGACGAATGATTCCCACCTTGCTGTTTTGTGTTAGGTTCTGATTTAATCACAAATTTAACAAAATTGATTTCTTGTGAAAGCATTTCAAATTCATATAAGTATGATATATTTTGAATGAAAAATTGTATTTTCGCATGACATCCGGTCAAATATGGATAAACATCTGATTAAGTATATCGGATAGAATTCTTTAATTTCATTTCAAATGGCATACAAAGAAAAAGGTACAAAACGAAGACTTCGCTCCTCTTACATTACTTCAGTAATTAGTATTTCATTGGTTCTATTCATGTTAGGATTAATGGGCTTACTAATTTTAAATGCCAACCAGATTTCCAATTATGTGAAAGAAAATATTGGAGTTTCCGTAATTTTAAAAGACAATATCAAAGAAGTTGAAATCCGTCGTTTGCAAAAAATATTGGATGCCAGTGATTATGTGAAGGCCACCGAATATGTAGACAAAGAAACTGCTGCCAAAGAATTCGAGAAAGAGTTAGGTGAAGATTTTATCTCTTTTTTAGGCTACAACCCACTTCGTGCATCAATCGATGTTAAATTATATGCCGGATACGCAAATACAGATAGTATTGCAGTAATCGAAAAGCATCTGCTAAAGCAATCGCAGGTTCAGGAGTTGGATTATCAAAAATCACTGGTGCATTTGGTAAACGAAAATGTGAAAAGAATCAGCTTGATCATATTGGCTTTTAGTGTTTTACTTTTTACGATATCATTTACTCTAATCAACAACACCATACGATTATCCATTTACTCTCAGCGTTTTATAATCAACACCATGCAATTGGTTGGTGCTACCAGAGGCTTTATACGCCGGCCATTTATGGCCAAAACCTTACTGCATGGAGTCATAGGAGCTCTAATCGCCAACGCAATGCTTTCGGGTGTTATTTATCTGTCGCAAAAAGAATTAAGTCAGGTAATCAATTTCAGTAATGTTGAAATGATTGGTGTCTTATTCTTACTGATCTTATTAATCGGACTTTTAATCACGTGGATATCAACCCTATTTGCTGTAAACAAATACTTAAGGCTTGAGTCGCGTTCCCTGTATTAGAAAGACGGTTCTTGTGTTAAAAAATCATAACACGAAACATTTCAGGAACTTTAGGTACGTTTACCTCTAGGCACTTTAATTAGTTTATTGTAAATTTGGCAACAAATTGTCAAAACCGACAAAATTTGAGAACATGAACAAACAAGATAAAAAATTGGATTTTGCTCTTTCAAAAGAAAACTACAAACTTATCGTTATTGGGTTTGTTATCATCATTGTAGGATTCCTACTCATGATGGGCGGTGGATCGGATGATCCCAATGTATTCGATGAAAGCATCTTTAGTTTTCGAAGAATTACTTTAGCTCCAATGGTGGTGTTGTTTGGTTTCGGCTTTGAAATATACGCCATCATGAAAAAACCAAAAGAACAGTAAATATCTCCTTTTATGTATTTTTCGGTTAATTAACCGAAAATTTTTCTTTATAATATAGTATGAATTGGATTGAAGCCTTACTTTTAGGCTTACTGCAAGGATTAACAGAATTCCTGCCGGTAAGCAGCAGTGGTCATTTAGAAATAGGCAAAGCCTTCTTAGGTATTCATGCCGAAAATAATTTGGTATTTACTGTTGTTGTGCACGGTGCAACTGTTTTAAGTACAATTATTGTATTCCGAAAAGATATTCTTGAACTTTTAAAGAATCTTTTTAGTTTTCAGTGGAATGAATCGACACAGTATATTGCTAAAATTGCTGTCTCTATGGTTCCAATCGGAATTGTAGGCGTGTTTTTTAAAGATCAGGTGGAAGAAATTTTCAATACTGATAAAATCTTGTTGATAGTAGGTTTTATGCTTCTGGTAACGGCTGCATTTCTTGCATTTACTTACTATGCAAAACAAAAAGAAAAAGAAATCTCATTTAAGGATGCCTTTATCATAGGAATGGCTCAAACAGTTGCTGTACTTCCCGGAATTTCTAGATCGGGAGCCACAATAGCAACCGGACTGCTTCTAAAAAACAAAAAATCTGAAGTAGCCAAATTTTCATTTTTAATGGTTTTAGTTCCCATAATTGGTGAGAATATTCTAAGCGTTTTTAAGGGAACGTACAGCTCGCAGGGATCGGTAGAATTAATACCATTACTAGTTGGCTTTATTGGCGCTTTCCTTTCCGGATTATTGGCTTGCAGCTGGATGATTAAATTGGTGAAGAAGGGGAAATTAATCTATTTTGCAATTTATTGCCTGATTATCGGACTTATTGCTATTTTTGCAGCCTGATTACAAAATAGGGCATTCCCGTTAAATCCGATTCTAAATGATTCAATTTGAAACCGATAATGATTTTCAAGAAGGCGCTTTACTTCTATTTAATAAGCCTTACGAATGGACTTCGTTTGATTTAGTAAACAAGATAAAGTATAAAATCAAACATAAGTTTCATTACAAAAAAGTCAAAGTCGGACATGCCGGAACTCTCGACCCTTTGGCCACAGGTTTGTTGATTGTCTGCGTAGGGAAATACACAAAAAAAATAGACAGCTACCAATCGCAGGTTAAAGAATACATTGCCACACTAAAACTAGGAGAAACCACTCCTTCTTTTGATTTGGAGACGGAAATTGATCAGACTTACCCTACAGAACACATCACTAAAGAACTGATAGATGAAACCCTAAAAAGTTTTATTGGTGAAATACAACAAAGGCCACCTGACTATTCAGCAGTAAAAGTAAACGGGAAAAGAGCTTACGAATATGCCCGAAAAGGACAGGAAATTGAGATAAAAAAGAAAACCCTGGCGATCGACGAAATAGAAATTCTTAAATTTGAAAAGGAGATCTTAAAAATAAGAGTTGTTTGCAGCAAAGGAACGTACATTAGAGCTCTTGCCCGTGATATTGGCCAAAAACTAAATAGCGGTGCACATTTAACTGCTCTTGAAAGAACTAGAATCGGTGATTTTCATATCAACGATGCCCTTGAAATTGAAGATTTTATAAAATTCTTAGAAAATTTATAACTATCTTGCGGTCTTTTCGTAAAAAGGAAAGCTTTGCTATCGCCTATCAACAAAAATCCAATATAAAAGTCATTCAGCATTATGAAGTTATCGAAGTTTAAGTACAAATTACCAAGCGAACTTATTGCTTTACATCCAGCCTACAATAGAGATGAATCTCGCTTATTGGTGCTTCACAAAGATACAGGAAAAATCGAACATAAAATTTTCAAAGATCTTATTGATTACTTTGATAACGAAGATGTTATGGTCTTTAACAACACCAAAGTTTTTCCTGCTCGTTTGTATGGCAACAAAGAAAAAACAGGTGCTGAAATCGAAGTGTTTTTGCTTAGAGAGTTAAATCGTGAGCAAAGATTATGGGATGTATTAGTTGATCCTGCCCGTAAAATCAGAATCGGTAACAAATTGTATTTTGGCGATGATGATTTATTGGTTGCTGAAGTAATCGACAATACTACTTCAAGAGGAAGAACTCTTCGTTTCTTATTTGATGGACCTTACGAAGAATTTAAAAAGGCACTTTACGGATTAGGAGAAACTCCTCTTCCTAAATTTATAGATCGTGCAGTAGAACCTGAAGATGCAGAACGTTATCAAACAATTTTTGCAAAACATGAAGGAGCTGTTGCCGCACCTACTGCAGGTATGCACTTTAGTCGCGAGCTAATGAAGCGTTTGGAAATTAAAGGGGTTGATTTTGCAGAGGTTACTTTGCATGTTGGCCTGGGTAACTTCAGAACTGTAGATGTTGAAGATTTAACCAAACACAAAATGGATTCAGAACAAATCGAAATTAACGATTTGGCTGTGCAAAAGGTAAACAATGGTAAGAAAAAGAAGAAAAATATTTGTGCTGTCGGTACAACTGTTGTTCGTACTTTAGAAACCTCAGTATCAACCCAAGGCACATTAAAACCGTTCGAAGGGTGGACCAATAAATTTATTTTCCCTCCTTACGAATTTAGTGTTCCTAACAGCATGATTACAAATTTCCATTTGCCGCTTTCAACTTTACTGATGATGGTTTGTGCATTTGGAGGATACGATAAAGTAATGGCTGCATATCAGGAAGCAATCAAAGAAAAATATCGCTTTGGAACTTATGGTGATGCAATGTTGATTATCTAAAATCAAAAATATACTGAAAAAAAGCTGTTGAAATTGAATTCAACAGCTTTTTTTATTTTATAATTTAATCAGGCAAATGGAAAATGAAGTCTTAATTCTACCCCTAAAAACTTACAATCCTCTTTACTCTGAATCATCTAATTTTTATTTCAACCTTCCGAATTCACCATCCAACTCGAAAATACATCCAGGTAATTCCAGTAAGAAAGTATCAATTCTTCAGGCACATCCAGTTCAGGCAAAAGCTTTTGATAGCACTGCATCCAAACCTGACGAGCCTCTCTTGTTATTTTAAAATTTGCATGCCTTTTAACCAACATAGGTGCTCCCCTATTCTGATTAAAATACTCCGGTCCGCCTAAAACCTGAATAAAGAAATCCGATGAGCGAAGTTTTGCCGCTTCAAACTCATCTTTATCCTGCGGAAATAAAGGACTATACTTACTTTCTCTCAACATTTCATAATGATCGTCGACTAAGTTTCGAATTCCACTTTCCCCCAAATACTTTAAAAGATCCTTATTAGGCTTAGTTACTTCTGGTCTTGCCCCAAAAGGATAATCATTAATTTTTAATTCCATCTCTTTACTCTTTATCAGATAAAATGATTCGTTTTTATAAATTTACATAACCTAAACAATTAGATAAGAACACCTTACCTTCTATTTAATCGTAAAATTAACCTCTCCTATTAATTTCTTCCAGTACTTTTTTATTGGTGATTACAATTTTTTTCCCATCTAAGGAAATTATGCCTTCTTTCTCAAACTCTTTAATAAATTTAACTGCACTTTCCACACTTATGGATGCAAAATCAGCAATATTTTGGCGAGTTAAATACTCATAAACATTTTCATTAATAAATATCTCCGAAGATAGATATAACAAAGCAGAAGCTAATTTCCCTCTCATCTGTTTGTAGGAGATGTTTTGAATAATATCAATATACCTATTTTCATTATGGCAATTCTTAGAATTTATTTCCATTGCAAATTCAGGATTTCTCAATAATAACTCTTTTAAAGCCTGCTTATCTATGATACAAATATTCGAATCTTTTAAAGCAATTGCAGAATAAAGATATGTGTCTTTCCCAAAAATGGAAGAAAAAGCAATTAAATCACCCTTTTTAGCCAAACGAATATTTATTTGCTTGTTCTTATTCGTCTGAAGGTAAACTCGCACTAATCCTTGATTTACAAACAACACATGTGGGGCAAATGCTCCTTGCTTAAATACAGTTTCATCCTTAAAAAACTTAACTTGTTTTTTCTTTTCATTAATGATTTTTAAATCTGTAAGTCCCAGATTTTGAAAACAATCGATATTTATCTCGTTATTTTCTTTGTTATTATCAATCGAATTAAAAGTCATTCTGTTTTAGTGTTTATTCGCTATAAATGTACCTAATCGTTAAAAAAAGAATATCACGAATGAAAAGAGAATTATTATCTCGTTGCAAAAAAGTTATCAAATTTCAATTCTAAATCCAGAATACTCCATTTCCTGTTACTTGTTTTCGCTTGAGACTCCTACTATTTTTGCCTTGGTAAATTTATCAAGAATAAATAAGGATAACAATCTCTATACACTATGAATAATTACAAAATAATATTTGCCTTTGCGGTTAGCCAAACCAATAAATTTGAAGCAAAACATTTTGGTGATGTAGATAAATATCTAATCTATGAATATTCTAACGAATCCTTTAGTTTGGTTTCTCATCAAATAAATAAGTATAAAGACATGGATGAGAAACAAATTCATGGCTCCATAAAAAAAGGAGATGCCATTATTAAACTCCTAGAAAAGAATCATGTTCAAATATTGGTATCCCTACAATTTGGACGAAATATTACCCTAATTAATAAACATTTTATTCCTGTAGCTATTCATAATTGTAATTCGGAAAATGTTTTTGAAATTCTATCGAAACATATTAAATGGATAGCCGACGAACTAGAGATTAATCCTCCAGAATACAGACTTTTTTCCATCAATCCGGGAGCCTTAAAAACTACTATAAAATAACGCAATAATAATTAATAATTACCAATGAAAAACAAAACCTTAATAATTGGAGCCAGCTTAAATCCAGAGCGTTACTCCTATAAAGCCGCAGATAAATTATTAGAGAACGGACACGATATTTATATGATTGGAAATAAAGCAGGAATGCTATTCCATCGTAAAATTGTAAAGGAGCAAACTCCTTATACTGATGTTGATACAGTTACTATGTATGTAGCGGCAAAAAATCAAGTTTCCTATTACGAATATATCATCTCGTTACATCCACGTAGAGTAATTTTTAATCCAGGTACTGAAAATACTGCCTTCGCAACACAGCTAAATTCTCGAGGAATAAAAACAGAAGAGTCCTGCACACTAGTGCTGCTAGCAACAAATATTTACTGATACCGCATGAAAGAGAAATTAAAATATTTCCCAATAACAGCCTATGCTATTGTTATGGGACTTGCTGGACTAAGTATTGTATTTGGCAAATTTCACCACATGCAATGGTTGCCCAAAATATTCTATGAAATTCTACTGTTTTGTACGCTGTTTATTTTTTTAGGAATATCCATACTGTATGCATTAAAAGCGGTTAGGCATTTCGAAGAAGTACGAATAGATTTTAATCATCGTATTCGGATTAATTTTTTTTCAGCCTTCTCTATTTCTATTCTTTTGTTATCCATTGCATTTATGAGTTTTTGGCCCTTTTTATCCATGAGTTTTTGGTGGATTGGAACCATTGTGCATACGATATTAATGCTTCACACTGTAGCCTATTGGATACAAAATAATTTTGAAATACAATTTATGAATCCAGCTTGGTTTATCCCAATAGTTGGTAATATGCTGATTCCAATTGCTGGTGTTGAGTACCTGCCAAAACTATTCTCCTTCTTCTACTTTGGAGTTGGATTTTTCTTTTGGATCATCTTATTTACGATCTTCTTAAACCGTGCCATTTTTCACCATCAGCTTCCACAAAAATTTGTTCCTACCTTGTTTATTCTTATTGCACCACCAGCAATTGGTTTTATTGCATACATCCGAATAGCACAAAGTTGGGACGCATTTGCAATTTTTTTGTTGCTGATTTCTTATTTCTTTGCCGTATTACTCCTCGTGTTACACAAAAGCTTTAAGAAACTTGAATTTTTTATATCGTGGTGGGCTTTCACTTTTCCACTAATGGCCATTACCATAGCTTCGGTGGTTGCTTTTCAAATTTCACATCAAGCTGTTTTTAAGTACTTGTCCTTCTTTTTTATCACAATAGCGATTCTCACAATTAGTTTTGTTGCCTATAAAACAGGTGAAAAAATCAGACAAGGTGAAATATGCATCAACGAAGAATAATATTTTATTTTAATAATTACACGAATGAAAAATATAACGATAATCGCATCCATTCTACTAGGCTTCACGCTTGGAATCCTATTTACAGGAATCACTCTAAGTATCTCTTCTGGAGAAATGATGATCAAAGAATTTAAAAGTCCATACAACTTTGAAAAATCTGTAGAAGTAATAACAAACAGAATAAACGCAAAGGAAGGCTGGCATGTAACCAATACTATTGATCAGAACAAAGAAATAATCGACAATGGCGGAAAAGGAATTGGCAAGTATGCTATTATAAAATATTGCCATGCAAAATTTTCGGAGAGAATGCTAAAGGAAGACAATCGGAAAAAAATTGGAAATATGATGCCAAAATCATTTGCTGTTTACGAAAAAGCCGACGGCCAAGTATTTATATCGACCATGAATGGTGCAATAATGGGAAAAATATTTGGAGGAGAAATTGAAAATATCATTGAAGAAGTATCATTAGAAGTGGAAGACATGATGCGTTTTATCCATTTAAAATATAGCTTATTTTAATGGTAAAGCTCCCAGCATAAATAAACCAAGACTTCTTAAAAGCAATGTGCAATTCCTTAAATAACAGCTAAAAATGGATGATAAAGATTTATATTCCCGCAAAGATATTTCGATCATGAAAAGTGCGGCAGATGCCTTAAATCGGAATAACGATCGGATTCAGGAAATTATAGAATATGCCAAAATATCCAATATTAAAACAATTGGAATTGCACATTGTACCACATTTAACAAAGAAGCCAAGCAACTAAGAACTCTTCTTGAGATAGAAGGCTTTACCGTTGAACAAGTGAATTGCAAACTAGGAAAAATACCTTTCTCAGATTTAGTGCCTAATTACAAAGGAATAACTTGCAATCCGGCAGGACAAGCGCATTATTTAGAAGAAAAAAACACTGAACTAAATATTATGATGGGCTTATGCCTTGGGCATGATATGATTTTTAATGCCAAATCGAAAGCTCTGGTTACTCCCCTACTTGTTAAGGATAGAAAGTTGAATCATCACAGCATCAAAAAATTAAATTCATCTGATTTCTAATCCGATTCCATCCCCCAACACTTCAACAATAAATTATATTTTTTCGTTCCTAGTAGAATTACTAAATTGAATCTACTTTATCCATTATTTCTACAAGCGTATAATATGTATTCGAAACCTTACTCTCTTTTTTAATTGTCTGACAGACAATTCTTGCCTAAGCACTTTAAAACCATGACTATTCAAACCACATGAATAGTCGAGACAATTATTCCATGAAAAAATTAATTAGCTTGATATTCCTTATCGGTCTTACAAGTATGCTTGCTTTCTCGCAAGAATGCACCTTGTACATTCCCAACCAAGTAGGCACCGAACTTCATTACCAGATCACCAATGCAAAAGGCAAAGTAGATGGCATTTACACGCAAAAAATGATCTCTGTAAAGGAAAAAGGAGGGGAAACAATATTTGAATTATTACAAACTTTTATGGATCCTAAGTCGCCCGAAAAAGTGATCACTCAAGACACAATTATATTTCGCTGTAAAGACAATATTTTTTATATCGACATGGAAAAATACCTGAACCAAAAGCAAATGGAAGGGTTTAAAGATATGGAAGTGAAAATTACAACTGAAGATCTCATTTATCCTCCAAAACTTTATCCTGGTTTGGCATTAAACGATGGCTCGATTTCGCTTGAAGTTGGAGCAGGAATGATAAATATGAACATGACAACCAATATTGTGAACCGAAAAGTTGAGGCACTTGAAGATGTGACAACTCCTGCCGGCACCTTTACATGCTACAAAATATCGGAAGATGTGAAAAGTAAAATTGGTTTTGTAAATGTAGAATTGCACAATATTGCCTGGATTGTGAAAGACATTGGAACCATTCGCAGTAAATCCTTCGACAAAAAAGGAAAACCCAGTAGCACTACCGAATTGGTAAAAATCGTTCGATAAATAGGTAGAAAAGTAAAAGGAGAAAGCGACAAAACAATTTGGCACTTTCTCCTTTCACCTTTATGCTTTTAGCTTATCTAATTCATAATATTTCTTGGATTTCCAGATAACCACAAACGAATATTTTCCATCACAATATCAACCCGCTTGCTGAACGATTCGTTGGTAGCGAAAGCCAAATGAGGCAGCATGATCAAATTCGGGGCTGTAAACAAAATGTGTTCTTTATCCAAAGGTGGTTCTTTTTCGTAAACATCCACAGCCGCTCCTGAAATTTCTCCATTTTCCAATGCCTCACAAAGAGCCTCACTGTTAACAACCGGTCCGCGTGCTGTATTAATTAAAATGGCTGAAGATTTCATTTGCTTGAATTCTCCTTTGCCAATAAGCCCTTTGGTTTCGTTTGTTAGCGGAACATGAAGAGAAACAACATCCGATTCTTTTAATAAGGTAGGCATATCAACAAATTCAACGCCTTCTACGGTCTTTTTACTTCGATTGTATGCAATTACCCTGCAGTTAAAAACTTTTGCAATCTCGGCTACCCTAAGGCCAATTGCACCAGCTCCAACAATACCAATAGTCTTGCCATTTAGTTCTGTTCCTAAAAAACCAGCCCGATCTCCTCCAAAACGGGTAATCGAATCACCGGAAACAATCTTTCTGTATACCGATAAAATCATGCCAATAGTTAATTCGGCCACCGATTCTGTCGAAAAGCCGGCGGCGTTACTCACCAGAATATTTCTCTCCCTACAGGTTTCCATATCGATATGATCGACACCGGTAAAGGCAACCGAAATCATTGAAAGATTAGGGCAGGCATCTAAAAATGCTTTTGTGATAGGAATATTACTAACAATTATTGCATCAGCTCCTTCGGCACGCTTAATCAACTCCTTTTCATCCTCATTCCGATCCGTAAAAAAGATCAACTCATGCCCTAAGGCTTCAAATTCTTGCTTTAACTGTCCGTATTTACAAGCAGTAATCGCAATTGGTTCCAGTATAGAAAATTTCATATATTTATTTTTAGTATCAAAGTAATGTTATTCTCAAGCCGATAAAGCCTTTTCAAATCAAATATGATTTGAGTTAAGCAAAGTAAAAAAATCATGGATCACTAACAATGCAATAGCATCTATTCTACAACATCAATGCAAAAGTCTCTTACGACCAGTAAAAAGTTCGATTAAACGATTTTAATTTACAATCTCAGGTATTTTTTTCAACTTACAACAATATCAAGCAATTATTTTAACCCATGACAGCCAATCTATCAATACTTTATAAAATACAAGATCAATTCATTGCCACCTGGGAGAATTGTCCGGAGCATTTTCCTGCAACAGGAAAACGATTTTCCTATTTAGAAAAACGAATATGGGAATCAAAATTCGATCGCTTCATAAAGTTTGTACAAAATGAAGCTAATTACAAACACCCCAACAAAATAGAAATACTACAAAAATCAAAATTATTTTTCAAAGATGCTTTAGCCTACTCCCCCGACCAACTCGAACTCATTTTTTCTGATGAAATGCTCCATTCTACGAAAGATTTCATTCAAAAAGCATGGCTTTTCGATCCGGATTTGGGTAATGCTGAAATTTTTCAAGCATTACGAAATGTTTGGATCATGCTTGGCCTGCAATCATTCTTCGGAAAAGAAATCAAAATTACGCCTTCGCTTTTAGCCTATAGTCTTTTGTATCCATACACCGACAATCTAATTGATGATGCAAGCATTAATAAGGAAGAAAAAATCAACTTTTGCCGACGATTTGCTTTGCGGTTGAAAGGAGAATCCGTAAAATCAGAATCCAGTTCGGAACAGCAAATTTACGATTTAGTAGAAATGATAGAATCTGAGTTCGATCGGGAAAATTACCCTGAAGTGCATCATAGTCTGCTTGCCATTCACGATGCCCAAACTCAAAGCCTCGCATTGGTGAGTAACAAACCTCTGCTTTCTGAAGAAGAAACCTTCAGAATTTGTATCAACAAAGGTGCCCGCTCGGTAATTGCTGATGGGTACTTAGTACTGGGAAAGTTAGATAAAAAGCAATTGCATTTTCTATATGAATACGGAGCTTATCTTCAGATTCTAGATGACCTGCAGGATGCCCGGCAAGATTATCTGGATGGAGTTATGACCTGCTTTTCAAGAAAATTGCCTTACGGAAATTTGGACAAGTTACTTTGTAAAACTTATTTTCTAGGCAAAACATTTCAGCAAAGAGTAACCAATTTATATCCTGATGAAGTGTCTTTTCAAGGCTTGATTCAAAAAAGTTTTGCTTTGTTGTTTTTAGTCTCTATTTTCGAAAACCAAGAAGATTTCAGCGACGATTTTATTCTAAAAATAGAAAAGCATGCTCCTTTCCGATTTTCATTTCTTCGCAAACTAAAAACAGATCTGGAACCTTTTCGGGATTTAATGCTGCTAAAAATTGATGAATATCGATTAAGCAGGTGCAAAGCTTAGCAAAAAAAACATTCCATTTCGAAAAGCCCATTTTATTTTATAATGTCTCTTCGTCTAAATTCTCCGATTTAACTTCTTCCTGAATAACATCCTCTGCCGTAAGCAAGGGAGAAGCTTCCAAATCTTCTATTTCAAGCATATTAACCAATATATCCAGCGACTTACCAATCAGCTCCAGTTCCTCATCCGATACTTTTTTAAGTTTAAAAGCCAACCTTTGCTGAAGCAAATCAGGAGTCGATTTTAAAAGATTATCCCCCGTAGAGGTTAGTGCAATCAAAGTCGTTCTACGGTCTCCAATTTTAGGCAGTCGTGCCAACATTCCTTTCCTTTCCAAGCGACTTATTATACCTGTAACAGTACTTGAATTAAGATTCAGCTGATCCCTAATTGACTTTTGAGTCGCCTGATAGTTAGGAGAATTTTTAAGACATTCCAAACATAGTATTTGTGGAATACTTACCCCGTGATCCTTTTGGATTTTCTTTGATTCTAAATTAATAGATCGAACAATCCTCCTAATTTTAACAATTATATTCTTATAATCCATTCATTGTAAATCTAATCGACAGAACTCATTTTCAAGGCAAAAATAACTAATTTGCATTTAATGCAAACCTATTGAAGCAGGGTATCTCCATATAATATTACTGCAATCTCGTCAAATAACGGCTTAGTCCTTAGGCAAACCTTACAGTACACAAGCTTTTTTGTTCGCAACGGTCTTCACCCTTTTCTCGATATATCTTGAATTTAGAATTCTAAGTATTCCCATATAATCCATGTCAAACTCAATCAAATCTCCTACTTTGTAATTATTTTTGTTATCGGCCAGATCAATTACAATCATATCGGAACTTGCGCCCGATACTGTCAAGCTTTTATCAATCAATTCCAGATGACTTACCTCAACATCAAGCAATCCTAAGTCAACTATTGCCCGGTACGAAGTTTCACCAATATTCGTTTTATCGATTTCATAACTGTCTCCTTCTAAGTTTGTCCCAAATTCACCCATGGGAACCGTCGGCTTTTCAATCAATTCTATTATTTCCGAATACAAACGAAATACATCAGAATGCATTTTTTCGAATTTTGTATTGTTGTAAACATCTGTTCCCAAGAATAAGGTTTCTCCCACCCTAAAATGATTGATTCCTTTCGGCAGTAAATTTTGAAAAATGAGTGGTATGGTCACCGAGGAACCTCCCGAAACATAAGGAATCTGCTTATTGAATTTTGCTTCAATCAACTGTTCGTAAAGGCTCAGCTGAATTAATTTATCATGATTTGGCAAAACGCCGTACAAACATGACAGATTCGCTCCGATTCCAATCACCTGAATATTATCCAGCCTAAAAACGCTTTCATAAAAAGCAATGAAATCTTCGCCCAAAACTCCTTCCCGAAGTTCTCCCAACTCAATCATTATTATGATTTTGTGAGTTTTTTTCTGCTTTTTAGCTTCTACCGACAAAAGCTTAATGGTCTCAAACTCTGTATTTACACTAATATCAGCATACTTAACCACACTCGAAATAGAACGTTTTGCCGGAGGTTTAATATAAATGGTTTCTATTTCAGGTTTAATCGATTTGATCATTTTTAAATTGGAAACCCTTGAATCGCATATCTGAGTAAAATCAAATTTCAATAGTTCGGTTAAAAATTCCTTATTTCCGCACATCATTTTTGAAACAATTGACCATTCAATTCCATTTTTTTTAAAAAGAGAATTGAGATAATCAAAGTTTGATTTTAATTTCTTAATATCTAAAGTTACAAAAGCCATTATTTCTATGTTTTATTTAATTATTCTGCGAGTTATACCTTCTGATAAATGCGCTAAGATCTCATAATTTAGTTCATCACTGATTTCACTAAAAGCACTCACTTTTATTTCTAATTTACCCTGTTTGCCAATCAAAACAACTTTATCTCCAACTTCCACATTTTTCAAATGAGTCACATCAATTATCATCATATTCATGTTTACAACACCAATCACACTGCATTGATGACCACGAATAAGAACACGACCTTTATTACTCAATGAACGACTATAACCAAAAGAATATCCGACAGGAACCAATGCCGTTTTAATATTGGATTGAGCGAGATATGAAATTCCATAACCTACAAATTCGCCGCTTTGAATTTCTTTAACAGCCATTATCTGACTTTTCCATCCAAGTATTCTTTTTAACGGATCAATCCTATCCTCCTGATGATTAATGTACTGAACAAATACTTCGGTACTCGACCAAAAACCATAAAGCATGATCCCAACTCTTACTAAATCCATTCTTGTATCGGGATAAACAAAGCTTGCGGCAGAATTAGCAACATGTTTATACTTTGGGTTCAAATTATTTGCTTCCAATTCGCTTGCCATTTCCTGATACTTTTGCAACTGATTCTGTATCCTAAAATGATTTGAAACACTTTCTGCTCCAGCCAGATGCGTACAGAATCCGGTTAGCTCTATATGGGCAATATTTTCTTTAATGACAGCAATTACAGCATTCAGTTCAGTTCCATTTAAACCTGAACGATTCATTCCTGTTTCAATTTCGAGATGAATTTTTGCTTTTAAACCAAGTTCTTTGGCATATTTCACGGCCAATTTTAAACGCCCGATATTAAAAACAAAAAATTCTATTTTTTTTTCGATTGCATCACGAATATCCTTTTCGGCCAACCAGCCCATTACCATTATTGAAGATGATTTGGAAAGACAGTTGTAAACGCGGAGAGCTTCACTGTAATAGAACACCGAATAATGATCAATACCATATTTCTCGAATACGGGAACAATTTGTTCGATCCCATGTCCATAGGCATTGGCTTTCACTACCGCTGAAATTTTTACTTTTTCACCAAGTTTAGACCGTAAAAAAGAAATGTTATTTTGGATTGATTTTTCACTTAATGATATTACCGAATTATCAATCATAACTAAAAGTACTTTTGTAAATAGTATAAAATAGATTTATTCCTGTTTCTATAATATCATCAGGAAAATCGAAATCGGGATTATGAAGTTGAGGCTGTTCATTTCCTGAACCCAATCCAAAATAACAGGCATTGAACTTCTCCGTATAGCAGCCAAAATCTTCCGACCACTTATAAGGAGTTTTAATATACTCAACATCCAAACCATTCTGTTTTGCCGCTCGCTCTACAATACCAACACAGCCATCATGGTTCATTGTTGCCGGAAATACCTCGGTATAGCTTATTTCACAAGCTAGTCTTTCCTTGTCCGCAACTTCCTTTACTATTTTTTCACACAAAGAAGTAAGCAATGTTAAGTCTTCATTTTCAAAAGCTCGCAGTGTAATTCTCATTTCGGCATAACCCGGAGAAGTACCAAAAGATATTTCGCCCAATTGAATGTGGATGATTGTTAGCAAAATAAAATCGATAAACAGGGTTTTGTTTTCCCTTAAATCATGCATTCTCTTGATTATTTGAGAAACAGCATCTGCAGGACTAATTCCATCCTGAGGTTCTGCCGCATGAGATGTTTTACCAGTAAGTTTAACAATCATACCTTTTGATCCCGAAGCAAAACTTCCCTTTTTAAGAACTATTCTATTTTTCTTAAGCCCAGGGATATTGTGGAGCGCAAACAGATAATCAGGCTCATTATTTTTAAAATCTATATTTTCCATTACATCAAGCGCCCCCTGCTCCACCTCTTCGGCTGGCTGAAAAAGTAGAATTACTTTCCCTTTATCCGGTCGATCAGTTGCTATTTTCTGAGCCAAACCTGCTACTATAGCCATGTGCCCGTCGTGTCCGCAGGCATGAGAGATTCCCTTGTTTACTGAAGCATATTCGAGCCCTGAAACTTCTTTGATAGGAAGTGCATCCAGCTCACACCTAAACATTATGGTTTCTCCTTGTTCAACTCCTTTGAAAACAAACAACACACCTTTATCTCCCAGCCTGATCACCTCATCGGGCCTGTACTCATTAATAAAGTTTACAATCCGGTTAGTGGTCTGATATTCACAATTTGAAACTTCGGGATATTGATGTAATTCTCTTCGAAGTGCAATAATTTTCTTGTTCATGTAACAGATATTACTGAGTGCTCCTCAATTAAAAATACTAACTGCATGAATTATGCATGTCTCTACTTTTTTAGTCGCATTTCAACGTACTTGCTGCTAAATCCTACTTTTTCGTATAAAAATCTGGCCGGGTTTTCTGGCTCAACATGCAAAGCAACATCACCTTTACTAATTTTAATTACCTCATTCATTAAGCCTTTCCCAAGACCTTTTCCCCTTTGAGATTCATGCACAGCTATATACACCAAAATATTCTCAGGAATATAACCTTCCATTCCGGTTCGGTTAACCACTACAGAACCAACTATTTCATCATTTTCCTTGGCAACTAAAACAAAACCGCCACCTGCCGGTTCATCCTTAACTGCATAAATAATTGCCTTTTCAATATCTTCCTTAGCATCTCCGTATTCATCTAAATGCTTGTACAAAAAACTCACGATAGCTTCTATTTCTGCACTATCAGGTTTTGAAATTGAAGTGTACGTTTTGTAATTTACCATAAAAACAGTATTTGTATTAAATGCATATTTATTGTTGGAATAGAATCCCAAGTAAACAATTTAAGTGTGCTGTCTAAAACCATAAAGTTTAAAATTTTAATAAGCAACAGTCCTCAATTGTTTCTACACGACAAAAGTAGTCTAATAAAAACGAAAACCCAATAAAAGTATGTATTATCCCCACACAAAAACACACAATACATTCACTAACTGTACCCTAACACCCAACCTTAGAATGTTATATTTCTTTGATTTCATAAATCACTTGAATATCGCACATTCTTGTTGTGTAGAACCTATTTGGATATTTTACACAATTTTCACAAACATATCATTCAATGAGTTTTCATTTAAGGATTAATCTTAAAAAAAAATAATTGCTAAGCAAATTGAAAGTGCCGGGCAAAAAAATGAGAATAAGGCAAAATATAAAAACGAAATGGCTTCTTATATCCCGTTCCTTTTCCAAAAAAAAATCGCTAAGAATGCAAAATAGTATGCATTCTCAGCGATTGAATTATTACCCCTACTAATTGGGCTTTCCTTTTAGAAATTGAATTTCCCGTTGCTATTTTTGGCTTCTGATTCAGGAATTAAATTTTCAATGGTATCCCAATGTTCTACAACTTTGCCATTCTCCAGTCTGAAAATATCGTAGAAAGCTACCTTTTCTTTCATGAAGATTCCTTCGGAAATGGATAATACATAGTTTCCTTCCCCAAAAATCATATGATTTTTTTCGTAAACCATAGGCATACCTGCTTCTGCTAATGCAGCCAAGGCTTCTCCCAAACCTGCCAACCCATCTTTTACACCTAGGTTGTGCTGATTGTATTGTTCTATAGAAATATACTCTGTAATTTTATCAGGATTAGCTCCCAAGAAAATATCATTTAGTAAGTTCTGAATCAAAGCTTTGTTATCCTCCGTTTTATCCAGATCCTTAATTTCTGCAGGGCCATCAACTTGACTTCTTCCTGAAGCTGTTTCAGTAACTTTTTCTTGTAAATTATCCCAGTGTTCTACAATTAATCCATCTTCGAAACGAAAAACATCAATTCCGATTTTTGGACCAAAAAAGTTGTAGTCGGTATGTGCAATTACATAATCACCATCGCTAAAAACACGCACTGTGTTTACTCTTACACTTCCTTCCGGCAATTGTTGCAGCAAGGCTCCAAATCCAGCTAAACCGTCACCTACAGCCTGATTGTGTTGGATGTACTTATTTGGATTGATGTAGCCTACCAGTTCCTGATCACCTGTTTCAATACTTTTCAAAAGCTCAATAACCTTTTGTTTATTCGACGCTTCCATTTTCAAGTTGTTATCTGCTTCACACGAAACGAATGAAGCAATTGTTAATACTGTAATAATGAATAATTTTCGCATTGTTTTTATTATTGGTTTACAATACAAAGATGATGCATAATGAAAGGCATATAAAGGTAGTTTTACTCCCTTGTATGATACATTTGCTCTTGGGAATTAAGCACACTTATTTACGATTGCTCTCTGAATTCAGATGGAGTTGAATGAACATGTTTCCGGAAATATTTAATGAAATTAGTCGGTTCATCATAACCAAGCTCGTACGCAATTTCTTTAATGGATTGATTGCTATGAACCAACAACCGCTTTGCTTCGAGCAAAATCCGTTCATCAATGATTTGTTTTGGTGTTTTATCAAACAAAGTTGTGGTTGCTTTGTGCAATTGTTTTTCTGAAATACTCAATTCCGATGCATATTTATTAACCGATTTTTCTTTCCGGAAATTTTGTTCGAGCAGATCTTTAAATAAAACCAGATAATCCAAATTTGCACTTGGCTTTAACTCTTCGAAACCTTGTTTCCGCATTTCCCGTTCTGCCTGCAATAAAAAGATATGCAGCATATTTCGCAGTATTTGATATTGAGCACTATCTGCACTTCTTTGAAATTCTGTTTCCATAGCATTTAGAAATACCTTTAAATCGGAACGTTGCTGATTGACTTTAATTTTAGCAATATTATACAAATCACTATACAGTATACTTGAATGCAAAAACTGAAGGTCTTGATTATTTTTAGAGAAAAAATTGTTGGTAAATAAAATTGTTTTCCCCTTGTAAATGCCATTTTTATCGAACCTGTTCACACAATTATGGGGTATGAAAATAATTGTATTGTCCTCTATACTTATTGGGTTAAAATCGACAAAATGAGTTCCTTTACCTTTTTCAATCCAAAGGATATGATTAAACTGTGCCCTGTGGGGAATAGTCATCATATCTTTTCTTGATTTTAGGATCTCAGATAAATCCAAAATTTCAAATTCCAGTTTAAGTCCTTCTTTAAACTGATATTTTTTTATAGTATTATTCATTATACTCCCTTTCATAAAGAATTCTTAATTGGAAACTACCATAAGGGATTTCGTCTCATTCAAACTTCTCCTTTTGCATTTGCTTTCTGCCCCAAATTCCTAAATGCTCTATAAATGGAATCAACTCCATTCCTGTATCGGTCAATGAGTACTCTACTTTTGGCGGTACTTCAGGATACACTTTCCGACTAATTAATTGATCCTCTTCCAGCTCACGCAAAGTTTGGGTTAACATTTTTGAAGTAATGTTTTGAACCATTTTTTTTAACTCTCCATACCGCAGCACATTGTCTTTTGTATAAATGTACCATAAAACACGTGCTTTGTACTTTCCACCTATTCTTCTGAATGCATAATCCAGCGAACAAACAGGTGCATCAGAATTTCTTTTAGCCATAATTTATTTTTTATATATCTGTAACTTACTTATTATCTGCAATAGTATTAAAAAAGTAACTAGATACCATTTAAGTATGTACTTGACACAAAAGTATGTATATTATACATTTGCACCAAGCTTGTAAATTTAATCACGCTGAAAGCAGTTATTTTTCATTAAAAATAAGATTATGAAACGCCCATGCCAATGTGATTTTGATACAAAAAAAGATGATTATTCAAGCATGGTAAGTTCCATATGCCAAATAAAAAACATATGAAAAAAGAAGAAATACTAAAAGCGCATTCATTTAGACGTGCAATAAAAGAATTTGAAACAGAACAGAAAATTTCTGATGAAGATTTTGAATTCATTCTGGAAGTAGGAAGAAGGTCTCCAAGCTCGTTTGGCTGGGAACCCTGGAAGTTTATTGTTGTTCAGAATATGGAATTGCGGGAGAAGTTAATGGTGCCAAGCTGGGGAGCACAAAAACAATTACCGTCCGCAAGTCACTTTGTTATTCTTTTAGCCAGAAAAGGCGACGAAATGCGTGCTGGCTCCGATTATCTAAAATACAAGTCACAGCAAATTGACCAACTTCCTCAGGAGATTGAAGAAATGAAAGTAGGTTTCTTCAAAAACTTTATGGAAAACGAATTTGACTTAACTGACGATCGTAAAATATTTGATTGGGCCTGCAAACAAGTTTACCTGCCTTTTGCCAACATGATGACTGCCGCTGCACAAATTGGAATAGATTCTTGTCCAATTGAAGGTTTCGACAGGGCAAAAGTGGAAGAAATCCTTAGTAAAGAAGGAATTTTAGATGCAAATCGCCTTGGAGTGGCCGCAATGCTTGCGTTTGGCTACAGAAAAGAAGACTCCCCATTCCCACAATCCCGATTTCCTATGGAAGAAGTTGTTGAATGGGTTAGATAGATATAAAAAAGAACAGACTGCACCCCGAATGTTAAGCACAACATTTGGGGTGTTTTTGTATCTAAAAATACCAGCTTCGACACAACTCCATTCTTCCATCACATTAAAATAAGCAGCGCCAATCGGTATGCGGGTTGCATATTTTTAATATCATGTAAAAAAAAAGATATTCGATTGGAATAAATAGTCCCAGTAGTTAGCTTTGTATAAAATTGATCTAATGGATCAAGAATTCCGAGAAAAAGAATTATAGATATGTCAGAAAATTACAAGTTTTTCCAGAATAAAAAGTGTGAATATTTCCCTTGCCATAAAGTAGAAAACGAAGCGGAATTCAATTGTTTGTTTTGCTATTGCCCATTATACATGCTAAAAGATAAGTGTGGAGGAAATTTTAAATATACAAACGGATTTAAAAATTGCTCTGATTGTACCATACCACATACCAAAAACTCACATGAGTATATGATGAGCAAGATGAGTATTGTTTCTAAAATAGGAAGTGAACGGGAATAACAGCAATTTCTCCCGTATCAATTTATTATCCATATTTGTTTACCTGATTAAACTGCTAATAAAAGTTTGAAATTTAGGTTTGAACATGCCTGGTGTGGTTTTGTGTAACTTGAGATCACAACAATTATTAAACTGCATAAAAGATTCAAGTTCTTTACTAAGGGCAAGAGCGAAAGCCTCAGTTTTTAAAAAGGCCGGCTCCAGTGCAAGGTGCTGAATGTGCAAGAGTGATTCTTTTCTGTCTGCTTTACAATCCATTCGTGCAACCAAGTGGCCGTTCCATAAAATGGGGAGAGAAAAATAACCATATTGGCGTTTGGCCTCGGGCACATAACACTCAATCTGATAATTAAAATCAAAAATTGTTTGCATGCGCTTGCGTTGAATCAACAGGTTATCAAATGGCGAAAGTATTTTAAGCTTATTACGAGCCAGTGGTTTATTCAGTAACTCCAGAGAATCCGCTAAAGCGTAATAACTGTTTCCATCAACAGCAAGCTGTATCAATTCACCATTCAAATACATTTCTTGCAAAGTATTAGAAATAATAGTTTTGGTATTTTTCAGCAAATAGACCATTTCAGAGGCCTGTCCCAATCCGTTGGCCTGCAGGTAGCGTGTGATTAAAAAACGTGCGTACTCATCCTGCAAAGGCGCTGAGGTGTCAATATCCTCAGGCAGTACTCTTTCGGTAAGATCATAAACTTTGTGGAAATTTTGCCGGTTAGGAATCATCAGATCACCCTGCATAAACAGGTATTCCAAAGCGCGTTTGGCAGGTTTGCTTGCCCAATCCATTTTCTTTTTGCCTAAATACTCAAAATCCTTCGCCATTAAGGGGCCTTCATTGGCAATTCGTTTCAACACCAATTTCATCAACTTCTCATCCCGATCATACCAATGATTCTGATCACCCCTGGCAATCGCCTGTTTGCGTACCAAACTAAAACGGTAATCACACATAGGCAAATATGCGGCTGCATGCGACCAATATTCAAAAACTTTTTTATCAGCAACCAATTGCTCTAAATGGGAAGTTTCATAACAAGGGTTTCGATTCCATAATGTATGATGATGAGCCCTCTGAATCACCGAAATGGTATCAATTTGAATATAACCAAGGTGCTCTATAGCCATGAGTGTTGCTTCAAGTGCTGTACCTGTTTGCTTTGCCGGAGGCAACTTTTGCGATAGTAAAACCAGTTTTCTGGCCTCTTGAATGGAAAGTGTTTCTGTTATTTTGGTCATGTATATCTTCCTTGATTACTGCTGCTGTTCAAAAATCAGTTTGAACAATTTTACCATTTTGAACAAACAATATAACAAACAGAATGCTAAGCGAAAATTATTGATACTAATTTTTCTCCCTTATGGTATGATGTTGTTTTTTTGCCATTTCATTGCAAATTCATATGCCAGTATTTTTTATCAGATTTCACTTTCTTACGATTAACAATTTCATTATTTAAAGAGTTTGCTCTTTCAGCTAGCAGGATGTTTATTTTTACACTTTACTGTAAAAATTTTATTTCCCAATCCACATGTTTAATATAACATAAATTACACTTGTCTCAAACCAGTTTACCCTCTCCAAACACCTAATTATTCACGATATTTCACTATCTTTAATAGAATCGTGATCCTATTAAACCAAAACAATATTCGAATAGAAATTAAAGACCAATTTTAACACTTACAAATTATGAAATTTGCCTATATCGGAACATATCCCCCACGGGAGTGCGGAATAGGTAGCTTTACAAAAGACCTGTATTATTCCATGGTGGATGATATTAATCGGAATGAGAATGAAGGATTTATTGTTACCATGAATAATTCGGATGAAGAATATTCGTATCCGAAAGAAGTAAAACTAACTATTCAGCAGGAAAATAGAAATGAGTATATCGCCGCCGCAAAATACATAAACAACAGCGGAGCGGATGTTTGTATACTTCAGCATGAATTTGGGATTTTTGGCGGACGAAGTGGTATTTACATCCTTTCCTTGCTTCACCATCTCAAAATACATTTGGTTGTTACCCTTCATACTATCAGCAATAATCCTTCGTACACCGAAAAAGCCATTTTAAAGGAAATATGCAAAATGGCTAATCTGGTTGTTGTAATGAATCTTAAAGCAATTGATTTTTTGATTGATATATATGACGTGCCCAAAGAAAAAATTACATTCATTGAACATGGGGTTCCGGACTTTCATTTTGATCAGAAAAAAATAAAGAAAGAACTTAATCTCGAAAAGAAAAAAATCATATTAACATTTGGTTTTTTAAGCAGAAATAAAGGCATTGAGGTAGCCATAAAAGCATTGCCCAGGCTCGTTAAAAAGCATCCAAATGTTATCTATCTGGTATTGGGTAAAATTCATCCAAGTGTTATGCGCTGCTCGGGCGATGAATATTTGCTATATCTAAGGCAACTTGTTAAAAATCTCTCTCTTGAAGATCACGTCGTGATACCAAACAAGTATGTTCCGCAAGATGATCTATTTAAATTTTTATGTGCTTCGGATATTTACATAACGCCCTACAACAACGAAGCTCAAATTACAAGTGGCACACTATCCTACGCAATCGGTGCTGGTTCTGCCGTTATTTCGACTCCTTATTGGCATGCTACGGAATTATTAGCCAACGGAAGAGGCAGGTTATTTGATTTTCACAATTCGAACCAACTCGCAGATATATTGATTGAGCTGCTGGATCATCCGGAAACTTTAAATGCACTAAGAAAAAATGCATACGAGTATGGACGGAATATGACATGGCCTGAAATAGGCGCTAAATATAACAAGCATGTTTTTAATGCACTACAAGACGAAATAGAAAAAAAAAGACAATATTTTGATATTCAGACTGTACCTCCTTTTTCGCTCAAACACATAAACAGATTAACTGATAATACCGGAATTATGCAACACGCTAAATTTGGTATTCCTAATTTAAAACATGGCTATTGCTTAGATGATAACGCCAGAGCATTGTTAATGGCTCTAATGGCCTATCAGGAAAAAAATAATTATAAGGCTCTTGAATTGTGCCCGATCTATTTGAGCTATATCCAATACATGCAAAACGAAAATGGAACATTTAAGAATTTCCTCAGTTTCGACCGTAAATTTCTTGATGAAGTAGGATCGGAAGATTCTTTTGGAAGAACCATTTGGGCTCTTGGATACCTGCTTGCCAATGCCCCCAATGCTTCCTATTATGAATCGGGCCGATCGATGTTTATAAAAGCGGTTCCTATTTTCGAAAAACTAAAATCAGTAAGAGGCATTGCCAATACGATAGTAGGAATCAGCTGCTATCTGCAAAGAAATCCTGCAGATGATTCAATGACTGAGCTGTTAAGCCGGTTATCAAAAAAACTAGTGAAAAATTATGAAGCAAACAGTTCGGATGACTGGAGATGGTTTGAACCATTCCTAACCTACGATAATGCCATGCTGCCACTTGCTTTACTGCATGCTGCTGAAATACATAACGACGACCAAATTCGCAAAACGGCTTTCAGTTCAATGAATTTTTTAATCAGTAAAACATTTATCAATGGATATTTATCGATAATTGGAAATGATGGTTGGTACGAAAAAGGTGGAAAACGAGCCACTTTTACTCAGCAACCACTTGATGCTATGGCAATGATATTACTCTTTGAGCAAGCTTTTAAATTGACCAAAAACATAGAATATCTGAATAAATTATTTACATCGTATATGTGGTTTTTGGGTGAAAATGATTTGAGAATAAGCTTGTATGATTCTGAAACAAATGGTTGCTGCGATGGATTGGAAAGTTATGGTGTTAACCGCAATCAAGGTGCCGAAAGCACACTGGCATATGTGATTTCACACCTCACAGTTCTAAAAGCACATAAAGATTTCAACAGAGAAATATTTGCACAAAAAAGATTAGCAAAAAAAATATCGCAAAATATAATTAATTGAAGCGGTGCTGATAAACTTATGTGTGCAGGTGCTCCTATTTTAAACAAACCTGTGGTTCATTGTTTACACAATCCACCCAAACCTTTACAAGCTCATGAAAATAGCCATTTTATCGCCTATTGCATGGAGAACGCCACCAATAAATTATGGCCCGTGGGAACAAGTAGCTTCAAATATCGCCGAAGGGCTTGTTGAAAAGGGAATTGATGTGACACTATTTGCAACAGGAAACTCGAATACTAAAGGCAAATTGGAATACATCTCGGAGACTGCTTATGCCGAAAACAGCAATATAGATCCAAAAGTTTGGGAATGCCTGCACATCAGCAATTTAATGGAGCAGGCCGACCGGTTTGACCTGATACACAACAACTATGATTTTCTGCCACTTAGTTATTCCAAACTAATTAAAACACCCATGCTAACAACCATTCATGGGTTTTCGTCACCGAAAATTATTCCTGTCTATAAAAAATACAACAAGAATAATTTTTACGTCTCTATCAGCAATTCCGACCGCAGTTCTGAACTCGATTACATCGCAACTGTTTACAACGGAATAAAATCTTCTGACTTTATTTTTAATCCGAATCCGAAGGAATATTTACTGTTTTTTGGCCGAATACATCCTGAAAAAGGCACATCTGAATCCATTCAGATAGCTAAGAAAGCAGGAAGAAAACTGATTATTTCGGGATTAATACAAGATCAGGACTATTTTAACAAGAAGGTAAAACCTTTTATTGATAATGATGCTGTTGTGTATGTTGGCAATTCAAATCCGAATGAAAGAAATAAACTTTTGGGCGAAGCTTTTGCACTGCTGCATCCAATAAGCTTTAACGAACCCTTCGGACTAAGCGTTGCTGAATCGATGCTGTGCGGAACACCTGTAATTGCATTTAACAGAGGATCGATGCCGGAATTAATAAATGACAGCCAATCGGGCTTTTTGGTAAATACCATTGAAGAAGCTGTGTTTGCTGTTGATTCAATTCAACTGCTAAGCAGAGCTTATTGCAAGAAATGGGCAGAATCAAAATTTACACAGAAAAAAATGATAGAAGGCTATTTAGAGGTTTATGGTAAAATTCTAGAGAGGTAGTCGCATTTTACTAAGAACACTAACCAATAAGGAATACACAGATGGAAAAGGCAGTGGAAATCAGCAAACTTATTAGTCGAAAAACAATAAAATTAATGCGCGATTCATCGCGGGTAATTACCCGTGCACATATACCAGGCGGCTTATGGCGTATCGATCATATAATTGATCGGGTTTTAAAGCTTAGCGAAGAGGAAGCCGGGAAATTAATGCATACAATTTGTGATCAGTTTAATGACAGACACAAAAATATTGAGCAGCAAATGATGGAACACTTTGATAATGTTTCGGAATTTTTACCGCACAACATCACCATCAGTAAAATAAAAAAAGTTCTCATTGGCGCTTATTTTACCATGGAATACTCCATTGAATCGGCTGCCCTTTTCAATCCTTCGATGATTCCTCACCCAGATCAAAGTAATTTACCCAAAGGCTGTCTTCGTTTTATAATGAGCCTGCGGGCAACGGGCGAAGGACATATTTCATCAATCGTTTTTCGAAGTGGTGTAATCAATAAAGACGATTCCATTTTTTTCGATCCGATAAGCGAGTTTGTTGAGACATCAAAAATGCGCCACAACCCCTTTTACGACAGTCACCTGTTTCAACTTAAATTAGAAGATTTAAATGCATGGGACGAAACGAGCAGCCGCGTAATGGAACAAATACCCGACCGATTTACTTTTCAGGAGCTAAAAGTAAGTATCGGTGTACTTCACATGGATCCGGATTTTACCTGTAACGATGAAACAATCCGAATTTTATTCTGGCTGGCAAATTCGAATTACAACATACAGTTTGATGAAAATTGCGGGGTTTCGGAGCGCGTAATATTTCCCTATTCCGAAAATGAAAACAGAGGTATTGAGGATGCCCGGTTTGTTAAATTTCATAATGAAGATGACGAAACCATATACTATGCAACCTACACAGCTTACAATGGGGTAAGTATTCTTCCTCAACTGATAGAAACAAAAGATTTTCTCAATTTTAATGTTATCACTTTAAATGGTAAGGCTGTTCAGAACAAAGGCATGGCATTATTTCCCCGGAAAATAAAAGGTCGGTATGTTATGCTATCCCGCCAGGACGGAGAAAACAATCACATCATGTTTTCGGATCATCTGCATTTTTGGCAGGAGTCTAAAATCATTCAAGAACCTACAAAACCGTGGGAGTTTATACAGATAGGAAATTGTGGATCGCCCATAGAAATTAAAGAAGGCTGGCTGGTGCTTACTCATGGCGTTGGACCTATGCGTCAATATTCCATAGGCGCTATCCTGCTCGATCTTGATGATCCATCAAAAATAATTGCTCAGCTTGAAGAACCATTACTCACGCCCAACGAAGAAGAACGGGAAGGTTATGTTCCGAATGTTATTTATTCTTGTGGAGGATTAATATACAATCATAAACTAATAATTCCTTACGCCATGTCTGATATATCATCAGGCATTGCAACTATTGAAGTGAACGACTTACTTTCCTGTATGAAATTTCACAAGCAAGAGGATAAACCCTAAATCCCTGAAGGGACTTGAAGCAATTAACATTCAGCGCTTTGATTCTCTTCTACCCCTAAATCCCCTAAAGGGGACTTCAAAAAAAGAGCTGCCTCTAACTTCTTCCTAAAACTCATGCCGGTAAGCCCCTTTAGGGGGTTGGGGTAATTGACCTTCAGTTTGAAGTATTTACCACGTGGTTTTACTCAAGTTTGGTCGTCGGGAGCAGTTTGCCAACGGAAAACATTACCTATTGGTGATCGAGAGGACATTGCCGCATGGTTTTGTTCAAATTTGATCGTCGGGAGCATTTTGCCACATGGTTTCAGCCAGTTTTAATCACTGAGAGTATTTTTGCCAACAGAAATTCCTGTTTCCAATTTGCATGATGACAGTTTGCCAGCAAATTTTATGAAACCGATACAATCGTGCACAAGCGGGAGTATCTTTATCATCGATCCTCAAATTCCAATTTAACAAACCTATAATAATCAACTAAACAGACATTTTAATCTTTGAAATAACAAATACAAAAGCGCTTTGAGACCCAAAAATAAAAATCCTCATAATCAACAGATTACAAGGATTAACAGTAGCCCCAACAGAACCCAAATTAAAACTTTCAATCTACTGACTATTAGCGTTTTGCTGGATTTTTATTAGGTGAATATACCCTTATTTGTCCCCCTGAATATTTTATTAATTAGTGGTCAGATAATCTAGTTTCTAAATCTAGTTTCATTCGATAAAGGGGGAATTGATCAAGGATAAATGATTTAAATGAAGATAACACGGAAAGTAATTTATTAATTATTACATCTTCAAAATCGAATTCCTTTTGGTTATATCTCTCTTTCATTTGCTTAAGATCTAAAAGTGCGGGATAATTCTCTGAATAACCGAAAAATAGAAGTTCAGTATCAAGTTCTAGATCGCGCAATGAATATTTTAAATCGTCAGAATATTTCAGCTCTTTGTATTTGCTTATTCTTGTTATTATTTCTTCTGCTTTTTGAATATAAAATTCTGGATTATTCATATTATTCTTTTTATGGTGGTGTTTAATGATTAGTACTATGAAAATGTTATCAATTAAATCTGTTTACTGTCAATTTGCAATGAACGTAGAAAACGTTTTAACATATCCTGAAATTTACAATAAGCTCGTGTTTTGTTTCTAATATATCTTTTTAGTTTTAGCATTATAAAGAAATTGCATTTCATCATCTTCCTCTTCCGACAATAGAATCACATCACATGAACAATTGAATTCTTTCAAAACTTCCTTCTTAATGTATATACGATATTGCAATAACTCCTGAATGTCAATACAATGTTTGTTGTAAATAACTGCTATGTCAATATCATTATATTTCTCCGAAAAAACCGAGGAACCAAACAAATACATGCTTGTATTTGCAACGGGTTTAAACTTAAAATTCATCATCCTTTTTTTTTCGTTTGTAATTCAAAAATGCTGATCCAATACAATTAACGGCACCAAAAAATTCTTTATTATCATATAATCCTACTTTCATATCCTTTGCCAGTTCTTCCGCGGCTATAGAATATCTATTATAAAACCCTATTAAAACGATACAGTCTATATTAAGTGATTTCGGATTTATATCATAAATTTCAGCCTCACCTACTATGTAGATATCTGCCGTAAGTATCTTTAATGCAGGACGATTATTTGTTCTTTTAAGTAAATATAAATCATTACCTAAATTTGTTATGTCTTGTATAGCATTGTGACCATACATCCCCTGTTCAAAATACGTTGCACTAGATCGAGCAATAACTTCTCTATTCTTATCTCTCATTTAAATAATTTATCAAATCCATTTGGGAAACGTAACACCCTAGAGTTTACATCGCCAGATATCTTATTATATTCAAAACCTTCTCTGTGAAGTTTAAATTCTGCAAACAAATCAAATTCATTATCTTCCAATAAATTTTGATTCAATTCAATTGTGTTTTCTAATTTTCTGTTATTAGGTAGGATTTTCTGTATCGCTAACCTTTCCCATATTAATTCTGTAGCCATAGGGTCTTCCATTGCACTTTTCGAATATGGTCCATAGTTCATAAAAATACTTCTATTCTCAACCATAATTGGGAAAATAAATTGCCTTATACCTTCTCGACTCTCAAATTTCATTGCTGAAAATAAACTGCGAATACTTTCTTCATGATTATTTTTCCACTGAAGAATTGTAGATTCAGAATACAATTTTGGATTTTTATCAATTGTTGTGTGACATGTAGGACAAAGCAAAATAATATTTTCAAATTCGTCTCTGTCTATTAATGGTAAAGAAGTATTCCCTCTTGGGCCATCTTTCTTCTGACCTACGACATGAGCCAATTCTTCAATATTGGTTATTATTTTATCTTCAAAAAATGGGAATAAATCGGTATGACAATCAGGTTTTGCACAATATCCTCCAGATGAAGCCCACAACTTTCTTTTAACCTTTTCTTTTATACTCATTCGTTTTTATTTCATCATTTACTATTAACACAAAACACCCAATTAAAACTATCACAACATATTAAATTTACGCGATAAGAATGAAATCATTCATAACTTGTTTGTTACATTAATGATAATCTGATTTCTTTTACTTTTTTTCAAAAAAGGGAATATGCTATACATCCTTATATTGAAATACACAAAATATAAGTAAATCTATCAAATTTCAATTAAGATTCATACTGTCGAATCAGGCAATTCTTGTGAACAGATAAACTACAATTCAGAAAATTGTTATCTCAATAGCAGGATAAACTGAAGATTGCACAAGTTTTTTGTAAATTTAATTTTTCAACTGAATTATGAAGAAATAAAGATGATAGAGAATAGATATTTTGGGCATATTTTTCTACCCGAAGCACCAAAACAAAAAATCGAAGGTGTCTGGCTAAACATTAATAATAATTCAATCTATTTAGAAACATCATATAATAGCTTGTTTGATCAAAAGTGGGAGCTAATTCAGGGTGTATTTAACGGATTGGGAGATGTAACTCTTGTAGATACTCGTGCAGGATCTGGATCCAGTGGTAAAGGTGGTACATGGAGAAAAATTACTGTGTCTTACATGTTGAAAGGAATTCATGTTAATAATGTTGCTGATTTGTGCTTTAGTAAAATCACACTTTTTTCACCAACTCTTACTAGATGGATTACTGAACCTGACCGTATTAATCAAGTAGATTACTTCAATTATGAAATACCATTAAATAAAACAATTTTCTCAGTTACTCTTGACGAAATTAAAATTTCGTTATTAGTTACTCATCAGCATGAGCTTAGCGCAAGTTCTTTGGATGTGAAAAAGCTGGCTATTTTTATAGTAGAATCTGTTAGTGAATTACATATTTCTGAAATTTCTGAAAAAATAAGAAGAATTAAAAAATGGATACTTTTCGTTACAAATAAGAATCCTGAGTTTTCGGAATATTACGTCTCATCTGAAACGAATAAAGGAATTGAGGTAGTGAATACGTTAGATAATTTAAATGAATCCAAATTCACACAAAGTTTATCTCTTCAATATTATAATGCTAAATCTTGCTTGCAGAAGATGTTTGAGAATTGGATGAAGAACGAAAAGCTTATTCCCATAATTGATTTAATTCTCGATAGAAACTATAATACCAGTATGTCATCACAAAGTTATTTTCTTAATGTTTGTGTGGGTATTGAGCACTTTCATGATGAATTCAGACACAATCCAAATAAAAATCTTATTAATGAGAGAAAAAAAAATAAGGCAGAAATTTCAAGTTTGATTAAAGATGATGCGTTAAGGAAATGGTTTCGTAAAACAACTCAATATTGGGATAGAGCAGATCTACGTGATAGATTGAATTCTTTTAGACTTCCAATTTCTAAAATAATAGGTGACACATTTAGTTTTACAGTAGATGAATTGATCGATAAGATATTAAAAACACGGAATAGTATGGCTCATGATGGTAGTTATAGCAAACACTTTACTTATATTGAATTATTTCTAATTAGCAGTGTATTAGAGCTCACCTTAAAATGTGAAATATTAAATCTACTAGAATACTCGACCGAAATAGAACATGATGTTTTGCTAGAATCTAAAAATCATATTAGGTCGTTAGCGAGAATCAATGAATATTTTATAGAAGCATAGTTTTAAAATTTACATTTCTCGAAGAAACTAAGACCTTGCAGAGAATGAAATCTACAAATAGAGCTATTACAAAGGGGTTTTAAGGGGTGTTTATCTAGTTTCTATCTCGATCACCTATCCCGCTTCTATCCCGTTCGTTTATCCTACTTAAACGATCTTTCTGATAGCAAAACAAATCAATTTGGTAGAAATTTCTATTTTCCCAGTAAAATAGGCTATTGCAGAGATTAAAGCCTACGAATAGAGCTATAATAAAGGGGTTTTTATCCAGATCTTATCTAGTTCCTATCTCGATCACTTATCCCGCTTCTATCCCGCTCGTTTATCCTACTTAAACGATCTTTTTGATAGCAAAACAATTCAATTTGATAGAAATTTCCAATTCTCTAGTAAAATAAGCCTTTGCAGAGAATGAAGCCTACAAATAGAGCTGTAATAAAGCGGTTTTAAGGGGTGTTTACCTAGGTCTTATCTAGTTTTCATCTCGATCTTATCTAGATCGCTTAACCGTTTCGCAGGATTTTAAAAAAGCCAATTAATATTTTAGTGATTCAGGTCTCAATTGCCCGAAGTTAAAAATATCAGTTGGCTCGATTACAAATATAAATTGCCTGGCAATTAAACATCTTCGTTTTGCTCGGATTGCATCATATAGGCTTGTAAGGTGGTGAATATTTCTATTTGCTCTTCATGAGGTTTTGCAAACAAAACATAGAGCATTTGCACCAGATAGCCTTGTGCATCGGGTTGCATTCTTCGAATGGCATCAATAATTTGTTTTTCCTGAACATTGTATTGATCTGCTACACCGCCCAAAGCATTTGTTTTGCTAGGAATCAGATTACTGGCAAAAGCACCTAAAACGGATTGAATTGCCGGCATCTGAGAAATTGCATGAACCGTATCCTTGGTTGTGCTCGTACTTGCTTCGGCAATGTCTCTGGTGTGCTTTTCCTTTTGGTCATTTAATTTATCATTTAGCTTTTCAATCGTAAATTCATATTTTAGATTTGCGTCCTCTAAAGCTCTGATTTTATCCCCGTATTCGGTTCTTAAACTAAGGATTGTATTAGAATGTTCTCGTTCTATGCTTCTTAATTCTGCCGAAGCGTTTTGGTTCATTTGGTGATTTCCCCTACTGTCTATGTCCATGAGCGGGTAAGCACCAAATTCATCTAGCTCTCTTTCTTTTGCCCGCATTCGTTTTGCTTTGTTGATACAAGATGTAGAACAATATCTACTATCGGGTCTTTTATTTTCAATCGGGTTTCCACAAATTTCACATTCCATTTTCTGATTCTTTTTTAGTTGTTGGTTTATTTTACTGATTCTATTTTCTATCAAGTATGCCAATTTCCCATTTGGCTCTCCATTCCACATTTTCATGAATGAATTTGACTTCGTTTTCAAGTAAGAGATTATGTCCTTTGATATGTTCCAAAAAGACAGGATCAAGTTTTTTCATTTTTTTGTTAAGAGTTGAAGTAGAAATATCTAATTCCATTGCAAGCTCTTTTCGGTTCATTGTTCTGTATTCCATTTTTAATTTTTTGCAGTTTGCTTATTCCTGAATTCTGTTTTTTTCGTGTTTGTATTCTTTTTAGAGTGTACCCTGTCAAGCTCATATCAAAAGCATCTTTTTTGCCGTGATTTGGTGTATTCATTGCGACACCCTTAAATGAATACTAAATTTCAAGCTCTATGAACTTTTTTACCCGCTGAACGGTGGAAACTGATTTCTTTACCAATTTTGAGATATTTCGGATTGACTTACCATCGTTTAAAAGTTCAATGATATCTGCATGTTGTTCCAAATATTTTTCATGGCTCATTTTTCCTTTTCCTGCATGTTGTTGATAAACGCCTTTTGCTTTTGCTACGGCAATTCCTTGCCGTTGGGCTTCACGGTTACTCATATAATCCATTTCAGCCAACGAAGCCATGATGCCAGTCATTAAAGTGAAAAAGAAATTATCTTTTCCTTTGGTTTTACTGATCAGGTTATGCCTAACAATCTCAATCGTACAATCTTGTTTTATAAGGGTGTTAATTGTTTCAAGAACGTCGAAAGTGTCCCTGCCTAATCTGTTTATGTCCTCAACAATAAGGTAATTGATCACCTTGTTTTTTGCATCCGCAAGAAGTTTAGAGCCTTGCTTTCTTTCTTTAAAGGGGATTCGTCCGCTTATCTTTTCAATATAGGCTTTGCCCTGTATGATTTCCTCCTGTCTGCCTGTGTTTTGTCCTTCGGTCGAAACACGTATGTAGGTTGCTTTTCTTTCGATACTCATAGTGTTTGCCATTTTTGCATTCCTGAAATTTGCTCATGAATGTATTTTACTTCGTTTTCAAGCAATACGTAATGTCCTTTGATCTGCTCTTTAAATTTTGGGTCTAAATCTTTCATTCTTCGACCAAGAGTTGATTTTGAAATTTCTAGTTCCATTGCAAGCTCTTTTCTGTTCATTGTTTTATATATCATTTTTAATTCACTGTTATTTAATTGACTTAACCTATTTAAATAAACTAATACTTTAAATATTAGACCTTTGAAACTCCTAAGAAGGGAAACTGTTTTAAATGATCGTTTACCAGATCATCAAACTTTTTATAAATCAAAACAGCAGTATCCTTATTGGAATTTTCTTTATCTCGATAGTTTTCAAATGCCTTGCAGTATTCATCAATAATGTGCTCATTATCTTCTATGGCTTCACTAAGATCAATTCCCATTAAATAGGTGATAGGAAACCAACTTTTTAAACCTAGATCACAACAAGAAGTAACCTTTTCAATATTTTCAAATATTCGAGAGGTCAAAACGCTATCCTCTATTAAATCAATAATGATGTTTTCTTTTTTCGTACTCATTTTATTGTTGTGCATGTTTAAGCCTTGTATCATCAGGGCATTGGGTTAATACTTCAGTTTTGGTTCTCTTATCAAATTCATTGAGGAAGAAACGGGCATCAGCACCGTGGTAATATCTTTTCTTTCCTCCTATGGTTGCGATGATCGATGTTTTTCGACTCGGAACTCCTTTTATCTTTTTTCTATTTGGGTTGGTAGTTCTAATCAGGTTGAATTCATTTCCTAAATCTTTAATCAGGTGTAATATTTCTTTTTCCTTTTGGCTTCGTTTGGCTTGTTTTTTCTCGGATACTTTCAGGTTATAGGCTTTGTCCCTGCATTTTCTTTGATCCTTGCAGTACTTGGAATCGCTTTTCTGACCTGTTATCTCTTTTCCGCAGGACAAACAGTATTTCTTTTTCTCTTTTCCCTCCCTGTGGTCGTGATTATCGCACCATACAATACGTGGTGTATTCGTAACATCTTTTTGTGCGTTTTTATCTAAACAGTTCCACTTTTTCAAGGGCTCAAATTCGGTGTATTCGTAACAGTTTTTTGTGCGTGCAAAGGCTGAAATCTCCAATGAAATCAAGTCTTTTAGGATGTTTTTAATGTCACGTTTCGCATACTTTTTCACAAGCTTTTCCAGTAACTCCTTACTTCGTTGGCGATCTATGGTGCTTCTTTCGTCTTTTATCCACCAATCAGGATTTCTCAAATCCTTGAATTTGCTTTTGTATTTGGTTGGAAGTTTACGGGTAGTCTTGATTTGATTCCATTCAAAGAAGATTGTTTTATCGATGAATTTCAAATACTTATCGCTAATCAGACTGGCAAGCTTTGTTCTATCCAGCAAATCAGATAAACATGTAATTCCGTAGTTTTCAACTGCTCTCATTCTAGTAAACTTGGTTTCAATGCGAAGCATTTCGGATTGTAAACAAGCTTGTTCCATTTTATCGTAGAATTTGTAAGTAACATTTGCGGTTTTAAACTTGCTCCCATAGCCTGACTTTCCATTAATTTCCATATCAGAACGCTCAACACCGCTACAATATAAAATGCTATCCAGAAAGGTTTTAGTATCTATTTTAGACTTGGACGTATCAAGGTTTAAACCAATTTCAAAACCTCTTAAAATGGCTTTTTCTGGAACCACACCGAACTCTGACAACTGACTAACAGCCTTTTCGAAATCATCAAAGGTGAAGCGATCACCATTGTGTGAGCCATTATTGTAGTACTTGTGTATAGATCCTTTTATTTTGAATTTCCCTTTAGGTTCTTTGATGAACTCCAAGCCATTATAATAAGCTTTACTACTTCCTATCTTCTCACCAGAATCGTCACTAGTAAGCGAGTTGAATCTCAGTTTTGGGTGTTTATTCCAAACCTGAGCATCAAAATCAGTAAGCTCTAAAATAACTAAGTCAATCAAGGGTGAGAAAAGAATAAAAAAGTGGTGAGTTAATGTTCTAAAAAAATGGTGTATGCGTAACACAAATACGTGCGTTTCCATTACTCATTTGAGCAATTTTTGTAAAAAAAAAGGCTTGAAAAAACCTGTGTATTCGTAACACTTTTATTTGCGTTATTCGGTTTGTACAGCTCATTTTCATTGCCACACAAGAATTTTCACATAATTGGTTTTACTGGACGTAAAGCATCATCCAACTCTGAACGTTTAAAGCGGTTTGCATTACCAATTTTATAAACCGTTACAATACCTTGTCCAATCCAATTGTAAAGAGTTTTTCGACATATTCTTAAATAATCCAATGTTTCAGCAGTATTCATATACGGACTTTCAATCTTTGCTTTCATCTGTGTGTGTTTTTGTGTATGTTTGTACATGTTTATAGTTTCAAATAGCAACTATATTATTATTATTTCATTTTAAATGTGTAACACACCGTAAATATACGTAATCTAAAGTGTTTTTCAACGTGCAATACACGCTTTTACTTTATAAAAACATCTATTTATCATGGAAGAATCTATTATTGAAAGAGTTAAGGAGATAAGAAATAAAAATAAAGTTTCTCAAATTGAATTTGCCAACTCATTAGGCGTATCGGCTTCATATATCGCTGGGCTTGAAATGGGGAGAAATAGTTTAAATCAGAAATTTATATTTGCTGTTAAAGAGAAATATAAAATTTCAGCAGATTGGCTACTATTTGGAATAAAATCATCCAAACCTGAAGATTATATTTTTTTATATGAAGCTGTTTATCCAATGGCGCAATCCGCATTTTTTCAAAGCAGAAAGATTGTTGAAGCTATAAACCAGAAAGTTGTATCGTATGTTACTTCGGATAAATTTGATAATGTTGAATGCTTTATGTATCCTTCTTTTCTAGAAGACTATAAAGAAATTAAAAGGATATCAGAGAAAGCCAACGATTTTTTCCGCCATCTAATGATTCATACAGCAGAAGCTTTTATCAACACGACAAAAACTACTGAAGAAAAAGGGACATTACTACAAAAAGCATTAAAAGATGTAACAATGGCCACCGTAGAACTTAATGTCCTTTTATCAAAGCTTATTGATGTTGAATTAGAAAACGCAATCCCCTCCATAGTCTCGGAGTCTCTTAATAAAAAGCACCCTATTGTTAAGGGGCACTACATCCCAATGAAAAACATTTAAAAATCTTAAAACACCAAACAGTTCGTATTATATAGACATTGCAAAGAACAATCTTACTTTGCAATATCTAAAATACTTTCAGATTGCCATGCTTTCAATAAAATATCAGCATGCTCTTTATTATCCAACTTGATATATTTATAAAAGCTTTTCTCGGTGCGGTGTCCTGTTATCTTCATTATGGTAGCCGTTGGGATTCCTTTTTGATAGCTATTTGTAGCAAAAGAACGTCGACCAGCATGAGAACTGACTAACTCATATTTTTTAAATGCTTGATCAACCAATACACCTTTGACATAGGATTTTTGCCTAACGACTTGGTTTATTTTTGCAATCTTGCAAACCTCTTTTAATTGTGCATTGATCTTAGCATTGGACTTAAACTGATAATCGTATTTTTCCAATATTCTTAAAACTTGAGGCAATATTGGAATTGTAACCCGATCACCTGTTTTTGCCTGAACCGTATTTATATAAATCCCTGACACACTACCACGGTTTAAGCTTATTATATCCTGATATCGCAAACCAGTATAGCAACCGATGATAAAAATGTCTCTTGAGCGCTCTAAATGCGGTTTATCGGATAAATCTACAGCTAGAATAGCCCTAACTTCCAAATCAGTTAAATAAATATTTTCCGCATCAACCGAAATTCTTTTAAAATGATTGCTTTTAAAACCTTTACTATCAGTTATACCTTGTGCAGTTGCCTCATTCATCAGGGTTTTTAGAGCCTGTATGTATTTGCCTAATGTATTGGGACTATACTGGTATTTTTCTTTCAGATAGGCGAGAAAATTATAATAAAAATCAAGGTCGATATTCTCAAAATCCAGAGGTTTACCACAGTAATTCTTGAAGTCGCTTAAGTGTTCATGCAACAACCTAAATTTACTGAGTGTCGATTTAGCGAGAGGTTTACCTGTTTTGGGATTAATCTTTTTACTTTGCTGATCAGAAAACGACTTAGCAAAACTTAACAAATCGATTCTGCTTTCTTTTTCATTGGATAAAGCTCTTTTGATAAGCTCTCTTACTTCATCCTTTGTTCGGGGCTGATTTTCCAAATAAAACCTTTGAAAACGTTCTTTACTTTCCAATAAATAGCGATTAATATCAACCCTATTGACGATACTGGTAATGTTTTTGATTTGTTGAGCATTAATATTCCAACATTCCTTTTTCACCTTAATACCTGTACTAGTCTGAATTTCAGCATTAAAATGCTTAATTCTTGCTACAATGGTATTGTTACGTATTTGAAAATTTAAATTCATATCTTGTATTTATGTTTCATAAAAGCATACCCCAATTTGTACCACTTTGTAAAAAGACACCCATTTCGAACCCTTAATACTTTACAAAGATACAATATTTTGCTTTCATTTACACACTGCACACTTTCATACAAACAGTGACAAGACACAAAAAAAGCCTTAAATAGTCATTCAACTATTTAAGGCTTAATGTTTTAACTTACTATTAAGAATTATTCTCAATATATTCGGAGTAGCCCCAACAGGACTCGAACCTGTATCTAGTGTTTAGGAAACACTTGTTCTATCCCTTGAACTATGGGGCCAAAAGACATGCAAAAATATTCAAATCTTGCTAATCAACAAAACAATTGCAGAAAGCTTTTAAATAAATAAAAAATAGGTACAGATTATTCCTCTTCCTGAAACAGCTCATGAAGCACCGATAAGGATTTTAAATTGCTAAAACCATCGATTTGAAGGGCGTAAAAGTTCAAAATTGCGCGCAAAAGCACATTCCCATCTTCTTTGCTCATTTTTAAATCTTTAAAAAGATCAATTGAAGTAGAGAATAAAGAATAAAGCTTTCGACTTAAGCATTTTTCAAGACAATGTGCATGTATCCTGTCTTCCTCCACAAAAAAGCCGTTATCCATATCAAAAAATGCTTTTTGATCGGACCAATTGAGCTGAGGGTAAAAACCCAGGAAACGGGTCAGCTTGCTCAAGAAATACAAATGAAATCGTCCAATAGGTTCTTCGGTAAGATCAAGATAACGTATGCTATTGTACAGGAAAACAAACAGTTCCTGATTCCGTTCTTCTTCCCTCAGTACTTTTGAGCATACTTCTGTAAGAAACAGAACCATTGTGCTTTTGTACACATCAAAAACTAAATTGTTTAGATTCTCACAAAGCCGAACCTCTTTTAACGACTGAATATTCTTTCCTTCCCGATGATAAACTTCCATTTCCAAAAGAAAAAACGGACGAAACAGGTTACTTTTCATACTTGATTTTTTGGATCTTCCACCTTTCACCATGTATGACTGACGACCAAACTTTTCGGTATACACCTGAACAATCAAGCTGGTTTCGCCATACTTAATCTGATTCAGAACAATTCCTTTGGTCTTATGAATCATCAGAATTTAATTTAATGAATGAATAGTAATTTAATCACCTTCGATTTAGATCCATCGGAATTGGAACAGAAAATAAGATATACGCCTGTATGAACGCGCGATCTATTGAAGTTTTTCCCATCCCAAATGAACTGTCCTCCGCCCGATTTTCCTTCCATCACCAAATTACCGCTAATATCGGTAATTTTTACAGTCGATTCTGCAATTAAACCGCTTACCACAACATCTCCGTGATAGGTTTCCCGAACAGGATTCGGATAAACATAGAGATTGTTATACGATTCTGTTCCTGCAGTCACTGCACCTTTATAAGAAACCACTCCCTTATCAGTCACAAAAAAGACTTCTCCTGTTCCTGGGTTTACCGATATTCTCTGAATTGTATTCGAAGGCAAAGGGCTGTTTTCATTTGTAAAATGTACCAATTGTTCATCTCCGTTCTCTGAAATCAGGAAAACGCCGGAATTCGCTGTTCCCAGCCATTTTTGATCGGCTCCGTTCAAAGCAATTGCATTCACACTTTCCGTTCCTAATAAAAACTGAGTAGATCCATCAATGGTAATAATAGGCTGATAGGCATAAAAGTTGCCGGTTCTGAAGATATTACCCGGATTCGAATAAACAGCCACTCCGCTTGAAGTTCCCAACCAAACATCCCCTTTCTCATCTTCAATTAAATCATAAACCTTCGAACTAATTGTTGAATTGTTCTCATCACGAACTAAAAAAGAAGCCACCGCATCATCATCTTGATTGGAAAGGCTCTGATTTTCATTAAAAGCAAAAAGAGATTGCCCGGGAGCATTTAAAACCCATTTGTCTCCATTTTTAAGGCAGACAATTTTTTGCATATCTACCCGATTGGCTAAGGTTGAATAACTTAATGAAGTCCATTCTCCGGCAGGTGAAAGAATTTTTACCGGCGCAGATGAATTGGCATCTAAAATCCAAAGATTGCCATCCGAATCTGAATCCATCCCACTAATCCCTTTCGTGCCAAGAGGCGAATTTTCAAAATTCCAATTGACTTGATATTCATTGTCTTTAAATACAAATATTCCGTCACCCCAGCTGGCTGCGTAAATTAGCGATCGATCTCTTTTATTGTTTGTGAGTCTCAATAAATCTGACTTGTTGCTGAACGTAGGGATATTTTCATTTGAATAATTAGTCCATTTCTGATTTTCGAACAAAAACAATTCGGCTTTCTCTCCGGAACCATCATAAGAAGCTGTTACACCTCCGGCCACTGCCCACGTTTGTTCTGTTGCCGAAAAAATATTGGATATATTGCGGCTCAGCGGGCCATCCGGTTTAATTTGATTCGCACTACTCCCAATTATCTCCTGTAATGATTTCTGATAATCAGCAACAAAAGTTCGTCCATCAACAACCAAAGCATCGTGCATTTCAGTAATACCCGAGTACTCCAAAACTTCGTTTTCAATCCCGTTCGAATTAAAAATCCGGATTTTACCGGCTTGAATTACCCATAGGCTATTGTTAATATTTCGAATGGAATAAATACGATCAAGACTTCCGGAAAAGTTAGACCAACTGCCATTGCGGTACCGATACAACTCACTTGCTGTTTCGGACACAAAACGACTTACAATAACATCTCCATCAATAAATTGCAAATGCCCGCATTTTCTTTGGTATTCAGATATACCCTGCTCTTGCTGCCAGTTGTTAAAATCGGCCAAATTACCATAAGACAAATCTGCTTTAAAAATACCCTGATCGGTTGCTGCCCATATTGCAGATGAATTTATTTTGATGTCATTAACAACTAACTTTTCACCTCCTGCACCAATAAAATAGGTATCAGCTACTTCCATCTTATCCAAATTAATGACCACTATTCCAAAATCAGTTCCCAAATAAACAAACTCACCATTAGCCGTAATTGAATTGACAGACTTGTTCTCAATCAAGGAAAAATTTTTGATATCCGAAATATTCTGAATGCCTTCATCAGTAATAACATCCAAATTTCCACTTGCATAAGCAACCAAAAGACTTTGAGAACTCTCTTCCCAGCCAATGGCTGAAATTTCAGATTCCGACAAACCTTTCGTTTTGCTGTAAGCTGCTATTTCATTATCGTTTAAAGAATATGAAAACAAACCGGACTCCGTTAAACAATACAAATTTTCACCACCAACAAGCAGTCTTTTTGCCTTTTGATACGGCAAATGTTCCCTCCATTCACCTATCTTTATCTGGCTTTGACCACTTATGCTCAAAAATATAAATAACAAGGTGAAAATGTATCGAACCTGTACTATCATACAACACTTAAATTAGTAGGAAACTGCCCATGAATTCTTAATTGAAATAAAAGAGTCTACTCCTTAATACTTAGCAAATAATCGACTAATTTTCGAACGGCCAAACCTCTGTGACTGATCTTATTTTTCTCTGTCATGTCCATTTCTGCAAACGAAATGCCATATCCGCTTGGCTCAAAAATAGGATCGTAACCAAAACCGTCGATTCCTCGCTCTTTTTCAAGAATATTTCCTTCAACTACACCTTCAAACTGAATCTCCTTACCATCAATTAGCAAAGAAATTACAGTTCTAAATCTTGATTTTCGATTTTCGATTCCTTTAAGATTCTCAAGAACCTTTCTCATGTTGGCTTTAGCATCCTTTTCTTCACCAGCGTATCGTGCAGAATAAACACCTGGTTCATTATTTAATGATTCTATTTCCAATCCCGTATCATCGGCAAAGCAATTCATCTTGAATTTATCGAAGATATAACGGGCTTTTTGACTTGCATTTTCTTCCAGAGTTTCATAATCTTCCGGAATCTCATCATCACAATTAATATCTGCCAGACTTAAAAGTTCAATCTCTTCTCCTAAAAGGTTTTGTAATTCCTTCAGTTTATTTAGGTTGTTGGTTGCAAAAACAAGCTTCATATTAACTTTTTTATCAATTTAAGGATATAAAAAAACAACGGCCACACAACCGTTGTTCAAATATATAAATTTCAAATTCATGCTTTAATAAAAACTGCCATATTTAGCCAGATCAGTTCTCGGATTGACACACATAACAGGAATATGTGCCGAATTAGCAATTACAAACTGCTCATGTGCTCCCAACATATAATCCTGAAACGATATGTTCTTGGTAGTCATGATTAAAATAATATCTGCATCGATTTTCTTCGCAAAATCCACAGTTTCCATCGCAAAATCATTGCCACCGTCAGCTGTATCAATTTCATAATCAATTCCTCTGTTTTCCAAATACTTTTTAGCAAAAACAAGATTTGCTTTTGTCCTCTGAAGCATCTGACCTTCAGGAATTTTAGGTGTAATAATCCGCATCTTAGCTTTAAAGAATTTACCCAAAAATTCAGCCCAGCTCAATTTCTCCTTATTTTCCTTTTTAAAGTCAACAGGCAATACAACGGATGAATATTTCTTTTGAACAGGAGGAGCCTGAACCACAACAAACGGAACGCGTGACCCGACAATAACCTTCAAAGCCCAACTACCGGTAAGCTTTTGCATGCCTTTAATACCATGGGTACCCATAAGCACCAACATGGAATTCATTTCTTTAGCAATATCATTAATAGATGTAAAAATACTACCCTCACGAACAAGTACCTCAGGACGAACTCCTCTCTCTTTTTCGATTTTCGCAACTGCTTCGGCCATTTTTGAATTGGCTTCATCAAGCTGTGAGCCCTTTTTAACAATGTGAAGTAAAGTAACCGTTGCATCAACATTTTCAGCAAATATCAAAGCGTGTTCCAATGCATACTCTGCGACAGCCGAAAAATCCCACGCCACAAGTATTGATCTCTTAGTGTTTTCCATAGTTTATAGTAAAAGAGGATAGTCGTAAATAGTTTTAACATAACCGTGCTACAATTTAACCATTTTCTACTAAACTAACAAATTTTAACGAAGTCTGATATTATTCCATATTAATTTCAGCTTAAGACCATTATTTAAAAATTCTTGGCTATTTTTATTACCATTGTTTACCTTGTATTTTAATTTGCAACTAATGACCCATGTCCTTAATTAATATTGCATTTTCGCATTCAACCAATTACTCATCGGGATTGCTAATCCATTTAGGAGAAAACTCGTTGAGTTTTATTTCAGAGAACATGATTTTAATAGTTGCTTTGCAACTATTTTTTCTTGCTTTGATGTACTTATGGTATAAATGGAAACTTAAAAAACAGAAAAGAGAGATTGAAAATGAATTTTACGATAAAAATCAAAAGATAATTCTGCAAAAAGACAAAGCAGAAAAACTTCTTTCTAACTTATTACCTCAGCAAACAGCAGAAGAATTACAATCAACCGGAAAAGTAAGTTCCAGAAGATTCCGGATGGTTACTGTTTTGTTCTCGGATATTCATGGATTCACAAAAATTGTTGAACAAATGAATCCGGAAGATCTGATTGATGAGTTAGACAAGTTTTTTATGCACTTCGATACAATCGTAGAGAAATTTAATATCGAAAAAATAAAAACAGTTGGTGATGCCTACATGTGTGCCGGCGGTATTCCCAATAAAAACAGAACAAACCCTATTGAGGTAATTTTGGCTGCTATGGAGATTCAGCAATACATGAAAAGTATGAAAATAAACTCTAAAGCAGGTAAAAAAGCCATCTGGGGATTGCGGATTGGAGTTCATACAGGTCCTGTAATTGCAGGGGTTGTTGGCACTAAAAAAGTAAGTTACGATATTTGGGGCGACACTGTAAATACGGCCAGCAGAATGGAGTCGTCAGGATCGGTTAGCGAAATAAATATTTCGGGCATGACCTATATGCTCATTAAAGATTTCTTTATCTGTGAATACAGAGGTAGGATGCCTGTGAAGTATAAAGGAAATATTGATATGTACTTTGTTAAAGGATTTAAGCCCAACATGTCAAGCGATTTAAAAGGATTGGTTCCTAACCAGCATTTCCAGACTCAGTTTCAAATGCTTCGCTATGATGATTTGGAAGAAGCTATTCTTACCAAACTGGAAAATGAGCTGCCCAAAAACCTTTACTATCACAATTTAAAACATACCATTGATGTTATTACCGAAGTTGAAATAATTGGCCGGAAAGAGGGCCTTTCCGATGCTGAAATGCTAATTATAAAGACTGCCGCATTGTTTCATGACACCGGTTTTATTCTTTCCTATAATGAACATGAAGAGTGCAGTGTAAAAATGGCACGGCACATACTTCCAAAATATTTCTATTCTGAGCAGCAAATCAATGAAATTTCCAATCTGATCATGCACACCAAATTTCCGCCACAGCCAAAAACAAATCTGGAAATGATTATTTGCGACGCTGATTTAGATTATCTGGGCCGCACTGACTTTATTCCTGTTTCGGGCAATCTGTACCGGGAACTAAAAGAGCATGGTAAAATTAAAAGTATTGATGATTGGAACCGTCTTCAGATAAAATTTATTGAAAATCATCAATATTTTACCGAAACAGCCCGCAACATGAGAGATGTAAATAAAATACGACAGCTCGATAAACTTCGGGAATTGATTTAATTAATTTTCTTCTTTTCAGACATATTGATTATAAATTACAATCAAAGTAGCCTTTTTTGTTTTCGATTTAATTGCCTTTCCCCTTAAAAAACGTAAATTTAATAGTGCGATACTACTTGAGTATTTCATCAAATAAAACCATTTTAAAAAGGGGGAAATAATGATTACAAATCTTGAAGACATTCTTTCTGATAGTGCGAAAAGCATGAAACGATCTGTTATCAGAGAGTTGTTAAAGTTGACACAGAAACCGGAAATTATCTCTTTTGCCGGAGGACTTCCTGCTCCCAACACCTTTCCTATCGAAGAATTAAAACAAATAAGCAATGAAGTTTTAGAAGAAGATGGAGATGCGGCCCTGCAGTATGGAGCTACCGAAGGAGATACAAAACTTCGTGAAATTTTAACTGAAAGATATCAGAAGCAAGGATTAACTATCTCTTCAGATAATCTGGTGATTCTTACCTCTTCGCAGCAAGGACTCGACTTGGCAGGTAAAATTTTTCTGAACCGAGGAGATCATTTTATTTGCGGATTACCCAGCTATCTGGGTGGACTGGGTGCCTTTTCGAGCTACGGAGCCACTCCCGTCGGAATCAAATTCGATGAATTTGGAATGCGTTCCGATTTATTGGAGAAAACGCTGGCAAAAATGCTGGAAGAAGACGAACTACCAAAGTTTATATATGTAATTCCTGATTTTCAAAATCCTGCGGGTATTACCATGCCCGAGTTCAGAAGACTTGAAATCATTAAGATTGCCAAAAAATACAATATTCTAATTATTGAAGATAGTCCCTACAGAGAATTACGATTCGAAGGAAAAGATCAAAAGATGATGTTCGAGCTTGATAATTCGGGGCATGTAATTGCACTTGGCACTTTCTCTAAAATATTCGTTCCCGGATTTAGAATTGGCTGGGTAATAGCTCATGAAGCAATTATCGACAATTTTGTGAAAGCGAAACAATCTACGGATTTGTGCACTTCTCCTTTTGTTCAAAAAATTGCTGCTAAATATCTGGAAAAAGGACTGTTTGATAAGAATTTAAAAACTATAATTGAGATGTATCACCGCAAACGTGATGTTATGCTCAACGCTTTCGAAGAATTTATGCCGAAAGGTGTTAGTTGGACAAAACCTGAAGGAGGTTTGTTTCTTTTTCTTAACTTACCGCAAAATATGGATGCCAAAGATCTGTTTGAAATTGCCATTCAAAAAGATGTTGCCTTTGTATTGGGATCTGCCTTTCACTGCGATGGAAGTGGGAAAAACACAATGAGAATTAACTTTTCGTATGTTGATGAAGAGCACAGCAGAATTGGAGTGCAGCGTTTGGCTGAATCAATTAAAATGCTGATGAATAACAAAGTAAATGCATAACCGTTTGATTTTTCTCGAAAGATTAAACATTTTCTATAATAATTATAAATCCTAAATTCTCACCTTACAATGAGAAAAGAGGGAGTTCTAATTTAGAACTCCCTCTTTATTTTCAATCAAATGGCCAAAAGCCAATCGTATTCTTAAAATTCAATAATCGTATTCCAATTGTGTTTGTCTTCAACAGTTCCGTATTGAATTCCACGAAGTGTATCGTACAGTTTTAAGCTGGTCTCACCTGCCTCATCACCATAGAAATAGTCAATATTATTATCTGCATCAACAATTTTACGAATTGGAGAAATTACAGCCGCAGTACCACAAGCACCAGCTTCGGTAAAATCGGCTAATTCTTCAACGGTAACTTTTCTACGCTCAACGGTCATTCCCATATCTTCAGCAATCTGACACAAACTTTTGTTTGTGATTGATGGCAGGATAGAATTTGATTTTGGTGTTACGTAAGTGTTGTCCTTTATTCCAAAGAAATTGGCAGGACCACATTCGTCGATATATTTCTTTTCTTTTGCATCCAAAAATAATACAGCAGAAAATCCTTCTTTATGAGCGCGGGTTCCTCCTCTTAAAGAAGAAGCATAATTGCCGCCTACCTTAATCGTTCCTGTTCCTTGTGGAGCTGCACGATCATATTCACGGTAAATTACGTAATCAGTTGGCTTGAATCCTTCTTTAAAATAAGGACCAACCGGCATTACGAATACAGCAAAAGTATATTCAGGAGCTGGATTTACACCTACCTGTGCTCCATTTCCAAAAAGCACCGGACGAATATATAAAGAAGCACCCGATTCGTATGGAGGAATCCATCTCTCGTTTAATTTGATGGTTTTAATAACTGCTTCTTCGAATAAATCGATAGGCATTTCAGCCATCATGATGCCATGAGAAGAAGATTGCATACGTTTTGCATTTTCGTCAATACGAAATACTCTCACCTTCCCATCAGGACCTTTAAATGCCTTTAAACCTTCGAATGCCTGCTGTCCGTAATGCAAACCGGTAGCTGCAATGTGTACATTTACCTGATCTGAAGAAGAAATCTCCAATTCTCCCCATTTTCCATCACGAAAGTGACAACGAACATTGTAATCGGTCTTAGTATAACCGAAACCAAATTGTTTCCAGTCTATGTTTTCCATCTCTAATTAAGAATTTTACGATTAGTAAAGAATATATATTGTGTTTATTGTTTTAATCTTCTACTGAAAATTCAATCAGGTATCCGTTATGTTTCCTGATATTAAGAACTTTTCCGCCCTCAAAGATAAGATATTGTCCTTTAATTCCTTTCAAAATTCCCGAGTATTCTTTCTCCTTTTCGAACCCAAAACTAACTATCTTTTCCGGTTGTGAACTCATAGGATAAATCATCTCAAACACCTCATCCTCATCAGAAATGTATTGCTGCAACTCAGGATGCAATAAGCCGCCAGCTTTTTTCTTTTCGGATAATAAATCAACACCTTTAGTGTGTTCTAACTTCAGCATTGCCCGCCAGTTGGTTTTATCCGAGAAATGGTCTTTTAAAGCGACTTCAATGATACCTGCAATATGACGATTGGGTGTTTTTGCCAATTTAATGGCTTTGCTTGCTCCCTGATCCATCCAACGGGTAGGCACTTGTGATTCCCGGGTAACTCCAACTTTCAGATTTCCAGAGTAGGCCAGATACACAAAATGAGGTTGAAGTGCATTTTCTTTCGCCCATTCTATATCGCGGGAAATTCCCAAATAGGAAAGATCCAGCTCCGGCCGAAGAACGCTTTCATCAGTCTGCGGAAGTGTCGTAAAACAAGAATAACAATACCCCTGAGAGAAAGATGTTTTCGTTTTCTTTCCACAATGAATACAATTAATCTGTCCTAAATAAGTAAAGCTTAGTTTTTTGCCTACCAAAGGATTCATTTGAATTACATCTTCACCTATTGGTAACTGATACTCAACGATCTCTTTAAGATCAGTTCTCATTTTTCTGATGTTTCCCTGCTTTTGCATTCAATTCTCTATTTATAAATTCTCTTGAATCACTTTCATCATCTGATCCAGTTCTTCCTGACTAAAGCCAACTCCCTGCCACACAATTTTACCTGTTTTATCAACAATAAAGTTACGGGGAATGTATTGACTTGCAAATTTAGCATACACCTCCCGTTTAGGATCGGGAGCAATAGGAAATGAGAAGCCTTTTTTCTCGTTGAAAGCTTCCAACTGTTCCTTTGTGTGCTCCCGCCCAATAGAAACCATGGCAAAATTTTCATTTTTAAATTTAGGCCATAACTGACTTTCAACTTCCGGCAGTTCTTTCATGCAGGGGCCACACCATGTCGCAAAAAAGTTAACCAAAACTACCTTACCTTTTAAATCACTGATAACGAATTCTTTTCCATCCAAAGTAAGAATTGAAAAATTGGGTACCTGATCGCCGGTTTTTACCAGTGATCCTTGATGATCCTGTGCAAAAAGTGTTGCTGCGGTAATAATGGCCAATAGAGTAATGAATATTTTTTTCATCTGTTTAATATTATTTTCAATTATTGCAGACTCTTCAAGATACTTTAGACTTTCTACTGAATTAAGTCGTTAGTTACCTCTACAATCTTATACAATTTATCCGATCGGCGAATCATTGTATCCAGGGAAATGGAGAAACTATCTCCTTTAACAGCTTTTTCAACTGATTTCAGATCAACACGAATTTCTTTTACGGTTGTTTCAATTACTCCGGTTGTTGGTCCGGTTATTAAAATCTGATCACCCACCTTTAGTTCCTTAGATTCCAGTAAGAATTCTGCCACTTTAATCTTGGCAAAATAATTGGTTCCCTTACCAATCAGCATTTTACGCTTGGTTGCCCGGTTGCCATACTCCTCACTCCACTCACCAATCTTTTGCCCAAGATAGTAACCATCCCAAAAGCCACGGTTAAAAACTGTTGCCAGGTTATTCATCCACTGATCAATTTTATCGCGGGTATAATCACCTTCCAAGTAAGCATCAACCGCCTCGCTATAATTCGAAACTACTGTTTTTACATATTCCGGAGAGCGGGCGCGCCCTTCAAATTTTAGAACACGAACTCCTGCATCCAACATTTTATTTAGAAAACCGATAGTGCACAAGTCTTTTGGCGACATGATGTATTCATTATCGATTTCCAACTGATTCCCTGATTCCTTTTCAGTAACTGTATAGGCTTTTCGGCAAGTTTGCATACATGCACCTCGGTTAGCCGATGAATTTTTTTCGTGCAGACTCAAGTAACATTTCCCTGAAACCGCCATGCACAATGCACCGTGGGCAAACATCTCTATTTGAATCAATTCCCCTTTTGGACCGCGGATTTCCTCATCAACAATTTGTTTGTAGATAGCTGCCACCTGATTCAGATTCAATTCACGGGCCAATACTACCACATCAGCAAACTGAGCATAAAACTTCACCGCCTCGATGTTGGTAATGTTGCATTGGGTGGAAATGTGTACTTCCACATCAATTGCACGGGCATACATGATTGCAGAAACATCAGCAGCAATAATTGCCGTTACTCCTCCTTCTTTTGCTGCATCAACAATTTTGTGCATTACTTTGATATCATGATCGAACAAAACAGTATTCACTGTAAGATACGATTTGATATTGTTCTCCTTGCAAATAGAAGCAATATTGTGCAAATCTTCGATGGTAAAGTTGTTCGAAGATCGTGATCTCATGTTCAACTGCTCAATGCCAAAATAGATAGAATTGGCTCCTCCCTGTATAGCGGCCATCAATGATTCGTACGAACCAACCGGCGCCATTAATTCAATTTCACTTCTATTCATCTAAAAAATCCCCTTATCTGGAAAAATAAAAAATTCACTATTTAGAATGATTTCTGCTTTTTCAAGGCAAAAACACCTTCTTTCTAATACTCAGCAAAAGTACTCTTTATGAGCCATTCCTGCAAAATAATCAGGGAATCAAAATTAGCCGATTTGTTGTTAGAATCTAATTATTTCCGGTCTATCACATTCATCAATTCACTGTATGTGTGCGGAAGTTTTTTATTCAGGACTTTTCCCTTTCTGTCAACCAGAAAGAATACCGGAATGGCCCGGGTAAATATCTCATCGTTCGGAAAAGTTTTCTCCAACAGAAACTGAATGCCTAAATTTTGAAATATGCCTTTATCGGGACCTGCAAAATCGAGAAAATAGGAGTTTACCTGCAACGCATTATTTGAGACCAGAGAATCGACTTCTGCTTTATTTTTACTTGCTGCAATTAGTAGTATTTGATATTCGGAAGCATCAATAGTTTCTTGGAGCCGGGGAAGAGTTTCAGCCAAAGTCTTGCGGCAGCCACTGCACCAGGTGGTCCAAACGTACACCAGGGTTTTGTCCTTCCGGGAGATCATATGACTTAATTTTTGAGAATCAATCATTCTCTCCTTTTCGGCAGTGTTTGAGCAGGAAAAGCTCACAAACAACAGACCAATGGCAAGCAGGTATCTCATGACAAGCAATTTTATAAAACAAAATATACAACTTTTATTATTGCATATTTTTATAATACTACGAGATTAAATTGTGTGGCAACTGGGGAAAATTAAAAGTAATTTCAGGAAATTTTTTACTCTAAAAACCTTTCAATATCTCTTTTCTCACCAAAAACAACTATTATATCATCTTTATTTAAAATTGTAGTGGCTTTTGCTATGCCTTTTACTTCATGAGATGATTGTTTAAACCCAAGCAAATTACGTTTATGTATTTTTGAAATAGTGGTAAGTACTGTCAAATTGAAATTATGCCGGATATTTAATTCTTCCAATCGTTTGCCTTCATATTTTTCAGGAACATTAATCTTGACAATGCTGTAACGGTCTGACAATTCAAAACTATCAATTAACCCTTCCGTGGTCAGGTTTTTTGCCAGTTTTTCTGCTGAATCTCTTTCGGGATGAACAATTTCTTCGATACCCATTGCATTCAGAACAGTTGCCTGAGTATCCGAAACAATTCGGCTGATAATTCTTTTGGCATTTAATTGTTTCATTATAGCGGTTGCCATAATTGAATTTCCTTCATGCTCTCCAATACAAATAATAACAGCATTGGCATCCTGAACCGGAAGTTCTTTCGCAGAATGAATATCACTACAGTTCGCACAAATTGTATGGGTAATGTTGTTTTTTAATAATTCGACTTTTGACATGCTATTATCAACACCTATAACTTCGTGGCCAAGTTGGGTTAGGCGAATGGCTAATGAAGCTCCGAAATTCCCCAATCCTATAATTAAAAAGTTCATAATGCTGCGTTTTAGTTTATTAAAATGCTTTCAGTTGGATATTGATAGAGTTTCTCTTTTGTTTGCTTGAGCAGGGAGGTCATAAACGTTAATGCCCCTATTCGACCGATAAACATACTTACAATAATCAAGTGTTTGCCAATAATTGATAAGTCTTCCGTAATACCCCGGCTTAACCCAACCGTACTAAAAGCTGAAACAACCTCAAACAATAGATCGAAAGCAGTTTTTCCCGGTTCAGAAATCAGCAACAAGAAAGTCATTAATCCTATTGCAATTAAAGAAAGAAATACAAAAGCAAATGACCTCTTTATTGAAGTTTCAGGTATTTCACGTTTGTTAATTTCCATCTTGCTTTTTCCTCTTGCCAAGTTTACTACATTGAGTAAAGCTAATGTAAATGTACTCGTTTTTATACCACCACCCGTTGAAGCAGGTGAAGCTCCAATCCACATAAGAAAAAGTATTAACAAAAGTGCAGGCAGACTAATCATTGCTGTATCAATGGTATTAAAACCTGCCGTACGGGGTGTAGCCGCACCGAAAAAAGCAGTTATCAGTTTACCAATACCATGATGCTCTGCAAGCGTGTTGTTGTTTTCTAAAATCAGAAATAATATCGTACTTACAACCAGTAAAACTACAGTAGTATAGACCACTATCTTTGTATTCAGGCTTATTACATGCGCCTTATAAAGGACTTCTCTCCGTTTATTTAAGCGTAAAAGTCTGTTTACGACGTAATGCTTCACCCAACTATATAAATTGATGATGACCGGAAATCCCAATCCGCCAATAATAAACAGCAGTGCAATGATAAAATGAAGTGAGTAATTAAACCTAAATCCAATATCATAGAAACTGTTCGATAGTGTTGAAAAGCCGGCATTGCAAAAAGCTGAAATGGAATGAAAAACAGCAAAGAAAACTCTATTCAATTCAGGCATAGAAGTTAGTTCGAGATTCCAATAAATAAGTAAAGCCCCAATACCTTCCACTAAAAAGGTAAAAAACAAGATTTTTTTTAAGGTTCCAATTACTTTAGAAATTTTGTTTTCACTTGTTAAATTTCCCAAAAGAATAAGGTTTTGATAGGATGCTCCACCAAGAAAAAAATAAGCGAAAAAGCTGGTAAATGTCATTATGCCAATTCCACCCAACTGTATTAAAACCATAATAATTGCCTGTCCTATTGAGGTAAAAAACGTACCTGTATCAACAACAACCAAACCTGTTACACACACTGCACTTGTTGATGTAAACAGTGCATCTGAAAAGCTGATTCCGGAATGTGTTGCATTAGGCAACATCAATAACAAACTACCAATCAAAATCAGGAGCGAAAAACCTACAACAAAAATGGCTGCCGGATTGGTACGTTTGTAGCGCCAATTAACTTTAATCGCTGAAATTTCACGAATGAAATTTACTGTGAAGGCAAGAGCCAGTAATATTTTGGGAAGGATCCAGTAACTGGGGATGTTTTCTGAAATATTAGAGAAAGGGATTGTTACCAACAGGTAATTGTAGAATAACCAAAGGACTAAATCAATTATCCAGATTTTTAGTTTTGAATAATCGTTAAAAGCGACTATGTATTTTAATGGAATGCCAACGATAATTCCAATTAAAAAACTGAAATAGGTGTAATTGATAATTGGAATGAGTCGCTCATTATGATTAAACCCAATATCAAACAACATGGTAAGTATAGCCAAAATACTACAAATAAGTGAAATATGTTTTAATGCACTTTTTTTCATTACCGGAGAAATTATTTATGTTTTATTTTTCAAAAAAATCATTGGATAACTTGGTGTTATTCTTGTTTCGTGTTGTAGCCAATAAATCGGGTTTTAAGCTAAAAATAATGACCAGCAATGAACAGATAACTATGCTGAAAAGTACTATGGAATAACCCAAATCAAGAATAATTTCCCCATGTGCCAGTCCTCTTTGGAAAGGTAAAGAGGCAAGTACTGCGGTTACGAGCCCCTTAGGTGTCATTACAGACATAATAGTACGCTCAGGATTTGAAATTCCTTTGCCTGTTAAGAAAACTGTACCAGGAATTCTAAAAATTACTATTAACAACACAATTAAAAACCCTGTTGCATAAATGCCAAGGTTACCTAACTGCAACGAGATTCCAACATAAACAAAAAAATAGGTTTGCATAATAAAAACAATCTCGGCAAAAAAATCCCTTTCTTTATTATTAAAACCTGAGCTTTCAAAGGAAAACATTTTTCTGAATTTAGTTGACTTGCCAAAACTATCAATATTACCTAAAAGAATTCCAAATGATAAAACAGACAATCCTCCATTTAACTCAAGTAATTCTACAATTCCGTAAAGTACAAAAACAAAAGCCAGTGTTGTGAACATTGAGTTCTTTACGCTTCTTATTTTGGCTATAATTGAAGACCATAAGAACCCACTCAAGAGTCCCAGCGTTATTGCAAATACAAATGACTTCCACATCTTTGAAAGTATCATACCAATTGAAATTTCACCCTGAGCCATACCGTCCAACAAGGCCAGGCCAACAACAAGACACAATACATCGCTGAGTGCCGATTCAAGAATAAGTATTGAAGTGCTTTTTTCACCCATTTTCAACTGCTTAACCATAGGGATAACTACGGCTGACGAAGTACATCCCACAATAGTACCGATAAAGACAGAACTAAGCATATCAATGGAAAGAAGCCAACGCGACAGATAAGAGGCTATTAAAACGGTTATAACAAAATTTGATATCGTAAGTAATGCTGCAGAACCTATCGCCTGTTTTATTGCTTTAAAATTTAAATCAGAACCACTTTCAAATAAGATTACAATAAGCGTAATGGTTGTGAAGACATTGCCTAGTTTTCCAAAAAAATCAGTAGTTACAATACCACTAATTGGGCCGATAATTATTCCAATTAATAATAAAAGCAGAACATTGGGGATTTTTGTTTTTTCAAATAATTCATTGAATAGATGAGAGAGAAATATTAGCAGACCCAGAATTATTATAATGAAATATAAATTCATGCTTAAGATTCTTTAATAATTAAATGCTTTTGCGTTGCCCACTAAATTTATTAATAAAATCTTTATATCAAAGGGGAAGTCTTTATAATTTCTTTAGATGCCTTAACAGACCTTTGTGATATATAATTCAGGCAGTAAATGTTAATGATGTTATTTTTTAATCAAATATCACTAGGCTATTTCATTTTGAGTGTAACTCTACTCTTAGTGTTGGTAATATCTGTATTGGAAATTATAAAAGGAGGAAAAAAATAATAGGAATGAAATTAAAGGATAAGACTTATGGCATTGTTTTAAAGCCAATCGGTAATTTATTAATAATGCTTGGTGTCGTTGTAGTGATACCATCATTTGTCTCGGTAATTTATTCAGAGTGGTATTCTGCTCTGGGCTTTTTTATCTCAGGATTTATAATAAGTGGTTTTGGATTTTTATTATATAAGGTTTTTAGACAGTATGATGAACCTCAATACAACAATGTGCTAATTGTTGCTGCAGCGGGATGGTTAGCCCTGACATTAATGGGTGGGATACCTTTTTTGATCATTGCCTATGTTACTCCAACTGAAGTAATGAATCATTTTATTCCTGTTGGTGCAAATTATGACATTTCAAGTTTGATCTATTTTAGAAATCCGCTGCATTGCTTTTTTGAAAGCATGAGTGCTTATACAACTACAGGACTGTCTATGGCTGTTCATGAACCATCTGTTGGTAAGGGAGTACTTTTCTACAGACATTTTGCCCAATGGGTTGGAGGCGCAGGATTTATCGTGCTTGTTTTAGCGGTGTTTAAACATGTATCGGGGAAAGGAGCTATTTTATTATATGGTTCTGAATCGACTGGAGAAAGGCTAAAACCCAGAATTATTGATACTGCACGAGTCATATGGAAAGTTTATCTGTACCTAACCTTATTTTCAATTATCTATCTCATAATTGGAACGCATTTTATATTGCCTGATTATCCTATCAGCGAGAATATTTTTGATTCTGTATGTCATGCAATGGCAGGACAGTCGACTGGAGGATTTAGTACCTTGGACGATAGTATTGCAACATACCATTCACCTTATATGGATATGTTGTATTTACTACCAATGATTCTTGGCTCCTTATCCATTCCTTTTTTCTATAAGTTTTTGTTTGAGCGAAGATTTTCTCTTTTATGGAAAGATATTCAAACCAGAGCTTTGCTCATTGTATTTATTATTGGAAGTTTGATACAATCGTATTTACTTTTTAAAGCTGATGCTGTTCCCAATCCAATACGGGAGGGTGTTTTTCAATTCATAAGTGCCATGTCAACTACAGGATGGCAAACTTCTAATATAGGTGTTTGGAACTGGGAATCGGTGGTATTTATTGTTATAGCAGCGATGGTAATTGGAGGTGCATCAGGGGCTACGGTAGGTGGAATTAAAATGATAAGAGCAATAATTATTGAGAAAGGGCTCAGATGGCAGATAAATAAAACCTTTATATCACAACATACAGTAAAGAACATTCATTTAAATGGAAAATCCTTATCGGCAGATACATGGAATGAAGAATTTACAAAAGCAGCAACTTTAACTTTCATGTTTTTGACAATAATGCTAGGTTCATCATTTATTACATACTACTTAACCAGTGGAGAATTTACCTATCTGAATGCATTATTCGAATCAGCCTCAGCACAAGGAACAGTTGGTTTATCGTCCGGAATATGCAGTCCTAAAATGTCACCTGCAGTTGAATCAATTTACATTTTTCAAATGTGGACTGGTCGGTTAGAAATAATTCCTGTTTTTGCTCTAATAAGAGCTATATTTAAAGGTACAGACCCTCGTTGGATATAAAATAAATTTAAAGTATAAAGAAAGGCCGACTAATGTTAACTTTGTCTTTATGGAAACAAAAAAAAAAAAGAAAGGCAAAATAATTAATCATTATTTCTTTGCCGTTATTATCATTTCACTAACTGTTTTGATTTGCAAATTCTTATTTAATGAGCAAGGTTATCATGTTGTTTCTTTTATTTTGCTTATTGTAGTTTCTGTTTTAGCAACATATATGTCAGTTGAACCTGTTCTACTGGCATCTACTTTAAGTGCAATAGTTTGGAATTATTTCTTTATTCCTCCACATTTTACGTTTCATATCGAAAAACCTGAAGATATATTCATGTTTGGTATGTTCTTTATTATTGCATTTTTAAACGGAATATTAAATACGCGGGTACGTTATCAGGAGAAGTTAGCAAGAGATCGCGAAGAACGCACAAATGCACTTTTCCAATTAACAAAAGAGTTGTCCAGAGCAATAGGAATAGAGGAAGTCCTTCGGATTTCGATTAATGATATTAAAACCCAATTTAATATTGAACCTTTTTTTATTTTGCAAGATGGCAGTAATATTCTATTTTCAAAAGGGAGATTAAGAAAAGATATGCAACTAAGCAAAGAAGAATATGATGTTGCAGAATGGGCATTTCTCAATAAAAAAAAATCCGGAAGGCACACAGAACAAACACCATCAATTCGATATACTTTTTTCCCATTAATTGGTACCCGAATTATATCTGGAATTGTGGCGGTGAAACTTGATAAATTATTAGTTGATGACAAAAAAATAATTTGGGATACCTTTATTGCACAAATTTCAAATGCCCTTGAAAGAGAGTTTTTAGGAGAGCTGGCTCAAAAGGCTCGTTTTCTTACAGAATCAGACCGTTTATATAAAACTTTGTTCAATTCAATATCGCATGAGTTTAGAATCCCTGTTTCAACTATAATTGGCTCTGTTGATACTTTATTAATTCTGCCAGATAAAGGGCCGATTCAATTGGCCTTATATAACGAAATTTCTACTGCTTCGCTACGTTTAAATCGTTTAATTGAGAATTTACTTAATATGTCGAGACTTGAAAGCGGAAGAATTTCTTTAAGACTAGATTGGTATGATATTAATGATCTGGTAAACAAAGTTCTTGATGATTTAAAAGAAGAGTTAAAAGCATTCGAACTTGAAATTGAAGTTCCGAATGAGTTACCGCTAATTAGAATTGATTTTGGACTAATGGAACAAGTCCTGTATAACATACTTTTTAATGCAACACAATATGCTCCGCTTTCATCTAAAATTGGTTTTAAAGTAAGTCATAAATCAAATGAGCTGGAAATAAGAATTTTTAATTCAGGTTCAAGAATTCCAGAGAATATTAAAAATGAAATCTTTGACAAATTTTATAGACTGGAGGAAAACAAAACAGGAGGCTTAGGCCTTGGATTATCTATTGTAAAGGGTTTTGTGGAAGCTCATCGTGGCCAAGTACGAGTTGAAAACAATACCCAAGAAGGGGTTGTTTTTATTGTGAAAATTCCATCAGAAACCCCTGAATTAGACAAAAAATATATTGATTTTGAATAAATAAGATGAAGGAGAATAATATAATACTCATAATAGATGATGAATTGCAGATTCGCCGGTTATTGGAAATATCTTTAACAGCAAGTGGATTTGAGGCAATTCAAGCCTCAAGTGGTAAAGAAGGTTTGATTGTTGCGGCAACTCAACATCCATCATTAATAATTCTGGATTTGGGATTGCCTGACAATGACGGACAGGAAGTTTTGAAAGAATTAAGAAAATGGTATAACAAACCGATTATAATTCTTTCGGTAAGAGATTCTGAGGAAGAAATAATTAAAGCTTTGGATAATGGGGCTAATGATTTTCTTACAAAACCTTTCAGAAGTGGTGAGCTT
>JAFGYE010000022.1 GCA_016936255.1 Marinifilaceae bacterium | reverse complement strand
TGAATTTGACAGAACAGGTGGTGGATACGTAAACCATACAATGACGTCATATTTCGGTCGTTTATCTTACAATTATCTCAACAGATATATGATGGAATTATCACTTCGCCGTGATGCGGCTGATGCATTTCCTACGACTGATAAATCTGCTGTTTTCTCTGCAGCGTCAGTAGGATGGATTGTATCTGAAGAAGATTTCTTTGACATCAAAGGTATTGATTACTTAAAATTAAGAGGCAGTTGGGGACAAAACGGTAGTCGATCAAATCTTCCAGGAAATGAAGATCGTGAATTCTGGGTATTCTCAGGAATACAATACCCTGGTACTGATGACGTTTACCAACCCGGTGCGGAAATCGACAAATTAACCAACCCGAATTTAAAGTGGGAGACCACAGAACAACTTGATCTTGGTTTGGATTTGAGATCTTTGAATGGAAAACTTTCCTTTTCAATGGATTACTACAATAAAAAAACAAAAGATTTGATTTTTGTTAAGCAAGGACCATTATCTGTCGGAAACGAATTTCCTTTTGCAAATGCAGGAACTGTTACCAATAAAGGATTCGATTTCGAATTAGGATATCGAAATAACGATAATGAATTTAAGTACAGCGTTAATTTAAATCTATCAACACAAGATAACGAAGTGACCAAACAAGCAGGATCTCCAATAGTCGGGGATAATCTTAGAGGTCATGATTTAACCTGGTTTGAAAAAGGGTACCCAATCTGGTATTTCAAAGGATACAAAACCAATGGTATCGATAAAACTACCGGAGCCCCTATTGTAGTTGATGTAAACAAGGATGGTGAAATTTCTGCTGCCGATCAGACTTACATTGGCGATCCACATGCAGACTTTTTGTATGGTGCTACTTTTAATGCTCAGTACAAAGGATTTGACTTTAATCTTTTTATACAGGGATCTGAAGGAAATGATGTATTTATGGGTTGGTTCCGTTCCGACAGACCTTTCTCTAACAAACCAAAGTTCATGTATGATAACAGATGGACTCCTACTCACACCAATGCCAGCAGACCGGCTGCTGACAATACAAGCGACTATGTTTATCGTAGTGACCTAATGGTATCTGATGGTTCGTACATGCGTATCAAACAAATTCAATTGGGTTATACACTTCCAAAATCGACAACTCAGAAAGCTGGTATCGATCGTGCCCGTGTGTTTGTTTCTTTGGATGATTTCTTCACTTTCACAGATTATGAAGGTTTAGATCCTGAAGCTGGTAGTTCAGAAGTTACAAGACAAGGTGTTGACCGGGGAATCTATCCAATCTCTGGAAAAGTGATTTTTGGTTTATCTGTTAATTTTTAATCAATATTTAGTTTTAAAATGTACCGAGATTAAATAAAACGAACAGTCTGGGCTAAAAGTCTAATTCCGTTCATTTTATCGGAGTAACATAAATCATACAAATATGAAATATTTAAAAATATTCAAATATATATTGGGAATCGCCATTGCAATTTCCAGTTCTTCCTGCAACGAAGATAAATTTCTCGAGATAGATCCAACAGGTCGTGTAACCAGTGATAATTTCTTAAATACCGATAGTGAAGTTAAACTGGCAGTCGTTGGAGTATACAACGCAATACAAAACAACTTCTCCAACGGTAGTTGGGCAAGCGTTTATTTTGTAAAAAATCTTCCGGGGGATGACTGTTTAGCCGGGTCGTCAGAAGGTGACCAATCGGGCTACCAAAACATTGATGACTTTGCCATTCAAACAGATAATGATAAAATTAAATTAATCTGGTCTAACTTTTACAAAACCATTAGTTCAACCAATACCATTATTAATCAGGTAGAACCAGATACTGATGGTAAAAAAGAGATGATTGCAGAAGCAAAGGCATTAAGAGCTTATTGCTACTTCGAATTGGTAACCATGTTTGGCGGTGTTCCTCTTATGACGGTAAATCCTGTAAGCGAGGTTGATTATCATTTACCAAGAGCATCCGTTGCTGATATTTATACTCAAATAGAAAAAGATTTTACCGAAGCAATTCCAGATCTTCCATTAAAGAGTGAATACAGCCCCGCAGATCGTTATCGCTTTTCAAAAGGAACTGCACAAGCCTACTATGGAAAAGCTCTTCTTTACCAAAAGAAATATGGTGACGCAGCAACTCAACTTGCTTTGGTAATTAGCAGTTTGGAATACGATTTAGAACCAGATTTTGCCGATGTGTGGACAAAAGAAACTGAATTCGGACAGGAGTCATTGTTTGAAGTATCCTACACTGCTCAAGAATCTTACGATTGGGGCAACTTCCCTTGGGGGGGTGGCAACGAAAATAATATCGAAGCCCAGTTACAAGGTCCAAGAGATGCGGTATTCGATTTTTCAAGTTCTACTCTTGATATTGTTAATGGCTGGGGTTTCAACTCTCCGTCAGCAAAAATTGGTCAGGCATTTGTTGATGCCGGAGATACGGAACGAGGAAATGCAACCGTATTATCAGCAGCTGATTTTCAAGCAACCGGTGGTGTTATCAAAAACCCAAGTGCACACGACTACGAAGGATACATGCGTTTAAAGTATGTTACAAGACCTTCTGAAACCAGCACTGATGGTGTTCCTGAGCTGAATTACACAATCAACTGGCGTTTAATGCGATATGCTGATGTGTTACTTATGGCGGCCGAAGCCTATCATTTCTCAACCAATGATCCTCAGGCTCTTATCGAATTAAACAAAGTTAGATATCGTGCTGGTTTAACAGACATTACTGCTTCTGATGATATTTTTCAGGCAATTGTTAAAGAAAGACAATTGGAATTGGCTTTTGAAGGCAGTAGATATTGGGATTTAGTTCGTTGGGATCTTGCAGTTCAAGAATTGGGTAGTTTAGGATATACAGCAAACAAACACGAGTTGTTTCCTATACCTCAAAGTGAAATAATCGCAAATAATTCGATTGACGACACAGATCAAAACCCTGGATATTAATATATTATTATATCAAATTTGAATCATAGAGAAGACTACCCTTATTTTTAGGGTAGTCTTTTACTAATTCATTAGAACATAGAAAAAAAGACTATGAAAAGATTTATCCCCATTATAGCAATTGCCTTAACAGCATGCTCGCAACCAAACAAGAACGAGAAAACCAATTTTACTAAAGGGTTTATTGCTGAAGGAAAAACGGCAACTGTAATTACTACTGCCAAGGATACAGATCTTAGATTAACTAAAACAGGACAAGTAGAATTTATTAAAACCAAACAAGCTCAGGAAACTGAAAATTCTGTTTTTGTTAATCCAAACAATACATTTCAAACATTTATCGGAATAGGTGGAGCCATTACCGATGCATCTGCCGAAGTATTTGCAAAACTTTCAGAAGAAAAACAAAAAGAACTGATTACAGCCTACTATGGCAAAAAAGGAAATGTTTATTCCTTAATTCGTACGTCTATTCACAGCTGCGATTTTAGTAGCGGCAGCTTCACATATATCGAAGAAGGAGACAAAAATTTAGAAACCTTCTCAATTGATCACGACAGACAATATCGTTTGCCAATGATTAAACAAGCAATTGCAAAAGCCGGAGGTTCCATTCTATTTTATGCAAGTCCATGGAGCCCGCCAGCATTCATGAAAGACAATAACAACATGCTTCAGGGAGGTAAATTGCTTCCTGAATATTACGATACCTGGGCCAGATACTACGCCAAATTCATTAATGCATACGAAAAGGAAGGTATTCCTGTTTGGGGAATAACAATCCAAAACGAACCCATGGCGGTTCAACGCTGGGAATCTTGCACTTACACTGCAGAAGAAGAAAGAGATTTCCTAAAAAACCATTTAGGTCCAATATTAGAACAAGAAGGACTTGGTGATAAAAATATTGTAGTTTGGGATCACAACAGAGATTTAATCACACACAGGGCAAATACCATTTTCGATGATCCTGAAGCAGCCAAGTATGCCTGGGGAACCGGTTTTCATTGGTATGAAACCTGGAGAGGCGGCGAACCTATGTTCGACAACGTACAGAAAATACAAGAAGCCTATCCAGATAAAAAACTACTTTTTACCGAAGGTTGTAACGAAGCTTTTGATGCTGCAAAATATCAGTATTGGCCTAATGCAGAACGATATGGCCGTTCAATAATTAATGACTTTAATCGGGGAACCGTTGGTTGGACAGATTGGAACATTCTATTGGATGAAACCGGAGGTCCAAATCATGTTGGAAATTTATGTTTCTCCCCTATTCATGCAGATACTAGAACAGACAGCTTAATTTACACCCCATCATATTACTATTTGGGACATTTCTCAAAATATATTCGCCCTGGAGCAAAAAGGGTAAGTACTGCCGCAAGCAACAGCTTTCTTCAAAGCACGTCATTTGTTAACGAAGATGGTAAAATGGCAACAATTGTGATGAACAGCACTGAAAAAGCTATGCGTTACAAATTATATATTGGAGCCAATATTGCAACATCAATTGAAATCCCTGCAAGAGCCATACAAACAATTATATTTTAATCAAATAAAATTCCATATAAAATACTACAATAATGATTAAAAAAGTAAATCTGGTCATCATCTTATTACTTGTGCTTTTATCCTGTAATCAAGAGAAAAACCACCAATCTAAAGAAGATGAATTTGTGTCTGACCTTCTTGGTAAAATGACTCTTTCTGAGAAAATAGGACAATTAAACCAACACACAAGCCGATGGGAAATGACAGGACCTGCTCCAAAAAATAATAACTCTCAGGATCAACTGGAACAAATAAAGAATGGTGAAGTTGGAGCCATGCTAAATGTTACAGGAGCAGATGCTACTCTTAATGCCCAAAAATTAGCCGTTGAAAACAGCCGCTTAGGCATTCCTATGATTTTTGGATACGATGTAATTCACGGTTATCAAACCATGTTCCCAATTCCTTTAGCTGAAGCCTCTTCCTGGGATCCTGAAATCGTTAAACTATCAGCACAAGTTGCTGCGAAAGAAGCTTCTGCTGCCGGTTTACAATGGACTTTTGCCCCCATGATGGATGTGGGTAGAGATGCACGTTGGGGAAGAGTAATGGAAGGTTGCGGAGAAGATCCTTATTTAGCAAGTGTTTTATCTGTAGCTCGTATTAAAGGATTTCAAGGAACTGATTTATCGGCAAACAATACCATTGCTGCCTGTGCAAAACACTTTGCCGGTTATGGATTCTCCGAGTCAGGAAGAGATTACAATACTGTTGATATTGGATCCTATACACTTCACAATATTGTTTTACCACCCTTTAAAGCAGTAGCTGAAGCTGGTGTTTCTACTTTTATGAATTCATTCAATATTATAAATGGAACGCCCTCTACAGCAAACCCATATCTGCAACGCAACTTACTAAAAAACAAATGGAATTTTAAAGGATTTGTTGTTTCCGACTGGGGAAGCATTGAAGAAATATCAAATCACGGAGCTGCCGAAAATCTAAAAGAGGCTGGCCTGCTTGCAATTAAAGCAGGTTCGGATATGGACATGGAGTCCAATGCCTACAGCAAATATCTTAACGAACTTATAGATGAAGGCAAAGTAGATGAAAAGTTGATTGATGATGCAGTTAAACGCATTTTAAAAATTAAGTACAAACTAGGCTTGTTCAATGATCCATATCAATACTCTAATATTGAACGTGAAAAAAAAGAAATCTACAGCAAAGAAAATAGGGCTGCTTCCCGAAACGTAGCCCGTCACTCAATGGTACTTCTTAAAAATAAGGCTCAGTTACTTCCTTTATCTAAACAAATAAAGTCGATTGCCCTTATTGGCCCGTTGGCCGACAGTAAGGATATCCCTCTGGGAAGTTGGAGAGCAAAAGCTATTAAAAACTCGGCAGTATCCCTACTGGAAGGAATTCAATCAGCCGTGTCTGCAAAAACGAAAATAAACTACAGTAAAGGCTGTAATCTGACGATTGGAGATAGAAGTTTTCTTCAGGAGCTCTCTTATGAACAAAATGACAAATCAGGATTTCAGGATGCAATAAAAGCGGCACAGAATTCAGAAGTCGTAATTATGGCTCTTGGCGAAGATTGCTGGCAATCCGGCGAAGGCAGAAGTCAAACAGACATTCGTTTAAAAGGACAGCAACTGGACTTATTTAATGCTGTTAAAAAAGTAAACAGGAAAGTTGTAGTCGTATTAATGAATGGCCGGCCTCTTGCCATTCCCGAAATAGCTGAAAATGCAGATGCTATTCTGGAAACGTGGTTTGGTGGCTCCGAAGCTGGAAATGCAATTGCAGATGTTCTTTTTGGAGATTACAATCCTTCAGGTAAATTAACCATGTCTTTTCCAAGAAATGTTGGCCAATGTCCGATTTATTACAATCACATGAATACAGGCAGACCCACTTCAACAAATAATGTATTTTGGTCACACTATACCGACTCCCCAAATACACCATTGTATCCATTCGGTTATGGCCTAAGCTACACCTCATTTGCCTATGGGGAAGCAACAATCAATTCCGATGAGATAAAAAGGAATGAATCCATTGAGATTAAAATCTCACTTGCCAATACAGGAAAATATGAAGGTGAAGAAGTTGTTCAGCTATACATTCAGGATCCTAAAGCAACCTATGCTCGTCCGGTTAAAGAATTAAAAAAATTCAAAAAAATCAGTCTAGAACCAGGCGAAAACACGCAGGTATCATTCACATTAAAACCTGAAGACTTAGGATATTATTCCCCAGAAGGAGAATTCCTAATCGAATTGGGAGAATATCACATTTATGTTGGAAGTAATTCACAGGAAATCCAGCAAGTTAATTTTACACTTATAGGTTAGTTAGATTAGTTGGTTTCAAAAAGACGGAAAACGATCTTGTTTTTCGTCTTTTTCTGTAAAAACAAACATCCTTAGGCAAATTATAACAATAGATTTTCAAAAGTTTAATTTTCAATAAAAATTATACACCTTATAATTAAGCTATTGTGAAATATAAATTGTTAAAGACATTTAAATTCAACTTTTGCATTTCTTTTCCTTAGTTTTTTTACGTATTTTCAATCTAGAAAGATTAATCATTTGTGGCTTAAAAAGCCATTGTCGCGCGAACAACAGGAACCGGTTCATATTTAACAGAATATTAACTTGTGCAATAAGACGCACATTAAAATATAGGAGGAATTGTGATGAACATGAAAATGCAATCCGTAGGTTTTAAGGCAGATAGCAAATTAGAAGCTTTTATCAACCAAAAATTTAAGAAACTTGAGAAGTTGGAAAGTACAATTACAGGATATGATGTTATACTAAATGTTGACAAATCAAGTACAAAAGAGAATAAAGTTGTTGAAGTAAAAATTAAAGTTCCTGGAAATGAGCTTTTTGCAAAAAAGAAAAGCTCAAGCTTTGAAGAAGCCGCCGATTTGGTTGCAGAAGCCTTACGAACTCAAATATTAAAATATAAAGAGGTAAAAGCCAATAAATAAAATATCATCCCTCTGCTAATGCAGAGGGTTTTCTTTTTTCCCTTCCTTACTCTCATTCCATCTCCAAATAATTATCAACGAAACAACAAAACCATTAATACAAGATTATTTTTCTACTTTTGATTTTTAAAAACGGAGATATTATGCTTGTGCTTTCTAAAAACAAAACAAACATTGATTTTGAAAAAACATTCAAAGAGTTTTATTCTCCATTGTGCAATTTTGCCTACTCCTTCCTTCCTGACCATGATTTATGTGAAGATCTAGTGCAAGATGTTTTCTTGAAAATATGGGATAAATCACCTGATATTACCTCTTCTATATCCTCTTATTTATACCGGGCCATTAAAAACTCCTGCTTAGACCACATGAAAAAAAGTTATAAGCAATCCATTATCCCAATTGAAGAAATTGAAGATCCTATTGACTCCCCTAATGAATTAAACCGCGAAAAAGACCTGACAGCTTTAAATATAAAAATTGAAAAAGCAGTCAATTCACTCCCTCCCAAATGCAAAGAGGTTTTCTTACTGCGTAGAAATTTTCAATTATCATATGATGAAATTTCAAATGAATTGAATATTTCGAAAAAAACCATTGAAAACCATATGAATTCTGCAATTAAAAAATTAAGAACTCAATTAAGCAAATCCGATTTCTTAATCTATTTTTTCTTTTTAGAAAAAAAATAAAAAAATCACTTTTCAACTAGGGGTAAAATGCTTAATCATTGTCTTACCAATAGAGTTCAAACAAAACAACTTACTTTTTGTAGAAACTCAAACAACTAAAATTGCAATTTTTTTGTTTTAAATGCCAATAATATCATGCGCCATGAAGGTAAACACCGAAGTATTAACCGACTATTTAAATGAAAAATGTGACGAGAAAACAAAGCAAAAGCTAGAAATATGGCTGGATAAAGATCCTGATAGTCAGAAGTATTTTAATGAGCTAAAGATATATTGGGATGCAAAAGAATCCAGATCTAAAAAAATCGAATTCGATTCAGAAACAGGATTTCAAAATTTATTAGCAAAAAAATCAAAAAGAAAATCACAATATCTAAAAAGAACACTTCGGTATGCAGCCCTTATAGCCACTCTCATTTCAACTAGTTTGTTCGGATATCTTTTTATTTCTCCTGAAAATTCAAATATAATTGTTTCAAACATGGAGCAAACTGAGAAAACCCTGGTACTTCCTGATGGTACATCCATTGTTCTTGCAGAAGGTTCCAGAATTGAATATCCAGATCATTTTTCAAAGAGTGAAAGACTGGTTACCTTAAAAGGAGAAGCTTTTTTTAATGTTGCCAAAAACAAAGAAAAACCTTTTGTTATTTTATCTGGGCAAACCCGAACAATGGTTGTTGGTACGTCTTTTAGAATAAATGAAGATATTGACAGAACAACGATAAAAGTCCGAACTGGAATTGTGGAGTTTATGGAAAAAGAAAATCCGAAAAATAAAACCAGATTACTGAAAGGTGATTGTGCGCAATTTGTAAACAATCAAAAAGTGGTTCTAAAAAGAGATTCTGAATCTAATGAAATTGATTTTACGGTAAAACTATTAAAGTATAACAACGAGAAACTAGAAGTAATTTGCAAAGATTTATGCGAACTCTTTAACACCACAATTCAGATCCAAAATGTATCAAAATCTCAACTTTCGCTTTCTGCGGTATTTGAGGATCAAAATCTGGAAAGCATAATAAAATCTCTTTGTTTTACACTTAATCTCGAACCCGAACAAAAAGAAAATATAATCCTACTAAAGTAAATTAATAAATGAAGCACATCATTCTTACCCTTAGCTGCATAATAATGCTGCTGGGGAGTACAAATCTATTGTCACAAAATAGGATCAATAATATTATAAAAACAGAAAAGAATTCCTATACATTTAATGAATTAATGAACCTGATAAAGACTCAATCCGGATACAATTACACGTATCCAACAGACAGTGAGCTCAGTCAAAAAACTATTCATTTGGGTAAAAAGGAATATGCACTGGATCTTCTGATTGACAAAATATCTCTTCAATTGCAACTTAAATACAGGATAATTGAGAAGCAGATATCATTTAAAATCATACAAAAAAAAACAGTAACCATTAGTGGATATATTCGTGATAAAAAAACGGGTGAAGACATAATTGGAGCCGCATGCTGCATTAAGGAATTAGCAAATGGAACAGTTAGCAATATGTACGGGTTTTATTCGCTGAGTATCCCTTCCGGGAAATACACGATTAGTTATTCGTTTTTAGGTAATAAAACAGAAGAATCTATTATCGAAATTGAAGAAAACAAAGTTCTTTCAGTTGAATTGGAAAGTGAAAGTCAGCAAATTAGCGAAGTTGTGGTAACAGGAGAAGGTGCCGCCAAAAACATCAATCGCAATGAAATGAGTGTTGTAAAACTTCCTGTTTCAACAGTAAAAAAACTTCCTGCACTGATGGGAGAAGTTGATTTAATAAAAGCCATTCAAATGCTTCCCGGTGTAAAACCTGCCGCCGAAGGAACAACCGGATTTAGTGTTAGAGGGGGAAATCCTGATCAGAATCTAATTCTTTTGGATGAAGCCCCTGTTTACAATGCCTCTCACCTTTTAGGATTTTTCTCCATTTTTAATAACGATGCTATCAGCGATTTAAAGCTATATAAAGGAGATATCCCTGCTGGAATTGGAGGCAGACTATCCTCCTTTTTAGACATCAGAATGAAAAATGGAAATTCGAAAAAATTCTCAGGAAATGGTGGAATTGGAACAATTTCGTCTCGCTTAACTTTGGAAGGCCCAATTGGTGAAAATGAAAAAACTTCATTTATTCTTAGTGGACGAAGAAGTTATTTGGATTTATTTCTTCGTCTTTCTTCTAATGAAGATGTAAATGACAACATTGTGTATTTTTACGATTTAAATGCGAAAGTAAACCATAAATTCGATGATAAAAACCGCTTATTTATTTCAACATACTTTGGTAAAGACAAATTCAAAAGCAATGAAAACCAGCTCTCTTTTGGAAATCAAACTTTAACCCTCAGATGGAACCACCTTTACTCCAACAAACTTTTTTCCAACACAACACTACTTTGGAGTAAATACAATTATGACCTGTCTGATAGCGGAGGGGCTAATGCCTTTGAATGGAAATCTAAACTTGAAGATTTATCAGTTAAACAAGATTTTAATTTCTTCTTAAATCCAAATAATACAATCAAATTTGGAGGAATATTCACCTATCACAAATTTGAACCAGGTTATGCCCATGGTGTTGGCGAAGAATCATTTATTTCGGAATATAAGGTAAACGATTCAAATGCATTCGAGGAAGCCTTATATATTTCCAACGAACAAAAAATAGGCAGTCTATTAACTCTAAAATACGGATTGCGATTTTCAATGTTCAATAATGTAGGAAGTGGTACCATTTACGATTTTGATGATAACTATCAAGTTGTCGATTCTACAGTTTATAAACCGGGAAAAATCTTCAATACTTATTCGAACTGGGAACCAAGGGCCGGACTCCTATATTCACTAAATGACGTTTCATCGGTTAAAATGAGTTACTCGAGAACCGTACAATATATGCAACTTGCACAAAATTCTTCAGGAGGAATGCCTTTAGATGTTTGGTTCCCCTCCTCGCCTAATGTCAAGCCTCAAAAGTCAGATCAATATGCCATTGGATACTTCCGAAATTTTAGAGATAATACGATTGAATCATCAGTAGAACTCTATTATAAGAAAATGAAGAACAGTGTTGATTTTAAAGATTTTGCCAACTTACTTCTCAATAAAGAATTGGAAGGCGAATTACGATTCGGCTCAACTGAGGCTTATGGTTTTGAATTCATGACTCAACTTAACCTGAATCGCTTACAAGGCTGGTTTGGATATACTTATGCACGTACAAAACGTACTGTTACTGGAATTAATGAAGGCAGATCGTATCGTTCGCCATATGATGTGCCACATGATTTTAAGGCCTCTGTTAGTTATCAATTAACGCCAAGAACGAGTATTTCAGCCAATTTTGCATATTCTACCGGAAAACCCATCACTTTTCCAACAGGCAGAGCGGAATATCAAGGTGCATTTATAAAAATATATTCAGATAGAAATTCCTACCGTTTGCCGGATTATCATCGCATGGATTTAGCTTTAACGGTTAAGAATAAGAAAAAAACAAATAGAAAATGGGAAGGTGAATGGAACTTTTCCTTATACAATGCCTACGGAAGAAAAAATCCATGGATTGTAAACTTTATTCAGGATGAAAATGATCCTAAAAAGATTTATGCTGAAAAAACTTATCTGTTCACTTTTGTCCCATCGGTAACCTATAATTTCAAATTTTAAAAGCATGAAACAACTCATATATTTCATCTCATCTATTTTAATTTTAAGCTCCTGCACAGAGAAAATGGATGTGGAGTTAGACAGTACCTATACCCACTTATCAGTTGAAGCCAAAGTAACAAATGATTTTAAAAAGCATTTTGTAAAGCTAAGTGAATCAAGTGATGTATTCTATAACCAAAAAGCAATACCTGTCACAAATGCAACTATAAAAGTCAGCGATGGAACATCCGACTTTATGTATGAAGAAACCAGTCCTGGCTTTTATGAAAGTAGTAATGAATTTTCCGGTATTTCAGGAAAAACATACTTCCTGTCTGTCTCAAATATTGATATCGATCACGATGGAGAAACGGAAAATTATGAAGCTCGATCATTTATGCCATTTCCCCACAAAATAGATTCAATAGAAATGAATTACGATGAGAAGCACATTGATGAAGAAGGCGACAAAAAGGAATATTGGCTTCTATCCTTATATCTGAAAGATAATATCGAGAGTGAAGATTATTACGGTTTTGCCTGCCAAATTAATAATGTTTTAGTTCACGATACCATAACCGAAGTTGTTATAGCTGAGGATACTTTTTTTAATGGAGAAAATTCAAAAGGAGTGGAAGTTGGTTTCTTTGATCAGGAAAAACCCGACGAGATAATTCATGCTAATGATCTGATTACTTTAGAAACATATGCCATGACAGAAGATTATTTTGACTTTGTAAATGAACTTCAATTTATGGATATGGAACAAATACCTTTGTTTTCCGGTCCGCCTGCCAACATACGAAGTAATATCACAAATGGTGCTGTTGGCTATTTTGCAGTTTATTCCATAACCCGCAGTTCCATCACGGTTAAAATTTAACAACAAATTTAAGAGGGTGTCCGAAAAATTCAATTCTATCTTCATTCTAAGTTTGTCGAAGAATCTTAATGCTTAATTAACAAATATTTCGACCTCACTCAACAAACATTCCTAAGTGAAACTTTACTTTTCGGATACCCTCTTTCTTTTTTATTCTTTAAATCCGATCTCTTTGTGTGAACCATCGCAAAATGGCTTGCTTTTGGATGCACCGCAACGACAAAAATAGCAAGCATTCGCCATTACTTTTCTCTGTCCATCTGAACCAACAAGAGTTATAGGTCCTTCCATCATAATCGGACCATCTTTAAATACTTCCACTTTGTGCCCGGCTTCAATTGCTTTAATCGGACCTTTTTCACCATCTTCCGGATCGGGACTATTCATATAAAAGGAAAGTGCTCTTGACGGGCATTTTTGCACCTGCCTAATGATCTCTTCAGTACCAGCTCCTTTTGCTTTAACCCAAGGTCTTGTTCCCGGCTGAAAAACATCTGGCAACCCTTTAGAACAAACACCGGAATGAATACATAAATCTGATTCGTACACTACCGTAACCACTCCATTGGAATATTCCTTTTTCGATTTTATCATAGCTCATTATTTTTGGTATTTTCTACTTCTCCCGTTAATTTACTACATTTTCACGAATATTATTAAATTATTTTTCGATGAATAAAATCACTCCCTCATTAGCAATCATCTCATTCTGAAACCCCTGCAAAACAAGAGGCAAATTTAACATGTCAAAAAATAAATCAAGACTAAAAAAGGACTTGCACATCAAAAAAAATATCCTACTTTTGTCGCAGACTTTTCGGAAAAACATTTTTGGAAAGGCTAATTACAGACGGGTGTAGCTCAGTTGGTAGAGCACTGGTCTCCAAAACCAGGTGTCGGGAGTTCGAGTCTCTCCACCCGTGCAGGAACCTTCCTAATTATTTAGGAAGGTTTTTTTATTTTATAAAAAAAAGCGACCATTTCTGATCGCTTTTACTTTTTATAAGTTATCCTTTAAGTAATACTTTTCATTTGCATCCATCTCTACAATTCCATCTCGCAATTTATAGTTTGGAATCACTCTTTTTGATTTTTCCGAATGAAATCTTTTTTTCTTCTCTTTTTGGGGCTGAACTGATCTAATAGTTTTCGACATAACTTTAAATTTAAAAAAAAACTAAGTGTACACTATCATTTATTTTCTACGCAAGTAATAAAAAAAAGTGACAAAAAAAATGATGAGCCAATTAATTGACTCATCATTCAGTATTAGAGTGGTAACCAATTTTTCAGACAAAAGTTACAGCAACTCCATATCTATTTGATAGATATATCAAATTATGATTTATTTTATGCCTTTTTCGATCACTTCTTTCGTTTCTGTATCGAAAATTAAAAGTCCCTCGTTTTTATCATTTAATTGTCCAACTAATTTTCCTTCTTCATTCCATATCGAAGTTTTTCCAGCACATTCATATCCACCTGATTGTCCAATATAATTAGCCATAAACACAGTCATTTTAAACTCTTTTGCAATTTCAGACAGCTTTTTAATATCGTCTTTAATACCATTAATAGAGTTCAATACGCTTGCAATATAAATGTTCGCATGATTTTTATGCGCAGTTTCTGAGTGTTCAGGAATTGATAATTCATAACAAATTGCAGGTGCTACAACATTTCCACCTTCAAAATTCAAATAAATTTGCTTCTGTCCTGAAGTAAAAACATCTATTTCAGTTGGATATAAATATTGCTTTGAATAAGTAAACCGTTCTTTGTTTGATTGAAAAATCACCATACTTATGAAAGTATCATCATTTTCTTTAGTTGGTAATCCAACTCCAATCACTATTTTATTCAAGTCAGAAATTTCCTGAAATACATCAAGTCTTGTGTCGTCTTGTGTCGTGGCTAAGATCTTTGCTAATTTCGGTTCATAACCTGTCAACGACAATTCTGGAAAAATCATTATATCAGCATTTTCATGGACAGCAATTTCTAAAAATCTTTTGTGCTGATCAATATTTTTTTCAATGTCACCTTTTATCGGATTTGTTTGCCCTATACAAATTCTCATACTTAAGTTTCTATCTCGAAGTTCAAAGACCAATAACTACCTGCTATATTGAATCTTATAGTAATTGCATGTCATACAATTTTTTATAAGTGCCATTTTTTTCAATAAGCTCTTCATGTTTGCCCCGCTCTACAATTTCTCCCTCATGAAAAACACAAATCAAATCGGCATTTTTAACTGTCGACAAGCGGTGAGCAATTACAATTGAAGTGCGATTTTGCATTAATTTATCCAAAGCATCCTGTACCAATCGCTCTGATTCTGTATCTAAAGCCGAAGTAGCTTCATCCAAAATCATAATAGGAGGATTTTTAAGAACTGCTCTGGCAATACTCAATCTCTGCCGCTGACCACCGGAAAGTTTACCGCCACGATCTCCAATATTAGTATAATAACCATCTTCAGTTGCTGTAATAAAATCATGAGCATTAGCAATTTTTGCTGCCGCTTCCACTTCTTCCAGTGTGGCATTTTCTACACCAAAAGCAATATTATTGAAAATAGTATCATTAAACAAAATGGATTCCTGATTCACATTTCCCATCAAGTTTCTCAAATCCTTCATTTTATAATCCCGAATATCAGTACCATCCACAAAAATACCACCTTTGTTTACATCGTAAAACCGTGGTAATAAATCCGCAAATGTAGTTTTACCTGACCCTGATTGACCGACCAATGCTACTGTTTTCCCTTTTGGTATAGTAACACTAACCTCTTTCAAAACATTACGTTCTCCATTGTAGGAAAAAGATACATCCCTGTATTCAATTAATTCCTGAAAAACGCCAACACTTTTTGCGTTCTCCTTTTCTGTAATTGTCGATTTGGCATCCAATAATTGATCGATACGATCCATTGCTGCCAATCCCTTTTGAATACTATAAGCAGCCTTTGAAAATTGCTTTGCAGGGTTAATCACAGAATAAAACATAGCCAAATAGGCAATAAAGGCAGACGCATTCAAATTACCTGTACCATTAAGAATTAATCGTCCTCCGTACCATAAAACAATTACAATCACCATCGTTCCCAAAAGTTCACTTAAAGGATGAGCCAGAACGTAACGTCTCATCATGCTATTCATGATCTTTCGGTAATCATTACTCTCAACCATAAACCGATCGTTCATTTTATCCTCAGCATTGAATGCTTTGATGATCCGAAGGCCGGATAAAGTTTCTTCAATCGTAGAAAGAATATCACCCATTTTATCCTGTCCCGACCGTGAACTTTTCTTCAAATTCCGGCCAACTCTGCCTATTATAAACCCAGCTATAGGTAGTAATATAAAAACAAAAAGAGTAAGTTGAGGGCTCATAATAATCATTCCTACAAGGTAGACCATAATAATAACCGGGTTCTTAAAAAACATGTCTATTGAACTCATAATAGAATTTTCAACCTCAGCTACATCACCTGTTGAACGGGACATAATATCACCTTTCTTTTCATCTGTAAAATAAGGCAATGGCAAATTCACAATCTTACTATAGATAATCTGACGCATATCACGCACTACGCCATTTCGAATGCTTACACTATGATAAGATCCTAAAAATGCAAAAGCAACCTTAAACAAAACAATAACCAAAAGAACAAGCCCAACAAACATCAGGGAAGCATCGGCACCATAATTCTGAGTCAATAAATAAGTATAATAGTAGAAATTATTAGTTAAGGCATCTGTAGTAAACTCCCATGCAACTTTTTCTGTTACAGGGTCTCCTGAAATACCAAATATGATATTCAGTACCGGAATCATTACTCCAAATGAAAATGCACCAAACAAAGCAGATAGCAAGTTATAAAAAAACATCATTCCCAAATCCAATCGATAAGGAGGCAAGAATCGTTTAAGAACCTTAATAAAATTTTTCATCAAGTAATTAGTGTGTAAAAATTATCTATAAGCTGTAAAAAAATAAGGCTGTAAAAGTACAACTCTTACAGCCTATTTACAAAGTATTAACAAGATTTAATATTTTAGATTCCAGTATAATTACCTGGACTAATCGCCTTTAATTCAACCTTTAAGCTGTCGTCAACATCAAGAGTATCGATAAACTCAGCAATACTTTCCTTTGTGATGTGACTATTGGTACGGGTTAAAGCTTTTAATGCTTCGTAAGGATTTGGATATCCTTCGCGGCGAAGAATGGTTTGAACTGCCTCGGCAACAACCGCCCAGTTCGCATCCAAATCGGCCTGAAACGCTTCTTTCGAAATAATCAATTTATCCAAACCTTTTAATAAAGATTTAAAGGCAATAATAGTATGAGCAAAAGGAACTCCGATGTTTCTTAAAACAGTAGAATCTGTTAAATCGCGTTGCAATCTGGATATTGGTAATTTTGCCGATAAATGCTCAAAAGTAGCATTTGCCAATCCAAGATTTCCTTCCGAATTTTCAAAATCGATTGGGTTAACCTTATGAGGCATAGCCGATGATCCTACTTCACCCTCTTTAATTTTTTGTTTGAAATAATTCATGGATACATAAGTCCAAAAATCACGATTCAAATCAATCAAAACGGTATTAATTCGTTTTAGATTATCGAAAATAGCTCCCATATTGTCATAATTGGAAATCTGCGTAGTGAATTCCTCACGTTCCAATTTCAAAATATCATTTACAAAATGGTTCCCAAATTCTTTCCAGTCGGTTTTAGGATATGCTACATGATGAGCATTAAAGTTACCGGTAGCCCCACCAAATTTAGCCGAACATGGAACACTTTTCAAGAGATCCAACTGCTTCTTTAAACGATATACGTATACCTGAATTTCTTTTCCCAAACGAGTTGGAGATGCCGGCTGACCATGAGTACGGGCCAACATTGAAATTTCTTTCCAATCATCAGAAAAACTGTCCAGTTTATTAATCAATTCGTCTAAAAGAGGATAATATACATCATGCACAGCATCGCGCAATGAATACGGTGTTGCTGTATTATTAATATCCTGAGAAGTTAATCCGAAGTGAATAAACTCTTTGTATTTATGAAGATTTAAAGCATCAAATTTTTCCTTAATAAAGTACTCAACAGCTTTAACATCATGATTTGTTACGCTTTCAATATCTTTAACTTTTTGCGCATCTTCAACTGTAAAATCGAGATATAAACTACGCAAATCTGCAAATAAATCCTTATCGAAATCTTTTAATTGCGGAAGAGGAACCTCACATAAAGCAATAAAATATTCTACTTCTACCAAAACTCTGTATCGCACCAAAGCATATTCCGAAAAATACTCTCCTAAAACGTCTACCTTATCACGGTAACGTCCGTCAATAGGCGAAATTGCTGTCAAACTCTGCATTTCAAAAAAATTAAATGTCTATAATGGTTATTTAGATGCCCAAAGGTAATTAAAAGCGATGAGTCCCGAAAGCTTTCTGAGGATGATCTGCAATAAGAAAGCATTATCTAATCAAACATTGAACCTCATATTTCGCATTTTATAGATAAATGTTATTTTTGTTATGCCACTTAACTTAAGAAAGAATCGATGAAATTCATTAAAGATTTTAGCTTTGGCTTACGAACTTACACTGAAGCCATTCAATATATTTTCAGAAAACAATTGGCTTGGTTTTTTATATTCCCAATTCTTCTCAATATCATTTTATTTTGGGTTGGCTGGGATTTTATTGGCGATTTGGCCCAGCAATTGCAAACCTACCTTGAAGGCTGGTTGGACTTGGAAAATGCTGAGTTTTGGGGGTCCGGTTTCTTAAAAGCAACTCTTGGCGGATTTATTTGGGTGATATTCAAATTATTATTCTTTTTGATATTCGCCTACTTTGGTGGCTACATCATCCTCATCATTATGTCACCTGTATTCTCTTATTTATCAGAGCGAACAGAAAAAATAAAAACAGGAAATGACTATCCGTTTGAAATAAAACAATTTTTAAAGGACATTGTACGCGGTATTTTTATTGCTGTTCGAAACTTGCTAATAGAACTGGCTTTAACAATACTCATGTTTATTTTAAGTTTTATTCCGATAATAGGTTGGATTGCCGCCATATTCTTGTTTTTTATTTCGGCGTATTTCTACGGATTTTCATTTCTTGATTATGCAATTGAACGCAAAAAAATGAGCATTGCACAAAGCGTTCAATTCATGAGAGAAAACAAAGGAATTGTTATTGCTAATGGTTTTATTTTTTCACTCTGCTTGATTGTTCCATTTTGCGGCGTTTCTTTTTCAAGTTTTGCAGCTATTATTTCAGTTGTTGCCGGAACTTTAGCAGTAAATGAAATATGGGATGATAACAAATACCCAAACAAAAAACCAAACAAAATTTAAACTTAATTGCTATCTTTCATATAAGTTCAAATTCCTTCTGTGAATTGTTAGGCTTAGGTTTTGAACACAATCGAACACCGTAAAAAATACAAACATGAATAACATTCATCGCTTTCTCACTATCATTTTTTCTTTATCACTGACTTTCCAGCTCATTGCAAATCAGCCTACTGACAGTATTCCTGAAATTAATACGACTCAGGTTTACAAGTTTGATATTAAACGGGAAATTGGGCCTGCTGCGTGGAGACAGACAAAGGATGCACTTCAGGAAGCGGTTGAATGGAATGCTGATATCATTCTTATTCACATGAACACCTACGGCGGCATGGTGATTCATGCAGATTCAATTCGAACAGCAATCTTAAACAGTAAAATCCCTGTATATGTTTTTATTGATAACAATGCAGCATCTGCCGGAGCTCTTATTTCGATTGCCTGCGATAGTATTTACATGAGAACCGGAGCCAATATTGGAGCCGCAACTGTCGTAAATCAAACTGGTGAGGCAATGCCCGATAAATATCAATCCTACATGCGATCGACAATGCGCGCAACAGCCGAATCGCATGGAAAGGACACGCTGATCCAAAAAGGTGATACGATCTACAAATGGCGAAGAGATCCGTTAATTGCTGAAGCCATGGTTGATCCGCGTACTTATATTGAAAATGTGATTGACACTGGAAAAGTATTAACCTTCACACCCGATGAAGCAATTAAAAACGGATACTGCGAAGGAATTGCAAATAGTGTGGAAGAAGTCCTCTCTAAAGCTGGAATAAAAGAATATACGATTAAAAAGTATGAGCCAACGGGAATTGAAAAAATGATTGATTTCATGATTAATCCCATTCTACAAGGCATTTTAATCATGATTATTATTGGAGGAATTTATTTTGAATTACAAACTCCGGGAATCGGATTCCCGATACTGGCATCTGCGATTGCAGCGGTTCTCTACTTTTCTCCCCTGTATCTGGAAGGAATGGCCGAAAACTGGGAAATTCTGTTATTTGCTGCTGGTGTCATCCTCCTCACCTTGGAAATATTTGTCATCCCAGGCTTTGGAGTTGCTGGTATTTCAGGAGTCATCCTTATCATTACCGGTCTCGCTTTAAGTTTGGTTGACAATGTTGCTTTTGAGTTTGAGCCCCGTCACATTAGAGCTTTGCTCGGTGCAATTATGCTGGTTGTTTTTTCGATGCTTATCTCCATTGTGGGATCAATTTATGCGAGCAAAAGACTATTTGCCACCAATTCATTCTTAGGACATTTAGCTCTTGGTACGGTAGAAAAACAGGAAGATGGTTACGTTGGTGTAGATATGCAAGCCAAATCATTAATAGGGAAAACAGGAACCGTTCTTAGCGTTCTTCGTCCTTCGGGCAAGGTGTTTATCGAAAACCAAATTTACGATGCTAAATCGGAGGACGGTTTTATAGACAAAGACACACTTATAGAAGTAATCCGTTTTGAAACCGGTCAGGTATATGTTATAAAAAAAGAAGATGATGAACTCAATCAATCTTAGGGATTACAAATCAAATGATTACCATTCTATTCTTAAATTATGGAAAATAACCGATTTGGGAGGTGAAGATAGGGGCGACAATGCAGAAACAATTGAGATAAGCTTATTGCATGGAGGCAAATTCTGGGTTCTTGAAGATTCTAAAAACCAAAAACTGATTGGCTCTTGTTGGGTTACCAATGATTCCAGACGATTGTATCTGCATCATTTGGGAATTCATCCTGAACATCAACAAAAAGGATACGGGAAACTTCTCACAGGAACAGCATTAGCGCATGCTAAAAGTTTAAATATGCAAATTAAATTGGAGGTTCATCATTCAAACAAAACAGCGCTAAACATTTATAAAAAACTAGGATTTAAATTCCTTAAAGGATACGAAGTAATGATTAAACGAAAGCATTAAAAATAAAATCACGCATAACACTCTTTAAAATAGACTGATTTGACTTCTGTTTTTAGTATTTCAGGAATTAAAAGAGTAAAATTGCAACAAAATCAGTAATATATTTTTTAGAAAACTATGACTTTAATTTCACCTAAGGGGTTAATCGACTTCTCCCTTCTTGAAAAGATTACCAAGAAACCTAAACTGTTTGCAAAAGACGATGGGAATTTTTGGCAAGACCCATACGTTTCGGAGCATCTGCTAAATGCTCATCTTGACGATGAATCGGATCAGGGCTCCAGAAAATATCAGGACATTGTGCAATCAGTACTTTGGTTGAGCGAATACCTGAAACTTCCGGAAGATAGTAAATTACTTGATTTGGGCTGTGGCCCAGGATTGTATAGTGAAAATTTCTATGGACAGGGTTTTGCTGTAACCGGAATTGATTTCTCGCAAAGTTCCATCGATTATGCGAAAGAACAAGCAGAAGAATTTAACTATCGGATTAAATACATTTGCCAAGACTATATGGAAATGGATTACAAAGAAGAATTCGATGTAATTACACTCATTTACGGTGATTTATGTGTTTTATCTCATGATGACAGAACCTTACTTCTGCAAAAAGTAAAAAAAGCGTTAAAACCCAGAGGTTATTTAATTTTTGATGTATTCACAAAGCATTATTTCGAAAACGAAGAACCTGAGCAATCGTGGTATATTAGCAAAGAAGACGGATTTTGGAGTGAGGAAGAACATCTTTTGCTTCAATCTCATTACAAATACAAAAAAGATAAGGTTAGACTGGATAAATACACGATGATTTTAAAAAACGGCGAAATCCGGACTCATAACTTATGGAAGCATTATTTTTCGTTGGAACGCGCCATCACAATGATGAGAGAAAGTGGGTTTAGTGTGAAAGACTATTGGTCGGATCTGCAAGGAAACCCTTTCGAGGAAAACAGTCGCTGGATTGGAATGGCAGTTCAAAAAACATGATGATTTAAATAAAAAAACTCCGTCAGAAAATTAATTCTGCCGGAGTTTAATAAATAAACTGGTGAGTTTATTAATCTTTATACATCTTATCAATAAGATGTTTGTATTTTTCCTGAATTACTTTTCGTTTCAATTTCAACGTTGAAGTTATCTCTCCAGCCTCGATTGAAAACTCTTTCGGTAATAAAGTAAATTTTTTAATCTTCTCAAAACGCGAGAATTCTTTTTGCATTTCCTCAAATCGTTTTTCAAAAAACTCAATAATTTGAGAGTTCCCGAGTAGCTCTTCTATGGTTTCAAATCCAATATTATTCTGTATGGCATATTTTTGCAAAGGTTCTATTGCCGGAACTGCCAAAGCAGTTACATATTGTCTGCAATCACCAATTACGGCTATCTGCTCTATAAACTGATCGTTAACCAGGGTTTTTTCCAATTTTTGGGGAGCAACATATTTCCCTCCCGAAGTTTTCATCAAATCTTTAATGCGATCGGTAATGGTTACAGCTCCGTTTTCATCAATAATCCCTGCGTCACCAGTACAAAACCACCCATCTTTTATTACCTCGGCGGTGGCTTCAGGTTTCTTGTAATAACCACGCATAACTCCAGGTCCTTTTACTAAGATTTCATCGTTATCACCAATTTTAATCTCGGTTCCAACAATTATCCGACCTGTTGTGTTAAAATCGATATTCTTATCACCATACAAACATACCGTTGCCATGGTTTCGGTTAAGCCATATCCCATTTTTACATTTAAACCAGTAGCATGAAAATATTCAATAATATTTGAATCTAACGGAGCTCCGCCACATGGCATAAAATTAATCCTGCCACCAAATATATCACGAAGTTTACTCAACACTAATTTATCAGCAAGCTTGTGCTTGAAATTCAAACCGGCAGGAACTTTCTTCTCAAATAGGAGGTGTTCATTATAATATTTACCACCAATTTTAATCGCCCAATTCATTAAAGATCTCTTTACAGCTGAGGCTCCTTTACTTTTCTCCTGAATGGCCGCATAAATCTTCTCGTAAATTCTTGGAACTGTACACATTAGAGTAGGTTTCACTTCTTTCATCGCATCTCCAATTTTTTTAGGATCAAGATTGAAATAAATTTCTATCCCACGATGAAAACAGAAGAAACACCAAATTCGTTCATAAACATGGCTTAAAGGCAAAAAACTAAGAGAAACATCTTTATCAGATACATTCAATTCCTTATCATGTGAGACCAGTACACTTGAAATATTATTGTGATCGATCATTACTCCCTTTGGTTCTCCTGTTGTTCCTGAAGTATATATCAAGGTAGCAAGATCATCTAATTCTGCTCTTCCAAATCGTTCTTCAAAAGCAGCACCATTCATTGCATTCTTTCCGTAAATCAAGAATTCATCCCAATGCATTGATCTTTCAAAGTCTGTCAAAACAATATTCTTATCGAAAGCGACCACCATCTTTACATGCGGAACCGTCTTAATTAATTCCATTACACGATCGTACTGTTCTTGTTCTCCAACAAAAACAACCTGTGCTTCAGAATCTTCGATTATATATTTTGCCTCTGAAGTTGAATTCGTAGGATAAATAGGAACGGTTACTCCGCGAATACTCATGATTGCCAAATCTGCGGTAATCCATTCCGGCATATTTTGTGAAAAGATAGCAACCATTTGCTTTTCTTCAACGCCTATCTTTATTAAAGCTTTTGATATTTGTCGAATGTCTAATCCAAATTTAGTCCAGGCTACACCAACCCATTCCCCACTTTTTTCATCCTTATAGTGCATAGCAATTCGATCTGAATATTTTTCAATACGATCTCGAATTAATTTGCCCCAATGTTGATATTCCATAAAAGTTATTTAGTTGTGATATTGGCGCAAAGATAGTGATGTTTCCTTACTATTAAAAGGTTTTCGAAAGCAAAGCCAATAAGCTAAAGTGTTAAATATCATAGAAATAGAACATTCCTCAAACAAAACATCATCAAAGTAGTTACCTCTCAACAGGTTATAAGAAAACGACCGTAAACATAAGTGTTCCGGTCGTTCCATATATTTAAATAAAGAAATAATACAGTATTTTACTTAGCGAATGCTAAAATCCATCATTTTCTCCCCTTCCAGCTCAGCAATCAAATGATCGCCGATTTTAACCGGACCCACACCTTCCGGTGTTCCTGTATATATCAGATCTCCGATTTTCAGCGTGAAATATTGTGACAAATACGAGATCAGATAATCAATTGAAAAAATCATATTTGAAGTATTACCTGTCTGCACCCGATTCCCATTGATATCCAAATGGAAATTCAACTGATTAACATCCCTGAACTTATCTTTCGATATAAATTTACTGATTGGCGCAGCACCATCAAATGCCTTTGCTTTTTCCCATGGCAAGCCTTTCTTTTTACATTCAGCTTGAATATCCCGGGCGGTAAAATCAATGCCCAAACCGATTTCATCATAATACCGATGAGCAAATTCTAAAGGTATATTCTTACCTACTCTACAAATTTTCACCACCACTTCCACCTCATGGTGAATGTCTTTGGAAAAGTCAGGGTAATAAAAATCATTATTGTTTTTTAAAAGTGCAGAATCGGGCATCGAAAACACCACAGGCTCTTCAGGAACCGGATTATTAAGCTCCTTAGCATGATTTTCGTAATTTCTTCCTATTGCTAAAATTTTCATCAATAATCTATTACTTATTAAACCCTCTCAATTTAATCTCTGTAAGTACTTTTTTGGTGTACAATGGAAAATCACTATTCATTACCCAACCATAATAACCTGGTTGATCAGCCAATACTTTTTCCACAGCCACACCTTTGTTTTTTCCAAAATTAAAGGTTTCAATCCCTTTTTCATCTTTAATAATAAAACCGGCAAAATCAACATTGTTATTCTGCGATGAATATTTTGACAAATAATCAATGTCATTTTCAAGATTGTCGTACTTGTCTAACTGTGATTTTAAAACTTCATACGTCGCTTTTGTATCTGCCTCGGCACCGTGCGCTCCTTCTAGTTCTTTATCGCAATAAAATTTATAGGCTGCAACAAGTGTGCGCTGTTCCATTTTATGAAAAATAGTCTGTACATCCACAAACTTTCTTTTTTTCATGTCAAAATCAATATCTGCACGCAAGAACTCCTCTGCCAACAAAGGAAAATCAAATCGGTTGGAATTGTATCCTGCCAAATCGCACCCCTCTAAATATTTTGCAATGGTTTTACCTACTTCTTTAAACAATGGCTCATCTTTCACGTCCTCATCAGTTATGCCATGAATAGCACTTGACTGCGCAGGAATTGGCATTCCGGGATTTACCCGAAAGGTTTTCACCTCCTCATCACCATTGGGATTCACTTTTACAATACACATTTCTACAATACGATCTTTCGCAACATTAATTCCTGTTGTTTCAAGATCGATAAAGGCAATTGGATTCTTTAAATTCAGATTCATGGGATTCTTATGAAATTTAGCTTATACAACAAAAATATAAAACCCAACAGAACTTTACGTTCTGTTGGGTTATTTTATTTTGTAATCATGCAGATCTTTGCTTAGGCATTAATCATCATTGGCATTAACAACATCAACACATCCTCGTCAGCATTATCATTGTCGTAAGGCAGAAAGATACCTGCTCTTGTTGGATCGGATAATTCGACCATAACGTTTGAGGAAGAAATATTGGACAAAATCTCTAAAAGAAATACCGATTTAAATCCGATTTCCAAATCCTGTCCTTCATACTGGCATTGCAATCTTTCCCTTGCTGATATTGAAAAATCAATATCCTGAGCAGATACAACCAGTTCATTTGCTTTCAATTCAAATTTAATTAGATTACTTGCCGGATTTGAAAATACGGAAACCCGTCTTAATGTATTATATAGTTCAACTCTATCAATCGTTAATTTATTAGGATTCGTTTTAGGAATAACCGAATTGTAACTTGGATAATTTCCTTCAACCAAACGACAAATCAACTTGTAATTAGACAAAGTAAAAAAGGCATTTTTCTCATCAAACTCTACTCGAACAGGATTTGTTTCTTTCGGAAGAATATTACGCAATAGCGATGCTGGTTTCTTTGGCAAAATAAACGATGATTCAACCTCAGATCTTCCGTCTAATCTTTTGTAACGAACTAATTTATGAGCATCAGAAGCTACAAAAGTAAGATCATTATTTCCCAATTCAACAAAAATCCCATTCATCACCGGACGAAGTTCATCATCAGCTGTTGCAAATAATGTTTTATTGATCCCTGTTAACAAAACAGAACTTTCAACTGAAATATTCACCAAATTAGTTTCCTGTTTTACAGGAAGTTTTGGAAAATCTTCTCCATTCTGACCAACAATACTAAACACCCCGTTTTCGGAAGTAATTTTTACTGCCAAAGAAGTTAGATCGATATCGAATGTAAGTGGTTGCTCTGGAAATTCTTTTAAAGTATCAGTCAAAATTTTAGCTGGAAAAGCAATTACCCCTTCGCCTACCGAAGTCTCTAATGGAATTGTAGTAATTAAGGTAGATTCTAAATCCGAAGCAGTAGCTACCAATTGATCATTTTTTAATTCAAACAAAAAATTGTCGAGAATTGGTAAGGTATTCTTACTACTGATAACACGACTAATTGCCTGTAAATGACTTAACAATTCTGTACTTGATACTACAAATTTCATTTGCATAATATTTAAAAATTAACCAAAAATTCAAAATCAGGAACCCTTACACAAGAAATATTCAATTGCGGCAAAGGGCAAATAACAAGTGGTGAATATACAAATTTATTAAGGAATCCTGACAATCTTCATTCAAAAAACAAAGCTGGCTCCAGTAAATAAAACCAGTATTTAATTGAATGGATGTTATTTACCATTAAAACACATTATTCATCACAATAAAAATCATAAAAATAAAACTCAGAATGAAAGAAGACCTTCTTAAACTTTATTTTAGAGGCGACAAAAATAGTATTTCTAAACAATATTTGAATCACCCGATGATGCAAATTTTCGTTTTCTGACATAGAAACGAACAAGCCCAAAAACAAGAAGTAGAATTAGAGGTAGTAACACATTCACAAGCTGCCAAAACAATCTTTCCGATCTAATTTTGGTTTTGTTCAGCATTCTTAATTTCACTTCCCTTGACCGTAATTGCATCCATCCGTTATCATCACACAAATAATCAACACAGTTAAGTAAAAAATTTCTATTGCCATATGTTGACTTACTATATCTGTCGTATCCCAAAGCTTCAATCTGGCGATTATTTCCCACTCCTCTTACCCTGTTCTTAATTACATCACCATCCGATATTACAATCATTTTAGTTGGAACACTTTCCGGTTTAAAATCATTTTTATTGATTCCGTTCCAGATTCTATTCTGAAAAACAGATGGAAATATCCCCTCTAATAAAACAGCAATATTTTTTGATCCGGCAGGAAAGTCGGATGCCTCCATTTTTTGATTTACAATATTCAGGCTAATTGGTTTGGGAACTTTTTCAAGCCTTGTATACTCCGAGCTAGCCAATAAAACCTGCTTTTTTATTTGTTTATTATCACCAACAAAATCAATCGAATTTGCAAACTCAGCTTTTATCACATTTAATTTTCGTGTGATTGGATGAGAATCGGGAGCAACTAAAAGTGGCGAATAATACCAAGGTGCCGGCGTAAATTTGGCCGGCTGACCAGGTAAAGCTGTTTGCACAGGAATCAGCTGACTCTGAACATCCATTACCAAATCAGGATTAATTCTCACACCATATCTAAACAATTGGTCTTCCATATTTAATGGCTGAAAAAAGGCCATTGTACTCTCCTTTGTCACCAAACTATCCATCGAAGCAATCACCTCATCAACCAACCACATCACGCGTCCGCCATTCATCACGTACTGATCGATCTGATATTTATCTTCTTCGGAAAACTCCTGGCGCGGTTGTGCAATTACCAAAGCAGAATATTGATTTTTTTGAGTATTCAAAGCCTGAGCATGAATTCTTTTCACTTCGTAACGCTGCAGAAGAGAAGCAGTAAAATCAGCCACTTCATACTCTCCCAATTCACCATGGCCGGTAAGAAATGCTATTTCTTTTGGCATATTATTCTGCAGCATTCGAATGGCCGAGGTCAGTTCGAACTCCAACTCCTCAATGGAATGATTTAAATTTTGGTCTGAAGATAAACCAGCCACACTTTTTAACAAATGAACACTAGTCTCCTTCTCTCTGTCATGAACAATAATTCCAGGAACCACCAACTTCTGATTTAAGCTGCCGTCAGTGGTTTTCTCCTGCAGATTAATTGGCTTCAAGCCTCTACTCACCAATTGATCAAGAAATTCTTTTCGTTTTTTCGGATTAGAAACATCATTAGGATTGATCAAAGAATACGATATATTAACATTGGAGTAAGACGAAAACTCATCAATCATTTCCAGGCAGGCCTTTTGAAGTTTTGTGAATCCATAAGGTAAATCTCCAGAAAGGTACACTTCAAAATATAAGTCTTTCTCTAAATGAGACACTAATTCCTTGGTATTATCCGATAAAGAATATCGTTTTTCGGAAGTCAAATCCCAACGAAAAAAATAAACTTGTAAAACTTGAATAACAATCACTATAACCAATACCGATATCAGCAGTTGAAAAAGGTCTTTTAATTTTCTATTTCGTACCATACCTAAATCCATTTACCATTTTCTACTCTTAAGAACTGTCCGTGTCAGCAAAAGAAAAGCCATTATAACTCCAATAAAATACAGCAAGTCCCGGGAATCAACAATTCCTCTTGAAATGGATTTATAATGCTCATTGATTCCCATGGAAGCAATCACATTCTGCAAATACTGCATACTGCTGATCTCCCCTAAATAATCGAAACCAATGTAAAACACAAAACAAAACACCAATGCCAATAAAAAAGCTACAATCTGATTATCTGTTAAAGAGCTTGCAAATACACCTATCGAAACATAAACTCCTGCCAATAAGAACAGGCCAATAAAAGATCCCCAAAATGCTCCGGAATCAATACTCCCCACCGGACTGCCCAAATAATAAACAGAGCAATAATAAACCAGACTGAACAGTAAAGAAAATGTGACAACAGTAAGTCCTGCAAAATACTTTGCCAATACAATTCCCATATCAGATATTGGTCGAGTCATTAAAAGTTCAATTGTTCCCTGCTTTTTCTCCTCTGCAAATAGCCGCATGCATACTGCCGGTATCAAAAACAAATAAATCCAGGGAGCCATTTCAAAAAGAACATCTAAATTCGCATATCCTGAATCCAAAGGATTTGAATTGCCCGGAAAAACCCAAACAAATAATCCTGTTGCAATTAAAAATATGGAAAGAATTAAATACCCGGAAATTGAACTGAAAAAAGTCCTGATTTCTTTGCTAAGCAGTGGCAACATATATTTACGTTCTGGTTAAAAATTCTTATTCTACAAATTTGCAAAATTATTCCAGTTGAAAAAACTCTTTGCGAAATCAATTTAACTTACATAAATTTGATCCGTGATTACAAAATTCAATTGAAAACGATACTTTTTCGGATAAATTCTAAGTTAACATTTTAACAATGAGCTTTGATGAAATCAATACCATAAAATGAAAAACTACTTTCTCCTTTTTATATTTTTTCTTTTCTGTAAAACTGCATTTACCCAGAAAAAAAACAACAAGGACATATTCACAACTACTATTCAATATCATTACGGCGTGGTTATGCCTCATCATAAATCCATCAGCTATTTAATAAATGATCAAATTTCTGCCGTAGAATTAAATATGGGTTACATACCATCAAATGAAAAGAACTGGGCTAAGTTGTACAAACAACCTGAAGTTGGCCTTGGATTGTATCATGGCAGTTTGGGTAACGATAAGGTATTGGGAAATGTAACCGCTATTTTTCCATACATAAACTTCCCCCTATCGCGAGGTAATAAATGGGAAATGAACACACAATTAGGAATTGGACTTGGTTATACAAAAAAACACTTCGATCCGGTTAAAAACTACACAAACCTGGCCATCGGCACCAAATTCAATGCTTTTTTTAAATTAGTTGCTCAGGGAAGCTATTCAATCAATTCTAAATGGGGAATTAATGCGGGACTTGGATTCAATCACATTTCAAATGGTGCAATTAGTGCTCCCAACAAGGGACTAAATATTTTAACAAGTAATTTTGGGGTAAAGTACTATTGGAATGAAAAAAGCCGAAAATCATTCACCCCGGCAGTAATAGAAGAGAAATTGCCCAATGAATTTGTATTGATTTGGGGCAATGGAATTAAGCAGGCTTCGGAGAAAGATCATCATAAATATTACACATCCAGCTTAACAGGGAATTATTCTTTCGGAATTAATGCAAAACAAAAAATAGGCTTTGGAATTGATTTATTTTACAATAAAGCAGCCAACAGAGGAAAATGGGATTTTGAACCTGAGACGGACTTTGAAAATCGTTTTAGTCAAGCAATTTTTATTTCTCATGATCTTGTTATAGAGAAATTTAGTATCATTGCCAACATCGGCGTTTACACCTATTATAAAACTGAACCTGAGAAACCTATTTATACGCGACTTGGCATTCGTTACATACTCAATAAGCATTTAATAACCAGTTTGAGCTTAAAAGCACATATGGGAAAAGCCGATTATATAGAATGGGGAATCGGGTATCGAATCAAAAAAGACAAAAGTGAAAAATAAAATTTACGTATTCGTTTTATTACTTCTCACACTAACATCTTGTGAAACCCTAAATCCCTTTGAGGATGAAGGAGAGTACATGGTAAAAAGGATTGATCTGCCTGAGATTTCCAGTATTAAAAATCTCAACACATTCAAAATAACATTAGTGAAAGATGAAGAAGAATTTCTTCTGTTAAAAGGTGGTAAGAACATTATTTCAAAAGCGTCTGTTGTTATAAACGATCAAAACCTTACTATTGATCATTCTCATAAAAACAATCTTAAAATTTTTGATTTAATCGAAGCTGAAATTCATTTAAAAGAATTCAAACTAATTACAGCAGATGCTCCGGCTTCTTTTTCCAGCGAAGGAGTATTAAGTGGAAATCGATTGGATATCGACATCACTTCAAAAAGTGAATTGATAGAAATGAAGCTGGATTTAAAGTATGATTTCCTCGATTTTCATTCTTTTGGAACGGCAGCAGGAGGATATGAATTTAAAGGCATTTGCCCAACTTCAAATTATGTATTGAACGGCATTATCAGCATTAAAGCTTCTGAGTTACAAAGCAAAAAAGTAAATCTGGCACAAAATGGAATTGGCGAAGCGCATGTTTGGGCCGAAAACGAACTAAACGTGACCATTTACAGCAGTGGAGACATGTATTACAAAGGAAATCCTGCTGTTACAATCAGTCGGATACAAGTTAACAACCAAAGTCCAACTGCTAAGGTATTGCCGGAATAGCATGCTACAATTTGTCAGCTTTTCTACCGCTGCAGATCTTCGTAAATCATTTTAGCAAAACGTGCTGATGCTCCTGCGCCACCTAATTTTTCGTTTAACAGCTGATAATTGTAAAGCATCTGAATACGATACTCTTTATCGAAAAGAATTTTATTTAATTCCTGGGTAATCATCTCTTTATTGCAAGTATGCTGAATCAGCTCTTTTACAATTAAGCGGTCCATAATTAAATTCACGAGAGAAATGTACTTCACCTTCAAGAATCGCTTCCCGATTGCAAACAACAGTTTTCCCCCTCCGGTAAGATAACAAACTACCTGCGGGATACGAAGCAATGCCGTTTCCAAAGTTGCCGTTCCCGAAGTAACAACAGCTGCCTGCGCCTGCTGCAGCAAATCGTAGGTTTGTCCATAAACGAATTGTACATTTTGATCTCCTGTTACAGAAGCATAAAATTCTGCATCAATTGATGGAGCTGCTGCAACTACGAACTGATGATCAGGAAAAGAATCTACACATTTCAACATTACTGGCAACAACCGTTCAATTTCCTGCTTGCGGGATCCTGCAAGTAAAGCAATAATCGGCTTCTCGCTCAGTTTGTTTCTTTTAATAAAATCGGGAAAACCTTCCCCTTTATTCGGTCGGTTCTCAAGAGCATCCAACAGTGGATTTCCACCAAAACTCACCTCAAAATTGTGTTTCTGATAAAATTCTGTTTCGAAAGGAAAAATGGTAAACATCCGGTCAACATAGGCTTTAATCTTCTTCACCCGGGATTCTTTCCAAGCCCAGATTTTAGGCGAAATGTAGTAATGAACACGAATCCCATGCTTTTTGGCAAATTTTGCCATTCGCAGATTAAAACCTGGGTAGTCAACCAAAATCAAAACATCAGGCTGAAATTCCAACAAATCTTTTTCACAAAGAGAAAAATTGGCTTTTATCTTGCCTAAATTCCTCACCACAGTCAAAAAACCCATAAAAGCGGTTTCCCGATAATGCTTTACCAGTTCACCTCCCTGTGCGAGCATTAAATCACCTCCCCAAAATCGAAATTCAGCTTTAGGATCCTGAATTTTCAATTCTTTCATTAAGTTCGATGCGTGGAGATCTCCTGACGCTTCCCCTGTGATGATATAGTATTTCATTTTATAATTAGATTTGAGAGGTGAGTTTTGGGAAATGAGATAATTTACACATGACTTTCTCATATCTCATGTCTATTATCTTATATCTATATAAATTACATTCCAAACCGGAAAACCATAATTGCCAAAGAATATAATATTGTTGCCAACAACACTCCTCTGGCAGCCTTCAACAAATCTGTTTTTATAAAAAGGAAAAAGAAAACAATATTTCCAAAATACACTCCAAGTGCCAATACCTTAGTATAAATTTTATGAACCAATAAGCTGTCGATAAATGTTTCTAAGCTCATCTCGGATTGGAATCTGACAGAAAAAACGAGAAAAATAGACAGAATAGGAACCAAAATCCCAACAATCAATCCAATAGTGGTTGAATTAATCCTAGACTTCATAATTCCATTTTTTTAAATCCTCTAATAAAGCATGTGCTGTCATGTCAATTTGAGTAGGAACCACAGACGCAAATCCATTTTTAATGGCCCACTCGTCGGTTTCCTCATTATGAGGTTCTGCATTTTTAAAATGTCCGGTCAACCAGTAATAGTCTCCTCCAAAAGGATCCTGTCTATGATCAAATTCTTCATTCCACCTGCCGACAGCCTGGCGGCATACGCGAATGCCTTTGATCTCATCTTTAGGGAAATTCACATTCAAACAAACACCGGATGCTAATCCATTCTGCAGCAGGTTTGCAAATATTTTACGCCCGTACTTAACAGATTGAGTAAAATCAGCATCAGCATCAAATACATTCAAGGAAAAACCAATAGACGGAATGCCATTTATGCAACCTTCAATAGCAGCACCCATAGTGCCGGAATATAAAACACTTACTGATGTATTTGCACCATGATTAATCCCGGAAACCAAAAAATCAGGTTTTCTTGGCAAAATCTTATTCAATGCAAGCTTAACACAATCAACAGGAGTTCCTTTACAACTATAAATATGAAGGTTCTCCTCATCCCGAACTTTTTTAATTCGAATAGGAATCTCAACGGTGATGGAATTCGATTTGCCGGAATTTGTCCGATTTGGCGCTACCACATAAATATCGCCAAAATCTTTAACCATAGCCACCAAAGCCTTTATTCCTTTGGCATTAAGACCATCGTCATTCGTTACAAGTATGATTGGTTTCACTTTCAGTTCGCTCATATATTTATTTTGATAATTCTACAAATATATTCGAATTCGGGGCAATAATCAATTTCCTGGAACGATAAATCCATTTAACCACAGAGAAACGGAGAAGGCACTGAGGAAAAACTCCGTAAACCTCGATGTGCTTACCGGTTAATTTTCTGATGGATTCAGACTCCTTTTTTCTTAGTGCTGCCTGGTGCTGTACTTTCTGTCTCTTTGCGGTTAATTCATTTTCTAAAAGCTTGCCAATTTTAAGCATCTATCCTACTTGTTACTTGGAGGTAAAATTTCTACTTTTGTAAGCTTGTAGAATAAGGTGAAGCAAATACATCACTTTATCCATAAATTTGAATACTATCTGATAAAATACACATACAATGAAGGTATCGTACAAATGGCTTAAAGATTACATTGATATTGATCTTACGCCTGCTGAAATGGATGACATTCTAACTCAAATTGGTTTGGAAGTTGGTGGAATCGAAAAAATTCAATCCATTAAAGGTGGTTTGGAAGGTTTGGTTATTGGTGAAGTGAAAACCTGCATTCCCCATCCAAATTCGGATCATTTGAGCATAACAAGTGTTGATGTGAATGGCGAAGAATTATTACCAATTGTTTGTGGTGCTGCTAATGTAGCCGCAGGACAAAAAGTAGTAGTAGCTACCGTTGGAACTGTTTTGTATGATGGAGACGAAAGCTTTACCATTAAAAAATCGAAGATCAGGGGCGAAGTTTCCTTGGGTATGATTTGTGCGGAAGACGAAATTGGTGTTGGTACTGGTCACGAAGGAATTATGGTTCTTCCTGCCGAAGCTGTAGTTGGAACTCCTGCTGCAACCTATTTCAATGTGGAAGACGATATTGCCATTGAAATTGACCTGACTCCTAACCGTATTGATGGTGCATCGCACATTGGTGTAGCCAGAGATTTGGCAGCTTATTTAAAACAACAAAAAGAAATCGAATATAAAATGCCTTCGGTTGAAGCTTTTACTGTTGAAAGCAACAATACTCCAATTGAGGTTGTTGTTGAAAACCAAAAAGCCTGTCACCGTTACTCTGGTGTTTGTGTGAGTGGTATCACCATAGCTGAATCGCCGGAATGGCTGCAGAACCGCTTGAAAGCAATTGGCTTAAAACCAATCAATAACGTGGTGGACATCACCAATTTCGTATTGTTTGAAACAGGTCAGCCATTGCATGCTTTCGATTACTCGAAGATAGCAGGAAATAAAGTAATCGTAAAAACCTTAGCTGGCGGCACTCAATTCACTACTCTTGACGAAACAAAAAGAGAATTGAACGAAAACGACTTAATGATTTGCAACGCTGAAGAGCCAATGTGTATCGCGGGTGTATTCGGAGGATTAAAATCAGGTGTTAGTGCAGCAACGACTTCTGTATTTCTTGAAAGTGCTTATTTCGATTCAGTATCTGTTCGTAAAACGGCTCGTCGTCATGGCTTAAATACCGATGCTTCTTTCCGTTTTGAACGGGGAACCGATCCCAACAATACCATTTATGCTATGAAACGTGCAGCTCTTTTAATTAAAGAGATTGCAGGCGGCAGCATTTCATCTGAAGTGATTGATATTTATCCAAACCCGGTTGCCGATTTTAAAGTTGAGGTAAGCGTTGATCGTATCGAGCGTTTAATCGGCAAAAAAATTGGAAAGGAAACTATCAAAAATATTTTAACTGCTCTTGAAATTGGTATCGAAAAAGAAGATGGTGATGCATTAAACCTTTTGGTGCCTCCATACAGAGTAGATGTAAAACGTGAAGCTGATATTGTAGAAGAAGTACTGCGCATTTATGGTTTCAACAATGTTGAAGTTCCCGGTAAAGTAAATGCATCATTAAGCTACGCTCCAAAACCAGATGAGCACAAGTTAAGAAATACCATTGCTGATCTGTTGTCGTATGCTGGTTTCAACGAGATCATGAACAATTCGCTAACCAAAGCTTCTTACTATGAAGGATTGGAAAGCCTGAAGATTGAAAATACCGTTCGTATTTTCAACCCGCTTAGTTCCGATTTAAATGCCATGCGCCAGAGCCTCCTGTTTGGTGGCCTGGAATGTGTCGCTTACAATATCAACCGCCGAAATTCAGATTTAAAATTCTATGAGTTTGGTAAATCGTACCAGCACTTTAAGAATGAAGAAAACGAAAATCCGGTTGACAATTATTTCGAAAAAGAACACCTAAGTGTTTTTATGTGCGGAAATAAAACAGCGGCAAACTGGAATCTGAAAGAAGAACCTACCAACTTCTTCCATATGAAAGCTTTCACTGAAAATGTGCTGAAACGTTTGGGATTCCAGATCGAAAAATTAAGAATTACCGAAACCGAAAACGACCAGTTTACCGAAGGCTTAAGCTACGGTGTTAAGAAAAAGGTATTGGTAGAAGTTGGAATGGTAAGTGGCAAGATTCTAAAAGCAATGGACATTGATGTTCCTGTTTACTATGCTGATTTCGATTGGGAAACTTTAATTGGAGAAGCTTCTAAAAACAAAGTTGCTTACACCGAAATTCCTAAGTATCCTGCCGTTAAACGCGATTTGGCTTTACTTATTGACAAGGCAACAAGCTTTGCTGAAATTAAGACTATCGCTTTCAATTGTGAAAAGAGCATGCTGAAATCTGTATCTCTGTTTGATATTTATGAAGGCGAAAAACTAGGTGCTGACAAAAAATCATACGCAGTGAGTTTCATTCTTCAGGACACTGAAAAAACATTGGAAGACAAGCAAATTGATAAAATTATGCAGAAACTGATTAAGAGCTACGAAAAACAATTGGGAGCTCAAATCAGATAAGCTGACACCCATATTTATAGAGCCGGTTTCCTTCTGGGAAACCGGTTTTTTTGTCCCCAACTCCACGGCCAATCCTAAAATAAAAACATTACAATATAAATATCCTCATAGGACTCACAAGAACCAAACATGGCTCATCTCAAAAAGTTCCCTCCATCGGAATAGGAGTATCAAACCCACTTTAACATTTGCTTAACTATTTACATTTAATACCTGTGGGTATTTTTATTATTTTGCAATTCGATTATTCATAAAATACAGGAAGATGTCAATAGTGAGTTTTGGAGAATATATAGAGGGAATCGACTACAAAGTTTTAAACGAGAGAGAAGTTCGGGCTAGTGCAGGAATAATGTTCATTATGGGCTTGGTGGCTGTTGTGGCAGGCGTATTCTTTCAAAACTACGCGCCAATCCCTTATGTGTCCGGATTTATGATGCTCAGTTTTTTTGTTAGCGTGCTTATCAACCCCAAATATGCTCCATCGAACATCATGGCCCGCTTAATCGTGATCAAACAAGATCCAATATACATTGGTGCCGTGCAAAAAAGATTTGCCTGGAGTTTAGGATTGGTAATCTCATCAATTGTATTCTTTTTATCGATTCCTTTACAAAGCGATCCAACAATTTTTGAATCGGTTTGCATGCTTTGTTTGCTCTGCATGATTCTGATGTTTGTTGAAACCGCATTTGGAATTTGTGTTGGCTGTCAGCTTTATTTTCTGGCCGTTAAACTGAAATTGATGAAACAACCGGATGTAAAACCGAACTGCATGGGCAATTCATGCGAAGTGCAAACTGCGAAATAAATACAAATTAAACGACGACAGAAAGCCGGTCTCCTTAAATAGGAAACCGGTTTTTTTATCGTGCGAAATTTACTGGTAACTCTTAATGGAACTACAACATTTAACTGGTAGAACACGTTTATCTATTTCCTGAATATTTTTAAAGTTTTCCTGTGGCGCCGAACAATAAACTTGTGGCGGAACACTATAGACTTGTGCCGGAAAACCTTAAAGTTATGCCGGAACACTTCAAAGTTATGCCGGAAAACCTTAGAATTACGCCGGAACGCTTCAAAGTTGTGGCGGAACACGATAGACTTACGACGGAAAACCTCAGGATTATACCGACAAAACAGAGGCTTGTTTGGTAATTATTCGAATTTAAAAACAGGCAAACATAAATTATTTGCCAAAATTAAAATCCATCCTCCAAACTGCCACAATTCCAATATAGTTAGGCTCGCACCACTGAGTTTTCATCATTTCTAAAATGTATTATTAAATGAGACCCAACCTGCAGTCGGTTTGCATTGTTGAAACTCCTGACAAAATAAAACATTTCGCCCCACTGGAATTTTACTGTATGCTAATCATTTTCTACATATTATAGTACTGTGACAAAAAACACAACAGATAAACATTAATTTCTCCCATCAAAATTTTGCTCTTTTAAAATTTCCCACTATCTTCGTTTCGTAATTTTACGAAATACGAAACACATGGAAGTAAAAGAGTTCTATTCCACCGATGAAAAACAATTGGCCCGATTTGCCAAAGCCTTGTCGCATCCTGTGCGCATTTATATTTGCGATTTACTTTCGAAACAAACCTGCTGCTACAGCGGCGATTTGGCAGAGGAAGTTCCCATTGCCAGATCAACCCTTTCTCAGCATTTAAAAGAACTAAAAAATGCAGGTTTAATTCAGGGCGAAATTACCCCTCCTAAAATTAAATACTGCCTAAACAAAGAGAATTGGGCAATGGCCCAAAAATTATTTAAAGAATTTTTCAAGTAGTAGATGTGAGATACCAGATATGAGATTTCAGACTCAATCTCCTCTCACACTCTCTTCAAAGCAAATTACTATGAACACAAACAAAACATTATTATGGAAATTAAAGTATTAGGTCCGGGCTGCAAAAAATGCGGTACATTAGCCGAAGCAGCAAAAAAAGCAGTAGAAGAATTAGCAATTGAAGCCAACATCACGAAAGTGGATGATATGGTAAAGATTCTATCTTATGGTGTGATGTCGACTCCTGCCCTTGTTATTAACGAAAAAGTAGTGGTGAGCGGAAAAGTGCCTTCAGTATCTGAAATCAAAGAGTTTATTCAAAACGCATAAACATTTCTCAAATGAAAAATCTAGCACTTTACAGTCTATTGGCAATTGGTATTAGCTTTGCGTCTTGTCAATCGAATACAAAAAAAGAAACTGCAAAAGCAGAAACCAAAGTTGCCTGCACTAATGATTGCAGTAAATGTGAAAAATCTGCAGAAAGTAAATTAACCACGCAAAACGTTGAAAACGCAGGCATCTATTATTTTCATGGCGACAGAAAATGCAAAACCTGCAAAGCTGTAGGCGAAAAAGCAAAGGAGATTGCAGAAAAAATGAATGTAAAATTCTTCGATATTAATCTGGATGAAGAAGGAAATGAAGCTTTGGCTAAAGAATTTCAGGCATCGGGCTCTTCCCTTTTCATTAAGCACAGCAAATCAGGTGAAATTGAAGATTTAACAACTTTTGCATTCCGCACTGCTATTAACGACACCAAAGCTTACGTTGAAAAACTGGAATCTACCTTAAAAGCCGATATGTAATTTCTATTCAATATTGACTTGATTGAAGAAATATTGATGACACACGGCAATATAAATTGTGATGTGATTAAGATATATTGCCGTTTTTATTTTCAGAAACAATTGCAAAATGGAATATTTAGATCAACTTTTATCCCAAAGCAACTTACCTGTTCTTTCAGCATTCCTACTTGGCCTTATGACTGCAATTAGTCCATGTCCTTTGGCCACAAATATTACTGCAACAGCATACATTAGTAAGGATTTAGGGAACAGAAAAAAGATTTTTATAAGTGGACTGATTTACACACTCGGCAGAGCAGTTAGCTACACCGTTTTGGGTATCATTTTGTATTTTGGAGCCAGTAAATTTGACATATCCTCATTTTTCAATACCTATGGTGAGCGGTTATTGGGACCGATTTTAATTTTTGTTGGAATATTTATGCTCGATATAATTTCGATCAATTTTCCAGGAGTTGGAAAACTAACGAATAAAATTAACGGTGAAAAAATTAAAGGAAGCTACTGGGGAGCATTGCTCTTAGGTATTGTTTTTGCACTGGCGTTCTGCCCTTATAGCGGCATTTTGTACTTCGGAATGTTAATTCCTTTAAGCATCTCTCAACCCGATGGTTTGTTTCTGCCGATAGTTTATGCCATTGCAACCGGCCTTCCGGTTATAATAATTGCCTACCTGCTTGCATTCACATTATCCGGCGTAGGTAATTTTTACAATAAGGTTAAAAGCTTCGAGTATTGGTTTAGAAAAGTGGCTGCGGTCATTTTTATTCTATCCGGTCTTTATTTCACCTATATCTTTTTTATTGCTTAAAGCTTATCAATCAACATGATTAAATCAATACAAATCGCAAATAAAAAGCAGCTCCTTTTGGTTTTGCTTTTACTTCCCGTATGGTATTTATTGTATGCCAATCTGCAAAATATATCCGATTTTTTAATCGATACCGTTTTTCAGATGCAAAAAGGCACGCACCTTTCAGAAACCTTGCGCTTCTTTATTTTCGAAGTTCCTAAGGTTCTGCTGTTATTGGTACTAATCATTTTTGGTGTAGGTATTATCCGCAGCTATTTCTCACCTGAAAAAACCAGAAAAGCCCTGGCCGGGAAATCCACTTTTCTGGGAAATATTCTGGCAGCACTGCTTGGTGTTCTAACTCCCTTCTGTTCTTGTTCTGCAATTCCTTTATTTCTGGGATTTGTGGAGGCAGGCGTACCTTTAGGCGTTACCTTCAGTTTCCTGATTGCCGCACCAATGGTAAATGAAATCGCACTTATTATGCTGGTTGGTTTATTTGGATGGAAAACTGCAATTATCTACACACTAACAGGTTTATTAATCGCGGTTTTTGCCGGCTATCTGATAGGAGTTTTAAAGCTTGAAAAATATATACAAGCCTGGGTTTTTGAAGTAAAAACAGGACAAACAAGTACAGATGAAACCAAAATGAACTTTTCGCATCGTATTAAGGTTGGTTTGGATACAGTTAAAGAAATTGTCGGTAAAATTTGGCTTTACATCGTTATTGGTGTTGCAATTGGCGCGGCGGCGCATGGTTACGTTCCTGAAGATTACATGGCTGCACTAATGGGAAAATCAGCATGGTACTCAGTCCCTTTGTCCATTCTTATCGGCATTCCTATGTATTCAAATGCGGCAGGTATCATTCCTATTGTGAGCGTTTTAATCGAAAAAGGAGCTTCGCTGGGAACCGCACTCGCCTTTATGATGTCGGTAATTGGTTTGTCCTTACCCGAAATTATTATCCTTAAAAAGGTATTAAAAATGCCTTTGATATTGGCATTTGTAGGAATAGTTGCTGCAGGAATTCTTTGTGTCGGATTTATTTTTAATTTTATCTATTAAGGGATGAACAATTTGTCTTGCAAACTGTTTTAGGAATAGTTATATGCAACATATCAAATCAGATCAAAATTATTCAGACCCTATCGTACTTTTCGATGGGGTTTGCAATTTATGTACTACTTCCGTTCGATTTTTACTTGCCTGTAACAGAAAAGAAAATCTTCATTTTGCATCACTTCAGTCTGACTTTGCCAGAGATTTACTGGTTCAATACAAACTTACCAATGAAGAACTTAGCACCATAATCTTCATCGAAAACAAGCAAATTTACACAAAAAGCTCCGCCGTTTTAGAACTAACGAAACACTTAATTTATCCTTGGAGAGCATTGTACTTCTTTAAGTTCGTACCAAGAATAATTACCGATTGGGTATACAATCTAATTTCAAGAAACCGATACAATTGGTTTGGTAAAAAAAACCAATGTATGATTCCAAAACCAAAGTGGAAACATCGGTTTTTCTGAGTAATTAAAACTCTTAAAGCATAAAAAAACCGGAATCCACAAAGGACTCCGGCTAAATATCTTACTGTCAGAATTAGTCTCCAAAACAGATACCAACACCTTTTGCTGTTTTAATCAAATTTGATTTTGGATCAACAAGGTTTTGTTTTCCAATAGCTTCTGGAAGAGGAACTCCAACAACCTCAGGATGACGATATGCCACCATTTGTCCAAATTTTCCCTCTAACACCATCTCGAATGCCTTAACACCAAATTGAGTTGCCAAAACACGATCGTAAGCCAAAGGAATACCACCACGCTGCAAGTGACCCAATACGGTAGTACGAATATCCGCTTCAATGCCAGCAGCTTTCAATTCAACCAACAAACGATCAGCAGCACCACTTAGTTTCAAATTTGGGTTTCCAATTTCAGTACTTTCAGCAGCCAAAGCAGAACCGCCTTTAGGCATAGCTCCTTCAGCAACAACGATAATACCAAAACCTTTTCCCTTTAAGAAACGAGTATCTAATTTTTCCTTTACTTTTTTGATATCGTAAGGAAGCTCAGGAATTAAACAAGCTTCTGCTCCACCGGCAATAGCAGCACTTAAAGCAATCCATCCCGCATCACGACCCATAGCTTCCAAAATAAAAACACGGTTATGAGATGCAGCAGTAGTTTTTAACTTATCAACAGCTTCCGTACAAATCTGCACTGCGGTTTGGTAACCGAAAGTAAAATCGGTTGCCGAAAGGTCGTTATCGATGGTTTTAGGAACCCCAATAATGTTCAATCCTTTTTCGTAAAGAGCTTGTGAAATTTTTTGAGAACCATCACCACCAATACTTATTACTGCATCTATTCCTAAATATTGCAGTTTACGAATCATTTCGTCTGAACGATCGGCAGACCCCCAAGAACCATCTTTATTTTTTACAGGCCAAGCAAATGGACCCCCCTTTGTGGTAGTTCCAATTATTGTACCACCTTGGTAGTGGATTCCTTTTACGGCAGCATCATCTAATATTTTTATCTCAGTTGGTTCTTTCAATATTCCATCGAAAGACTGAATACTTCCTACTACTTCCCAATCTTTTTCCTGTGCTGCACGTTTCACAACGGCGCGAATCACAGCATTCAACCCCGGGCAATCACCACCACCGGTTGCAACTAATACTCTTTTCATAATTGTCAATTTAATATATTTCAATCAATTTGCTTGGCTAGCTCGGCTAAAGTAAAAATATTTTTTCAATCTCGAACAAACAATTTCACAATCAGTGAATTGCAATCGATTTCGGGTCATTTTTTATAATGAATTTGAATTATTAATTTTAAGCTAATCTACAAAGTTAGAAATTAGAAGTCTGTATTAGAAATACATGCACTAAAAAAACTTGATTTAAACTATTATTCTTTGCAACAATGGAAATTTTAATTGAAAAATCAGATCTAACCAAATTACAAGTTGATGCCATTGTAAATGCAGCTAATGAGAGCCTGCTTGGCGGAGGTGGTGTTGACGGGGCTATTCATCGAGCAGCAGGACCTGAATTATTACGAGAATGTAAAAAATTAAATGGTTGTCCAACCGGTGAAGCAAAAGTAACCAAAGCTTACCAACTTCCGTCGAAGCATGTTATTCATACCGTTGGGCCAATTTGGAAAGGAGGAAATCACAATGAAAAACAACTCCTTCAAAATTGCTACAAGAACAGCATTAAATTGGCCGACAATCTAAATTTAAAAAGCATTGCATTTCCAAATATCAGCACTGGAGTTTATGGTTTTCCAAAAAAAGACGCCGCCGAGATAGCAATTAAAACAATTCAGGAAGAAGCGAAACAACTAAAATCCATTCGCAAAATTATATTTTGCATTTTCGATGATGAAAACCTTAGCATTTATAAAAGTTTACTTTAAATGGATATATCCTCCTCTACTATTTCAGAATAGGTCCAAAATTTGTATTTGCCCCAATTCATCATTTGAACATGGCCTTTTTCCTCTAAAAAATTAATGACATTTTGAGATTTTAATGTTAAATCGCAATAAAAAATCAGCTTAGTTCCCAAAGGTATTTCGGCATATCTATTTTCAATTTCATCAAAAGGATAATTAATAGCAGTTGGAATGTGCCCCAATAGAAAATATTCTTCCTCCCGGGTATCTACTATCCAAATATTATCAACAGGACTTTGAGTTAAAGCAAATAGTTCTTCTGGTTTGCTGTATTTTTTTAATTCTTCTCCATCAACCGAGACATAGCCTGTATAATTAGGAATATGAATAAAATACCAATAAATTCCAAAGCCTATCGCAACAATTGAAACAATAAATAAAAGCATATCCATATAAATATCATTTTTGTAAAAAAGCACCCCTGTATTTACAGTAAAGCAAAAAAAAAATCTCCCAGAAGGAGATTCTAAATTATTTTAGCAAAAAAAAATTAACGTTTCATAGTTGCTATAAATGTGTCTTCATCCAAAAAGAAATCCAAGGCATCATTAATAGAGGGAACAATTACATCCACATGATCAATCACATCTTTATGAATGCCTTCGCCCTGCAATGTAGCAATAGAAACAACTGACTGCACAAACAGCCCAATATCAATTCGAGCATTACCAATTGCAGCAACCTTGTTACTTCCTAATGAAAGCAATATATCTTCTTTTTCTCTCGAGTTATTGGCTTCGTAGTAGGTAATTCCTGTAGAATCAGATAATTCACGTGCATTTCCTCTTTGATCAGAAGAAATCATTACAACATTTACACCAAAGGATTGTAAACGCTGTATTCTTTCGATCACACCAGTAACAATTTCACCCCTTACTGTTAATGTTCCATTCGAATCAACAACTAAAGTGTCAATCTCGATTCTTCCAACACCAGGTACTCTATAAATTAAACTCATCGATTTATACTTTAAATTTAGCTCAGAAAATTAGTATTTTTTACAGTAAGTAAAAAAGGTTTTAAAACATCTTTTATATTGATAAAAAAAATAATCGCCAGAAATTATCCTCCTAAAAGCGATAGCTGATTCCCACCTCAAGATTTTCTTTGAACTGTACTTTTGAGCCTGTGTCATCATCTGATATCAAATGAGTTGACAATTTTGTAGATATGTATTGATTAATTGGCATTAATAATGTTAATTCCCAGTTAACATCTACATTTTTAGGTTTCATGGTGTAATTGGAATATAGTGTTAATTTATTTTCTAAAATCAAATCGCCCCAAAATTTTGTCTTATGAAATACATTAACATAGGAACCAACCTCCTTTTTTACTTTCTTATCTTCATCGATACCAAAAACTGTTTGATCAATTAGACTTGTATCCCGAACAATGGTATATTTAGCGGCAATTGGCGATAATAAAATGGAAAAATCCTTTTTGGGCTTATAATCCATACCAACCGAAGCGATTATATAGGCAGGAGCAAAAAAGGATGATTTCAATATTCTTTCAGCATTATTTGGATACACATAACCTCTAACAGCCTGCGTCTTTAAATTAAAGAGTGCTGAATAGTACCACTTTTTTACAGCTTTCTGTCCATATTTAGTGTTGAATTCTATTCTATCCTCATTTTTTCGAAAGCCATTATCCCCTGATTTTAGAAGACCATACTTAACATCCAATTTATTTTCCCAACTATGATTCCCATAATTATAATTCACAAAACCAGTGGTGGTAAATATGGTTGCAATTGAACTTTCACCTCCTCCGGCCCAGCTATCACTTACATGACCTTGATTAAATGACAAACCGATGGTTGCACCTAATTTCCATTTTTGAGAATAGCGTTTATACTTACTTAATTTAGCTAAACTATACTGATCGCTAGAAATTTTCTCTTCCAATTTCACTCTTGTTCCTCTCATTTTTGATTTTTGAACTGATTGCTGGTATACATCATCATCAACAAGAATGCGAACCGATCGATCTTTGGTATTCTGAACCCATATCCCAATAGAATCTCTTCTGTTTTTCTTCAACCAAAATCGTTTAAAATCTTGTTTCCCATTATTAATCCAGAATTTAATTGAATCATTCTGATAATTTTTCACGCCTAATAGTACTGAATCTCTGCTAATTTCCCGAATCCATTGATGAACCGGATCATTTTCGACATATTCAAATAATTCTTCCAAAGCATGAGCCTTCCAAGAATCATCTGTATCCAACTCTTCAGGTTTTAATAATTCAGGCTGGTAACTCAACACCTTTTCCAACTCCATTTGTTTTTTCACTTTTCGGAGTGCCTCTTCAGTCTTTCGTGTTTCAATGTATTTCTTCAGGTAGTAAACCATATCCCGAATACTGTCATTTTTAACGTATTGCAATAAAGTATTCACTGCATCCTGAACAGAATCGGTCTGATGTTTCTTTTTTAAATAATTCATATCCAATTCACGAACTACAAATCGAAACCCCACATTGTCTATATGATGCAAAGGATCAACAAGTAAGTCTAAAACTGTATCATTGGAACAATACTTGATTGAATCAGCCTTATTTTGCTTGAGTTGATAAACAGATTTATCCAATTTTATTTTGTCAGGAAAAACAAAATCTCTCTTAACATTTCGTTGAGAAAAAGAAACTAATGACTGAAGCAGAATTAGCAAAACACACAAAACTCGAATCATAGGGCAATGATCTTTACTTCTTTAAATAGTTAAATGGCTAATGGAAAATCTTATTGAATAAGAAAAATGCCAACTAAATACGGCACATGCAAATTTGTTGAAATTATTTCTTTATAAAAAAAATAATGCTGGTCATTTAAGTTAAAAATTGTGAGTTTTTGAAACTCCAACAAAGGGCTCCAAGAAACAAACGTTTGCATTAAATATCCTATTCTCCTTTTTATTCCGCAGAATTTATTCTATTTTTGGCGAAAGTAGAAAATCAGAAACTATGGAAACAAAATACCAACTTCCAAAACTGACACACAAGGTCTACCTTAACATTAAAAACAGAGACGAGTTTCACTTCTAGATTCGCTCGGGGCATCCTGCCTCAAATTTTTACGTATACATTTACAAAAAGCACATAATTGATATGGGAGAATTATATCCTATAGATAATTACACGGCCATACACCACAATAATATAAACAAAGAAACATTATGAAATTACCATTCGCAGAATCATATAAAATCAAGATGGTTGAAACCATCAAAAGAAGCACTCGTGCAGAAAGAGAACAATGGCTTAAAGAAGCTAATTACAACCTTTTTAATCTAAAGAGTGATCAGGTATTTATTGACTTGCTTACCGATTCAGGTACAGGTGCAATGAGTGATAAACAATGGTCGGCAATGATGTTGGGAGATGAAAGTTATGCTGGTGCACGCTCCTACTACAAAATGAAAGAAGCTGTTAAAAACATCATGGGATTCGATCATTTCCTGCCTACTCACCAAGGCCGGGCTGCTGAAAATGTATTGTTCTCAGTATTGGTTAAAGAAGGAAATATTGTTCCGGGAAACTCACATTTTGACACAACAAAAGGACATATTGAATTCAGAAAAGCAAAAGCTGTTGATTGTACAATTGATGAAGCTTTTGACACAGTAATCGATCACCCTTTCAAAGGAAACCTTGACCTTGTTAAACTTGAATCAGTTCTTTCTACTTATCCAAAAGAACAAATACCAATGATTATTGTGACTGTTACCTGCAATACTTCGGGTGGTCAGCCTGTTTCTATGGCTAATATAAAAGCCGTTAAAGAATTGGCGGCTAAATATGAAATTCCTGTGTGTTTTGACTCTGCTCGTTTTGCCGAAAATGCTTACTTCATTAAAACCCGTGAAGAAGGATATCAAGATAAAACAATTAAAGAAATTGTTAAAGAAATGTATTCTTATGCCGACATGGCAACAATGAGTTCCAAAAAAGATGCGATTGTAAACATGGGTGGATTCATCGGGATGAAAGATGAAAACCTTTGGAAACAAGCATCTACCTACAACATCATGTTTGAAGGATATGTTACCTACGGAGGTATGTCGGGACGTGATATGAATGCACTGGCACAAGGTCTTGATGAAGGAACTGAATTTGAATATCTTGAAACCCGTATTAAACAAGTAGAATATTTAGGCCGCAGATTAGAGGAATTTGGTGTTCCGTTTCAAAAACCAATAGGAGGCCATGCAATTTTTGTTGATGCCAAAAAGATATTAGCTCACATACCAAAAGAAGAGTATCAAGCACAAACTTTAGGTTGTGAATTGTATTTAGAAGCTGGAATCCGCGGTGTTGAAATTGGTACAATTTTAGCCGATAGAGATCCTGAAACGAGAGAAAACCGTTATCCGGCTTTGGAGTTGCTGCGCCTGGCAATTCCCAGAAGAACCTATACCAACAACCATATGGATGTTGTTGCGGTTGCTCTAAAAAATGTTTATGATCGAAGAAATGAAATTAAACATGGGTTTAAAATTATTGACGAAGCCCCAATTATGAGACATTTCACTGTTCAACTACAAAAAATCGACTAATAAAAAATCAGAAAATACATCATCAGTAAAATGCTTCCTTCGGGAAGCTTTTTTTTTGGTCTAAATAAAGAATTCTATCCTTAATGATTTTTTATTTTTTCGTGACTTTAAAATTGCTTATTTTTAATTACGTATTAGAAAGATCAGATTATCAGACAACAAAAGAAAAACCCACAACATTTAAATAAAGAAAAAAAGAAGCAAACCCTAATATCCAAACCTATGACTACAATTGACTTAAAATTAACTCTTCAATTAAAAGAGAATGAATTTTTTAAGGTAGGCGAACACATTTTCACCAAAAACGAAAATCTTAAACCGCTTGAAAATCAATTACATTTTTGTGGTTCATGTGCTATCGAAGTATTCAAGGAGTACGAAAGTTCTCTAACCATGGAAATCATGGATCGTTGGTCAAAATTGACGAAAGCCCTAAATCAATCAACCTCTTGTTGTGCTGTTTGGGATGATCGAAAAATTATAAAAGAATTGGTCGACAACAATGAGCATTCTGTTTCCTGGTATGTTAAAAACTGCAGAATTTGTTAGCTGCAGAAATAAAATTATCCTGAGGCTGTCTCAAACACAAACTTTTTTTTTATTCAATATAGAGAAACATCAGTATATCTAAGAATCGACCCTCCCTATTTTGAGTCAGCCTCTGCTATAAAATGCAATAATACACCGCAATAAAGTGAGAAACACTACCTGAAAAAACAAATAAATGCCATATAAAATGATTGAATGGCAACTTTCTCCAAACATAAAAAGCCACACCCAACATATAAAAAATACCGCCTGCAATTATCCACTGCAAACACAAAGCAGGCAGAGATGAACTAAACGCAGAGAAATTAAAAAACAGAATCCAACCCATAAATATGTATAACATGAGAGAAATCCAACGATATCTTCCTAATAAAAATATTTTATAAAATATTCCAACAACCACCAATCCCCACAAAATCATCAAATAGAGTCTACCAACCTGATTATTTAAATAAATAACAAGAAAAGGCGTGTAAGTTCCTGCAATCATAAAGAAAATACTAATATGATCGAACTTTCGAAATAATTTACGATTTGGACTTCCAGCCATATAATGATAAACAGTTGATGAAGCATATAGTAAATTAAATGCGACAACAAAGAGCATGCATGATGTAAATCCGTAAATATTCTGCGTTTTGTAAGCTATACTTAACAACCATACTCCTGCAGGAATACCAAACAGCAAGCCCAGTCCATGAGAAAGCCAGTTTGCAAACTCATGAATTGCCTCTTTATCGGATGAAAATCTTTTCTTCTCCTCCTTGGTCCAACTCACAAGCAATAAAATCCATTTCATCTGTTTACAATTTTTTGATTAAGGTCAGATGGAACTTACCATGCTGGAATAATCATCCCCTGTATGTCAAAATCACCTTAGCATGGACGTTTCATCTGTTTATATTTTTTATTTTATGGTCATATGAAACTCCCAAATTACACTCATTCTTCCTGAATGTAACACTTTTTACCTGATCGTTTCATATTGCCCAATTTAAATATCCGATTCTTACATCCTTTTTGGAAGGAAAATCAAATTTCAGTAAAAGATTCGATGTAGCAAAATTAATAATACCTCAATTTACAATCATTTAAAATAGATTGGGAAGTGCCATATTAATTGAAGTTTTTGTCGATGAACACATTTAGAATAATACTTACCATTAAAATTTCTTTCTTCCAGCACAGTCTATCTATTTTCATATTTATATATTAGAACTTCTAAACATCTTAATAACTACAAATAATACTATGAAGAAAATAATCCTAATTCTGATTTGCTTTGCCTGGATACAAATTAGCAATGCACAAGAAAATAAAATGTCTCCTTTCTTTAAGGTTGGAACCTCACAAACGGATATCATTTCACTGGTTTCAAGCATAAAACAAAATCTTAAAGCAAACCAATTTACCGTATTGGGCGAATACCAACCTGGCGTAAACCAAGAACTTTACGTTATTTGCTTTTCCCGAAATGATCTAAGCCAATTGTGCCTAAAATCAGAAGACAGAGGCGCTTTGGCCAGTATTCTTAAAATTGGTTTGGTAAAAAAAGGAGAAAGCACTACAGTAAGTATAGTTAACCCAGACTATGTTTTTTGCGCCTATTTAAGTAACTACGAAACAGATAAACCTTTGCTTTCCAAGATTACTTCTGATGTTAAAAAATCACTATCAACAATAGGTGATGAGTTCGCTCCATTTGGCGGAGAAGTGAAAGAAAGCTCACTAAAAAAGTATCATTACAAAATGATGATGCCATATTTTAGTGATCCTGTTGTTTTAAATGAATTCGAATCATTCGAAGCCGGACTAAAAACTATCCGTAAAAATTTAAAAGCTCGAAAAGGAAATGCTGATTTAATTTACGAACAAATATTTGAAGACAAAAACATAGCCGTATTTGGAATCGGTTTATTAGACTCTGAAGATGGAGAAAAACAATTTCTTCCAATAATTGGAGAAGATCATGTCGCAGCTATGCCTTACGAAATTATCCTGAAAGGAAAAGAGGCAAGTATGCTGCATGGTAAATATCGTTTTGCCTTGTACTGGCCAGAACTAACTATGGGAACATTTATGAAAATAATGAGTACCCCTGGGGATGTAGAAGATTTTATGAAAGCAATAACCGAGTAAATACAACTATCGATTGTAAAGCCTGCAGAAAATTGTGCAGGCTTTTCTTATTGAATTTCATATCATTTTTTGATACCTTGCCACGCTTGAAAACAAACAAATTCATTAAAGCAAAATTATGCACAAAACAATCTCAATCATATTAATTAGTTTCCTATTTGCTTCTTGCGCAGAGTTGCAGCCTTTCATAGATCAGTATGAATTCTCACAGCCAAAACCTTTATCCAGCAGCGAAGTTAGCTCTGGATTAAAAGAAGCATTAAAAATTGGCAGTAAGAATGCATCGAACCTGTTATCCTTACAGGATGGTTTCTACAAAGACGAGTTGATTAAAATACTACTGCCTCCAGAGGCACAAAGCATTACTAAAAACATTAATTTGATACCTGGAGGTGCAGAATTAGTAGATAAGGTAGTTCTTAGACTTAATCGCGCAGCTGAAGATGCGGTTTCTGAAGCGGCACCGATATTTGTTTCAGCAATTACCGAAATGACAATTGCCGATGCGTTTGCCATACTTAAAGGAGAGAACAATGCTGCAACCACATATCTTCAAAATAAAACTCAAAGTAAATTAAAAGATCTGTTTATGCCCAAAGTAAAGGCTTCCTTAGATAAAAAGCTGGTTGCTAATTTATCTACGAATGAATCGTGGAGTTTATTAACGAAAAATTACAATGCTGCAGCAGGAAGTTTTGCCGGAAAGTTAGCCCGTTTAGAGCCAATAAATACCAAGCTCGATGCATATGTGACCGAAAAAGCTCTTAATGCTTTATTTCTTAAAGTTGCAGATGAAGAAAAGTTAATCAGAAAAGACCCTTTAAAAAGGGTTAATGACCTCTTAAAAAGAGTATTTGGTGAGCTGGATAAGTAAAATAATCTATTCTCATTACTAAAACAAGACTAAATTCGTTTAGATACACCCTCCAAACACAATCATTACACTCTCTATTTCAGTTAATTACAACGCGGAGATGAGTCTTGCTTTAAATATTTATCAATTTTATACTCCAAATTAAAACTATTCTGCACTTAGTTAGGATAGCGTAAAAGTTTAATATATCTTTGCAATGTTTAAAAGTCTAAAAGGAGATTTATTCTCCACCAATAATTTCAATATCATTCGTTACTATTTGTTTCTTTTAGAATAAAAATAATAAGTTTGTTACTGCTAATTACTAAATTTGAGTCTTTAAACGTTTAATTTATTATTTTTAAAAAACATTACAATGGAAGGAACAGTAAAATTCTTTAACGAATCTAAAGGTTTTGGATTCATTAAGCCAGACGATTCAAGTGAAGACATCTTTGTACATTCAACAGGTCTTATTGACGAAATTCGTGAAAACGATAAAGTTGAGTACGATTCAGAACGTGGAAAAAAAGGTATGAATGCCGTTAACGTAAGAGTTATCGACTAATTCGTATTACTTTTATACAAAATAAAAAACCATCCAACAGGGTGGTTTTTTTTGTTTATAAATCAGCAAATAAAACCCGACAGTTTTTTTTCAAATATCAGCTTTAAATTTCCAACCTATAAAATTAACTTCAAGAACAAATACCTCCTCCTTTTCAGATCTGCTCACTCCTTCTCCCAAAGAATCGCCATAGACAAAACTGTTAAAATTCAACCAAACAAAATCCATAATCACCTCACAACAAGCATCATTATAGAACTCAAAACTTTGTTCTTTATTTTTGGATTGAAAAATTGTTTTTTTTATATTTGTTTAGTTCGAAAGTCTTATTAAATAATAATTTCAATACCATTCATTACTATTCATTCCATTTAGGAATAAAAATAATAGAACTGTTACTGGCAATTAAATAAGAATATAGACTTTAAACAAACATCTTATTATTAAAAAAACATTACAATGGAAGGAACAGTAAAATTCTTTAACGAATCTAAAGGTTTTGGATTCATTAAACCAGCAGATTCAAGTGAAGACATCTTCGTACACTCATCGGGTCTTATAGACGAAATTCGTGAAAACGATAAAGTTGAGTACGATATGGAAAAAGGAAGAAAAGGTATGAATGCAGTAAACGTAAGAGTAATCGACTAGTTCATATTACTTTCATACAAAATAAAAAACCACCCCAAAAGGGTGGTTTTTTATTTCTTAAAATTGTAACAACCGAAAAGGTTATCTATTTTTTAACTAAAGTAACATTTACAGCATTCATCCCTTTAGGACCACGCTCAGTTTCAAAGTTAACTTTATCATTTTCACTTACAGAATCTACAAGACCATTGATATGAACAAAAATACTCTCCTTGGTTTCTAAATCCTTGATAAAACCATATCCTTTACTAGTATTGAAAAAAGATACAACACCCTCTCTTAAAGGCTGTTCAAAATTACCATCATCACTATTCCTTGCACCAAGAACAATATCTTCTTCGTTGATCTCTTTCTTCTTTTTAGTTGGATCTGGTGGAGTGTCACTCAAATTGCCAAACTCATCTGTGTAGGCAAGCATTTCTTCGAAAGTACGACCTGGATTGGATTTACGTTCCTCTTTACGCGCTTCTTTTTCTTTTCTTTTCTGGAGTTTTTGCTTCTCTTTCTCTTTTTTGTTGTAAGTTTCTTTTGGTCTTGCCATAGCTTTTTTAAGATTCGAAATTCATTATAATCCTTCAAAAAATTAAATACAATAATTAACACTTCTATCTGATCATTTCTTAAAGGTTCTGCAATGTACGGAATTATTCTCAACAAATTGCTAATTATTTATCCTCAAGGGTATAATATGCACCTGAATATGACAAATTTAAGCTGTATTTCCAATCATTTCTTTCATATGAAAAATCAAATTTGTGAGATTTAAACTCCTATTTGCAAAATCCACCCAGGAAAATTATCTTTCCTGTCTTCGAAACAAATAGATTGATTATGGAATTACTGTCAGAAAGATTATGCTTACAAAGAATTCAAAATAAACATGCTAAAGAAGTATTCGATTATCGTTCAGATGTTAAAACCAATCAATACCAAGGCTGGATTCCGAAAAACATTGATGATGTTTATGATTTCATCAACAATAAAGTTTCCAAAAGCATCAATCAGATTGACACGTGGTATCAATTGGTAATTATCTGTAGAGAAGATCAGAAAGTGATTGGTGACATTGGAATTCATTTTTTAGATGCAGACGAAAAACAAGTCGAACTTGGTTGTACCCTGGCAAAATCTTATCATGGAAAAGGCTTTGCAAACAAAGCTTTGTCAGAAGTAATTAAATTTCTTTTTACTCATTTAAACAAACATCGTATTACTGCTTCGGTTGATCCTGCAAACATAAAATCGATAGCAATGCTAGAACATTTAGGTTTTCGAAAAGAAGCTCATTTTGTAAAAAGTATCCTTATTAATGATGAATGGGTTGACGATGTAATTTATGCAATTCTTAAAAACGAGTGGATAAATAAAACCTGAAAAAATCAACAATTATTCCTATTCCAAAACTTTTAGCTTTTTATTGAACACCCAGTTTTCGTATTGATTTTCACCCATTTCGAAGAAGCACTTTCCTGCCACCAAATAATTATGGCAATGATAAAAATCAAGAGCATTTTGGTTTTGGTAATAAGCTGTGAGCCATAAACCCGAACCATTATTCTTTTCCACCTCCTCTTCAGCATGGACCAAAAGTCTGGAACCTATTCCCTGTCCATGAAAATGTCTTGACACATATAGTACCGACAGCTCCGGATCTGTAATATCTTTTATCGGACAAGAAGTATCATAATCCAGTTGAGAGCACGCAATTAAACACGAATCCTTCTCAACTAAAAATATTTTTTTGTTCGGATTCAGAAGTATGGCTTCAGTTTTTTCTTTGGTGATTTCAGAAGCTAAATATTCTGCATATTCATTATTGATCCCTCCCGTAGCATAGGTGTCCAGCCAAACTTGAATTTTAAGCATCACAATACTAATAGCATCTGAAATTTCGGCTTTACGAATAATAAAATCAGTAATCATATCGCTATAATTATATTTTAATGAGATGCTGCAAGGACAAAATCACGTAGATCAGAAACTAAAATCTCTTCAATTTCACGAAACTTATCTTTTGGAGTTTTAGTAAACAGCATCCCAAAAATAGAGTACATTTTATAATCAATTTTACGTAATTCCAGTGGATTACAAAATTGCGCCAGTAATTTTTTATAATCAAAATGTGTAATTTGACCAGATGGTATTTTAGTCGAATTATCTAAAATGATCAAAGAATAAATCTCATCATCCATTTCTTTTAAGATCAGATCCCAATCGGGCTTTATATTGCTTAAAAAACAATGATATGAATTTAATTTAGTTGCCAAATAAGTCAAATCTGCCGTAGTACACCAGCCACCAAACCTCATTGGGTTCACTTCAATCGGTATTAGTTTACCCATTTCGTCCACACGAACTTCGATGTGAACAGGAAAATTTTTCAATTCAACTTGTTCCCCAAGCTCCTGCACAAACTGCTTGAATTGTGGGATATATGCCCGAATCAATTCTTTTGAGGTGCAATAAACACGATCACTAACATCCTTTTCGGAAGCAAAAAGGTGCTTTAACACTCCCAACACAACCGCTTCGCCGTTCTCATCAAAATAGGCATCGAAAGCAAACTCATCACCAGCAATTACCTCCTCGATTAAAAAGGAAGATGCGTTTACCACCTCGATAGGAAATAAAGCCTGAGCATCAGTAAATTCCTCACAAATCAATTGCTTCACCCTTAACCAATCATCCTCATTTACAACCTTATGAACACCCAAACTTAAAAAACCTACTGCCGGCTTAATTATAAACGGCATTGGTAATTCTGCGGGTTGAATTTCATCCAAATCCTTAAATAATACCTCCTTAAAAAAGAAATCAGGATACATCCCCTGAATCAATTTCCGGAATTCAATTTTATTTTTAAATACATTAATGTACTGCGGTAGTTTGGTAAAACTTAAATGGTTTACAACCCAATTGATAGAATTCTCTGAATTGGTATAAATACGGCTATTCGTATTATCTCTAAAATGTTGAACAATCTGTTCTGAACTAATCAATAAAAGCTCTCCCTTTTCAGTAACATTACCTGTATCCAGGGTTGGGAAATTATATTTTACAATGGTCTCTTTAAGAAACTTGGAAACGTATGGTTTATCTAATAAAATCATGCAACAGCTGTGTTAATTGTTTGGTTGGGTTTTTAATCCCAAACAAAGCTACGAAATAAGTTCGTGGAAATCCTCTTTTGTAAAAGGACCGGAAAATGGTATCACTTTGGATGATTAATTCTAATTCGTACCTTTTGAGCTCTAAAATCATTAATCTGCATATCTGTGAAAAACAAAATACTGATTACCTACTCTATTCCTAAAGAAGGACTTACCGAATTGGAAACTCATTTTGAATTGATTTATCCTGAAAAGGAATCCTTCACAAAAAAGGAATTAATTGAACTCATCCCGGACTGTATTGGTTTGCTATCTATTTTTAATCGAGAAATATCGGCGGATATAATAAAAGCTGGAAAAAAACTAAAAATTATCAGTAATTACGGTGTTGGCTTTAATAATATCGATTTAAATGCAGCAAATGAACAAAGAATTATTGTTTGCAATACTCCTGAAGCTGTTTGTGAACCAACTGCTGAATTGTGCATGGGGCTCATGTTATCACTGAGCAGACAAATTTCGGCATGCAATTATGAATTAAAAACAAATCCGGAATTTGAATGGGGAGTGATGAAAAATTTAGGAAGCACACTTCGAGGAAAAACATTAGGCATTATAGGGATGGGCAATATTGGTAAATCGGTTGCCGAAAAGGCAATGGTTTTTGGTATGAGTATCGCTTATCACAACAGAAAACCCATTTCTGAGCTTAAATGGAAAAATGCAGTTTATATGAATTTGCCGGATCTACTTGAAAAATCAGATGTAATTTCCCTACACTGCCCCTTAACTCCCGAAACACATCATTTATTAAACGAAAAGAAGTTTATGAAGATGAAAAAAACGGCCTTTCTAATTAATACGTCCCGAGGTGCAGTTGTTAATGAAGAAGACTTGGCCAGAGCTTTGGAACAAGGTGAGATTGCCGGTGCCGGACTGGATGTTTTCGAGAATGAACCCATTATTCATCCAAAATTATTAAAGCAGAAAACAGCTCTTGTAGTACCGCATATTGGCACTGCCACAATCGAAACCAGAATTGAAATGAGTAGAGAAGCCAGTCAGAACATCATCGATTATCTAAAAAATGGAATTACAAAAAACAGGATTAATCAGGCTTTTTTTTAAAGCTTTTACCGATCTTTATCTGTAGTTAAGCAATAAATACAATCCAACATATGCTTTTAGCCATTGACATAGGAAATTCAAATGTGGTTTGCGGTTTATCCAGCAACAATCATTGGGCAGAACAATTTAGAATTCACACTGTTGCCAACAAAACATCCGATGAGTACGAAGTCATTTACAGAACTTTACTAGCGAGCCGGAATATCGATTTAAAAGAAATTGACCGGGTAGTTCTGAGCAGCGTAGTTCCCTCCCTGATACTTCCTATTCGTGAGATGATTCGTAAACTGTTCAATCAGGAAGCTTTGGTTCTTGGTCCGGAATTGTATCCGCGCTTGGATATTGGAATAAGCAATCCTTATGAAATAGGAACGGATTTAGTTGCCAATGCCGTTGCTGCTCACAACAAATATTCGGGCAATTGCATTGTTGTTGATTTTGGTACTGCTCTTACTTTTACTGTGATAAAAGCAGATGGAAATTTGCTGGGTGTGACAATTGCTCCCGGGCTTAAAACTGCCATGGCATCGCTTTCTCAAAAGACAGCTCAATTGCCAAATGTCGATCTGGTGGTTCCACCTTCCTGCATTGGGAAAAATACTGTTCATGCCATGCAAGCTGGTATTATATTAGGATACAAAGGTTTGGTTGAATCACTTCTGACGGAAATGAAAAAAGAAATGGAAGGAAAAACTACTGTAATTGCTACCGGTGGTCTGGCTCCTGTGATGCTTCCCATTCTAAATATTTTCGATCATCATGAGCCAATGTTAACCCTCGACGGGCTTAAAATCATTGGAAATAAATTTTACAAATAAAACAATTCTCAACAGAATATGCCATTAGAAATAGAACGAAAGTTCCTGATAAAATCAAATTTATTGGATCTCCCACAAGAAGGAAAAAAACTTATTCAAGGATACATTTGGAGTGATCCGGATAAAAGTTTACGAATTAGAATTGCTGGAGATCAGTCTTTTTTAACCATCAAGACCGGCAATAATCCTTTGAGCAGATCTGAATTTGAATACAAGATTCCGATGAAAGACGCTCAGGATCTTTTAGTTCTTTGTGATTCGAAGATTGAAAAAACCCGATTTGTGATTTCTCAAAAAAATTTATTCTGGGAAATAGATGTATTTGAAGGCGACAATAAGGGTTTAATTGTAGCCGAAATTGAGCTTAAATCCGAAAATGAAAACTTTGAACTGCCACAATGGATTGATCGGGAAGTCACAAATGAAAGTAAATATTTAAATGTAGAACTAATAAAACATCCCTTTTCCAAATGGTGAAAAAGGCAAGCTTATGAATTCAGGATCAGCTTTTTCGTCTTTAATTATTGACTTATATATTTGTTCCTGTATTTTAGTTCTCACATCCATTTCCATCAGTTTGGTATTCGACTCATCAGGACAAATTCGGTTCGACAGAAAAATATAAAGCAAATTATACTTTGGATCAATCCAAATCATGGTGCCGGTAAAACCAGTATGACCATAACTTAAATCGGAAGCCTCACTGCATGTTGGTCCTCCCCTTTCGTCAGTATCGTAAAAAGGTTTATCAAATCCAATTCCTCTTCTATTTTCAGAATCTGGGTAGGCCCGTGCAGTAAATCGATTCATCGTTTCAGCACTTATGTAGGTTTCACCGCCATAAGTTCCTTCCTGAAGATACATTTGCGCTAATTTTGCCAAATCGCCAGCATTACCAAACATTCCTGCATGTCCCGAAACGCCGCCAAGCATTGCTGCAGTTGGATCGTGCACATAAGCTTTAAGCCATTGTTTTCGAAAAAACTTATCATCCTGTGTTGGTACAATCCGATCGGCACTAAAGCGTTTCAACGGATGATACCCCAGACTGGAGGCTCCAAGCATATCGTACAAATGTCTTTTCACATAGCTTTCCAAACACTCGCCCGAAATCTCCTTAACCATTTCTCCCATCATTATAAAACCAAGATCGCTGTATTTATAACCATTTGATTCTCTATATTCTGTTGCCAATATCTGATTGATTATTGTATCGTGATAACCTTTACGAATAAACAGGTTATTCGCAATCTGAACCGGATACTCCTCTGAATTTTGATTGGAAAAAATTCCCTTTCTAAATCTATAATTTCGATCCAGATACAATTTATCAGCCATTTTTAGGCTGTAACGTTTCGAATAAGTACGACTAAACAAATCACCATCAAAACTTGCCGAATCAACAGCCTCCCAATGGAATGGCTTGTAACTCAACAATCTTGATTCGTGAGCTAAAATTTTCTTTAAAATAAGAGTATCCTTATTTGTGCCTTTGGCTTTTGAAAAATATTCTCCCAATGCGTGATCCACATTAATCCACCCTTCATCACATAACTGCATTAATGCCGGAAGTGTAGCCGTAATCTTTGTTAGTGATGCTAAATCGTAAATGTCAGGATTACGAAGCTCAACATTGTCATTGTAAGTATGATGACCGTATGATTTGTGAAATACAACTTTCCCCTTTCTAGCTATCAGGATTTGACAGCCCGGGCTTGCTTTTTTTTTGATTGCATCATTTACAATTGAATCAATGACATTCAATTTAAGAGTATTTAATCCTGCTTGTTCGGGCAAAGAAAAACCCAGACGATTGTGTTGGGTTTCAAAACCCTTTCCAACTGGAAAGTGTCCATTAACTGTAACCGGTAATCGTCCCTGAGAAGCCAAACCACCAAAAATAATTTGCGCAGAAGCCATCTGAGTTTCTATATTGTCCTCATACGAGACCAAAATCCCTTTTAACCGATCAGTCCCTTCGTATAAATCCAAACCATAAGGATTTGCAAACAAATCAAAAACCACTTTTTTACTTTTTGAAAGCTCAGAAAGAAACTCAATGGTTTGACTTGTAATTCCAAATTTCTTTGATGCCCGAAGATCACTATCATGCTTACTTACAATCACCAAATTGTATTTATCAAGCTTTTTCAATAATTGATAATAACTTTCGATCGAAGCGTTTTTCCCGATCTGGAAAAAATCTATATCTGAATACCTGCTAAGATATTCCTGAAATCTGTTCCGGATGGGGACACCCATGGCAACAGAGGCAATTTTTAGGGTATCCAACCGTTTTAACGGCAATAATTGATCATCATTTTTCACTAAAGTAATTGCTTTTTCAGCCAACCTCCGTCTTAAAATAAATCCTTGCTGTGTATTTAATCCAGACCAAAGTTTATTCTGATCAATTGGTTTGTACTTATTCAAATTGAGCCAATGTTTTGCCTTTAAAACCTTTAAACACTTCCGGTTGATATCATCCCAGGAAATCTCCCCTCTTTTCAGAGCCAACTTAATCTCCTTTATAGCTATTGCAACATCTTCAGTAAAAAGAAGAACATCATTGCCGGCAATCAATGCCTTAGCATCAACAACTCCTTTTGGATAAAATTTACGAACTCCCTGCATATTTAACGCATCCGTAAATATCAAACCGTTAAAACCCATTTCGTCTTTTAGCAATTGAGAAACGATAGGCCGGGAAAGTGTCGCCACCTTTTGCAGAGAATCAAGTGCCGGCACATTTAGATGAGAAACCATAATTCCCCCTAAACCATTATTTATTAAAGAACGAAATGGAAACAATTCAATAGAATCAATTCTTTCAATAGGATAATCTACCAAAGGAAGATCAAAATGTGAATCTGTTTCAGTATCTCCATGACCCGGAAAATGTTTGCCTACAGCAATAATTCCTGATTTCTGCATTCCTGAAGCAAAAGCATAGGATTTGTTGGTTACATTGCAGCGATCCTCGCCGAAAGAACGGCTATTTATTACTGGATTTTTCGGATTATTATTCACATCCATTACAGGTGAAAAATTCACATGAACACCAAGCCTGTTACACTCCTTACCAATCTGTTTCCCCAGCTGAAAAATCAATTCATTATCCTGAATTGCCCCCAGCATAATTTGCCTTGGATAACTTATTGTTTGTTTTAACCTGGCTCCCAATCCAATTTCTGCATCCATTCCAATCCAAAGAGGAACTTTTGCCATACCTTGATACTTATTTGTTAACTCGGCTTGCTTCCCCGGTTCTCCTTGAAAAAATATAATTCCTCCAATTTGATATTTGCTCACTAAGCCGGCAATTCGCTCCGACTCTTCATTGCCTTTATTGGAGTATGCTGCAATCATAAACAATTGAGCGATTCTCTCTTCATCACTTAAAGTCGACAGAATGGAATCTGCCCAGATATTGGGTTGAGACAATCTATCAACTAACCTATCTTCCTCCAAAGAAATATTTTGTGCCGAGACAAAAAAATTATTTCCAAGTAAAATAAGAATAATAAACAATCTGTTCAGAGAATATATATGTGTCATAAAAATCTTTCTTTGGCAATAAAACTGTGTAGTGTAACAAAATTAGACATACCTCGTCAATTAACGGAATGATTCATCACTTAAAATGAAAGATTGATAAATTATTTAGGAGAGAATAAGTATAATAAAATAAAAAAGGGGCCAAGCCCCTCTTTTAATTACTAACAACTAAAACCATACTTAAAACTTAAAAAGAATTGAAACTAATCAAGTCAAATATGAAAATTGAAGGAGTTTAAACCTTCACTACACAAGTAAAAATATCGTAATAGGGGTAATAAAGCAAGTGTCAAATGTGCCATTTTCTTTATTGTGAACATAACTATGAAGACTTATTTATCTGATTACCCGCAAACAATGGTTTACAAATTAATTACAAGGGAAACTATTCGTTTTGAAAAATCAATAAAAAGGATTAAATTAAAAATTGAGATCAAACCTGATAGTATGTTCAATTTAAACAACCCTTTATGAAAAAAATCGTCCTTATTCTACTGTCCTTGACTTTCAGTTCATTCATGATTGCCCAACAGACTGAAAAAATCAATTTATTTCTGGATGATGATGGAAATGTTAGTTTGGAAACAAAATATCTGCAAACAGCAACAATAAGCCAACAATTTCAAAATTGGATTTCCTCATTTCCTGAAAATGTAAATGGTGAGATCATATCCATTAATTCAAATTCAAGAGAATTTTGTTACAAAGGTTGTGTTCCTATTTTTTTAAGCGAAAAACCTTCCGTTTTCCAGACTGAAATGCATTTCACACTTTCAATTCACAGTGAGGAAAACCAAATAATTGCTGCCATTAAAGACATCTACTATCAATCCTATCCAGAGTATGGAAAACAAGGAACTCCGTCTATAATTTCTTATCCTAAAGATTGGTACTCTAAAGCAAAATTGCGCAAAAAAACAGGGAAACTACCTTGGCTAAATAGATTAGTTAAAGAAAACACTATTTCTAAATCTGAAGAATTATTGGCTAGTGGAGATGAGTTTTTCAAATAATTAAATTGTTTTACCTGAAGTTGCTTTTCTTTTGATTGGCATCTCTACGTAAACTTTTAATCACCTCAATGATTTCATTTGAGGCTAAATCGATTTCAGTTTTAGTGGTATATCGGCCAACAGAAAGGCGAATTGTGCCCATTGCATATTCCAAAGGAACTTTCATCGCATCCAATGTAGCTGAAACACTTACACAATCAGTATGACATGCTGCACCTGCTGATGCTGCCACATTTTTCAACCGATTTAAAATCTGATGTACCTGCAGGTTTTTGAATGACACACTTAAGGTATTTGGCAAACAAAAATCGACACTTCCATTAAACTGAACATCTGAAAGTTGAGACAAGTTCCTACGTAAAATCCGAATCAAATTCATTTCATGTCTCATTCGTTTGTCTTCCTCCTCCATGGCCAATTCGGCTGCTTTTCCTAAACCAACAATTTCCAATACATTTTCGGTTCCCGCCCGCAAATTCCGTTCATGATCTGCACCATGGATCAATTTCTGCAATTTAATTCCCTTTCGAATATACAAAGCACCAATTCCCTTCGGCCCATAGAATTTATGACCTGCAAGAGTCAGTAAATCAACACCCAATTCCTGAACATTAACAGGCACTTTACCAACTGCCTGAGCACAATCAGAATGGACAATGATGTTGTTCTGCTTCGCCAGTTTCGCAATTTCAGAAATAGGCTGTAAAGTTCCCACCTCATTATTTGCATACATAACCGAAATCAAAATGGTTTCAGGTCGAATGGCATTTTTCACATCTGACAATTGTACACGTCCTGTTCCATCAACCGGCAAATAGGTAACTTCAAAACCTTGTGTCTCCAAGAATTTACAAACCTCCGTAACTGCCGGATGCTCGATAGAAGAAGTGATAATATGTCTGCCTTTATCTTGATTAGCAAATACATACCCTTTTAATGCATAATTATTCGACTCAGAACCACCACTGGTGAATATCAATTCGTCAGAATCACAATTCAGCAATGAAGCTACTTGTTTTCTTGCCTTATCAACTGCCTCTTTGCATTGCCGCCCATAAAAATGAGAACTCGACGGATTGCCAAAAAAACCTTTTAAGTAAGGGATCATGGCATCAGCAACTTCCGGTGCGACAGGTGTAGTGGCATTGTAATCAAGATATATTGGTTTCATTTGCTGGTTATTATTTATTGATTTTCAACAACTTTAAATTCAGTTCTTCTATTTAAACTTCGGCCCTCTTCCGTCTCATTATCTGCAATAGGATACAAAGCACCATATCCTTTAAAGCTTAATCGTGTTTCATCTATTCCTTTTATAATTAAATAATCGCAAACCGCCTTTGCCCGGTTATTGGATAGCTTCAAATTGTAATTTTCAGTTCCGGTGTCATCGGTATGACCGGCAATTTCAATTTTTAATTTAGGATAAGTTAACAACAAATTATACAAACGAGTCAATTCAATTTCAGATTTCGACAAAATATCCCAGGAGTCGATATCAAAAAACACATTCCTAAGCACAATTTCTTTTCCTTTTTCAATCCGATCCAAATGAATATTTAACTGTTGCGGATTCAGTTTTTCCTGATCATTCAACATTTCAAAATGCTTTGAATAAAAAAGATAATCATCGGCCTCAGCAGAAAAAATATATTCTCTATCCGAAGGCAAACAAAGCAAATAGCTTCCATCTGTCTGATCTGATTTAATCTGAGTAATTGTATCATTACTCATCAAATCAATCAATAAAAGCGAAGCTGCCACGGGATTTTTGGATTTAGCATCCAGCACATTCCCTTTTAACCATGACACAGACTGAGGCTGCAGATTGCCAGGCATCACAAAACTAAAAATATCCTTCCCTTTGCCTTTTAAGCGATTTGAAGAAAAATAAGCCTTATTTCCTTTTGCATTAATCACCAATCCAATTTCATCGTTAAATGTATTTATTGGGTAACCTAAATTTTCAGGATCACTCCATTTCCCATCGCTATCCCGTTCAGTCTTAAACAAATCATATCCACCCATTCCAGTCAAACCATCCGAAGAAAAAACCAAATACTGATTTCCTGCGTGAATAAACGGCGACATTTCATTATCTGTTGTATTAATAGAAAGGTTCGCCGGCTGTGTCCATCTTTGCTTTCCATCTTTCAGAGTTTCAATCAATCTGGAATGCCAAATGTCCATTTTTCCTTTTCCTGATTTTCGATTGCTCACAAAATACAATTCCCGTCCGTCAGCAGATATACTTGGCTGAGCTTCCCAATCTTTTGAATTAACTGGTTTCCCAACATTTATCGGTTCCGACCATACATTTCCATCCTTAACCGAATAATAAATATCGCATCGGCCATATCCGCCGGTCCGATCGCAAGCCGTAAAATACATGTATTTACCATCTGCCGTGATACTTTGTGCTCCTTCGTTTTTTTCCGTATTGATAACTAAGGATAAAGGTTCAGCCGCCATCCATAAACTATCGTTTCGTTGAGATGCATAAAAATCTTCCTGTCTTTTGATTTTTACCTCCGCACCCTCTTTTTCCCCTGATAACAATCGGGTAAATACCAGCAATTTCTCATCTGCAGTAAGACTGGGCCAATACTCATCAAATTCGGAATTCACATTTCCACCAAGGTTTACCGGTTTAAAATCGACTGGGTTTGCAATCGACTTAATCGCAAACCGGCATGTTTCCAATCTTTTTTGCGCCAAAATCTGATTTCTGCCTGAATTGTTTGGGAGAGCCAGAAAATCTTGATATTTCGTTAATGCCTTTTGATATTCACCCATCTTCAGGTAAGCATTCCCCAGATTAAAATGCACATTTGAAAAAAAATCGCCATCAATATTTATTGCACCCAGATAGGCTTCAATTTCGAGTTCAGTCTTGCCCATTTCGTGCAAAACATCAGCTTTAAAAAGCCATGCTTCAATAAAATCGGGGCTTTGTTCAATTGCACCATCTAAATATTTCAGAGCTTCAGAATTATCCATCTGCCGATAAGCCTCCGAAGCCATCTCATAATTTTTGATGGCTTTTTTTGACTTGATGCTGTATTTTTTTTGTGCATTGGAAGTAAAACCAACGAACAAGACAAATAATAGTAAAACAACTGATCGATACATTTTATTGATATTTTTCCATTCCAAAAGTACAAAATGAGCCACAACTTATCGATGGCAAATTTCGGCATACACACAAGTTCGGCAAATATCTTTGTTTTCCACCTGCGAAAAAGGAATATCCTGATTAAAAATCTCTTCCAGTAATTCTTGTAAGCCTTCAACAAATTCGGCTTTAAATATTCCGTAATCACCAACACGAACGGCATTTCCGCGTCCTTCTTTTTGTGCTAAAGTACAATCAAATCCATCATTAAAAAACTCTTTCAGACTGTATATTCCAGGTGAAATGGGCAGGCCTGGATTGTATTTCCCATCATAAAACAAACAATAAAGTAAAGTCTGAAATGCAGCTTTATTGTTATTCTTTCCTTCCTTTTCGAAAAGAGAAGCAATATCCTTAAAAGTTAAATCAGCCTTGCCGGTTTTGTAATCTAAAATTCGAATGGTATCTCCCAATTGATCAACCCGATCAATCAACCCGCTAATATTTACAAATCGGTTAGCCTGCTCCCCTATTGGCAGTTGAATATTATATTTTTCTTCTAGTGAAACGACTTCAAAAGGCGCAAATTTCTGATCCAAAATCAATATCCGGTCAATGAACTTCTTCAAAATATCAAAAACAAGCAAATTCCTTCCTCCAATCTCCATTGGCTGATCATTTTTCAGCTGAAAATAGATGCTTCGAAAAGCATCTTTTAAAACCTGATCCAGCAAATCTTTGTTTTTCCGCAATCCCTCCAAATCTTCTTTCCGCATTGTATTGCCAATGTAAGGCTTGTACAATTCTTCCAAAACCGAGTGAAACAAATTACCAAAAGTTGGCGGATCAATCTCTTCCAAAACCACATCGGGCTCTTTTAAACCAGCTAAATATTTAAAATAAAAGCTTAGACTGCAATTCATATAAGTATTTAAAGCTGACGGCGAAAAACTCTTTATCCCATCCCCACAATATTCGTTCAACCGAGTTTGAATCCGCTCATTTTTAGCCACGCTAATTGACTTGGTTTTCTGCAAAGAAATATTGTAGGATGGACTGTGCTCAACAATCTCAAAATCTGATTCATATTTTAGTTGATACAAAAAACGACTCATCTCACCTGTTCGCATTCCATCACTTTGAGTGCTGTACAACAATTTAAGATCTTCAACACGCTGAATCAACCGGTAAAAATAGTAAGCGAAAATCGCATCCTGATGATCGATTGTAGGCATTCCAAATCCTTTACGCAAATGGTAAGGAACGAATGAGTTTGCAGATCCCGTCTTTGGCAATTTCCCTTCGTTCATTGAAAGAACTACAATCTTTTTGAAATCGAGCAATCGTGTTTCCAAAATTCCCATTACCTGCAAACCAGCCAATGGTTCTCCTTCAAATGGAATGCTCAGACTTTGAATCATTTTATCCAGAATCTTATAAAAAGTATCCTGCTTTAAGTCAATTTTGTGTTGATTCAATAGAGAATTCAGTCGTTTTATGGCCAAAAACAAATGATAGATGTATTCCTGTTCAATTTTATCCACTAAAGTTTTTTCCTCATCAGTGGTTTCTAATTTCTGATAAATCCCCTGAAGCAATTCCAGCAGATATATTGAAAATTGCCCGACACTGCTAACCGGCGAAAAAAGTCTTTCCAATACCGGATCACCCTTAATCAACCTTTGTGGAACTTCAATTCTATTGGTTGTGAGAATATCCTGTGTTATGGAATGTGCCAGTTCAGGATTCACAGAATTCAAATATTGGTGGTTCAAAAGAGCCAATACCTGTTTGTGATGAAACGATACATCGTCATTGGACTTTTTCACACTCTTTTGCAAATCGATCACCAAACGCAGCAAACTGGCAACAGGTGTATTTTTGGCAGGATATCCCATGGTCACATTCACATTCTTTGCAATTTTAGGAATGGAATGCAATACCGGAAGAAGTAAATCCTCATCAGCCAAAACAATAGCAGTTTCCTCTAAGGCATCCTGTGAATTCCTGCAGAATTCTTCAACCACAGCATGAGCGTATTTTGCCTGCCCTACTTCCGACGAAAGCGAAACAAATTCAACCTTTGTTTGATTATTTTTTATATTATCAAAACGAATATTGGATTTTGGCGCCGGAAACCGTTTGATATTTTCGCGTAGGAACAAACCTGCTTCATGGTAAGGATTCTGGAGATAGGATTCATCGTAATCCCAATAAAAATCTGCTTTATCCTGCTTTTTCAATTCATCAAACAAATTTTGTTCGCAACGGTTTAATGCATTAAAACCTATGAAAATAATTCTATCTTCTTTGATTTCAATCTCCCCCGATTCAAGCTTATCCACCAATTTTCGGGAAGCCATTCCCTCATAAGCCAATCCTTCTGCTTCCAATTGATTTCTAAAATCGGAATAAATAGGATGCAGATTTTCCCATAGTTTCACAAACTCCTTCTGGTGCTCTGAATACTTCTCAGGACGAAAAGAACTCCAAAACGACTGAATGGCAGCAACCTGTTCTTCCGTTAAGTAATCAAACAGATTATCAATCTCTTTTTCTTCCGCTAAATTCTGAAACAAATGCTTTGCATTCACCCGGTACTTGTCCAAATCGTCGAAATCGCCCAAAAGCATTTCTCCCCAATGGTAAAACTCATCGAAACTTTCCGAGACATCCATTTTTTGAATGTAAATTTTATACAATCGGAAAAGCAAACCCAGATTATCCTCGGTCTGCAACTGAGAATGAGTTTTAAAAAAATCATTAATAGTCAAAATCCTGGGTGCCCAAACTGGTTGTTCAATCAGTTCATTTAAATACTTTGAAAAAAATAAACCTGCACGGCGATTTGGAAATACCAACATGCAATTGGATAAATTACTGCCATATTTTTCGTACAGCTCGCTGGTCAATTCGCGTAAGAATGAGTTCATTGTTTAAGTAAGATTTGAGATGAAAGATGTGAGATTATTGCCGCAAGTAGGAAAATACAATCTCGATATTCGGAGACTCGTGCATCCCATTGGGATTCAAACCTGGTTTTCCTTCCGGGATATCCACACCTAATTTTTTGTAATATTCAACCCAAAACGGAAGAAAATTTCCCGTTTTAGAGTCTTTAAAAGTCATTGGATTTAATTGAAATACTTCGATTGAATCCTGGGTATCTGAAAATATTTCATAAATCAGTTCAGAGCAATAGTAGGTTGAATCTTCCATAATATAGACATCATCGTATGGTTTTCCGATTAACTGTTTTCCTGCATCAAGCGCTTTATTAATTAATGCACTAAATTCAGGTTTTAGCCTTCCCACCTCAACTTTTGGTTTTTGGTCAGCAGTAGTGCTTCGCTGCAAAAAAATATTGAGTTTGGTGTAGGTAACTCCTTTTGAGATGGCCTCTAAAACCATAGTATCCCCGTTTGAATGAATATCAACAATCCCAACATGCGAAAAGCTCAAATGTTCTTCTCCGCCAGTTACTGATTCTATCGCATCTGAAATTGAATCAGAATCGAAATCCTGAAAAAGAAGATCACCTTTTTCGAGAGCAAACCGAGGTTTTTTTTGTAAATTATGACAGGCTGTGAATTGAGCACCAAGCACTAAAACAACCAAAATACGAAGAAAATACATCTATGAGATTTTACATGTTTACCTTAAAAAAACTAAAGTAATTCGAACCGGCATCAAATAAAAGAATTGTGCTGTTTATTTTCAGTAATGTTAAGCCAAAACATCTTATAGAAAAACTCTATATGGATATCTGTAAAAAAAATGATCTTTTTATCTTTTATTCGTTTTTGATATCATCATAAGCTTTAAAAATTAATACATTTGTTTAAGTTACAACGATAATAAGACTAAGTACAACGAATAATTATATGGATAAATTTAGCTTTTTGGGCAATAGCGAAATCGAATACATCGACCAACTTTACCAATCCTATAAAAATGATCCTGAATCTGTTGAAGAAAGCTGGAGACGATTTTTTCAGGGATTTGATTTTGCAACAGCCAAATTCCCAATTAAGGAACAAGCGGCCAACGAAAATATTCCTGCCACAAATTCGATGAGCAAAGAATTCAACGTTATGAATTTAATACAAGCCTATCGGCAGCGTGGACATCTTTTTACCAAGACAAATCCGGTTCGAACCCGTCGAAAATATTTTCCAACACTCGACATTGAAAACTTCGATTTATCAGAATCGGATTTGGAAACTGTTTTCCACGCTGGAACTGAAATAGGTTTAGGTGCTTCCAAATTAAAAGATATTGTTTCCCATCTGCAGGAAACTTATTGCAAATCAGTAGGTGCAGAATATGTTTTTGTTCGCCATCCTCAAATGATGAAATGGCTGCAAAACAAGATGGAAGGCACTAAAAATACGCCGAATTTTAACGACGAGCAACGCAAACACATCTACTATCATTTAAAGCTTGCCGTTGGTTTCGAAAACTATATCCACAAAAAATTTGTCGGTCAAAAACGCTTTTCCCTTGAAGGAACAGAAACCTTGATTCCTGCTTTGGATGCCATGATTGAACGTGGTGCTGAACTTGGTGTTCAGGAATTCATTTTCGGGATGGCTCACCGGGGAAGATTAAATGTATTAGCCAATATCTTAGAGAAACCTTACGCCAATATTTTCAAAGAATTTATGGGCGAAGAATTCGAAGAAGATATTGCTTTGGGTGATGTAAAATATCACTTGGGATATGGAAATACGGTAAAAACAGATGATGGAAGTAAAGTAAAACTCCATTTAGCGCCAAACCCTTCCCATTTGGAAACTGTTGGTGCAGTTGTTGAAGGAATTTCACGCTCGAAAATTGATAACGACTACGCCGGCGATCAGGACAAATTGGTTCCTGTTGTAATTCATGGAGATGCGGCTATTGCAGCCCAGGGAATTGTATACGAAACAATTCAAATGTCGCAGTTAACCGGATACAAAACCGGAGGTACCATCCATTTGGTCATCAATAATCAGGTAGGTTTCACAACCAATTACCTGGATGCCCGATCCAGTACTTACTGTACCGATGTTGCAAAGGTTACCCGTTCTCCTGTATTTCATGTAAATGGTGATGATGTGGAAGCTTTGATTTTCACTATCAAACTAGCTATGGAATACCGTCAGGAATTTAACTCCGATGTTTTTATAGATATTCTTTCGTATCGAAAATTTGGTCATAACGAAGGTGATGAACCCCGTTTCACGCAACCAATTTTGTACAAAGAAATCGCCAAGCATAAAAATCCAAGAGATATTTATGCCGATTTCCTTGTTGGAAAAGGAATTTATACCAAAGAAGAAATTGCAACAATTAATTCCGATTACAACAAACTTTTAGATAAAGATTTTGAACTATCGAAAACATTTAAAAAAGTAATTATACAGCCTTTTCTGGAGGATTATTACAGCAACATCCGATATTCAACAAAGGAAGATTTTGAATCTTCTCCTAAAACAGGAGTTGCAAAAACGACTTTGCTTGAGCTGGCCGAAAACATTACCAATTTGCCCGGTGATCTTACTTTCTTCAAAAAGATTGGAAAGTTAATGGCCGATCGCAAAAACATGGTCAAAAATGATGAATTGGATTGGGCCATGGGAGAACTTCTTGCCTATGCCAGTCTGCTGGAAGAAGGAAACAGTGTTCGTGTAAGCGGTCAAGATTCAGAAAGAGGTACATTTTCGCACCGGCATGCGGCTTTAGTAATTGAAAACTCAGACGAGAAATATTTCCCGTTAAAAAATATCAGCGGTAAACAGGCTCCTTTTCACATTTACAACTCTTCGCTTAGCGAATATGGCGTGCTTGGATTTGAATACGGATACGCTTTGGCACATCCTTCCGGTCTAACCATTTGGGAAGCTCAGTTCGGTGATTTCCACAATGTAGCTCAGGCGGTTATCGACCAATACATTAGTGCTGCAGAAGACAAATGGGGAATTAAAAATGGTTTGGTAATGTATTTGCCTCATGGATATGAAGGTCAGGGAGCAGAGCATTCGAGCGCAAGAATGGAGCGATTCCTTACGCTTTGTGCCAACAACAACATGCAGATTACCAATCCAACAACACCAGCCAACTTGTTTCATATGCTTCGCAGACAAGTAAAGCGTGATATACGGGTTCCGTTGATTTGTTTTACACCAAAAAGCTTACTTCGTCATGCAAAATGTGTTTCGAAAATTGAAGATATGGCCAAAGGTCAGTTTCAGGAAGTGATTGACGACAACAATATAATTGCTGAGGAAGTTCGCCGTGTTGTTTTCTGTTCCGGAAAGATCTATTACGATTTACTGGCCCGGAAAGAAGAATTATTTGCTCAGGATATTGCTCTGATTCGAATGGAACAGCTGTATCCATTCCCTGATAAACAAGTTGATCAAATTTTAAATCGATATCCAAATGCCCTTCTTCATTTGTGGGTTCAGGAAGAACCTGAAAATATGGGAGCCTGGCAGTTTGTCAACTACAAATTTAAAAACAAAGAGGTTAAATTGGTTCCTGTAGCACGCCAGGCCAGTGGTAGTCCTGCAACCGGATTGACTAAAATTCATTTGGCAGGGCAAAATGAAATAATAAATAAAGTATTTCGAAAATGCAATTGCGATCGAAAACTGAAATATTGCGGATTGCAATGTGTGGAAGGCAGCTCTCATGCAGACATCCTCGTTCAGCACGAATATTTCGAAGAAAAGAAAAGTAAGTTAATCATGTAAGAATAGATGTGAGAGTTGAGATAAGAGAGTTCAGACAAAAAACTCATTCACCTAATTCACAAAATCAAAAACAATGATCGAAATTAAAATACCTAGTCCCGGAGAATCCATTTCCGAAGTAGAAATAGCCAACTGGTTTGTGTCAGATGGTGACATCGTTGAAAAGGATCAGGAAATTGCAGAAATTGAGTCGGATAAAGCCACTCTGACTCTTATTGCAGATGAAGGTGGTAAAATTCAGATTATGGCGCAGGAAGGCGACACAGTTGCTGTTGGATCGGTTGCCTGCAGCATAGACACAAGTTTTGCCGGAGAAGCATCTGCTTCCTCTGCTCCTAAAGAGGCTAAAAAAGAAGCTCCTGCTGAAAAGACAGCTCCAGTAGTTGTGGCCGAATCCAAAACAATCAATTCTGACAACTACAAAGAGGTTAAGATTTCTCCCGTTGCGAAAAAACTGATGGAAGAAAATCACCTTTCGGTGGATGATGTTATTGCAGGCATTCAGAGATTGTCGAAAAAAGACATTCAGGCAGTGGTCGACAATGCAGGCACTCAGGCAGCAATTCCAGCACAAAGCAAAAGCATTTCGAGAGAAGCGAAACGCACAAAAATGACCAACCTTCGGAAGAAGTTGGCAGCTCGTTTGGTTGCTGTTAAGAATGAAACGGCCATGCTGACTACTTTTAATGAAGTAGACATGACTGCGGTAATGGCATTGCGAAGCAAGTATCAAAAGAAATTTGTGGAAACCCACGGCATCAAACTGGGCTTTATGTCCTTCTTTACCAAGGCTGCTTCGGAGGCTTTACAACTTCATCCTGCCGTAAATTCGATGATGGATGGTGAGGAGATTGTTACTCCTGAATATGCAGATATTGCTATTGCGGTGCAAACACCAAAAGGATTGATGGTTCCGGTTATCCGCAACACCGAAACCTTAGGTTTAGCCGATATAGAAAAGGAATTGATGAATTTAGCCAACAAGGCACGTTCGGGTAAAATTAGTCTGGATGAAATGACTGGCGGCACTTTTACCATTACCAATGGCGGTGTGTTTGGTTCGCTGTTAAGTACTCCAATTATCAATCCGCCTCAATCGGGTATTTTGGGCATGCACAATATTGTTGAGCGGCCAGTTGCTGTAAACGGTAAGGTAGAAATTCGTCCCATGATGTACATCGCCCTATCCTACGATCACCGGGTGATTGATGGGAAAGATTCGGTCGGATTTTTAGTGAAGATTAAAGAAATGATTGAGAATCCTCAAAAAATGATGTTCACAGGCAAAGACCCGGATTCATTGTTATTGGAAATATAATCTCCCGATTGCAATCTCTCAAAACAAAATCCATACAAAAGGTGTCCGAAAAGTTCAGGTGTATTGTCATCTTAAGCGTGTCGAAGAATCTTTATTTTTGAATAACAGATGTTTCAACTTCGCTCAACATGACCTTTCCAAATGAAACTTTACTTTTCGGATACCTCTTTGCATTTCGCAAAAAACTCTGCCATCCTAATCCGATCAGGAATTGAACATTCATTCTAAAATAGCTTTCAGCCCTGGAATCATTGTATCAACTTCCTTTTTTAACACAACAAATCATGTTTAAAACATTAAAGAATATTGACAAGAAGGGGTACGAGCCCCAATACGGTGGATTGGATATATTCAAATACATTGGTCCCGGTTTATTGGTGACTGTCGGCTTCATTGATCCAGGCAACTGGGCTTCGAACCTTGCTGCGGGAGCAGACTATGGTTATGCGCTGTTGTGGATGGTGAGTCTTTCTACCATCATGTTGATATTTCTGCAGCACAATGTAGCACATCTGGGGATTGCAACAGGACTCTGTCTCTCAGAAGCTACCATGATTTATATCAAACCAACCTATTCAAAGTTGATTCTTTCATCGGCTATGCTGGCTTCTGTTTCAACCTCCCTGGCCGAAATACTGGGAGGAGCTATCGCCTTAAATATGCTGTTTGATTTGCCCATACGGGCCGGAGCTTTGCTGGTCACTATATTTGTACTAATTATGCTGTATACCAATGCATACCGAATGATCGAAAAATGGATTATTGCATTTGTATCGGTTATTGGTCTGTCGTTTTTTTATGAACTGTCGCTGGTAGATATTGACTGGAACAGTGCCATGACAGGCTGGGTAACTCCAAGCTTCCCGAAAGGTTCGATGATTGTAATCATGAGCGTTTTAGGAGCGGTTGTAATGCCACACAACCTGTTTCTTCATTCCGAAATTATTCAAAGCCGGCAATGGAACCTAAAAGACGACAAAATCATAAAAAGGCAGTTGAAATATGAGTTTCTGGATACCTTTATCTCGATGATTATAGGCTGGGCAATAAACAGTGCTATGATTTTATTGGCGGCAGCCACCTTTTTTAAAACAAAAACTCCGGTCACCGAACTCGAACAGGCAAATCATTTATTGGCGCCTCTTTTGGGTGAGCACGCCGCTGTAGTTTTTGCTGTAGCTCTTTTATTTGCAGGACTGGCATCCACCATTACATCAGGAATGGCTGCAGGATCGATATTTGCAGGTATGTTTAAAGAACCCTACGATATTAAAGACAATCATTCCCGCCTGGGCGTGGCTCTTTCTCTGCTGCTTGCATTGGCAATTATCTATTTTATATCCAATCCTTTTCAGGGATTAATTATTTCGCAGATGATATTGAGTATTCAATTGCCGTTCACCATTTTTGCGCAGGTGTACCTAACCTCTTCGTCGAAAGTAATGGGCAAATACAAAAACTCGAACCTATCGAAATACACCCTTTATGCCATGGGAGGCATCATCACAATACTGAATATTGCGCTTTTTATCAGCTTTCTGTAAATACAAAAGAGCGATGATTGTAGTGATCATCGCTCTTTCTTTTTTATATTCTAAAACATTGCCCTTTCATCGGTTCACTCTTCCTAACAAAACGCCGACGGCGATTAAAACCGCCCTTAGCTTTTGGAAACCTGCTGGATACTGTGGTGAAATACACGTTCAATTCCAGAAATAATTGTCATCATATTCGATGACATCAAATTTCCGCATAAAATCGTCTACCTCTTCTTTGTAACTCGCTGAGTGATGATGTTCTTTCTGTCGCTCAATATACTTTTCAACAGTTTTTACCGCCGAGCTGCTAACCGAAAATGCCCCGTAACCAATTTGCCAGGTAAATTCCTCCACACCATTTACCTTCATCCACTTCGAGCTCTCCTTCTTTACCTCTTCCACAACTTTAGCAAGAGCATAATTTTTTGATAATCGGAATAAGATATGAATGTGATCGGGAACAGAATTTATTTTTAAGGCCGGACTCTCCACTTTTTTAAGAATACCTGCGATATAGGCATGCAGTCTGGCCTCCAGATGTTCCGACAGTAGTGCTTGTCTTCCTTTTGTTCCGAATGTTAGGTGAACATAGAGTTGTGATAGTGATTGTCCCATTTTATTTATCTTTTATCTTGGGACGATGTCCCAAGTTATGGTGTATCAGCCCTTCAGGCTGATGATTGACTGCTTCGGTATATCAGGGACGAGCCCCATGTAATCCTAGGGACGATGTCCCTAGTTATGGTGTATCAGCCCTTCAGGCTGATGAATAAAACAGGCTGAAGGCCTGACAGATCATAGAATGGGGCATCGTCCCATGATTCCCCGCGTTTGAAAATAACAGCCTGAAGGGCTGACAGAAAAAAACAATAAAAAAACCACCCCAAACGGAGTAGTTTTTCATTTCATTCATTCAACCGATTTACTCCTGAGTAGGTATCTCCTCCTCCACTGTTTTAGCCGCACGGGCAACAATCACAGCATTGTATTTTTCAATGATACTATTGCTATGTTTAATCATATCGGTATAAGTTCCGACTTCGCCAATGGTAGCATATGCGTTAACACGATTGCTCAGCACCCGGTACGCTTCCGTAATTTCCTTGCGCAGATCAACCAGTTTTATTTCTGATGATTCGGCATCTTCTTTAGCACGACTCATATAATCGGAATTGAATTGTGTATTTCCGCTTCCCAATTCACTCACCCAATCGCTAAGGCCTAATTTATTGATGGCAGCAACATACACTTCATTTCTTTTCCATTCTTCAAGAATAGAATTGATGGTAGCCGTTTCGCCCTGATAATTTTGCTTGCCTATGCCCGATCCATACTTCTTTAAGCATGCAGCAAGTACATTGGCAGCATTCTTTGTTTCTGCGTCGAAATGAAAAGTATATGCATCGATTAAAGACTGGATGCCAAGAATCGCATTGTCGCGGCGGGCATCATCCACCTGCAGGGTTTTTGTAATGACACTCCCCTTATCGGGTTTGTACAATACAAACATTGTTGCCAACAAAGCCGATAGCTCATTGGTCTGGGTCTTTAGCTTAAGCGCTTCAAGATCACTCCCGCTTATAATTTCCAGAAAATTGGTAATAAACTGAATGAATTCGTTGTGACGCAAGCTCGTCAAATGAATAGAATCGAACATAAATACTAATTTTAATTTAACATCGAAGTATTGAAGTTATCATTTTTTTAAGATAAACAAAAGAAAATCTATTTTTTTTAACAATCTCACAGTCTACCATATGTAAGCAATAAGCCTGATACTTATCAATCCGAATAAAAACCAATACCGAAGTAGTACAGCACAAAAACAGGGCGAAAGCTTAGTTCTGCGGGCAACAAAGAATCTCCAACTTGAGAAAGCTTCCTGCTGAGGGCAGGAAACTTTCTCAAGCATTTTTTTTCTTCCTGCCGTGGGCAGGAAGCTTTCTCAAGCTTGTGGAAACCTCCCGACATGAGCAGGAAGCTTTCACCGGCATGTGGCATTCTGAAACTCTGTGAATGGTACGAATTGTGCCTTGAGGAGCTCCCTTTTTGTTCCCGAATTCGGGATCAATACAATATCAGTCATAACCTTAGCATGAACTTGTTGATCCAAGTCTTTTTGAATCCATCGGATTCTAATGTTTATAGATATATATATTCTGCAAATGAATACGACTCCTTCGGAGCCGAACTCTTATTAATAGGGTGTTTGTCTATAAACATACAATCCCGATGGG
>JAFGYE010000021.1 GCA_016936255.1 Marinifilaceae bacterium | reverse complement strand
GAGTCTCTCGAAATATAGCAGGAAATTTTATTAAGGATTCTATTCGTTAGCAATAGTAATTAATTGGTTACGCTGATGTGGCGAATGCCCTATAACGGATATTAATATTATTATGAGAGATTTGGAATATTACAAACAAAGATTTTACGTTTTTTACAATTACTTAGTAAAAAAACAAGGAGCTACTTTTTTATTAGAACAAACAAAAGAGTTAGTAGATAAGGCTTATGAAAAGAAAAACAAGAAGAGACTTTCAAAAATAGATAAAGAATTGGATGTTTGGTTGAGAGAAATGCTCATGCCTCTAGAAAAAGATGAACTATTGCAAATACTTGAGAAGGAATTATATGAAGATAGTGAAGCTATATTTTTAAATAAAATTGAACAGGTGGTATCCAAAGGAAAGATAAATTCTAAAGCGGAATATGAAATCGTACTCCAAAGAGTGGAATCTATATACGATAAAAAAGGGAGCGAATCCGAAGTAAAGAAACTAAACAGATTACTTACTGATTTCCATAAGTAAAATAAAACAAAAGCCCGGCAAGAACGGGCTTTTTTTAACCGCTTAAATTTATTTACCATCGAGAAGATCCTTCATTCGTTTTTTAGCAAACATTGAGTTAATAATTTTTACAAGGGCATTTTTCTCATCTTCATCAAGCTGGTTAATAATCGCCAATTGCTCGTTTAGTTCGTGATTCTGAATCTCAATCATGCCGTTATGGTTATTGTTTAAAAGCTGAGCCGAAACAATGCGAAGCTGGGCAATCAGAGCCAGAGTTTTAGCTACGATGCATTAAACCGTTTGACCAGTTACAGGAGCGGAAGCATGACTTATGAAGCAAATGGAAACATTAAAACAAAACCTGATGTTGGAACCTACAACTACACCGGAGAAAAACCAAATGCTGTTTCTCAAATTACCAGTCCGGCAAGTGCCTACGATCCTTTCCATGAAACCATTACCTATACCGATTTTCAGAAGGTGGAAAGTATTACCGATCAGGAAAACAACAACAGGCTGGAATTTACTTACGGTCCTGACTATGCCCGAAGAATGATGAAGACCCTGGAAGGCGGTTCACTGAAAAAGACCAAATACTATTCCAACGGATTGTATGAGAAAATTGTAAATGATCTTGGACAAAGCAAGGAAATCAATTACATTAGTGGAAGCTCAGGATTAGCAGCAGTTTTTATTCAATTTACCTTTACGATTATATACAATTTTATAGCTCGCTTTCATATTTGGGTATTGTTGGGTATTGCAACTGGTACTGCAATGGGTATTGCACTCGGTACTACACGGGTACTGCAAATGTGATAAAAGAAACGTTTTTTTGCGTATCAGAAATTTGATACAACACCTAAAGATAGTAGATATGGCGGGGGTTTGCAACAAAAAAGACGATACTTTCGTATCGTCTTTGTGATCCAGCCAGGGCTCGAACCTGGGACCTATAGCTTAGAAGGCTATTGCTCTAATCCAACTGAGCTACTGGACCATCCTTGTTTTTTTCTTTTTTTGCCTTTAAAAAATGAGTGATCCAGCCAGGGCTCGAACCTGGGACCTATAGCTTAGAAGGCTATTGCTCTAATCCAACTGAGCTACTGGACCATTCCTTTAAAAGGCGATGCAAATATAGGTATTTATTACATTCCTAAACAAGTATTTTTGCGTTTTTTTTCAGTAAAAATCAACCGTAGACCAGTAAGAGCTTATATCACAGTTCTTATCCAGTTTACAAGGCCTTTGCATTTTATTATCTGTTGTAATTTATCGGGTAAAACAGGTATTTCGAATCGTTTTTCGCCAACATGAACGACTCCTTCCTGAAAATCAAGCACAAGCACATCATTTTTATGGTATGATTCAACAATTTCGCGGTTCACAATGAGTAATAAACCCTGATTAATTGCCGACCTGTAAAAGATCCGGTTTACCGATTTTACGATCACCGCACGTACTCCTGCATGAGCCAATCCAACTGCAGGATGTTCTCTTGAACTGCCGCAACCAAAATTTTCTCCGGCAATCAAAATATCACCTTCCTTTACTCCATCAGCAAAAGAATCATCGAATCCTTTGAACAAATGTGGCCGAATTCCATCCGGATCGGAACTCAAAACCTCGTAGGTTAAGTTTCCTGCAAACATTTGGTCGGTATTCAAATGATCAACATCGGAGTAATCCCAAACACCATTTGATTTTCGATTGTCCGATTCTTGAATTAGGATTGTTCGACTCTGCTGTTTTTGAAATGGAAATTCGATTTGCCGGGAAGTATTTATTCTTGGATCTGTTATTTCACCAGTGAGAGCTGAACAGGCCACTGCAGCGGGAGAAGCAAGATATATTTGAGCATTTTTATTGCCCATTCTACCTAAAAAATTTCTGTTCGCGGTTGAAATCACAGTAAATCCATCGGCAGGAATTCCTTGTCCGGTTCCCAAACACGGACCACAGGAAGAACCCAAAATAGCAGCTCCGGCTTTCATCAATTTGGTGATAATTCCCTCTTTAATCGCATCCAAATATATTTCTTTGGAAGCGGGAGCCACCAACAACTGAAAACCAGGAACAATTTGCTTGCCATCCAATATTCTGGTTGCAATCCGCAAATCTTCCAATCTCCCATTCGTACAGGTTCCTATTAATCCCTGATTTACCTTCACACCTTTTACTTCGGCTATGGTTTTTACATTGTCGACATGATGCGGCGCAGCAACCAGTGGAACTAAATCGCTTAAATTAATTTCGTATTCTTTAAAATATTGGGCACCTTCATCGGCCCAAATGCCTTTTACCTTTTGTTCATAAAAATCTTCCAACACTTTATCGGGAGGAAAAACAGCATTCTTAGCTCCCATTTCGGAAGCCAGATTTGCCAATGTCATGCGATCAGAAATAGAAAGACTTTTCACTCCCTCCCCATGATATTCAATAGACATATAGTTGGCTCCCGCCGAACCTATCATTCCAATAATCCACAAAGAAAGATCTTTGGCAAAAACACCTTCCGGCAACTTTTCATTTAGAATGATTTTAATGGATTCGGGCACACGAAACCATGTTTCTCCCCTTTTCCACAATCCGGCAGCTTCAGTGCGGTCTATACCTGCAGCCAAGGCATTAAATGCACCGGCGGTGCATGTATGACTATCACTGCCTACGATTATCATTCCAGGTTTGGCATGGTACGACATGATTTGATGACATATGCCTGAGCCTGCATCATAAAACTTTTTGATTCCTTGTTTCTGAACCAATTCACGAACCCTCTGATAATCGGTAGCCAACTTGGCATTGGTTGGCGGTGCATTGTGATCGAGAACAACCAGAAGCTGATCAGGATTTTTCACTTGACCGCCACCCATTTTTTCAAATGTATTTTTGATACTGGCCGTATTGTCATGAGTCAGAACAATATCGGGAGTTTTGAAAACAATGCTTCCACATTTTGCCCGAAATACTTTTTCAACGAAAGTTAGGTTTTGCATAGTGCTAAAGTATTTTTTAACCAATAACCAATCTTAACCGCTAAGTAAACTCAAAGTACTGCACAAAGTAGCACAAAGAGTCTCCTAATTTCCACTTTGTGTAACTTCGTGTTATCCTTCGTTTACCTTTGTGGTTAAATCTTTAAAAGTATCCTTAACCACAAAGGGCACTAAAAATACTTCGTGGTTAACTATCTAAAACAGTCCTCCATTTTGGTAAATTTCCAGTTGAACTTCAGAGAAACGTTCTCCCTGCACCGAGATATTTTTAGTTGTATTGGTGATTTTGCCCGTCTCTAAATCCAAACGAATTGTATCACCATCAGCTAGGCTTAGTTTTGAAATATCTCCGCAAGTCATAATTGGAAAAGCTGCATTAATGGCATTCCTCTCGTAAATTGCTCCGTAAGATTCTGCAAGAATGCCTTGTATTCCCAATGCTTTGAAACAATCAACTGCCTGTTGCCGGGAACTGCCACTTCCAAAGTTTTTGTGTGCAATCACAATATCGCCCGACTTGGCTTTTTGCGCAAAATCTTCGTATCCTTCCAGATTATCGAAAGTATACTGTCCCATTTCATCCATATCAGTAATAGAAAGATATCGATTGTGATAAATCATATCTGTATCGATATTATCCATGGGAATGTACCAAGCACGCCCTTCAATTCTCTTAGGTCTAATCAACACCTCAGAACTTGAATGAAGTATTGTACCCACTTCTATTTCTTTTCGGGGACCAAATGTTACGGGATGCTCTGGTATTTCATCGTGCGGAACAATGCAACCGGCAATTGCAGAAGCAACTACTGTAGCTGGTGATGCCAAATACACCTTTCCTTTTCCCTGCTTGCCTGGAAAATTTCTGTTCCCGGTGCTAATGGTTACCTCTCCTTCACCATTCTGTCCTACCTGACCGGCAGCACAACCTGCGCAACCAGCATTGGAAACCATGGCTCCGGCTTCTTTAAAAATATTAATCAAGCCTTCTTTTAAACATTCATTCCAAATTTCATCGGTAGCGGGAACGATCTTAAAAACGACACCAGGAGCCACTTTTTTCCCTTTTAGGATATCCGCCACAATCCGAAAATCTTCCATTCGTCCATTGGTACAGCTTCCAATAAAGGCCGAGTCTATTTTCACTCCTCTGACTTTGCTAACCGGAACAGTGTTGTGAGGTTCTCCCGGCAAGGAAACCCGGGGAACAAACTTCTCCAAATCAATTTCAAACACCTGCCCGTATTTCGCATCTGAATCGGCTTTCACCAAATCAAGCTTCCTTCCATTGCGAAACTGACTGTATTCCATAATGGCATCATTGGGTGTAAACAAAATGATGATACATCCCATTTCTGTAGCCATGGATGAAATTGTGATTCTTTCATCAAGAGTGAAGTGATCTACTTCCCCGCCATAAATCTCCACAGCATATCCAAGAAGAGAATTCGCTCCAAACTGATTCAATAATCCCAAAACAATATCCTTGGCATAAATTCCCTCCGGCCGCTTTCCATTTAAATTTATTTTAACTGATTTAGGAACTTTGAACCAAACTTTTCCCTTATGAATTGCAGCGGCTATGTCTTTATCGCCCATTCCTTGCCCGAATGCACCTACAGCTCCCAAAATATTGGCATGAGAATCTGTGGTTACAGCGGTAATTCCAGAATAAGCAAGACCTTGTTCAATTAAGGTATGCGTTCCAATACCTGTATTGATATCAAATACTTTCACGCCATTATCGCGCGCAAACAACCGACATATTTGCTGATTTACTGCATATTTCTGATCTGAACCGGTCGGGTTGCAATCAAAAGTAAAATAAGTCTTTTTCGGATCGGCAATTTTTAATTTATGCTCCTGGATGTTTTTAACCACATTCGCTCCCCCAAAATCCCGGGCAGCACGAATGTCAATCTCAACATCAATAATATCGCCAGGCTTTACAACACTCTCTTTGGAGTGATTTGCCAAGATCTTCTCGATTAATGTCATTCCCATAGTTTCAGGTATTTTAGATTTGATATCATCTCTTCTTATTATACTACAGCTCACACAACCAACTACTCACCTTCTAATTTACACAAAATATTTTCGTCATCATCACCATTTAATTCAGTTTTGCAAACAGCCTGATTGAATGCAAAAAAATACAAGTTCCGCTGGCTTCACTAATAGATATACTGCTCTATATGAGCATCAAAGCCATTCCGTTTTCCTCAAAAAACAATATCATGAAGATCAAATAATTAAGAACAAAGGCTTTTCTATTTCGAATGTGCAAGTATCTTTGCATCTCAAATTAAAGTAATGACAAGATCTATTTCCGGAAATATCCCAAAACTGTATTTGATTAAAATTGCCAAGTGGTTCATGCTCACCATGCCCATTATTGTTCTCTTTTATCAGGAGAATGGTTTGAGTATGCAGGATGTGCTAACTCTCAAGGGAATTTATTCAGTAGCGGTTGTGGCTCTGGAAATTCCATCGGGGTATATTGCTGATGTTTGGGGCAGAAAAAAGTCTTTGGTTTTAGGTTCTATCCTTGGTTGTTTGGGCTTTGTAGTCTACTCTTTTAGCTCAGGCTTTAACGGCTTTTTAATTGCAGAATTAATATTGGGTGTTGGCAGCAGCTTTATATCCGGTTCCGATTCTGCCATGCTTTACGATAGTCTGCTTAAAATGAATAAGGAAAAAGAATATCTAAAACAGGAAAGCAGAGTGATGTCGGTTGGGAATTTTGCCGAAGCTCTGGCTGGTATTGCCGGTGGCAGTTTGGCTCTAATTAGTCTCAGGACTCCCTTCATTTTTCAGTCCTTCATTGCATTCATTGCAATTCCAGCCTCCATCTTACTAGTAGATCCAAATCAGAATTCAATAAAATTAAAAGTTGGATTCAATCATATTCTGGGCATTGTAAAATTCTCTCTTTGGGACAATGCCAAATTACGCTGGAATATTGTTTTTTCATCTGTTATTGGATGTGCAACACTCACACTTGCCTGGTTCATTCAACCCTATCTGCGGGATTTAAACATGGAAGTAAGCACCATTGGAGTAATCTGGACTCTTTTGAACCTAACCGTAGGAATTACAGCCCTTTCTGCACATAAAGCTGAGGAATATCTTGGAAAAACAGGGACTTCTATTTTTATCGTTATTGGAATCTCGGGAGGCTTTATGCTGACAGGATGGTTCAATTCATTGATTGGGGTTGGTGTCCTTTTCTTTTTCTATTTTGTACGGGGAATTGCCACTCCTATTTTAAAAAATTACATCAACCAAATTACCGAATCGGACATGAGAGCAACGGTGCTCTCTGTCAGGAATTTTATTATTCGAATTTGTTTTGCTATTATTGGTCCGTTTTTAGGCTGGTACACTGACCATTTCAGTATTTCATCAGCCTTGATACTCGCTGGAGCAATCTTCTTTGTTCTTGGAGGAATAAGTGTGATTTTTATGACAAAAGCGGAAAAATAAAATTCTTTCAATTAAATCATCAAAAGCAATTACCCTACCTCTATCTCTAATTCATCGTAAGCCAAAAATACATTTTCAGGCAATTCAGCTTCCACCTCATCATGAAAACCCATCTGATGACTGATATGAGTAAAATAAGCCTTTTCGGGTTGTAATTCTTTCACAATTTCCAATGCCTCCGAAAGAGTATAATGTGAAATATGAGCTTCTTTTCGGAGAGCATTTAACACCAAAACTTTCAAACCTTTCAGCTTTTCCTTTTCTTCTGGGGATATGTAATTCGCATCTGTAATGTAAGCCAAATCACCAATTCGAAAACCATAAACAGGCAATTTCAAATGCTTCACCCGAATGGGCTGTATGCTTGTACCGTTAATATGAAAAGCCTCATCAGTGACATCAATTAAGTTCATCTGGGGAATTCCCGGATATTTAAATTCAGCAAAAACGTAAGAAAATTCTTTCTTTAAAGATTCCTGCACTCTCTTTTCAGCATAAATGGAAACGGCTTTTTTATTCACCCAATTAAATGCACGAATATCGTCTAAACCAGCGGTATGATCTTTGTGTTCATGTGTGAAGATGATTGCAGAAATATTCTCAACTTTTGCACGCAGCATCTGATATCTAAAATCGGGTCCGCTATCAATTACCAAATTCTGATCATCAACATTTATCAACACAGAAGAACGTAATCGTTTATCCTTGTAATTTTTGGATAAACAAACAGGACATTTACAAGCAATAATTGGAACTCCCTGAGAAGTCCCTGTTCCTAAAAAAGTTAATTTCACCATATTGTATTTCTAATTCGAATTCCCTTACTTGATTAATCAAGATTACTTACCTGAATCCCTTAGCTCTTTTCTAATAGACAGATAAAGCAAATAAGCCAGAACAAAAACAGCCATTACGGCAGAAGGAATTGCTGCTTCTTCTCCAAATAATGTTAAAGCTGTAACAACTGCAAAACCTGAACTTTTAATCGTAACCAAAAGATTCTGAGTCATCGCTGCCGGAGCTTTAATGCCAAGTTTACGGCTAAATAGTTCATAAATCCATCCCAAACCAAAAATCCCAAGAAAAAGAACCAGAGACACCAGTAAGAGTATATCAAAATTAGAAAAAAATACTTGCCTATTTAACCCAACTGCTGTAAAAATTATCAAAGCAAATCCCCAATCAACAATTTTTCCTCTCACCTTTTCGATTGCAGGCTTAATTGGTTGCCAAAGCAGTAATCTCGATATTAGCAGGGGAACTAAAACAAGCTGCACCATACTTATAAATAAATCGAGCGGATCAATGCCTCCATCAATATCTGAAAACAGACCAACAATCAGCGGTGCAAAAAACAAGGACGAAATAAAGGCTCCCAAAGTTCCTACTATGGCATATTTTAAATCGCCATCTAAAATGTGCGAGAAAGGAATTACGGCAACACCAGGAGGAGTTGAAGCAATAACTACAAACCCCAGAAAAAGTTCGGGCGTTGGCATCAACCAATACGACAAGGCAATGATTACAGTCCCAAACACCACATAATTCAAAAATGATCCCATCAGCATAGGTGCAATCATTTGTTTTAAAGGAAACATCGCCCTGGTAGAAATTCCGGTGGTTGAAAAGGTCATTACAATTGCTAAGATGTAAAAAGTATACTCTTTTAACAGACTCGCCCAATCGCCAATTAGTAAACCCAAAACAACAGCAAGAACCAAAATGAAGTTTCGATTAAGTATTATTTTACGTGCAATTTGTGTCATATTGTAATGAATATCATCGATGAACTGCAAAGATGTAACAAATCAAGATAACTTCAAAACTATTCAGAATGATTACAGATAACAAAACTGCATTTGACAACCTTACAGTTAAAGAGTAACAGACTTATTTAGTACATTTGCCGAAAATATATCATTTATGAAAGGCAAACTTTTTTTAATCCCAACGACTTTGGGAGATACAGAAATCGATCAGGTAATACCAAATAACATTCAACAACTGATTCCAGATATTAAACACTTTATTGTGGAAAATATCCGAACAACACGTCGTTATCTAAAAAAAGTGAATCAGGATATCAACATAGATGAGCTTACTTTTTATGAACTAAACAAACACACGTCACCAAAAGACATTTCCACTTATTTAGACGCTATTACAGATCATGACATGGGGATTATTTCGGAAGCCGGATGCCCGGGTGTTGCTGATCCTGGAGCCGATGTTGTAAAAATTGCCCACACCAAAAACATACAGGTTGTGCCATTGGTTGGACCTTCCTCCATATTACTTTCTTTAATGGCATCCGGCTTTAACGGGCAAAACTTTGCTTTTAACGGATATTTACCTATCCAGAGTGACGAGAGAAGCAAGAAAATAAAACATTTGGATCACCGTTCCCTAAGCGAAGGTCAAACACAACTATTTATCGAGACTCCTTTCCGAAACATGAAAATGCTTGAAGATTTGCTTCAGAATTGCAGTCCTGCTACGAAACTTTGTATTGCCGCCGACATCTCTCTCGAATCGGAATACATCAAAACCATGTCGGTACAAGCATGGAAAAACAATCTGCCGAATCTACACAAAAGACCTGCTATTTTTCTGATCCACAGAGAAAAATAAAACAAAAAAACAGCGTAGATGATGAATCTGCGCTGTAAATTATTACATTCTAAATATAGTTTTTCAATTCCTATTCCTTACAAGCTGAACCCATTTGATTTATTACTTCTTTAAATTATAAAATCAAGTTGGTTTCTTTACAAGCTCCCATAGAATTCAGGCAAAACCTGTTTGAATTGATCAATTGCTTCCTTTAATGACTTCTCAGTTCTACCACCAGCAGCATTGATGTGCCCGCCACCATTAAAATAATCCCTGGCCACCCTATTAATAGGAACATCACCTTTCGATCGGAAAGATATCTTAACGACATCATCCTTTTCAATAAAAATTGCCGAAACGAGCATGTTCTGAATGGATAAAGGATAATTCACAAAACCCTCTGTATCGCCATCCTTGTAGTTAAAACGGATTAAATCTTCCTTTGTTAAAGTTATAATTGCTGTATTAAACTCGGATAAAACTTCCAATCCCTGATCCAAACAATGTCCTAACAACTTCATTCTGTCCGGAGAAAAATTGTCGTAGATATTCGAATGAATTTTATTTTTATCAATTCCTTTTGCGAGCAAACTCCCCACAACCTGATAAGTTCTGGGCTGAGAGGAATTGTAACTTAATCCTCCAGTATCAGTAATAATTCCGGTATAAATACATTCTGAAATTGATTCATCAATCATGTCTTCATCGCCTAAAGCCTCAATGAATTCATACATCATTTCGCAGGTAGAACACATTTGAGTATCCGAAAACATCAAATCGACAATTTGCTCAGGTTCAGGATGATGATCGATCATAATTTTTTTTGCCGTCGCTTTCTCCAACACAGCTTCCAAATCTCCCGATCGTTTGAACGAATTATGATCTACAATAAAAATAAGATCAGATGAATTAATATATTCCTCAGCCTTTTTCTTTCCATTGGTATAAATCCAGACATCAGAATTTCCAGGCAGCCATTTTAAGAAAACCGGATAAGCACTTGGACTAATTATTTGTGCCTGCTTTCCTTTCTTTATCAGATACTGATGCAAGGCCAACGAAGATCCAATAGCATCACCATCGGGGCCCGAATGCGGTATAATTGAAATTTTTGCACACTCATCAAGCAATATTTCCACTTCCTTAATCAGCTCTGCATCAATTCTATTTTGCAAATTATTCATTCCTTTTTTTCTTGTAATAATTATTATAAGCTGGTAAAGATACAATAGATCGTTATTTTAACAATGGAAGTATGATAGATTTACTAATGATTTGATGGATATGATGAATACTAAAAAAAATTAAATCCTCAATCCCCTGTTTTGTTAATTTAACAGTTGCACAAGTGCTCAGAATGATTATTTTTGTATTCGAAACATTTAACTATACACATATATGAGAAGTGATAGAACCTTTACCATGATAAAACCAGATGCTGTTGCAAATGGATATATTGGCGCTATTCTGGCAAAAATTAACGATGCAGGATTCCGCATTGCAGCCATGAAATATACTAAACTAACCAAAGATCAGGCTAAGAAGTTTTATGAAGTTCATAAAGAGAGACCATTTTATGAAGATCTTACCGATTTTATGAGCTCGGGAACTATTGTTGCTGCAATTCTCGAAAAAGATAACGCTGTTGCAGATTTCAGAAAATTAATTGGAGCAACAAATCCAGCCGAAGCTGAAGAAGGAACAATTCGTAAAGAGTTTGCGGAATCGATGTCCCGCAATGCTGTTCATGGATCGGACAGTGATGAAAATGCTTGTATTGAAGGAGCTTTCCATTTCGCCGGAACTGAGATATTCTCATCAGCAAACTGTTAAAAATACTGGGCGCATTATGATCATACACAATGCGCCTTTTTTTCACCGGACAATGATCTCATCGATAATGTTCGCCTGTACTTCTCTGTTTAAAGCACGCATTAAGCCTTCACGAATCATCAACAGTTCATTCCGAATAACCGACGAGCGTACTTTTACAAATAACTTCCGGTTACGAATATAAATATCTGTAGTAGCGTTAGCTACGGTTTTGCCTATCACTTTCTCCCACGAATTAACCAACTCATATTCTTTCAATCGGCCATCCAGATTACTTTCCTTAAGTACCTGTCGAATTAATTCATCTATTTTTTGAGTTTGGCTTCTTCTCATTTTATTTAACTTACTATGGCTCCTTTATCAATAATAAATAATTGGTATTCCTGTTCCATTCCCGAGAGTATTTCGTTCAAATGATCACGATTGGTATCAGAGATAAAAATCTGACCAAAACGATCTTCAGAAACCAATTTCACAATCTGTTCAACTCGCTGCGAATCCAGTTTATCGAAAATATCATCCAGCAAAAGAATAGGGTTAAATCCGGCAATTTGCTTGATAAAATCGAATTGGGCAAGTTTTAGAGCAATCAGGTAAGTCTTTTGTTGTCCCTGAGAACCCATTTTTTTGATAGGATATCCACCCAAAGTCAATTCCAAATCGTCTTTATGAATTCCAACCGTTGTATACTGGGTTACCTGATCTTTCCAACGGGCATTTATGAGAAGATCACGTAATGAGTTGTCATGTAAAAGTGATTTATAATCCAAATTTACAGTTTCATTCCCTAAGGAAATCATTTGATAATACTCCTGAAAAACAGGCATCAATTTATTCAAAAAATCCTTTCTCTTTTCATAAATAGAAGTTCCCAGCACAATCATTTGTTCGTCCCAAATACTTAGTGTGTCTTCATCGAATCTGCTGCCGGCAGCAAAATCTTTCAATAATTTATTTCTTTGCTGCAGAACACGATTGTAACGAATTAAATCTTCCAGATATTTACGATCATATTGCGAAATTACACTATCCATATACCTGCGGCGTTCCTCACTACCATCTGTAATCAAACTAACATCTGCCGGAGAAACCATTACAATAGGCAATAAACCAATATGTTCCGAAAGTTTTTTATACTCCTTTTTATTCCTTTTAAAATTTTTCTTCTGCCCGCGCTTTACACCACAATATACCACCTCATTTAAATCTTTGCGTCGGTAAGTTCCTTCCAACACCATAAACTGTTCATTGTGATTTATATTTTGCTGGTCGCCAACAGAAAAGTATGATTTACAAAAGCTTAAATAATAAACAGCATCCAGCAAATTAGTTTTCCCCATCCCATTATTCCCAATAAAACAGTTGATTTTTGGTGAAAAATTCAATTCCAAATCAAGTATATTCTTATAATTTAAGAGAGATAATTTTTCCAGATGCATGTATGAATAGATTAGATGACTGTTGCAAAATTACTAAATTAAATCAATTTGGATTTACTTATTTAGTTCTATAACAATCTAAATTCCCATCTTCATTTTTTACTGAAAAAATGTCTGATATTTAGTAAAAAAAATTACATTTGCGTTAGAAAAAATAAACCTAATAATATTTGAGCATGTCAAAAAATAAAAACAATCAGGTATCTGAAGATAATTTTGAAAATTTAGAAGAAGCACTAAGCAAAACCGAACAATATATTGAGAAGAATCAGAAAAAACTGTCCACTATTGCTTTAGTTATAATCATTTTAGCAGTAGGAGTTTTTGCTTATCAAAAATACTACAAAGCTCCACTTAATGAGCGTGCTCAAAATCAGTTATTTCAGGCTCAAAGATATTTCGAGAAAGATTCATTTAACCTTGCATTAAACGGAGATGAAAATTATCCTGGGTTTCTGGATATTATTGATGAGTTTAACTCAACTCCAGCAGGAAATATTTCAAAATATTATGCCGGTGTTTCTTATTTAAGAATGGGTGAATTCCAAAATGCAATTGATTATTTAGAAAAATTCAGTTCTGATGATTTTTTACTTAGCGCTCTTGCAAAAGCTGCTATTGGTGATGCTTATATGGAATTAGGAGATACTAAAAAAGCCGCTTCAAATTATATGGATGCAAGTTCTTTTAATACAAATGATTTCACAACACCTATCTATTTGCAAAAAGCCGGACTTGCTTACGAAATGTTAGGTGAGTACAAAAAAGCACTAACAGCTTACGAAACTATCGAACAAGATTTTGCAAAATCGGCAGAAGCCCGTGACGTTGAAAAATACATCACAAGAGCTAAATCAATGATAAAATAAAACAAACTCAAAATATAAAAAAGGAGACTATTGATTAGTCTCCTTTTTTTTTGTTTTTTTTTCTAAAATGCAAGCTGAGAAATATTACGATTTGCGACAAGAGAAAGCACTGACGATGGTTTACAGGCATAAATCAACATCTTCTCCTATCACAATTATTTACTCTTTAAACAGCCTTAAAAGAGATCCGATTAAATACACCTCTTAATATCTCCATCAGAAAATTTACAAAAGCAAAATTAGCTTAAATTCAATTTTCAGATCGTAATAAAACTGATCCTATTTCATAAAAAACCGACGACTCAAATTTCTAAGAGAATTATATTGAAAAAATATTTCATAGGAAATCAAACACTTACATAAATATTTCATTTTTTTTGAAAAAAAAACGCAGGCACCCCTTGTATTTTGTAGTAAAGCTCCTATATTTGCATCCGCAATCAAGAAACAAAGTTCTTTACATACATTGCATTTGGGGAGATACCAAAGTGGCCAACTGGGGCGGACTGTAACTCCGCTGACTTCGTCTTCGTAGGTTCGAATCCTGCTCTCCCCACTTTAATTTTTTAATCAAGGAACAAACGTGTTTCTTGCATGCGGGAATAGCTCAGTTGATAGAGCATCAGCCTTCCAAGCTGAGGGTCGCGAGTTTGAGTCTCGTTTCCCGCTCAAATATTATTGGAGAGATGGCAGAGTGGTCGAATGCGGTAGTCTTGAAAACTATTGTGCGGCAACGTACCGGGGGTTCGAATCCCTCTCTCTC
>JAFGYE010000005.1 GCA_016936255.1 Marinifilaceae bacterium | reverse complement strand
TAAAAACAATGAGTTGGTAAAACGCCGCAAAAAAACAAACGTGGCAGACAGCGAATTGGTTTAAAGCTAAGGCTAAGGGTTTCACACGATGTGAAGCCCTTTTTTTTGTAGAAAAACCCACCAACAATAAAAACCTAAGCAGCAAACAAAACCTTTTTTTTACTATTTATATTGATAAAAAAAAATGAGTCAGCGTGTATCTCTGTTTTTATTTTATGCTTACTTTTAGGCTTAAGTGAAAAATAAGTGAGGTTGGCACTCCTGGGAGTAAAAGATCTCTTGCAAAAATCAAGAGTTCTTTAGATACAATTTCAGACAATAAAAAGAAGAATAACAACAACTTACAAAAAGCAACAGATAAGTGATATAAAGTACATTGTACTTTGCACATACGTTGTGCTCAATTAAAGAAAAATGATTCACGATTATAATCCAAATATTAGCCTAGAAGAGTACAAGAATGCTCTGCGGGAAATTAAACTTACAAAAACTGAAATTTTAATCTTGCATGCTTTGTTTGACTCTGAAAAGCATACAGCTACGGGACTAGAATTACAGGAGAGATTAACCAAGTCTCATAATGGAGGTATAAATCTTACTTTTGCGAGCATTGCTAAAAAAATTTCAAACTCTACAGGAAAATTTCCAGTATCTAAAACAAATGACGATAGATATAGGTGGTGGAGTCTTTTGGCGATAGGAGAAGAACGAAAAGACGGTTTGTTTACATGGCAATTACGACCAGAACTTATTGAAGCTCTTAGACAGGAGAATACGCTATCAGATAGATTTGAAGAACCATCAAAGATGTTTTCTTTGGATAAAGTTTTTCCCGTCATAGAAAAGGCCATTAGGGAAATAAACCTGACTGACGAATGGGCGAGTAGAGATATGATAGTTGAATATTTAGAGAAAAAAGTAGATTTCTTTAAATTAATTACTACAGAAACTACAAAAGATAAAAATTGGATATATGGAAATATGGTTGATTGGTTTAGCGCATCTCTTACTCGTGACAATGATTTGATTGCAGATTACAAAAAGGAAATCGAACGAAAAAAGGTTGAAAGTATTAGCTCAAAAAATGGGAAAAAGAGGAAAGTTTGGGCTTACAGGATTTCAGCTTTTAGAACGACGGAAGAAGTGGTTGGTCTTGATAAAACCTTCTTCGAGGGTAGTGTAAGTAAGGTGACGGTAAATAGATACGAACGTGATGCAACGGCAAGAAAGAAATGCATAGATTATCATGGATTAGATTGTAAGGTATGTGGAATAAACTTCGAGTTGATTTACGGAGATTTAGGGCGGGGTTTTATTCATGTACATCATAAAAAAGAACTTAATAGCATTGGTTATAATTATGAAGTAAACCCATTGGAAGATATGGTGCCAGTTTGTCCTAATTGCCATGCTATGTTGCATAAAAAAAATCCAGCATTTACAATTGACGAGTTGGGAAAAATATTAAAAAAGAGCATAATCGAATAGCCCGCCCCGCTAGTAATCACTAGCAGGGAGAGGCTTTCACACCACCAGATACTTCGCAGGTTCAGCATAAACCAAGCGGGTCTCGTATACGGCGGTTCCCTAACAGCGGGTCATAGCCCCCGCTACTGCACGATTGTATCGTGTTGTACCGCACTTGGTTGGCGGTTTGAGTTGTCGACTCACTGAAATTGAACAAGAAATTTAGCAGGGTCGTCAGACTTCTCTTGTAGATTATGAATCGAAGCCTTTACAAACAATTTTGAATCAACAAACTATTTTAAAATGAAAAAATTACTGATCCTGTTTTCTTTCTCAAGCCTGTTACTGTTTGCTTGCAATACCAGTGAAACAAGCAAGACCGAAGTTATTACTTTAAGCAAAACATCTGAAAGCTGGAATGGCACTCCCCTTCCAAAATATCCTGATGGCCATGCAGAAATAACTATTTTGAAAATAACTATCCCTCCCAAAACAAAACTGGAGCTGCATAAACATCCTGAAATTAATGCAGGCGTTTTATTAAAAGGGGAATTAACTGTAATTAGTGAAACCAACGACACGCTTCACCTTAAAGCTGGTGAATCCATTGTTGAATTAGTAAACCAATGGCATTACGGGAAAAACGATGGCACTGTACCTGCCGAGATCATTGTTTTTTACGCGGGAATTAAAGGCACTCCAATCACTATTGGCAAGCATGAGGAGGAATAAATGATGGCTGAGGTAAGCTGCCCGACAATTCCCAACCGGGTAAAAGCAATACTCACAGACTCTATTGAATGAATCATTTTCATGTTTGGTAAAAGCATGCAAGCGAAATAAGAAAAATGGAAAAAATTATTACACTGAATCAATCAAATATTGACAAGGAACATATTTGTTGTGCTATCTCAGACAAAAAATGCAAGGACAGTTACGAATTAAAAAAAGACTGGCTGAAAAAGGAATTCGACAACGAATACATATTCCGAAGAATTGATGCAAGAGCGAAAGTCTTTATCGAATATGGCCCCGCCGAAAAAGGATGGGTTCCCATTGAAGCCGCAAATTATTTGTTGGTGAACTGTTTTTGGGTTTCGGGCCAATACAAAGGTAAGGGTTACGGAAAAGAATTAGTAAGACTCGCCCTTAAAGATGCTGAATCACAAGGCAAAAACGGTCTGGTTACAGTTGTTGGAACGAAAAAGTTTCACTTTATGAGCAATACTAAATGGCTCTTAAAACAAGGATTTGAAACTTTTGAGGAGCTGCCTTCCGGATTTAGTTTATTGGCGAAAAAGATAAACCCCAAGGCTGACAATCCAAAATTTAAAGATTCTGTAAAAAGCAACAACATGATTGATAAAAATGGATTAGTGGTTTACTATTCAAATCGTTGTCCGTTCTCAGAGTATCACGTAAGAAATTCGATGGTTGAAACAGCAAAAAAAAGAAACCTGCCGTTAAAAATTATTCAACTGGACAGTATGGAACTGGCTCAATCTGCACCAACCCCCGCAACAATTTTCAGTCTGTTTTACAATGGGAAATTTATAACCACCGATATCAGTGTTTGTATGGACAGCCGATTTGACAAAGTGATGGAAAAGCATAAATAAGACACAAGGGGAAATGAGCAATATCAAAACATTTGCTGTTCACAGCTAAAGATTCTTCGACAAGCTCAGAATGACAATGATAGTAAACCTTTCAGACCGTTTTATGAAATAATCTAATTGACACACTTCTGGATTGTGTCTTCATTCTCAGAATTCATAAGTCCTAATCAGCACCTCATCAAGGCTCTCTCCCCTCATCTCATCCAAAAGCGCCGTTTCCTTCTCAAAGCTTTTCCATTGTTTCGAAAGATCATCGCTTAGCATATAGAATTCGCATTCTTTAAATTGGCGGATCACCGATTGGGGAATCTGTTTTTTTGCTGCCCATTGGTAAAATTGATGAAAGGCTGCAACCACCTTCTGTTTATAGCTTTCGGGCAGTGCTTTTGTATTGTAATGCAAAGGACGGTCGAGTAGATTAATGTAAAGGCCATCGGCTTCAATAATCTGCTCGAGCAGGCAAATCTGGTACAAAGCAGGCAAATTCAAAATGGAAAAAACTGAAATGGTTGGGGCAATGAGAAATTTGATGTGCCTGTGTTTGCGAATCAATTCCCTGTTCGCCTGAAACTGCTCCCAATCAAAGCCTTTTCGGATGTATTCACCGAGTTTACCATGTGCATCGATGCTCGCCAATATTTCTACTTTCGAAAATTGTTTCCAGTAATCCAATACATTGTACTCTCCCATTTGAAGCAGGGAAAAGTTGGTATTGTATCGCAAGTGAATTTGTGTGGCTTTATTTTTCACCAGCCAATCAAGCAAAAGGTAATGTTCTTTGGTAAGCAAAGGTTCGCCGCCTGCAAAGTAAATTTCTTTGGCCTGCAGCAAGGCTTCTCCTGTTTCTGCAATAAACGCATCAAAATCCTGAATATTCTGCAATAAAGCTTTCTCACCTAAATTACGTTTCATTTGTTTTGCCTCGGGAAACCATCCTGAACTGGCACCATGCCAGCAGGTGCGGCAGGCAAAATTACAGGCATTCGAAAAACGGATGTCAAAAGTAAAAGGCAAATTCGTTTCCTTCTCCTGAAAATCGGCACCAAACTTTTCGTGTGTTTCCTGTCGTATGCTCTTCCCTCCGGCTTCCTCAATACGGCAACAAACTGCACAGCGGGAATCTTTTTCTCCTTTGGCAAACTTCGCTCTTAATTCGTTGATGGCATCGCCATTCCATATTTCGGCTAAAGACTGAGTATTGCAATCGCCGTAAGGAATATTGGCAACACAACAAGCTTTTACACGTCCGGCATTTCCTACATGATAATGTATCCAGGGCATCAGGCAATATGGTTTTGCTTTTGTCATTTAACAAAGATAGGAATTGAATTATGAGTTAGGAATTAATAATTATAAAATAGCATACGCTATCTTGTTCTTCTCTGCGCCTCTGTGGTATAATTATTTTAGCATTTGTGCCACTTTGTGAATGCCTTCGTGTTCTTTGTGTTTCAATCTTTTCCCTTTTTGCCTCTTTAAGAATTACTTCGTTTTCTTCGTGGTTAAACTTCTTTACGCAAAAAAAAAGAGACACGATACTTCGCGCCTCTTCAATTATCAATTGATAATTACCAAATATTTTAGTCTGCCATTAAAACCGACAGTGCAATGCAATAGAATTTCGATTTTTCGCTTTCGCTTCGCGACATCACCACAACTGGTTTTGTTGTTCCCTGAATTAAGCCAGCCAGCTCACCACCCGCAAACAGCATCAATCCTTTGTAAAATGAGTTGCATGCTTCCAATGATGGAAATACCAGGCAATCTGCCTCACCATTTATTGGTGTTGGAATTCCTTTAATCTCTACCGAAGCAGGATCGCAAGCCAAAAACACATCCAATGGACCATCAACAATGCAATCTTTTATCTGACCACGATCGGCCATTTTACAAATAATGCTATCGTCGATGCTCGACGGAAATGCTGCATTAGGTTTCTCTGTTGCCGATATCAAGGCCACTTTTGGTTTTTCAATCCCAAACTTCCGGGCCATTTTCACCGAATAGTTAAGCATCGCAATTTTCTGATTCAAATCAGGAAAAGGCAATACTGCTGTATCCGAAACAAACAAAAGCTTGTTGTATTTGGGCAAATCCAATGCACAAACGTAGCTCATTACTGCTTTTGGCGGCAACAAACCATGCTCTTTGTTCAAGACTGCTTTCAGAAATTTATCAGTACCTACCAAACCTTTCATCACCACATCCACCTCATCGAAACGTGCCATGCGAACGGCTTCAGTTGTTGCCGCTGCATCGTTTGGAATATGAACAATCGTGAATACATCAGGATTAATTCCTTCATCCTTGGCTTTACTTCTAATCTCTGCTTCATCGCCAATCATAACAGCCTCTACAAATCCTTCTGCGATGGCTTTAGCAATTGCTCCAATGGTGTTTGGATCCTGAGCATATGCTACAGCAATTTTCTTCTTTTTTCCGCTCTTGCGAAGATGTTCGACCATTTGACCGAGTGAACGTATTGGGGACATTTTTTTAAGATTTGAGAAGTGAGAAAAACATCAGGAATCAAGACAAAAGGCCGCTCTTGATACCTGACACCTGTAACTTATTTTGAAGCCACTAAAGCCGCTAGTGCGATAGAATACAATTTGGTTTTTACGCTATCGCCTCGGGAAGAAAGTATTGCCGGACATTTTGCCCCAACAACCATAGCTCCCAGTTCAGCATTTGCCAATTTGGTGTTCACCTTGTAAAATACATTACCTGCTTCTATATTTGGAAATACCATACAGTCTGCATCACCGGCAACCATCGAATCCAATTTCTTAATCTCTGCTGATTCTTTATCAATAGCAACATCAATAGCCAAAGGGCCGTCAACATAAGCATTTTTAATTTGACCGCGGTCTGCCATCTTCGAAATGATAGCCGCATCGACACACGCCTGCATTTTTGGTAAAACCTGTTCCGAAGCCGCAATTAAGGCAACCTTAGGTTTATCGATACCCAAAGCACGTGCAACATTTATAACATAGTTGGTGATCGCAATCTTCTGATCTAAATCGGGCTGAGGAATAACGGCAACATCACTTACTACCATTAATTTGTAGTAATTTGGATTCTCCATCACGGTAACATGACTTAAAACTGCTTTTGGAGGCATCAGTCCGGTTTCTTTATTTAAAATTGCCTTCATGTACTTATCTGTACTAACAAGACCTTTCATAATCATATCACCTTCACCATTGTTGATTAACTCAACAGATTTTAGGGCCGCTTTTAATTCATCCGGTTCGTGCACAATCGTAAACTTAGCGATGTCAAAATTGTATTCCGCACAAATTTTCTCTATCATTTCTCTGTCGCCGACCAATGTCGCATCAATAATGCCTTGCTGCACTGCATCATTTACCGCTCCAATAGTATGAGAATCGTTCGCATAAGCAGCTACCAAACGCTTCTTTTCGCTGTTTTTAAGAACATCAATGATTTGATCTAAACGTGTAATCATCTTCAATATTTTTTAGTGAATGTGTTTCAGGAAATTAAATCCTTATTGTTTAAGTGTAAGGCAAAAATAGAAAATAATTACGAATTGCATTGAAACCAGACATCAAAACCTACAAATATTATCTTTTAGATGTGATATTATTGCAAATTGCAATTTCACAAGACCAAAAAGGAAGATTTTTTAGAGTTCAGTTATTTTGGGAATCGAGAAAAAGAAACTTGTCCCTTTGTCTTTTACACTCTCCACCCAAATTTTACCCCCATTCAATTCTACAAATTCTTTGCAGAGCATTAGTCCGAATCCAGTACCCGATTCATTTGCGGTACCTTCGCTGGTAAATACAGTATCAATTTTGAATAGTTGTTCCAATTGCTTTTCCGTCATTCCAATCCCCTGATCTGAAACCTGAATCACAACAAAACCATTCGTCCTATTCGAACTTAATGTAATTGTTTGACCAGGAAATGAAAATTTAATTGCATTTGACATTAAATTTCGAATCACAGTATCTATCATCGCCTTGTCAGCTTTCACATTTACATGATCAAATTCACCTTTTACGTCAAGCCCTTTTAACAATCCCAAACTCTTATGAATATTCAGATTTTTCTCCAAAAGAGATTTCAAATCAAACTCTTCTACATTTAATTTAAAATTTCCCTTCTGAACATTGGCCCATTCCAATAAGCTTTCCAAAAGCTTAAATGTATCATCAGAACTTCTATATATAGTCTCAATCAGCTCATTTTTTTCTTCTTCTGTCAAAATATCAGAATCCTTTATCAGCATCCTTGAAAATCCACGAATGGCATTAAACGGATTCCTAAGATCGTGAGCAATTATCGATAGAAATTTATCTTTTGCAATATTCGCAGTCGATAAACTCTCATTTGCATTTTGCAGCTGTATTGTTCGGTCAGAGACAATTTTCTCAAGTGCTAACAGATTCTTCTTTGTTCTTCTTTTGCTGTATTTATTCGTTAAATAAATCAGAAATGATATGATTAAAAGTTCGATAAGAATAGTGTACCAGCTTAAATACCATACCTGTTTTACAACAATCGAAATAATGCGATGTTCGCTCCATGTATAATTTCCTTCATGCTTTCCACGAATGCAAATCTGATAGTTTCCTGGTTTTAGTTCTGATAGTAAAATCTGATTTTTTGCCGATAGCTCTTTCCAATCCAGGCTTTTTTGAGAGGCATTAATTGTACAAAATTGAAATTTATTTTGTTTTTGCGGATAGATACTGGCGGCAACATCCAATAATAACATCGAGTTCGCCCTCATCGATACAGTACTATTTTGAAGAATAAGCTTCCCTTCGTAATCTGCTGCATATACTAAAGGCATAGGAGTTGATAGAATAGAATCTGAAATAGATGCGAAAGCAATACCATTAGAAGTTCCTACCCATAAATAATTCTTCGAATCAACCAGTAAACTTCGGTTGATGAATGTTTTTGAAGGCAAACCTTGCTCCGGTGTGAACAAGGAAATATCAGATTTCCGTTTACGAACTACTCCTTTGCTTGTCGTCAGCCATATTGAATTTTGTTTGTCTATTGCAACGGAATTAACTTCACTATTTGACATTTCACCCAAATCGACTCTTTCAACAAGATTTTCAGTATATTTTAACAAACCTTCCGAAGTGCCCATATAGAGCATATCCTTATGCATCTCAAGATCGATCACCCAAAAATCTTCACCAATTGCAAATGAAATTGGTTTACTGATATTAATAATATCATCTTTAGCAAAGTCATATTTAAACAAATAGGAGTGCTTAAACTCCCCGCCAATATAAAGATTCTGTTTCGAATCCAGGATTATATCCTGCACGATGCGTTGTCCCCGAAATGAATCAAGATAACTCGTCACCTGACCGGTCGTTAAATTAACCTTAAATAATTCTTTGTTGGCAACTACCCAGGCAATTTGTTCTGAAGAAACCTGAATGCTGGTAACCGCCTGATTTGAAATGGCTATATCCAAAAGTAAATCTTCGCCTTTAAAAACAATAAACCGCCCCTGCTCGGTGCCTATTAATTTTAGATCTCCCGAAGTCTTAAAAACATTTAGCGATCCTGCAAAATTGATAGGCAGCCTCTCAATGTCTTTTTTATTATTCACTTTGAAAACACCCGTTGTGCCGGCAAAATTTACATTCCCATTATCAGTAAGATCAATAGATGCAATATATTCCGAATTCGAAGATTGAAATTGATATGAAAAGAACTTCTTTTCCATAAGCACAACGCCCGAATTTGTGGATACCCAATATTTCCCAAAATCATCCAAAAAAATATCATTAACCGTGAAATAAGGAAAACCTCCAACATTGGTCACTGAATATTTATCTGCAATATCAAGCTCAGCAAGACCTTGAAACCATGTTCCAATTACAATTTTATTATCAGAAACCCTTTCGAAACAAGATGCAATAATATCCTCTGTTATCACATCTTTCCTAATGACTTTGGCTTGAGAATCAAACACTATTTTAATAACTCCCTGAGAGGTGCCCAGTAAAAATTCATTAGCACCTATTTTAAAAGAAGAATGAATAATAAGATTGAGATTAAAATTCAGCCCAATAAATTTATTGCTTTGATTATTAAAGCTATAAAACCACCCTTTTTGAGAAACTACAATTAAATTTCCATTATCACACTCCAGAAACTGAAAAGATCTCACATAAGATGAAGTCATGTTTTGGTTCTCCATTTCGAATTTTTCAACAGCCTCCCCTTTGTACCTATAAATATGATTGTAATCCGTAATCCATAAATTATTCTTCTGATCCTCAAATAAATGCTTGGGGTATTTCGGTTGAGAAGGAGCAATATTGCATTCTATAAACAATTCCAGCTCTGCTTTTTCTAATGATCCAGCAATTTTATAAACAGCATCATCAGAAACTGCCAAAAGTTCTCCATTCTTTCTCCTGAATAACTCTTTAAAATAGCTCGATTTCCCTTCTGGTAAAATAAGTGGTACAAAATGATCATTCTGCAAGCATAATACTCCTTTGTCTGTAGCGAAATAGTATACTCCCAAAGAATCCTGCTGAGCGGATTTAACCAATTCTTCATTTAGTTTATTCTCTTTGTTGTATTGATAAAACCGAAAATTCGTTCTCTGCCCTTCAGAAGAAAATGAATTTGAGATCAATAATAAAATAAGAAAAAACCGAACTGATAAGATGGATATTCTAAGCATTGAATAGTTTTCGATTTACACTGCAAAAAAGTATTTATTATATGAATACTAGTACCTTAACGACAATTATGATCTTTTGTTTCAAAAAAAAAGTTTATAACGATTTTTTTTATGACTGATAAGACTTTTAACTTACAACTCAACAATGAATGCCGTTAAAAAAGATATCATTTTCACAAAAAAAAAGCCCTGTCTTTTGACAGGGCTTTACTGTATAATTATTCGCCGAATTAGTCCACTGCACTTACAATACGCAGTGTATCTGAAGCAATAACCAATTCTTCGTTTGTTGTAATAACCATGGCTTTCACCTTTGATTCTTCTTTAGAAATAATTGCGTCTTTACCGCGTAAACCATCATTCTTTTCGAAGTCAAAATCAAGACCCAAATAACCAAAATCACCAGCAATCTTAGCACGGGAAACCGGATCATTCTCGCCAATTCCACCAGTAAAGATAACCAAATCAACACCTCCCATAGATGCAGTATATGAGCCTACAAAACGCTTCACGCGATAAGCAAACATATCCAAAGCTAATTGAGCTCTTTTATTTCCTCCTTCGGCAGCAATTTCCAAATCTCTCATATCAGAAGAGATACCTGAAATACCAGCCAATCCACTTTGTTTATTGATCAATTTGTTTGTTTCATCAATCGACAAATTTTTCTTTTCAGCGATATAAAGAAGTGCACCCAAATCCAAATTACCTGTACGAGTACCCATTAACAAACCTTCATTTGGAGTAAATCCCATTGATGTTTCAATAGATTTTCCACCATCAATTGCGCAAACAGATGCTCCGTTACCCAAATGACAGCTAACAATTTTCTTATCCGCAATGTTCCATCCTAAAATTTCACATGCTTTGTTAGCAACAAATTTATGACTGGTTCCGTGAAAACCATATTTACGAACACGAAGAGTTTCGTAACAATCATATGGCAATCCATACATGAATGCCTCCGGTGGGAGTGTTTGGTGGAAAGATGTATCAAAAACAGCAACCTGAGGAATACCCGGAAGTAGTTTTTCCATAGAAAGAATTCCTTCTAAATTAGCTGGATTATGAAGTGGCGCCAATTCACAACATGACGCTATCAATTCTTTAACCTTCGCATCAATAAGGGCACTATCTTTAAAATATTCACCGCCATGAGCTACACGATGACCTGCAGCATCAATTTCTTTAAGACTTGAGATAACACCGTGTTCTGGGTGAACAAGTGCTTTTAGTACAAGGTCGATTGCTACTCCATGATTTGGAATATCCTGAACCGACTCGAACTTCTTCTTCCCCTCTGGTTTGTGAGAAATAACGCCTTCTTTAAGACCAATTCTCTCAACAAGACCTTTTGCCAACAAAGTGGCTTCTTCACCCATACTTAATAACTGATACTTTAAGGAAGAGCTGCCACAATTAAAAACTAGAACGTTCATCAGAATTTTGTTTTTTATTTTGTTTGATATTTTATTTATTATAATCCTGCAGCCTGATTCGCTGTTATAGCAACCAAGTTTACTATATCGCTAACGGAACAACCCCTTGACAAGTCATTAATTGGCGCTGCCATTCCTTGTAAAATAGGACCTACCGCTTCGGCTCCAGCCAAACGCTGAACCAGTTTGTATGCAATATTTCCAACTTCCAGAGTAGGGAAAACCAAAACATTAGCTCGTCCGGCAACTGCACTGTTAGGAGCTTTCTGAGCACCAATGGCTTCTACAATAGCAGCATCAGCCTGCATTTCACCATCAATTTGAAATTCCGGAGCCATTTCTTTTGCCAAACGGGTTGCTTCAACTACTTTATCAACCATTTCGTGTTTACCAGATCCCATAGTAGAGAAACTTAACATGGCTACACGAGGTTCCATTTTAGCAATTGCTTTTGTGGTTTTTGCAGTAGCTACGGCAATTTCAGCCAATTCACTTGCTGTAGGATTTGGATGAACTGCACAATCTGCAAATACCATCATTCCATTATCACCAAATGTTTTATCTTTTAAAATCATTATAAAAGCACCTGATACCACAGAAATACCCGGCATTGTTTTTATAATCTGAAATGCCGGACGTAATACATCACCCGTAGCATTTAAAGCACCGGCAACTTCGCCGTCTGCATCACCAGCTTTAATCATTAAGGTTGCTAAATACAAAGGATCCTGAACCAAAACCATGGCTTTTTCCATTGTCATTCCTTTACTCTTTCTCAATTCAAGCAAAATTTCAGCATAAGCTTCCATTTTGTCATGATTTTTAGGATCAACAATTATCGCCTCACCGATATTTTTCAAATTTAAGCGAGTCGCCTCAGAAGCGATTTCGTCAGGGTTTCCAATCAGGATAATCTTAGCGATTTTTTCACTTAAAAGGATATCAGTAGCTTGTAAAGTTCTCTCCTCTGTTCCTTCAGGTAAAACAATTGTTTTACCACTTAAACGTGCATTCTCCTTAATTTTCTGCAATAAGTCCATTGGTATTCAGTATTTTAATCAGTTTTGTAATCTCGACTTTGCAAAAGTATGAATAAAACGTAAACTTTAGATTCCTAATTCAAAAATTTTTTACAGTTTTTAATTGATTTTTTTAATAAATATTCATTCTCAATAAGCCGGCTTTTTAAAATAAAAGATTAATTTCAATTTTAAAGAATCGATTATCACAATCACACCAGCCCTATGAAACTAACAAAACAAAGCCTTTTATTTGAGGAACTTACAAGCAAAATGGAAGGAGAACTACATCGCGATATAACCACTCGTCTTATCTATGCAACTGATGCTTCCGCTTATAAAGTTCTTCCTCTTGCAGTTTGTCATCCTAAAACAGAAGGTGACTTACAACATTTAATCCAATTTGCATCTGATGAAAATTTATCACTAATCCCAAGAGCTGCAGGAACATCTTTGGCCGGACAGGTAGTTGGTAATGGAATTGTGGTTGATATATCAAAACATTTCACTAAAATTCTTGAAGTCAACAAAGAGGAAGCCTGGGTTCGGGTTCAGCCTGGTGTAATACTTGATGAATTAAACCTGTATTTAAAAGATTACGGTTTGTTCTTTGGTCCGGAAACCTCAACCAGCAGTCGTTGCATGCTGGGTGGAATGCTGGGAAATAATTCCTGCGGATCGCATTCTATTATCTATGGGAGCACACGCGATCATACTATCGAAGTAACTTGCCTGCTAAGCGATGGCAGTAAAGCGGTTTTTTCCCCTTTAAGCAATGAAGAATTTGAACGTAAATGCAATGAAAACAAAGGTTTAGAATCTAAATTGTATCAGCAAATAAAAAGTATTCTGTCATCTGATAAAAATCAGGAAGCAATTGCAGGAGAATATCCCGATCCGAAAATAAAAAGAAGAAATACCGGTTATGCCATTGATATATTAGCATCCTCCTCTCCTTTTCATTCAAAGGGAAAAGCTTTTAATTTTAGTCAGCTTTTAGCTGGATCAGAAGGAACATTGGCTCTCACAACCGAAATAAAATTAAGTCTGGTACCAGTTCCTCCCAAAGAAAAAGCATTGATTTGTGCTCATTTTGAAAATTTAGAAGAGGCAATTCAAGGGAATCTTATTGCCTTAAAATATCATCCGGGTGCAGTTGAATTAATGGATGATCAGATTCTGAAATTAACTGAAGGAAATATTACACAAGCAAAAAACCGGTTCTTTTTAAAAGGAAATCCGGGTGCATTGCTCATAATTGAGTTTGCAAGAGAATCAAAAAACGAAATCGAGAAAATTGCCCGGGAAATGGAAGCTGAATTTCGAGAGAAAAAACTTGGCTATCATTTCCCAATAGTTTCAGGAGCAGATAACATGTCGCGAGTTTGGGATTTACGCAAATCAGCTCTGGGAATTTTATCGAATATGAAAGGTGATGCAAAACCAGTTTCTTTAATTGAAGACACCTCGGTAACTCCTGAAATATTATACGATTACATTACCGAATTTAAGGATTTAATGAAAAAACATGAAATACAATGCATATTTCATGCGCATATTGGAACCGGAGAAATTCACATGCGGCCTGTGTTAAATTTGAAAGATTCCAAAGATCAGGAGAAATTTCATACCATTGGTTTGGATTCTGCGAAACTTGTGAAAAAGTACAATGGATCGTTGAGTGGTGAGCATGGTGATGGAAGACTGCGTGGTGAATTTATTTCCATTATGATTGGAGAACAAAACTATCAGCTCTTACGGGATATCAAACAATGCTGGGATCCCAACAACATCTTTAATCCCGGTAAAATTGTAGATACGCCAAAAATGAATACCCATTTGCGTTATGAACCCAATCAGAAAACCCGTAATATTCAAACTTATTTCGATTTCTCCAACGACATGGGAATTGTTCGTGCTGCAGAACGTTGTAACGGATCCGGCGATTGCAGAAACACTCATATCACCGGCAAGGGAATGTGTCCAAGTTATCAGGCCACACTGGATGAAAAACTAACTACCCGGGCAAGAGCCAATCTGTTTCGTGAATTTCTTACCGACTCAGACAAAATCAATCCATTCAATCACAAGGAATTATATGACATTTTAGATTTATGCTTATCGTGTAAAGCTTGTAAATCGGAATGCCCGTCGAGCGTTGATATGGCCAAGCTAAAAGCTGAATTTTTACAACAATATTACGATTCAAATCCAGTTCCTTTTAGAAGTAGGCTAATTGCCAACATCACGAAAATAAATCAATTGGGTAGTTATGCTCCCAGCCTGTTCAACTATGTGAATCAACATCCCACAATAGGCAAAATAGTAAAAAAAAATCTTGGTTTTGCTGAAAAAAGAAGCATTCCCAGATTGCATAAAACAACACTTCGAAAATGGCATTCATCATCCAAAAAAGAATCAAATAATAAGAAGATATATTTATTTGCTGATGAATTTACAAACTATAACGATACTCCAATAGGCATTAAAACAATTCAACTGCTTGAACGTCTGAACTATCAGGTTATTATTCCAAAACATGAAGAAAGCGGCAGAACTTATTTATCGAAAGGCTTGGTGAAAAAGGCTAAATTCCTGGCAATAAAAAACGTGAACCTGCTTAAAGACTTAATCACGAAAGAATGTCCGCTCATTGGTATTGAACCATCAGCAATACTTACTTTTCGTGATGAGTATCCTGAGTTGGTTACTCCGAATATGATAGAAGATGCTAAAAGACTATCGAAAAATACTTTTACAATTGAAGAGTTTTTGCATCAGGAAATGAAAAACGGCAGAATTAGAAAAGAACAATTTACTTCAGCAAAAAAAGAAATTAAATTCCATACACATTGTTACCAGAAAGCTCTTGCTTCATCCTTACCTATAAAAGAAATATTAAGCTTTCCAGAGAATTACATCGCAACAGAAATACAATCAGGCTGTTGTGGCATGGCCGGATCCTTTGGTTACGAAAAAGAGCATTACGATTTAAGTAAAAAAGTTGGTGAACTGGTACTTCTTCCCGAGGTGCGAAATACTCCAAAAACAACATTGTTAGCTGCTTCAGGCACCTCCTGCCGTCATCAGATAAAGGATGAAACAGAACGGGAAGCCTTGCATCCAGTTGAAATTTTATTTGAAGCCCTAATACCGTTCTGATGTTAATAGATGCCTATTATTCAAAATTCCTAGTCCAATCAGATTTATTTCCGGTTAAAAAAATCGCAAACTTTACTAAATACCAAATCCATGCTTTCTTCAATATTTACAGAATCTGCCTTATTCATTGGAAATGGATTTTCATGCGAATATGAATATGAAAAATCAAGTTCTTCAACAGTAATATTAATATCTCTGGAGGCTCCTTTCAAGGTATTTTCAATCTCGTAAGTCGGAAAAACAGAATCTCCTTTCAAGGCAATCGCATAAATCTGATTTTCAGCTTTTTTAAACAAAGATTCTCTAAAATATCTCATGTTTTTGTACTCCAACATGGTATGAAACACCTTTCCTTCCAAATGATCTTCTTCAATATAATGATGCAAAAGGTTGTCTTTTTTTAAAAAACTGCTGAAATGCTCAACCAAATAAGAATATAAAGTAACATTGACTTCACTATCCAAAATAAATTTAGAAACCGGAGACAATCGATTAAATACAGCACCACTGCAAAACAAACACAGCTTTGTTTCACTAAAATAATTTTTATGGTTTGTTAACTTCAGAATTTCAGCCAAAAAACCTCCAATAGAGTATGCAAAAATATCAAAACTAAAATCCTTATCGATTAATTCATGCTTGCCACTTTTACACTCTTCAATAAATTGAATGATATCGTAATAGGTTTGTAAACCCGACCATATAAACCTTTGCGGCATGGAATGAAGCCGCATGCTAATGGCTACATTAGATAATGAGGAGCCAATAATATTTGGAAATTGGGCTTTTCGTTTTTTACTCAATTCAAACATTGCCTTTTTATCGCTCCAGTGCTTTGGTGCACGCTGCATATGAAATGCAATCGGAAAAAAGACAACTGCACTCTGTGTTTTCTCGCAAATAGCTTGTCCCCAAGGTAGATATTTATCCCACGTTTTTTCATTAAAGCCATGAAAAATAAACGTCAGCTTTTTTATCTTACTAATCCCTTTGGGTTTTAATATCTTATAACTGAAGTTTTGATTTTCCTCAACAACAACATCATCCATATGAACATCGTCCTGTATTTCACCAATTTCATTCTGAGCGAACATGTTCTCAATAAGATCCAACTTATGACTTTCACAATAATAGTTGGTTTTTCCAGGTAAAATATCGTGTGCTAAAGAATGAAATTGATACTCCCTAAATTCCATCTCATCAAAGTCTGATTCTCCTCCATCAAAGGCCAATTTCAATTTTTGACACCGATCAATATATGACATAATAATAAACTTTAATGTATTGATATAGATTGCTGAATACAATCATCTGTATTCTATTGCAAAATTCGAATTTACAAAAACACCGCTGATTAACAAAAAACAATCCAATAATTAGATATACTTCTTAATTTTTTCTGATTATTTTTACAATTACGAAACAAAAAAACACTCCAAATAAAATTTATGTACCAGAAAGACTTTATCATGCGAATGATTGAAATGATTGCTGATTTAATCGCTCTCCTTTTAAGTTTGATTAAAAATGGTGATTTAACTCAGGCAACAAGACTACTTGACAATGCTTATCTCGATTTTTTAAAAAAGGATGCTTCCTTTTTTAGAAATCTCCCAAAAGAAAAACTCACCGAAGATTTGCTTACGATACACAATTACACGAATGGGCATTTAAAAATATTATCGGAGCTCTTTTTTGCTGAGGCAGAATTGAATATTGCTAAAGGCGATAAGGTGATTGGCTTAAATTATTACGAAAATTCTTTATTACTATTAGAATTTTCAGAAAAGAATTCCAATACTTTTTCGCTGAGCAACGAATCGAAAATCAAATTGCTAAAAGAGAAAATTTCAATCCAACAAAACATAAAATAAGAGAAGTTGGGTTTTGCATATCGGAAAATCCAAGAACAACAGAAGATGGTTGTTACGAAAGTGTCATATTAGATCCTGAGGGAAACTGCATTGAAATAACTGAATGATTTTAAACTTTTGACTAAAAATAATTTCCTTTAAAAATAACTGCCTTTTTCCTCTAACTCCGTCTAAAACATATAAAATTCAGACATATATTAAAAACAAGAGTATTGACAAAAAAAATGGCAATCAAATTGCTGCCATCATTAATTTTATTGTGATCATTAGTATTAATTGGAGTTTTCATGGTGATAAATAAGACATGAAGCATTCCAAGTCTTACCATTTAGCTTACAAAAGACTTCTCTTTTTTAATGAAATACACATTTTGCTAATCATAAAAAAGCAAGCCAGAATCCCCCAACACTCTTCGCTGATTTTCTCCAATATAAAATGAGCAGTGTCATTCTTTTTTTTTCATATATGCTGAAGAAGTATACCAATTTTTGGATAATATTTTTGGAAAAGCCTACATTTGCCTGTTACCAAAGCAATATTTTAAACAATGAGCTTTTCCGATAAAAACCCAAAGGCAGATATAGCCCTAAAATATTTTCACAAACCACCTGGTTATTACAACTGCGCTCAAGCAATCTACAAAGCTTTTCAAACAGAGTTTGGGATTACTAATGATGAGATAAACGAATGCTCAAAATTTGGCAACGGAAAAGCAAAAGACGGCAATTGCGGTGCTTACCATGCGGCTTTAGAATTGCTGAAAGATAAGCCTGAATTATCGGCTGAATTCACCAGACGTTTTCAAGAAAAATCTGAATACCTTACCTGTTTCGATATCAAATTCAACTACAGTATGTCCTGCAAAAATCTTGTTCGTTTGGCATCCGATCTGCTCGAAGAATTAACGCCTTCATCTTCCAATATCTAATGGAGCCGATCAAAGTTACAGCTGCAATAATCATTAAAAACGGGAAGGTATTTATTGCCCAACGAAGTAAGGATGACGAATTATCCGGCAAATGGGAATTTCCGGGCGGAAAAATTGAATCTGACGAAACACCTCAGGAATGCCTTAGGAGAGAGCTGTTTGAAGAATTTGGAATTGAAACAAAAGTTCTTGACTATTTTGGAGACAGCATCTTTGATTATGGCAACAAACCAATTCACTTACTGAGCTACTTTGCAGAACATCTATCGGGTGAATTAATCCTAAAAGTTCATCAAAATTACAAATGGATTGAGTTTAGCGAATTAGATCAAATTAACTGGGCTGCAGCAGATATTGAGCTTGCAAAACAACTAAAACAGAAATTAGCCGAGCAATAGCTCATCCACCGATTTCTTTAAAAAATCTCTTGAATGATAATCCTCATCCACAATTTCATCATTCCATACAACAATATCTAAATCGATTATACGCGGACCAAACTTTGGAAGACTTCTGTCCCTTCCCATTTTATCCTCCAATTGTTTCAAATACAAATTGAATTCCTCACGGCAGTGATGCGTTCTTAACCTCACAGCTCCATTAATAAAATCCTCCTGATTGGTAATTCCAATCGGCGCTGTTCTAATCCATTTGGAATGTTTTTTCAGCAAATGATCTTTCGACAAAAGACATAGCATCTTCCGAATGTTTTCTGTTGGATTAATATTCGATCCTATACCTACGATACAATCGTTCATTGTATATTACTTTAGTGAAACTTCCGTTTAAGAAACACCTTCTCTGTAAGCCTCTAATTCAATTGATACAGATTCTGCGAAACGCAAAGCATGAGGTTTATCTACCTCAACTTTCGCCCACTCCACTTGGGGATTCTTCAAAATTAAATCCAATACTTGCCGGGTCAAATTCTCCAACATTTTAAATTTACCTTCCTGCACAAGCACAATCACCTTTTTGGTTATTGTTTTGTAATTGTATGAATTATCAACATCATCATTAGCAATAGCATTGTCTACATCAGCTTTAATTGTCATATTAATCACAACATCTTGTTTGTTACGCAATTCGTCTTCATTAAAACCAATATAGGTTCTAATCAATAAATTTTTCACCCGAATAATAGCCATATATTATAATTTATAAGAGTTGTTCACCTCCGTCGCAATACAAAATTTGTCCGGTTAAGGTCTGATTTGCCAATATATAATCCAGTGATTGTAAGATGGGCTCAATTCCTCCTGAAATCTTCATTGGTGTTTTTTCTGCAAGCTTCTGCAAATATTCCACCCCTTGATCCACTGGAGGAAGAGTTGCTCCAGGAGCGATTCCATTGACTCTAATTTTTGGTGCAAATTCAAGCGCAGCCATTTTCGTTAAATAAGCCAATCCAACTTTCGACAAACTGTAAGCCGCATGCGAATTAGAATAGCTTGCAATTCGAGTATCCAACAAATTTATAATCAATCCTTTTTCACTGTTCATGGCATAATCCCTTGACAGAATAAAAGGGGCAAATAAATTCACATTCATCTGATCCTGAAACAACTTTAGCGAAGTCTCCTGAATTACTCCGGAATCGAAAACAGATGCATTATTTATTAAAACGTCAATCGTCTCGAAATGCAATAAAACCTTATCAATTAAACGATCTGTATCTTGAGCAGAATTCAAATCACTTTTAAAAATCTTGAATTTTTGTTCTGGATACCTATTCACCAAATCTGTTTGTAACAAAATTGCATCATTTTTAGACGAATTGTAGTGAATGGCAATACTAAAACCATTCTTTGCCATGTGCATAGCAATAGATTTTCCAATTCGCTTTGCAGCACCAGTTATTAAAGCTGTTTTACAGGTCATTTTTTCAGTCATTATCATCTAAAGTTAACGAATATCTTTCCTGATAAAAAGTTTATGATAAAATTTTTTCTGATTCTGAAATTAAATTTATTCCTGTTATTAATTGCAATAAAATAAGTAGAATCTGTATTTTGCATTCAAATTGCCAATTAGTGAAAATCCTGATTAGCGAATGAAAATTGATATGACTAAAATAGAAATAGAAGCAGAACTAAAACAAATTTGTCCATCTCTTCGCCTGGGCATTATTCAATGCAGGGTAAATACGAAAGAAGAATGCACAGATCTTTGGCAGACAATAAATGAAAGCACAATAAACATTCAAGAGAAACTGGCAATTGCCGGTATTAAAGATATTCCAAGTATAAATAGTTCAAGAAAAGGATATCGGGCAGTTGGAAAAGATCCCAGCAGGTACCGCTTGTCAGCAGAATCTCTGTTACGAAGAATTGTAAATGGGAAAGGTCTGTACAAAATAAATAATGTAGTGGATTTATTAAACTTGGTGTCTATAAAAAGTGGATTTTCAATTGGAGGATACAATGCTGACAAAATAGAAGGTGTTGTCCGCTTTGGAATTGGAAAAGCTGACGAAACCTATGAAGGAATCGGACGAGGCATTTTAAATATAGACAGACTACCCATTTTCAGAGATGATCTGGGAGCATTTGGAAGTCCTACAAGCGATTCTTTACGAACCCAGATTAATGAAAATTGTCAAAACTTTCTCATGATCATTATTAGTTTTCAGGCTGAGAAAGCTCTGCCTGAAGCAATGGATTTAGCAATTGCTCTATTAAAAAAACATGCAGAGGCTGAAGAAATTCAATCAATGATATTATAATTAAAAAGAGGCTGTCTCAAATGAGATAGTCTCTTTTTCGTTTTATAGTTTTTTATATTTATCACTGATTTCTTATTTTAGAGATATG
>JAFGYE010000020.1 GCA_016936255.1 Marinifilaceae bacterium | reverse complement strand
GTTGGTTATTTAGAATGGGGTTCTCGGATTGCTGTAATAAATTCTCGGCTAAAAGAAAATCCAATGGACAAAACAGAACCTATGCCCCAATGGGGTTGGGGAGAAACTGGTGGACCATATATATCTAACAAATAATTATGACGATAGAATATAATCGTTACAAAGTAACACTGGAGCAAAGAGGAGCATTCATAGAATCATATAAAAAAGCTTCAAAACAATTAGACATTTCTGAATTTTGCAAAGATTATGATTTGACTGAGTGTGAAGAAGAAACGGGACAATTTATTTTAAGAATCGAATGGACTTCAACTAAGGAACATTTAAACGGATTTAGAAAAAGTAATGTTTTCCCCGCTTTCTTTGCTAATGTTAAACCTTTTTTTGATAATATTCAGGAAATGAGACATTACAAATTAATTGAAGTTTCAAAGGTAAAATAAGGTGAATGCACAATACGGAGTAAAAAACTTTGTGCTGAGGATACTGAGACAATTTTTAAATCACAAGAGGAAATAATAATGGAAAACGAAAACACTAAAGACGTACTGTTCTTTACAACTGGTGACGGATGCAAAATCGCTTATAGGATTGACGGAGATATTTCAAAACCGGTTTTGGTTTTGTCTAATTCTATTGCCACTGACATGACGATGTGGGACGGGCAACTTGAAAGTTTCAGCAAACTTTTTAGGGTTCTCCGTTTTGATACAAGGGGAAACGGATTATCTGATGCGCCGGTCGGTGATTATTCAATTAACAGAATGGGGATGGATGTATTGGAGTTGCTTGACCATCTGGAAATTGAAAAAGCTCATTTTTGTGGTTTATCTTTAGGTGGGTTCATCGGGCAATGGTTGGGTGCCCATGCTTCTGAAAGGATAGACCGGCTTATATTGGTAAACACCTCTCCTTATCTTGGTTCACCTATATGGAACGAAAATATCCGGTTATTAAGGAATGATGGTCAAATTGACCCATTTGAAGAAATCTTCATCAGCGGTTGGTTCTCAAAAGAAATGATAGAAAACAACAAGGAAATTGTTGTGCCATTTCGGAAGATGATACAAAATACTCCACCAATCGGACTTGCAGGCTCATACGCTTCTGTCAGAGACGCGGATTTTAGAAAGACCAATAGGCTTATTCCTAACAAAACTTTAATCATTGCAGGTAAATATGATGGAGTGACCAAACCTGAATATAGCGAACAGATGCACTCTGTCATCCCCAATTCCAAACTGATTATTCTACCTGTTGTTCACCTTACTAACATTGAAAGCAAAGATGAATTTGAAAAATTGGTTTTAGATTTTTTGAAAAAAAATTGATACCTTATTTTTTCTACTAAAAATTAAATTTACTGAAGAAAGCTAGAGGTTATTCTGTCTTACGAATAACCTTTAGCTAAAAGTTATCGAAAGTCGATTAATGAGAAGAAAGAACGATCCCATGCAATATTTATTCAATTAACTATAAGACGAGAACCGTGATGCAAATAACAATTCTTGACGATTACCAGAACATTATCAAAGACTTGAAATGTTTCACATTATTAAACGGTCAAAACGTTCAAATACTTCACCAAACAGAGAAGAATCATAAACTACTAGCTCAAAAATTAATTGATACAGATATTTTGGTTCTAACCAGGGAAAGAACGATTATTAATGACGAACTACTGTCATTACTCCCGAATTTAAAACTGATAAGTCAAACCGGGAAAATATCAAAACATTTAGACTTGACTTCGTGTACAAAACACAATGTTTTGGTTGCTGAAGGAGTTGGTTCTCCAATTGCTCCGGCGGAATTAACCTGGGCTCTATTGATGAATACTGTTAGAAAATTACCCCAGGCCATAGAAGGGATGAAGGCAGGGAATTGGCAAATTAACATTGGCGAAACAGTTTATAGTAAAACCATTGGAATCTGGGGATATGGCAAAATTGGTCGGCGAGTTGCACAGTATGCCAAGGTGTTTGGTGCGGACGTTTTAGTTTGGGGAAGTGAGCATTCCAGACAGAAAGCATATGATGATGGATTTATCCCGGCGCAAACGAAGGAAGAATTTTTCAAAACAGCTGACATCGTTACGCTACATTTAAGACTCAGCGAAAATACCTACGGTATCGTAAGTAAATCAGATTTAATGATGATGAAAGAAAATTCTACACTGATTAATACTTCCAGGGCTGAATTGATAGAAGAAGGAGCTTTGTTGGCAGCTCTTAAAACCGGAAGACCAGCTTTGGCCGGAGTCGATGTCTATGAGCAGGAACCAGTTTTAGATAAGAATTATGAATTATTAAAGATGCCTAATGTCGTTTGTACTCCTCACTTAGGTTATGTAGAAAGGAGCGGCTATGAACTCTATTTTGGAAAAGCATTCGAAAATGTTATAAATTATATCAAAGGTTCTCCTTCGAATATTGCAAACGAGGAGATTCTATGAGTTAATGCATGGAACATAAAAGATGATTTTAGCTATCGATTTATATATTATTAGAGCCCTAAACTGTGTAAGAACCTGCGACACCTGCAAGCTACATAGATAATTTAAATGGTATTTAATTCGTTCGAAGAGGAGGAAAGGAATTGCGTTAAACCTTTCAGCCTGAAAAATCCGATTATCATACTTATTAGTCCGGTATTTTACCTGGTCCGGTCTTTATTTTTGCAAAAAATAAGAGTACTCAGCAAACTGAGACTTTGTATTAATAGGAAGAGTTGAAACCATGAAAACAATTTTATTAATTATTCTGATTTTTTACCAGCTTCCGGGTCGGAGTGAGGGAGGTAAAAAGCAGTCGAATCATTTAAAAAAGGAAGTAATTATGAATTTAGCAAATCAAAATCAGGTCGATGGCCGGGAAACAGGGAGGAAGGTTTTAATCGACAAATTTTTTATTCCCAGGGAATCGAAAGCTGAATTTGTTAACCGGATGAAGCTAAACCGTGATTTCATTAAAAATGTGCCAGGGTTCGCGGGAGACCATGTGTATGAACATACGGATGAAAATGGAGACTTTATTCTTGTAACCGTCGCAACTTGGCAAAGTGACGAAGCGTTAAACAATGCCAAAGAAGCTGTTCAACAGGAATACCAAAGAATTAACTTTAATCCGCCGGAAATGCTGGACCGTTTGCACATCCGTATGGAGCGGGATATTTATTCTGAGTTGGAATATTAAAAGGAGTGAACCACAATGAATATTTTTCTTTTTGGAGCAACAGGTGGAACAGGATATGAAGTTCTGGTTAAATTATTGGAAGAGAAATACCATGTAGTTGCTTTGGCACGAAATCCAATAGCCTTAGACCATATAAAAAGGATGCACAGCAACTTGAAAATTGTGAAAGGCACTATTTACAATACGGAAACCTATCAGGAAGAATTAAATAAATGCGCAATTGTAATTTCCACATTAGGGACAGGAACATCAAGAAAACCAACGGAAATATACTCAAAAGGGGGACAACACATAATTTCAGCAATGCGAATGGCTAATTTAAAACGGCTG
>JAFGYE010000004.1 GCA_016936255.1 Marinifilaceae bacterium | reverse complement strand
CATATCTCTAAAATAAGAAATCAGTGATAAATATAAAAAACTATAAAACGAAAAAGAGACTATCTCATTTGAGACAGCCTCTTTTTTATGCTTTGCAATATTATAAGCCTATTCGTTTTTTGATAATGGAAAGTGTGGTTGGTTTTGAATTGTAGCTGTACTTTGCGAATATCAAATAAAAAAGCAATAACAGGTTGAATAGGTAGTTGAAATACAGAGGTATGTGGTAGTTTTTACTAGCTATATCATCGATAAAAATATAACATAGAGTAAAAACTTCACCCCAAAACCAGAGCCATAAAAATAGTTCGCTTAGGTCATCTGTTTTTTTAGTTTTAAATGTGTGGATTACTTGTGGCAGAGCACAAATTGCGAAAAGAATGCTTCCCATCCATCCAATAATTTCATTTGCTTGCATATTGTCGTATTTTCATGCAAAAATGAACAAAACAAAGGAGAAAAATAAGAAATCCGGCTAATTTCTTTGGATTAACAATAAGGTACGGTCATCATCAAATTTAGAGACATTGTATATTTTGGTTAATTCCTCCTCTACGTCTTTGGGGGCAATAATTTCTTTTTCTTTGTTATTATCAAGAATGTAGAACATGGCTTCATCACCAATCATGTCACCGGTTTTGTCATTAATCGCTTCGGTGTATCCATCGGTATAAAAGAATAGTTTATCTCCCTTATTAAACTCGTGAACTAAGCTTCTGTATTTAATTTCCTTCACAACACCCAATAAGGTGCCGACAATATTTAATTGCGATATGGTTTTTTCTATTCCATCATAAAGGAAAGGGCGAAGAGCTCCGGCCGAAGCAATACTAATCTTATTTGACGAAGTACAAAGTGATATAATACTTAGAGTCGTGAATACTTCAGTTAGCTGAATGTCTTTAAAAAGATATTCATTTATAATATCCAGAAATTTACCCGGCGATTCAACGAAATCAAGTTCTTGTCGATTAATAAAAAAATTAATGGTACTTCGGATGTAGGCAATATAGGCTGGTACAAAGAACCAGGCATCCCATTTTTTCCCCATTACATCGCCCAAAATCAATATTTTTCTATTCTGATCAACATCAATAATTTCGTAATAGTCACCTCCGGGTAATTTATCGTATGGTTGATGAAGGATTTGAATATTGTAGTCTCGTATGGTATCCTGAAATTCGTTTTCGAAACGAATTGGAGACCTTTTTGCCGCAGAGTTAAGTGCGTTTAAGTATTTGTTCTTTAAATCATGTTCACGCTGAACATTAGAGTTTATCTGATGGATAATTAGCTTTGGATTCAGGTTTTTAAATAAAAAACCACTTATTTTGGATCGCAGCAGATTTTCCATTTTGACCATATCATCAGCATCAGTGACAAGAATGTTTATTGGAATATGATTCGAAACAATTTCCGTTATTTTATCTAAGATTGATATAGCCCAACTTGCTTTATCATCAATAATAATTCCCCAAGTATTGGTGTCTTGCAGAGCCATAAAAAAATCAGAATCGGAATAAACAGTGGTGATATTTGTTTTGAGATGTTTTCTGGGAAGAGGAAAGGGTTTTATTCTGTTTGCACAATATATTAGGTTTCCTTTATCAAAACTGATGTCATCTTTTCTGGCGCCATCAAGAATATCTTTTCTTAAATAGGCTTTCTTTAAATGGGATTTGATCTTCGAGATAAAAATCTTTTGTTTAATGGGTTTGGTGATGAAATCATCTGCACCGTCATTCAGATTTTTAATCCATGTGTCTTCTTCGTTGTTTCCAGAAAGAAATATGAAGGGAGTATGCTGGTATTCCGGAGTTTGTCTCAATCTGCGAACCAATTCATTGCCATCCATTAATGGCATGTACAAATCTGAAATGATAAGATCGAAATGTTGACTCTTGGCCTGATCAATAGCCTCTTTCCCATTTTTTGCAAGTGTTGTTTGGTAGCCTAATCCTTTTAGAGTAAACTCAATGAATTTTAGGATAACCACGTCATCATCAACAACCAGTATGTTTGGCGAGACTTTTGCCATATCAGTATTTTATTCAACTGATGAAAAGCTGTTAACACATGCGGTTTGGTCTTGCAAAATATCAAAAATAGAATCCAGCTGCATTAATTCTATTAGTTCCATCACATCTCTGTTGATATTACAAAGTTTTATAAAACTTTTGTGTTCTTTTGATGTTTTAAGAGCCGATAAGAGTGCTCCAAAGCCGGAACTGTCAATGAAGTTAATTCCCTCAAAATCAACGATTAATTTGGATTTGGGTTGAGATAAGAATTCATTCATTTTTTCCTTGGCAATACTTGCATTTAAGGCATACAAACGATTGGTTTCTTCCAATTTCATTATCGTTATAGAGTTCACCTGTTTGGTTTCAATATTCATAGCAGTAAAATATGGTTTCAGTGATTAAAGTTGTCCTAAGGTTTCTTTTAATTCTTTTATGGCTAAAGTACATTGTGATAAAAATTCCTCTACTAAAACAGGAATATGTATTAAATCAATGTCATTCATGGTTTCGTTTTTCACGTTAGTCCAGTTTTTTTCATCCTGAGGACTAAATTCAATGTTGTTTTCCCTCTTTAGTTGCAATTCAAACTTTAAATTTCCTTTCGAGAAATGCTCTAATTGTTCGAGACAATCACCTGAATTTTCCATTCCCATTGTACGCACCGATGATTTTGCCTTGTGAGCAATAGCGCCTAAATCTTGCCAGTTCTGAGCTTCGAAACTTCTTAATATTTCCTCTTCAAATTCAGGGATTTGTTCCAGGAAAATATCAATCATTTCACTGATGATGTTATTGTCATTTCCAGACATTTCCTTTAAATAGGATAGATCTGTGATCATTTCACCTTGAGTCATTTTGTTGATGTAAGCTTGTTCGATTTATTTTTTGTTTTTTTAATAAATTCAAATTTTATTTCGATAGAAATGGCACGTTAAATTTTGAGTGAAATCTTCATTGTTACATATGCAATAATACTAATTTATTTTCAATTTACCTATTGCACCAGCTATTCAATTAGTGCTTAGTATCCTTGATTTTACTGATTGTTTATTGATTATAATTTTTTAGGTTTGCTATTGTTTACTTGATTAATAATTTGGATTAAGCTCAACAAAAGATTTTTTTTTCCGTAACACTAATTTTTACAGAATTTAGCTGAATACAATATATAACTTAATGTCTATGATAAGGAAGTTTACTACCGCTGTTTTTTTATTCGTTTTTTTATTGTCAGGGAATTTAATTGGCCAAGAGTTGTTGCCTGTAAAAAAGTCGGAATTTGTTGATAATGATTCGAATCGAAAAGAAGTTTTTGTTCAGGTGAAAAAAGCTGCCGGGCTGTATCAAAAAGGAATTGGATATGTGCCTCAGAGTTTGAATCTCTTTTTGAGTGCGTACAATTCAAATGATAATAATCCTGAGTTAAATTATAATATTGGTCTTTGCTATTTAATAGCAGGACCAAAAGATGCCGCGCTGTCGTATTTGCTTGCCGCACAGTCTGCTAATGCCGATATCAGTGCTGATATTCATTTTTTGATTGGGCTGGCTTATAAATATCAAAATAATTTTTCTGATGCAATCATTCATTTTAAAATGAATAAAGAGTTAATTCAGCAGAACAATTATAAAAAGCAGAAAGAACTTTTATCTATAAGTGATAAACACATTCAGGAGTGCAGAAGCGGCAGGTTGTTAATGGAAAATAGTCTTGATCTGGAGATACAGCTTGTTGAAGGAAAGGTAAACTCAGAATTTGACGAATTTAATCCTCAGGTATTAGATAGTAATCTGTTTTTTAGCTCAAGACGAGGTCAGGAGGATAATAGTAGATCACCAGAGGATCAAAAGTTTTTTGAAAAGTTATTTAAATCTTCAAAAAGTGAGGCGTTGGGTATTGAGGTTCGTGAAGAAAAAAATAATTTGGGAGGACATGTAAATTCTACTTTGCTGTCTAAATTTGATGATAAGCAGTTTGTATTTTACAATAGTAATTCTGGAGCAGGTGATTTGTTTCTGGCTGAAAAAGAGAGAGACAAATGGAAAATAGGAAAAGCAATTAAATTTATAAATGAAAAGGATTCAAGAGAGAGTTCTGCTAGCTTATCTAAATCGGGAGATGAAATTTATTTTGTAAGTAATCGTAAAGGTGGTTTTGGCAATTGTGATATCTATTATTCTATAAAAGAATCGGAGTCTAAATGGTCTAAGCCAATTAATATTGGTGGAGATATTAATACCAAATATGATGAAGGTGATGTTTTTATAAGTACCGATGGCACTAAGTTGTTTTTCAGTTCAAAGGGGCACAATACCATGGGGGGATATGATATATTTAAGTCTGACCGACAGGATGATGGAACCTGGGGGAAACCACAAAATATGGGGTTTCCAATAAATAGTACTGATAACGATATCACTTATTGTGAAGATCAGGATGGTGTTTTTTATTTTGCATCCGAACGCAGTGGAGGAAAAGGAGGATTTGATATTTATTGTCAGAAAATACCAGAGCCGGTAATCGAAGAGCTTGTTGCAGAGAAAGTCACAGAAGAATCAGTGATTGAACTTCCTGAAGCGAAAATAGAAGTTCCTGTTACTCTTCCGCTTGTGAGTTTTAAAAGTGAGGCCGTTGCAATAACTGAAACTCCGGTAAAGCAAGAATTGGTGGAAGAGGATTTTGTTTATAGAGTTCAAATTGCTGCAGCAAGAAAAGAAATGAATCCTAAAGATCTTTTTAACAGATATAAAGGAGGTGATGTAATTGATCATTTATTTGTTGAAAATTGGCACAAATATACCATAGGAGGTTTTTTAACATTTAAGGAGGCTGCCAAATACAGAGATGCCTGTGGTGTAAAGGATGCTTTTGTTGTTTTGTTTAAAGGCGGTTATCGGTTAGGAATTGCAAGAAGACCTTTTGAGGCAAACTAATCTATTGGCACAAACGATATCTGAGAAAATTTTTTACATTTGCAGAAGATAACGCAAACATAATTAAATAACTTTTTTCTCAGGTAAATCTTCAGTAAAAAAGACTGTATTTTTTATGATTACTTGAAGATCTTGCCCAAAATACGTAAACAGATGAAAAGAACAGCATTCACTAGCTTTCATGAAGAATTAGGTGCAAAAATGGCGCCATTTGCAGGGTATAACATGCCTATTGAGTATACCGGAATTAACGATGAGCACAAATGCGTGCGTGAAAAATTAGGAGTTTTTGATGTTTCTCACATGGGTGAATTTTGGGTGAAAGGTCCAAAAGCTTTTAGTTTTGTACAAAAATTGACCACAAATGATGTAGCTGTACTTTCTGATGGAAAAGTTCAGTATAGCTGTTTCCCAAATGGGAAAGGCGGAATTGTTGATGATTTGTTGGTGTATCGTGTTGATTCAGAGACTTACTTGCTGGTTGTGAATGCTGCAAATATTGAAAAGGATTGGAATTGGTGTGTTAAAAATGCCGGTGAAATGGGATTGGCAGTTGGAACCGAGCTTTATAATGCTTCTGATGAAATATGTCAGTTAGCAGTGCAAGGCCCTTTGGCATTAAAAGCGATGCAGAAAATTGTGGATCGTCCGATTGAAGATATGGAGTATTACACATTTCAAAAAGTGACTATTGCAGGAATCGAAAATGCTATTTTTTCGACTACCGGTTATACCGGTTCCGGCGGATGTGAAATTTACGTATCAAACGAAGATGGAGCGAAGCTTTGGAATGCTGTAATGGAAGCAGGAAAAGAATTTGGAATCCAGCCAATTGGTTTGGCCGCCCGCGATACACTGCGTTTAGAAGTTGGCTTCTGTTTATATGGTAATGATATTGATGATGACCATTCACCGATTGAAGCAGGTTTAGGTTGGATCACCAAGTTTGTGGAAGGAAACGATTTTATCGATCGTGAGTTTTTTGCAAAACAACAAGAAGAAAAACCAAAGCGCCGATTGAAAGGTTTTGAATTGATTGATAGAGGAATTGCTCGTCATGGATACAAGATTGAAGATGCTGAAGGAAATGAAATTGGCGAAGTAACTTCAGGAACAATGGCTCCAATGATTGGGAAATCAATTGGTTTAGGATATGTTAAGGAAGGATTTTATAAACTGGATACTGAGATTTTTATTCGTGTTCGAAATAAAGCGGTAAAAGCTAAAATCACAAAAATTCCTTTTTACAAAGCGTAAATCGAATTTTTATTGAAATAACAAAAGGCAGTTACCCTTGATGTAGCTGCCTTTTTTTTGTTTTTAATTATAGCGGTTGGGGCTTTTCAAACATAAATTCTTATATTTGGAATGGTTTTTTAAGGGAAATTAATTCTGAAAATAGAATTTAATTTTTCTTGTTACCATCTAAATTCACAAAGATTGCTTCGAACAATCCAAATATTTGGATTGTCAGGAAAAAACACCATCGTGTGAATGAATATAAGTAAAAAATTCTGCAGGTTAAGTTTCTGTTTTTCAGAACGTAAATATTAATCTATACGAAGGGGGATAAGAGGATAAATTATTTGTTATAAAACATACATTTTAACAAGTAAAACCGTCTTAAAATAAATTTTTATTTGCAATTTTGCCTCAGGATATGGAATAATACAAAAATTTAAAACGTTTGAAAAAATGAAAGTACACAACTTTTCTGCAGGTCCTTCAATTCTTCCTGATTTTACAGTTGAAAAAACAGCTGAAGCAATTAAAAATTTTGCCGGAACAAGTCTTTCTTTGATGGAAGTGTCTCACCGCAGCAAAGAATTTGTTGCAGTAATGGATGAGGCTATCTCTTTGTTTAAGGAATTATTAAGTATTCCTGAAGGTTATTCGGTTTTGTTTCTTGGTGGTGGTGCCTCAACTCAGTTTTGCATGATTCCTTACAATTTGTTAGGAAAAAAAGCAGCTTATCTGAATACAGGAGCTTGGGCAAACAAAGCTTTGAAAGAAGCAAAACTATTTGGTGAAGTAGTAGAAGTAGCATCTTCGAAAGATACTGTTTACAACTACATTCCTAAAGGATATAAAATTCCTTCTGATGTAGATTATTTTCACATCACTACCAACAACACTATCTATGGTACAGAGATTAAAGAAGATTTAGACGTTAATGTTCCTTTAGTAGCTGATATGTCATCTGATATTTTCTCTCGCCCGGTTGATGTTTCAAAGTATGCATTAATTTATGGCGGTGCTCAAAAGAATCTTGCACCGGCAGGTGTTACTTTTGTGATTGTAAAAGATGAAATTCTTGGTAAGGTAGATCGTCAGATTCCAACCATGTTGAACTACCAAACACACATCGATGGAGAGTCAATGTTTAATACTCCACCAGTTGTTCCTGTTTTTGCAGCTCTTCAAACTTTGCAGTGGATCAAAGAACAAGGTGGCGTATCTGCAATGCAGAAAATGAATGAAGAAAAAGCTGCTGTGCTTTACAATGAAATTGACAGCAATCCAATGTTTAAAGGAACCGTTATTAACAAAGAAGATCGTTCATTAATGAATATCTGTTTTGTAATGAATGACGAATATAAAGAATTGGAAAAAGAATTCTATGAATTTGCTACAGCAAAAGGAATGTCTGGAATCAAGGGGCACCGTTCAGTTGGTGGTTTCCGTGCTTCTACCTATAATGCTCTGCCAAAATCAAGTGTACAGGCATTGGTTGACTGCATGCAGGAATTCAAAAACATTCACGTAAAATAATTATAATAGTAAATAGGCAGGAATGGGTAAATCCATATCCTGCTTATTTGTCATTCAGTGCACGAGGAACGACTAAAGTAATGTTAGCATTACTTCGATTTGGCTGGCAATGACATTTTATTTTTTCATAATTCAAATATCAAATAAAATGACAAAAGTATTAATTGCAACCGATAAGCCTTTTGCTCCCGCAGCTGTTGATAGTATCAGAACTGTTGTTGAAGGCGCTGGTTACGAATTGGTTTTGTTGGAATCTTATACTGATAAAGCAGATTTGTTAGCAGCAGTTGCCGATGTAGATGCCATGATTATTCGCAGTGATAAAGCAACACGTGAAGTAATTGAGGCCGCTAAAAACCTTAAAGTAATTGTTCGTGCTGGTGCAGGATACGATAATATCGATCTTGAGGCTTGTACTGAAAAAGGCGTTGTTGCCATGAATACTCCTGGACAGAATTCAAATGCTGTTGCAGAGTTGGTTTTTGGAATGATGGTATTTTTGGCAAGAAATGGTTTTAACGGAAGTGCCGGTGTTGAATTACGGGGAAAGAAAATCGGAATTCATGCATATGGTAATGTAGGTCGTTATGTTGGTGAAATAGCTAAAGGTTTTGGAATGGAAGTATATGCTTTCGATCCATTTGTGGCTAAAGAAACAATTGAAGCTGATGGTGTAAAGGTTGTTGACTCTGTTGAGGAATTGTACAGCACTTGTAACTATGTTTCTCTTCATATTCCAGCAAATGACAAAACAAAAAAATCAATCAACTTCGATTTGTTGAACAAGATGCCTGAAGGTGGTGTTCTTGTTAATACAGCTCGTAAAGAGGTGATTGATGAAGAAGGTTTGATTAAATTAATGGATGCTCGTAAAGATTTCGCATACATTTCGGATATTGCTCCTGACTGTAAAGAAGAAATTGAAGCTAAATTTCAAAGTAGATTCTTCTTCACTCCAAAGAAAATGGGGGCGCAAACTGCTGAGGCAAACATCAATGCTGGTATTGCCGGAGCAAATCAAATTGTAAACTTCATTAAAAATGGAGACGAAACATACAGAGTAAATAAGTAGTATATGGAAAACAAGAAGAAAGTCATTTTCTTTTTGTTTTCTACCTTATATATTTGAATGCAATTTGTATTCAAATAAATTGCAACAAACAAACACAACAAAAACATAGAACGCGATGGCTATTTTAAAACCATTTAAGGGCTTGCGCCCACCAAAAGAGATTGCAAAAGATTTGGCTTGTCTGCCATACGATGTAATGAATTCAGAAGAGGCTGCTCAAATGGCAGAAGGTAAGGATGTATCTTTGCTTCATATCACTCGTGCCGAAATCGATTGCCCTGCCGGAACAGACGTTCACTCAGAAGAGGTGTATGAAAAATCTGTATCCAATTTAAAAATGTTCCAGGATAAGGGTTGGTTGGTTCAGGACGAAGTAGCTAAGTTTTACATCTATGCTCAAACCATGGATGGCAGAACTCAGTATGGCATTGTTGCAAATGCAGCTTGCGAAGATTACAAGAATGGTGTAATTAAAAAGCATGAATTAACTCGTCCGGATAAAGAGGAAGATCGTATGATTTTAACTCGTTATACCGAAGCAAATCTTGAGCCGGTATTCTTTTCGTACAAAGCTGTTCCGGAAATTGATGCAATTGTTGCAGATATTGTAAAGAACGAAGAGGCTGAGTATGATTTTGTAGCGGAAGACGGATTTGGTCACCATTTTTGGCCTGTAAATAATCCATCAACGAATAAAAAGCTGGAAGAGTTGTTTGCAACTAAAGTTCCTGCCACATATGTTGCCGATGGTCACCATCGTACTGCAGCGGCTGCGCGTATTGGTGAAGAATTTGCCGCTAAAAATCCCAATCATACAGGTGATGAGGAGTACAATTATTTTATGGCTGTTCATTTTCCAGATAATCAATTGGCAATTATCGATTACAATCGTGTTGTTAAGGATTTAAACGGAATGACTGATGCTGAGTTTTTGGCGAAGCTGGAACAAACATTTGAAGTTGAGTGCATGGGCGAGGGGATTTATAAGCCAGCTAAATTGCATGAATTCTCAATGTATTTGGATAATAAATGGTACAAACTAAATGCTAAAGAAGGAACTTACGATGATAAGGATCCTATCGGAGTTTTAGATGTAACTATTTTGTCAAGTCATGTATTGGATAATCTTTTGGGTGTTGAAGATCTTCGCACCACAACTCGTGTTGAGTTTGTAGGTGGTATTCGTGGATTGGGCGAATTGAAGAAACGTGTTGATAGTGGAGATATGAAAGTTGCATTTGCTTTGTATGCAGTGTCGATGCAGCAGTTAATTGATATTGCTGATACAGGAAATATTATGCCTCCTAAAACAACATGGTTTGAACCTAAGCTTCGTTCAGGTTTGTTAATTCACAAGTTGGATTAAGCAAGTTTATATAAGAAATATGAAAGGATGCCAATTGGCATCCTTTTTTTTGTGCGAAAACGTACATATACGTGCTTATTCGAACAGATTTTGTTTCGTATAGTTTTCTGTAGTTGTCAGATATGTAGGTTTTTATGAGTGGTGGCATGTGGATTGATATATAAGGGCTGTAAATCTAATCCCTAAACTATGATACAGAACTTCTTTAAGGTTGCCTTTCGGAATATGAGAAAATACAAAGGTTACACTTTTATTAATATTGTTGGTTTGGCTGTGGGGCTGGCTTGTGTATTTCTTATTTATCTGTTTGTTCAGGATGAGTTGAGTTACGATAAATTTTATCCCAAATATAAAGATATTTATCGTGTAGCAACTAAAGTAAAAATGGGTGAGCGAAAAATGGATGGCAATACCATTTGTGCACCTTTCTCTCCCAATGCAGTTGCTGATTTTCCAGAAGTAAAATATGCAGTAAGAATTCATTTTTGGAACAATGTGTTGTTTAAATATGAGGACAAGCAATTTGTGGAAGACAAATTTTTACGCACAGATTCTACTTTTTTTGAAGTCTTCTCCCGTCCTTTCGTGTTTGGTGATTCAAGGACAGCTTTAAAGGAGAAGAATAATATTGTATTGACTCAAAGTACATCTCAAAAATATTTTGGCGATGCAAATCCTGTTGGGAAAATTTTGAAGATGAGTGAGGATAAGCTCTTTACTATAAGTGGAGTGGTGGAAGATGTACCTGAAAATTCTCATTTTCATTATGATTTAGTTGGCTTGTTAAATTTGAGTGCAGAAGAGGAAGATGCTTGGTTTAGTGACTATATGCAGGCTTATTTTTTGTTGAAGCCAGGAACGAACTACAAGGATTTAGAAGCTAAATTTCGTGATTTCACGATCAGACATATGGGACCTAAATTGATTGAAGTTCTTGGGATTGATATTGTAGCATGGGAAAAAAACGGAAATGAATTTAAGTATTATTTAGAGCCATTAGAGTCGATTTATCTTAAGACTACTACGGAAGGTCAGATAGAGCCTGTTAGTGATATAAAATACATTTATATATTTTCGGCGATTGCTTTTTTCATTCTATTACTGGCCTGTGTTAATTTCTTAAATCTAACGACAGCCAGATCGTATACCCGGGCTCGTGAGGTAGGAGTAAGAAAAGTATTTGGAAGTAATCGGAATATGCTTATGATTCAATTTTATGCAGAAACTTTCCTAATGACTTTATTGGCGACTGTTATTTCTTTCTTCCTGATTGAGTTGACCTTGCCTTATTTTAATGAAATTACCCGGAAAAATTTGATGTCGCCGTTATTATGGCAGGGGGAGTATCTTTTATTTATGGGAGGCGTAATTGCATTTGTTGTATTGTTTGCCGGGAGTTATACCGCCATTTCTTTATCAGGTTTTAAGGTGATGAGTGTACTGAAAGGTGAAGTGCAAAAAGGACGGCTGGGGAAACGAATAAGAGCTGGTCTTGTTATTTTTCAATTTGTGGTTGCCATTGGTATTTTGATATCTGCATTTATTATTAAAGAACAGGTTAATTTTATGCAGGAAAAAAAGTTGGGATTTGATAAGGAACGTGTATTGGTGGTTGATAGGGCATATTCATTAGAAGATGAACAGAGAATATCCATTAAAGAAAAGTTAAAGGAGTATTCGGGAATTGAAGACGTGTCATTTTCAGGAATGGTTCCCGGCCGGGGTACAAATGGATGGTCAATGTATCGTGAAGGAGCAAACAATGAAGATATGATCAATTTTCGATTGATGCATGTTGATGAAAACTTTATTGATTTGCTGGGACTGAAAATAATTGATGGAAGAAAATTTGATAAAAACAGGGTGTCGGATTCTTCTGTTTTTATAGCTAACGAAGCTGCGATTGCTGCATTGGGATATACCGATAATCCTGTAGGACGAAATATTTACAAGCCGGATTTTAATCAAAATGGTCGGAAGGCTATTGAGATTATTGGTGTAATTGAAGATTTTCATTTTGAATCGATGCGCGATAAAATACTTCCTATGTTATTGGTATCTGACCCGAAACTTTTTAAACGTTATATGTTGGTTAAGTTACAGCCGGATAATGTAATGGATGGAGTAAAGATGGTAAAAAAGTACTGGTCAAAAATGACAGATGGGGAGCCTTTCGAATATTTCTTTTTAGATAGTGATTTTAATAGCCTGTTTAAGGGAGAAGAAAGGGTTGCGAATATCCTTAGTTCTTTTACTATTTTGGCCTTTTTTATAGCACTTCTTGGTTTATTGGGATTGGTTTCTTTTGAAATGCAGCAAAGAGTAAAAGAGATTGGAATTCGTAAAGTGCTGGGTAGTTCGGAATTTGGATTGATGATGATTTTGAGTCGTAGTCTTTGTTTGAATGTAATAATTGCAAATATTGTTGCATGGCCATTAACTTATTTTGTGATGCAGCACTGGTTATCGAATTTTGTGTACAGAATCAATTTTCCATGGTATTATTTTATTTTGGCTTTATTAATGTCGCTTATTTTGGCGGTGCTTACAGTAAGTGGTCATTCATTGAAGGTAGCAAGAGCAAATCCAATAGAATCTTTAAAATACGAATAGTTTTTTGTAAGTTTTAATACACAGTAAGAAAGTTCTCATCAGTAAATGGTGGGAGCTTTTTTTATCGGGAAATTTTATTTTAACCAAATGGTTAAAAAATGAAGATTTATTTGGAGGAATAAAAAAAAGCAAATATATTTGCATTAACCAAACGGTTAATCCGAATGGTTAATTTTTTGAGTATGAATTAACCAACTGGTTAATAAAATAGAAATGGAAAAGAAATCAGTCGAGACCCAAGAGAATATTCTAATTGCTGCAAGAACTATTTTTGCACAAAAAGGATTAGCCGGAGCCAGAATGCAGGAGATTGCAGATTGTGCAGGAATAAATAAAGCTTTGCTTCATTACTACTATCGAAACAAAGAAAAATTATTTGAACAGGTTTTTGATGAAGCACTAAAAAAAATGCTTCGCCCCATAGTTGCGTTTTTAGCAGATGATTCTGATTTGTTTCAAAAGATCAGAAATATTTGCAGGCACTATCATGAAGTGTTAGTTGAGTATCCGTTCCTTCCTAATTTTGTAATTAATGAAATTAATTCGGATCCGACACGAATACTTAAATTGTTTGATGTTGAAGGGTTTTTGGAGGGAAGGGAAAAGACAATAATTCAAATTAACGAAGCTGTTAAGTCAGGAATTATAAGACCGATTGATCCAAGAGAGTTAATTCTAAATATCATTAGTTTGTCTATTTTTCCGTTCGCAGGCCGACCTGTAATTAAGGAGATTTTATATAAAAATGAAAATATATATGAGATACTGAAAGAGCGGGCCGATCGTGTTTCTGATTTCATAATTCAATCAATAAAAATTTAATTCTTTTGAAATGACATCAATTTGTAGAAAAAGCAAATACATTCTTTTGCTGATTATTTTTTTTAAGACTCAGATAGGATGGTCTCAGGAAGAGGTTCTTAGTTTGGATCAATGTCAAAAAGAAGTTCAGGAATTTTTCCCATTAATGAAAGGAAAAGAACTTTTGAGTAAATCTTCGGATTTGAATACAGAGAATTTGAAACTTGCCTATTTACCAAAGATTTATGCCAATGGAAGCCTCAGTTATCAGTCCGATGTAACAGGTATTTCATTTCCCGGAATGAATACGCCCAAAGCGCCAAAAGATAGATACTCGCTAAACTTAGATGTGGAGCAATTAATATATGATGGCGGAAAAACTCATAACAGGGTTGAGGTGGAGAAGAAATCTTCGGAGGTTGAAATTAAAAATCTGGAGATTCAGATGTATCAACTTCGTGAACGCGTTAATATGGCCTATTTTGGAATTCTGTTGGTTCGAAAAAGTAAATTGGTAATATTTGATAAACAAAATACCATTGTTAAACGCTTACAGCAATTGAAATCAGCTGTGGAAAATGGAATGGTTCTTCCTGCTAATTTAAAAATTATGGAGTCTGAATTGCTTTTAATAGAACAGCAGGTGTTGGAGTTAAATGCTCGTGAGGAATCCTCATTTAATGTGCTTTCTCAGCTAATGGGACGCAGTTTAAGTGTGAATACAAAACTCGAAGAAACAGAATATGATCAACTATCAGTAAATGGTTTGGAATCTAAGGATAGGCCTGAATATCAATGGTACTTAAGCCGGCAATCATTGTTGGATGCTCAAAAAGAGTTATTGAAGAAAGATAGATATCCGGTGGTATCAGCTTTTGGTCAGATGGGATATGGAAATCCCGGTTACAATCAATTAATGGATGAATTTGATACTTATTACATGTTGGGAGCAAAAATTTCCTGGAATATTTTCGATTGGAAATCAAATCGCAGAAAGCAAAAAGTAATTGGAATTCAAAAAGAGTTACTGGGAACCCAGGAGTTAAGTTTTACGCAAAATCAGCGTATTAATTTGGGGAAAGAAAGCAGTGAGATCAGGAAATTCGAAATTTTACTTGAAAAGGATGATGCCATCATCGAATTGCAGGAGGATATAAGCAGAAGTTCAGCCTCGCAGTTGGATAATGGTGTGATTACTTCAAGTGATTATTTAGAGGATTTGAATAAGGAAATTCAAGCGAAATTGAATAAAGAATACCATACAATTCAATTACAGCAATCATTGGCTGAGTTCAAACGTATCAAAGGAATTTAAATATCAATAAAATGAAACGTCCATGTCAAAGCGATTTTGACACAGAAGGGGATGATTATTTTAGCATAGAATCCCGAAAGCTTTGGGAACCATATGGTAAAAACTTAAAATTATAAACACATGAAATTAACAACAATTATAGGAGCAGTTATTCTTTTCTTTGTTTTCGGCTGCAATCAAAATGAAGCCGATTCGGATGCTTTTGGAAATTTTGAGGCTACAGAGTATATGATTTCAGCTGAAAACAGCGGTAAAATACTTGTTCTTGATGTAAATGAGGGAGATGTTTTCTCAGAGGCAAAACAAGTTGGAGTTATTGATACCACTCAGTTGTATCTGCAAAGAGAGCAGTTAAAAGCACAAAAGTCCGCTGTGGCCTCAGGAGTGAAGAATATCCTTTCTCGAATCGCGGTTTATCAGGAACAGATTTCTATCCTTGAAAAAGATAAATCAAGAATTGATAAAATGTTTGCAGACGGTGCAGCAACCAGTAAAGAAGTTGATGATGTTAATGGTGGAATTTTGCTTGCTCAGAAGCAGATACAAGCGGTTAAAACTGAGAATGCCAAGGTTTTGGGAGAGTTGGAAAGTCTTGATCGAAAAATTGAATCTTTAAACGATTTAATTGAGAAAAGTAAGATATATGTGCCAGAGGCCGCTACGGTTTTGGAAAAATATCAAGAAGCTTATGAGATGGTGAACACAGGAACACCACTATTTAAACTAGCCGATTTAAGTATGCTTGATTTACGGGTTTATATTAGTGGCGATCAGCTTTCAGAAGTTAAAATCGGTCAAGAGGTAAAGGTTTTGATTGATAAGAATAAGGAGGAGAATGAAACGCTTCAGGGAAAAGTGATCTGGATTTCTTCCCAATCTGAATTTACACCCAAAATTATCCAAACAAAAAAAGAGCGCGTGAAATTGGTTTATGCTGTTAAGATCAAGGTGGTAAATGACGGACGTTTGAAGATTGGAATGCCGGGTGAAATTAGATTCAAATAGCATATGAACTCTACTGTTAGTATAAATAATTTATCGAAATCTTACGGTGACGTTTCAGCTCTTAAAGAAATTAATCTGAATATTAAATCGGGAGAATTGTTCGGATTAATAGGACCGGATGGGGCAGGTAAAACAACATTGTTTCGTTTGCTTGCGACTCTATTGCTTCCCGATTCAGGCTCAGCAGCATTGTGCGGTTTCGAGATGGTGAAGGAGTATAGGCATATTAGAAATATATTAGGTTATATGCCGGGTAAATTTTCTCTTTATCAGGATTTAACGGTCTTGGAAAATCTTAACTTCTTCGCAACAGTTTTCAATACCCGAATTGAAGACAATATGGACATGATTCGTGATATTTGGGTGCAGATTGAACCATTTAAGGACAGACCGGCGGGCAAATTATCGGGCGGAATGAAGCAAAAACTGGCTCTCTGCTGTGCGCTGATTCATCAGCCAAAAATATTGCTTTTAGATGAACCTACAACCGGTGTTGATGCTGTTTCGAGAAGTGAGTTTTGGCAAATGCTGAAAGGTCTAAAAACAAAAGAAATTACAATAGTTGTGGCTACTCCTTATATGGATGAAGCTAATTTATGCGAAAGAGTTGCTCTTATGCAATCAGGCGAAATACTAAGTTTGGATAGTCCGTCTGGCATAATTGCCAATTTTGAAAAAGATTTGTACTCTTTTGAAGCAAAAGATACCTATCAGCTTTTGTTGGATTTACGTGATTATCCATTTGTTAATTCTGTTTTTCTTTTTGGTCAAAGTGTTCACTATACAGATGTTAGGGATGATTTTGTCCTGTCGGATTTGAAAGATTATCTGAAATTGAAAGGGCAGGATCATGTTGAAATTAAACAAATTGCGGCAGGCATAGAGGATTGTTTTATGGCTTTGAGTCAACAAAATACTGTTCAGGAATGAATTCAGATAAAAAAGTAATATCAGTAAGGAACTTATTTAAAAAATTTGGCTCGTTTACAGCAAATGATGATTTGTCATTTGACGTGTATCAGGGTGAGATTTTTGGTTTTTTGGGTGCAAATGGAGCAGGAAAGACGACTGCCATGAAAATTCTATGTGGCCTTTCCTATCCAACATCCGGAGAAATAATGGTTGCTGGCTTAAATGTATACAAACAAAGGGAAGAACTGAAGCGAAATATTGGTTACATGAGTCAGAAGTTTTCCTTGTACGAGGATTTAACGGTGTTTGAGAATATTCGTTTTTATGCCGGTATTTACGGAATGTCTTCGAAGAATATCAAGTTGAAATCGGATGATTTGTTGAAAAAACTTGATTTGGTTCATGCCAGAAATAAAAAAATTGGCGAACTGCCTCTTGGCTGGAAGCAGAAGTTGGCTTTTTCTGTTGCTATTTTTCACAATCCAGAGATTGTGTTTTTAGATGAACCAACAGGAGGAGTTGATCCGGTTACCCGAAGGCAGTTTTGGGATCTTATTTACGAAGCTTCCCGAAATGGGATTACTGTTTTTGTAACCACTCACTACATGGATGAGGCAGAGTATTGCAATCGGGTTTCAATAATGGTTGATGGAAGAATTGAAGCTTTGGATACACCGGAAGGACTTAAAAATAAATTCGACGCCAAAGATATGGATGAGGTTTTTCTTCAATTGGCAAGAAAAAGCAATTACAAAGAATAACATTTGAACGGATTTGCTAAAAATATAAAGAGATGAAACACCCATTTAAAAGGCTTTACACACAGGAAGATGCTTGCAGTTTGGGTGTTCCATATGACATAAAAATCAAATTATAAACACATGAAACGATTTATTGGTTTCCTGAAAAAAGAGTTCTATCACATTTTTCGCGATAAGCGATCAATGCTGATATTATTTGGAATGCCCATTGTGCAGTTGCTGCTTTTTGGTTTTGTTATTACCAACGACCTTAAGGATGTAAAGATGGCTGTTGTGGATCATTCGAAAGATGAATATACATCTGAAATCATTAATAAAATAACTTCTTCGGGTTATTTTAAACTCGTTAAGAATCTGGATGGCATTGCACAGGTAGATGAGCTTTTTCGCAAAGGAGAAACGAAGCTGGTTTTGGTGTTTGAACCTGATTTCGGAAAAAATCTGATTAAAGGATCAAAAGCTTCGGTACAAATATTGACGGATGCCTCGGAACCTAATATGGCGAGTTTAGAGGTGAATTATCTTCAGGGAATTCTTCAGAATTACAATTTGGAGATCAATAGAGGAAAGACAGTTCCCAGTCAAATCATGCCCCAAACAAGAATGTATTTTAATCCCAATATGGAGAGTGTTTATATGTTTGTTCCGGGAATTATGGCCACCATTTTAATGTTGGTTTCTGCCATGATGACTTCTATATCTATAGCACGTGAAAAAGAAATGGGAACGATGGAGATTTTGCTGGTTTCGCCATTGCGTCCTTTGCAAATCATCTTAGGGAAAGTAACGCCTTATTTGTTTTTGTCGTTTATTAATGCTCTGGTAATTGTCGGAATGGGGTATTTTGTGTTTGGAGTTCCGGTTTTGGGTAGTTTTGCCTTACTTATGGCTGAGAGTCTTTTGTTTATTCTGATGGCTTTGTCTTTAGGAATCTTTATTTCTACAATTTCGGACAGTCAACAGGTTGCTATGATGCTCTCTATGTTTGCATTAATGCTGCCGACAATTTTGCTTTCAGGTTTCATTTTCCCTTTACGGAATATGCCTGTATCTCTGCAAATCATCAGTCATATTATTCCACCACGATGGTTCATTATAATCATCAAAAATATCATGTTAAAGGGAAGTGGATTTGAATTTGTTTGGAAAGAAACCTTAATTCTTATCGGAATGACTGTGGGATTTATTGGCCTTAGCGTCAAAAAAATCAAAATCAGATTGGAGTAATACCCACCGAGATTTAAATTTATTTTTAACTGCAACGGAAATAAAAGATGCGAACTATAAAATTCATATTGCAAAAAGAGTTTCTACAGATCTTTAGAAACAAAAGTATGTTGCCTGTAATTTTTGTTATGCCAATTATTCAGCTTTGTGTATTGGTATTTGCAGCAACTTACGAAATGAAAAACACCAATCTGTTTGTTGTTGATAAAGATCTTTCCAGCCATTCCCGTGAACTGATTTCCAAATTTAACGGTTCTCCTTTTTTTACCGTTAAGGATATCGATTTTTCGATTAATAACGCTGAAGATGAGCTTTTAAAGGACGATGTTGATGCGATTCTGGTTTTTGAAAATGGCTTTGGAAAGTTGGTGGATAAAAAAGAACCTGCAGAGGTTCAGGTGTTGGTAAATGCAATAGATGCCAGTGCTGCCGGATTATACAATGCCTATATTTTATCGGTAATACAGGAATATAATTTGCAGCTCAAAGCTAAACTTCAGATTGTAGGAAAAGACAACGGAATTCATTTGGTTCAAAATACATATTCCTTTTTGTTTAATCCTGAAATGAAATACATTCCCTATATGCTGCCCGGAATTCTGGTTTTATTGGTGACTGTAATTGGCTTGTTTTTATCTGCGATGAACGTTGTGCGCGAAAAAGAAATTGGTACCATCGAACAAATTAACGTTACACCAATTAAAAAGTATCAATTTCTGATTGGGAAATTAATACCGTTTTTAGTGATTGGATTTTTTGAACTTGGTGTTGGTTTACTGCTTGCTGCATTTGTGTTTAAAATTCCATTTTTAGGTTCTGTATGGTTAATTTATTTGGTTGCTTTTGTCTATCTGCTCACCATTTTAGGAATTGGTTTGTTTATTTCAACACAAACCGATACCCAACAACAAGCTATGTTTATAGCCTGGTTTTTTATGATTGTTTTTATCATGATGAGTGGATTGTTTACACCTACAGAGAGTATGCCTATGTGGGCTCAAAAATTGAATGTTCTTAATCCAGTAGCTTATTTTATTAAAATAATAAGAATGATAATGTTAAAAGGATCCGTATTTGCAGATGTAGTGAGAGATCTGAGTATTTTAGGATTGTATTCAATTGCAATGCTTGGAATTGCCGTAAACAGATACCGAAAGGTTGCTTGAAAACAGGTGGATGAATTGATTCCGGATCAATTTCATTGCGCTTATAAATAGAGGTATTTGATCTTCTTTTTACCGATAAAAATGTGGCGTTAACCTATTTCCAATTTCATGTTTTGTCAATATAATTTTATTTTGAGATCTATTTAAATCTTCCATCATGTTTGCAGAACATTATAAATTTCATGAGCCATTACATCTTGAGTTTCTTAAAATTGAAAGGAAGCGGGTTGGCATTATTTTAGTTCTTTTCCTAATCAGCTCTGTGTTAATTCCAGTGCTGCATCATTTAAGTCCTAATTTATTGAGAGCCTCTTTGAATAACAAAAAGTTTGTTGATTCGATGCTCTTTTGGTGGATGATTTTTTTCTTGTTCGAAATTTTTGTGTTTATCCGGATGAATTGGCTCATTAGAAACAAGCGCTCCATTTCTAAAAAAGTTTTGATTCCCAATTTAATTATGGAGTTTGGATTACCAGCCGTTATTCTACTTAATGCAATAAAATATGACAACTCACTTTTGCTGTTGGAATACGATGGGCTTACTTTTTATTTTTTGCTTTTGATGCTGTCGGCAATGCATCTTGATTTTAAGATATCCCTGGGGGCCGGCATATTGGCTTGCATTGGATATTGGGGTGTTTCTTACTGGGGGATACAATTTTTGAAACCTGTTGGTGATGTTGAGCAAATGATTGAAATTTATTTGATGAGGAGTATGGGTTTATTGTCAGCAGGAATAATTGCAGGCGTGGTTGCTGCAGAAATACGAAAGAGGGTGAATAATCTGCTGAAAGCAAAAGATGATCAAAATGAAATGGAATCTCTTCTTGGTCAGCAGTTATCCACACATATAGCGAAAGAATTGATTCTGCATAAAAATGATAAGGTGGGGCAAAAAATGACAGGATCTATTATGTTCATGGATATTCGTAATTTCACATCAATGGCCGATCAGCAAAGCCCTGAAGAGACCATTGAATTTCAAAATGCAATTTTTGATCCTCTCATCCGGATTATCGAGAAGAATAATGGAATTATTCACCAAATATTGGGGGATGGATTCATGGCTTCTTTTGGTGTTGCAGTTGAAAATCCAAATCATGTGGTTGATGCATATTGTGCTGGTGTTCAAATAGTCGAAGTTATTAATTATTGCAGGAATGAAATAAACGGTGATAAAACCCGTGTTGGTATAGGTCTTCATTGTGGCGAAGTAATTACAGGGAATATAGGCAATGAAATCCGTAAACAATTTTCCATTGCGGGCAAAAATGTAATAATAGCTTCCCGGATAGAACAGTTGAATAAGCAATTCGATTCACAATTTTTAGTGAGCAGGGCAGTCGCCGATCAATTAAATGGTGATCGTAATACTTTAATTAATCTTGGGAAAATTAAGATGAAAGGAATTGATGAAAAAATTGAATTGTTTCAGGTGGTATAATTTATTAAAGACCTGCATTCCCGGCATCAGATAATTTTAGTTCCATTTTTATGCCGTTGCACTATATGGCTAATACTCGATGTCTTTTCGTTTTTAATGCATTTCTGTCCATAATTATGCTTTCCTGATTGCTTTAAAATAGAAGAGATTATTTCTTTGTATTTGGTTTGAATTTGCTAAAGCGACTTGTTTTGATGATTAAATGAATTATATTTGTGACAAAGGGTTTTGTTTTTACTGTTTATAAATAGAAGCTAATTTAGAATGGTATTACGAAAAAATATAAACATTTTTGTATTCTTAATAGTAGAAAGAATGTACTGACTTGTTGCTGGATGAGTTGTGATGTTGAAGTATAGCAGTTGAATCAATTTACATTTAATGATTGTAAGAAGATTAGTATCAGTATTTATCGTTGTAGCTCTGGTTATTCTTGACCAGACGTTTAGTTTCTCTACACAGGAAGCTCCCACTGTAAGAATCGATAACAGTATCGAAGCGGTGTCTCATAGAATTTCAAATAAATTATCTGACAGTGATCAGACTAAAAGGGCTGATAAAATATTAAATCGGTTTTTAAGGAGGTGGGAAGTTGCTGGTGCAACAATTGCTGTTGTTAAAGATGGTAAATTGGTTTTTGCGAAAGGATATGGTTATTCTGATGTGGATAATGAGAAGGAGGTTGAACCATCCAGTCTGTTTAGAATTGCAAGCGTTTCCAAATTAGTTACCGCAACTGCAATTATGAAATTGCAGGAGGAAGGGAAGTTGCATTTGGATGATTACGTTTTTGGTGAACATGGTATTCTGAATGATGAGACATATAGCAATATTAAAGATAAACGCACAAAGAGAATAACTGTTGAGCATTTACTTCGTCATTCTGCCGGATTTTCAAGCAAATATGGCGATCCAATGTTTTTACCTTTGGCAATAGCGAAAAAAATGAATGTTGAGCCGCCAATTGATGCTCAAACTACGATTCAATTTGCATTGTCGAGAAGATTAAGCTTTACACCCGGAACCAGAGGAAGTTACTCTAACCTGGGTTACGTTATACTCGAGAAAGTTATTGAGAAACTTGCTGACAAGTCCTATGAGACATATGTTCAAACTCATATTTTAAATCCTTCGGGAATTTTTGATATGCATTTAGGGAGAAGTCTTCAAAAGGATCACTTTCCTAACGAGGTAAATTATTACGAGCAGTCTGATGCAATTAAAGTTTCTTCGTTTGACGGATCTGGAAAAACTGTTTTTAGAAGTAATGGCGGAAATAATTTGGAAGCTCTTGGTGGTGCAGGCGGCTGGATTGCATCAGGCGCTGAACTAATTAAATTTATGATGGCTATTGATGGTGACGATACTCTTCCGGATATTCTTTCCAGAAAAAGCATAAAATATATGACTACACCGAATAAGTTAGGTCATAGCCCGATTGGCTGGAAAGGAACCCGAAGCAATGGTACTTGGTGGAGAACCGGAACTTTAGCGGGTAGTTCTGCTTTACTAAAGCACGACAAAAATGGTATAAGTTATGTAATCATAACCAATAGTTCTACTTGGCGGGGATCAGATTTTACAAAAGATCTTAGTGTATTAATGAGCCAATTTTTAAGATCGGTAAAGGAATGGCCGGATCATGATCTTTTCAATCATTTTGAAGCCCGTCAGGAGGTAATTGCTCTCGACAAATTACCGTCCTATCAAGATTGGAGCTAAATTTAATACTTTATGCATTCTCTTTTTTAAAATAAGTTTAACTTTTGATTGCTCTCAAATTCCATTTGAGCAGTCGTCATGTCTTCTAATTGTTCAACGTAAGGATTTTTTTGTTGCTTTTGCAATTGGCTTACCTATAATATTTTATTGATTCCTGAGATAAATTAGGATCTTTCTTTGTATTTCCTTCAAATCAGTAGGTTTTGTGATGATTTATTACTAAAAATCAAACTAAATAGATAAATTGAAGTAAAATGTCTTTAAATGATGTTGAATTCTAATCAAGTTTGGTATTTTTGCATTCAAATTGAATAATACACAAACACAAACATACTTAACAAATGGAAACTCGTAGAATCTTAGCTATTAATCCTGGCTCCACATCTACTAAAATCGCTGTATTTCAGGGAGATAAATCTGTATTCTTGAAAAATATAAAGCATTCGAACGAAGAATTGGCTCAGTTCGGTAAAATTTCTGAACAGTTCGAATTTCGTAAGAATATTATTATGAAAGAGCTTGTAGATGCAGAAATTCAAATAGATTTAATCGAAGCAGTTGTTGGACGGGGAGGATTGGTCAAACCCATTGAATCTGGAATTTACTCGGTAAATGAGCGCTTAAAAGAAGATTTAAGAATTGGTATTCTTGGAGAACATGCAAGTAATTTAGGTGGTTTAATAGCCGATAATATTGCTCAGGCATTACCAAGAGCTAAAGCTTATATTGCAGATCCTGTTGTTGTTGATGAGATGATTGATGTTGCCAGAATATCGGGGCATCCGGAATTTCAAAGAGTGTCTATTTTTCATGCTCTAAATCAGAAAGCTATTGGCCGTGCTTTTGCGCAGTCGGTTGATAAGAAGTATGAGGAAATTAATGTGATTGTTGCTCACCTTGGTGGTGGAATTTCTGTGGGTGCTCACTGTAAAGGACGAGTAGTTGATGTAAACAATGCTTTAGATGGCGAAGGTCCATTCTCCCCTGAGAGATCAGGTACACTTCCTGCCGGAGCATTAGCGAAACTTTGTTTTAGCGGAGACTATACCCTTGAAGATGTAAAGAAAATGATTAAGGGCGAAGGAGGTTTGGTTGCACATTTAGGAACAAATGATGCTTATGATGTTGAGTTGAAAGCCAAGGCTGGTGATGCAAATGCAAAATTGATTCAGGATGCTATGTCATATCAGGTAGGAAAATCTATTGGAGAAATGGCAACGGTTTTAAAAGGTAAGGTAGATGGAATTCTTCTAACTGGCGGAATTGCCCATAATCCTGATTTGGTAAATTATATTAAAGAAATGGTTTCCTTTATTGCTCCTGTTGTTGTATATCCCGGAGAAGATGAAATGAAGGCCTTGGCAATGAATGGATATATGGTTCTGCGCGGTGAAATTGAGCCCCGGGAATATTGTTAATTATATAATGATCTAATAAAGAAAGCCTTCGGTATATTACCGAAGGCTTTTTTTGTTTTATATGCAAGAAATCACTGTTTAAAAGAAGTCTAAATTCAAATTAGGCATGTTTCGCAACATTGTCTGTTGAATATAAAGAAAAATTATTAAGTAGGTTTATTTCTTTAGATATTATATTTTATAGGGGATTTGATGGTTT
>JAFGYE010000019.1 GCA_016936255.1 Marinifilaceae bacterium | reverse complement strand
ACAATATCCTGCTGTTCCACCTGAAGAAATCAATGTGCCATAATAATCAATTGCATACTTATTTCCTTGTGATAATACACCAACTATGATTTTTGCAGGAACATCACATTTGTCCAGACTTTGGTGTCGCCCATACCTGTACCATTCATTTTCTGTTTCAGGTATTGGCTTAATATCCCTTTTAGGATTATTGAGAACTTCTTTGTAGTGGTTCAGATAAGCAAAAGTATTTGGATAATCCGATTCCAATTGATCAATCTCGACAAACTGAATACCTTTATCTGTTTTAAGATAAGGATAGATAACAAAAGCATTGGGTGAAAAAGGGCGATAAGTGTTTAGATTATCTGAACCACTGGATGTTTTGAAATAAGGTCTGGTTAATTTTTTCTCTATTTTCCAGTCAATACTGTCTTTTTGGAAATAGTAAAATTGCTCGTCCTCATTTGTTGCAGCGTGGATGTAAATATTGTTGGCACTGGTTTGTATGCCATTGTATATGTTTTCTGAACCAATCAGCGATTCTAAAGTTTCAGATTGGCTTTCAATGGATTCAAAAATTGGTTTTAAGTTTCCAGGAACCAATGTCCAACCATCATCATCCAGTTTTTCAAATTCTACGGAATCGTAATTGTGAGAAGCTATATTTCTAGTTTTCCAATCCTTTAAAGATTGAACTTCCAAATAATTCAAGTGTTCCTGTTCTGTATTCTTCATAATTAACAAGCAAGTGTAAGTTGTCTTATCCTGAAAGATTTGATTTGCCCCAAAGGAGATAATCTGCTCGACTTCCTTTTTGGATGCCAAGAACTCTCTCAATTTTTTTCCTGCTCCAACTTTTGTGAATTTGCTTGGTACAATGTATCCGAAATACCCATTTGGTTTGAGCAAATCCAAACCTCTTTCAATGAACAAGAAATATTTGTCAAACTGCTTGTAAGCGGATTGGTAATGTGTTTTGTACAATGGCAATTCCAAAGGCGTGAATTGCTTCATGTGTTCGGTTGCCATATAAGGCGGGTTACCAACAATTACGTCAAATCTAGTCGCACCAAAATCATAAGGATTAATGTCCCTTTGATTTTCGGCAGAAGTTTTTTCAGAGTTTAAAAGGCTGTTTCCAAAACAAATGTTCGCATCCATATTTGGAAGTGCAGGTGTTGGAATGGTGTTGTTGTCTTCGTTTTCCAACAACTTCAATAGTAAACCGAATTTACAAGCTTCAACAGCATTGTAATCTTTATCGACCCCGAAAATACAGTTAATTAAAAGCTGACGTTTCGTTTCAAATTTGAGTTTATACGTGCTGACTGCCATCTGTAATAGTTCCGCAGGATTTTTTCTCAAATAATAATCGACCAGCGTATCATGCAACAATTGGTAAGTTTCAAGCAAAAAAGCTCCTGAACCACAAGCAATATCAGCAAAGGACGATTGCAGTATTTCTGTATCAGTTTTACCATCACAATGCTTTGCAACAGTTTCCCTGAGAATGTCCTGAATGATAAATGTTGGTGTGGTTACAATGTCCCTATCAATGTGTTCGGGTTTCTTTTCGAGTGATATTTCCCCATTGGCAATTTTAAGTTGCTCGCCAAGGAAAATTTCGTAGATGTTTCCGAGAATATCAGAAGCAAAAACGACAAATGAATAGGTGCTTTCTGGAAAATAAAGTTGTTTGATGATTGTCCAAAAGGCAGAGCTATTGTTAGTAATAATCTCTTCGGTCAACACATGATTGAAAAGTCCAGCATTGTATTTTCTATCGGCTTCCCTAAATTTTTGAATGAGTGCGTTGAAATCATTATTGTCCGCAAAATTTAGGAGCGTTTTATAAACTTCAATATTCCTGTCCTCACATACTCGAAGGAAAATGATGCTGTTGATGTAGCTTTGAACAATGTCGTTTAATTGAGCTTCATCCAACTGATTTTGGTGGGAGTAGATTTCTTTTCCAAGAATTATACGCCACTCGTTGATTTGTTTAAGGAATAAATCATCAACACTTGAAAGTTTGAGTTGGCTTTCAATTTCTTTCCAAGTTTCATCAAATTCTCCGGTATAAACCGAACAATGACTAAGCTGTTTTTGAATTTCTTCGAATGCTTCTTCATATTCTGTATAATGGTAAATTTTTATTCGTGCTTTTGTTGCAGAATCATCTTTGCCCACCTTTTGAGAGCAGTCATAAATGGCTAAATATTCAAAGTTGGAGAGAACGGATATTTTAAGTTTGGCCGTAAAACCATATCTGCGAACCTGTTTTGCAGGTTCGGGGTCTGAATCAATTTTTACGTATGGTTTTTTAGCTTCTAAAAAGAATTTTCGTTCAGAAAAAAGTCTGAAAGTATAGTCCGGCTTTTTCGTGTTACTGTTAATATCTTCTCGTAGAGCTTCTTCAACCAAGACTTCTCTTTCATTGGTCGGCTTCCCTTGATTGTTTTTAATGTCCCAACCCAATATTTCAAATAATGGGTCTAAGAAATCAGTGCGCAATTGAGTTTCGTTATAATCTGCTTTTAAATACGTAGCTCTATTGGTTCTATATTTTTCAGTTAGTTGTTTTATATTATTCATGCTATATGTCAGTCCTCTATCTTTGTAGCCCGCCATGGACGGCGGGCGTCTTGGGGGCGGGGTTATTATATAAAAAATCTACTGTTTTTAATACCATCTTGTGCTCAGCCTTGCACATAACGTTCCGCGAATATGCGAAGTTGGCCGCAGGCCAATTTGGGTGAAGCGAAGCGGAACTGCATATTCGCTGTTATGTTTTGTTCCGTGATGGTGTCTAAAATCTCCCGAAAGTACACGGATGTACTTTCGGGCTGTATTCGTTATTTCAGTATATTACCTAATATAGAAGCAGAAATATAGTTATGAGAAATGTGAAGTGAATCGTTTTTGATTGAATCAATCGAATATTCAATATCTTTTATGGATTCCATGGAACCTTTCCATAATTCTGCTGGTGATTTTGTTTTTCTCTGCTTACCAAAATAAACCTCAACAATTTCAGAATCGATGAAATCTATAGAAAAATACAAATCTTTATTTCCATTCCAACCTGAATATACGCCAGTAAGCGATATAGGATTTATTAATTTTTCAATTTCTTTGATTTCATAAATATTCACGGTTTAAATTCCTCACCAGTAATTGTATATAATTTCTGATCATCAGAATAAAGATATTCATTATTCCAAATGACATCATCAGAACCACCCTTATACTCGATTTTTCCTTCAATCTCACCTGTAAGAGATATTATTGAACCGTCATAGAGAATTTTCTCATCCCATAAGTACGGTCTAATATTATCATCATAACCGCTGAGATATTTAGGAACGTCAATTTGAATTTCTATTTTATCTACCAGATTACGTATTATAATTTCTTCTCGATCTGGATTCCAAATAAAATAATCTCCAAAAATTATTGCGTGTGCTTCTGGATGATCAAACCTTGGAAACTCTACTGTGAAAATTGTATCACCTGAATTATTGATAATTAACCATTCATCACTATAACGGTCAGTCATTTTTGTGAGTGCATAATTTCCAACAAATTCTCCTGGATATGTAAACTTTGGCGGGATAGATAATTCCCCATCTATTCCGATATATCCCCATTTCCCATCTGCATTTTGAATTGCTAATAAGCCACTGTTAAATTCGTGAGCATATTTATCTCCAGCACCTACAGAACCATAAGGGCTGACGGGTAATTCAAAAAGAGGTTCAAAAGATGTATTAATTACTGTTAATTTATCATCCACAATAACAATGGCAACGCCTTCAGAAAAAGGATATGCACGATCATACTCCGGAGAGATTGTTTCTCCTTCTTTACTTATGTAGAAAAAGTCACCACTTTGAGGTCGCACCAATCCGATATCATCGGAAAAGTTGTTTAATTCATAGATACTTTGTGTAAATGAGATTATTTTCCCATCAGATCTTACATACTGTGGTTGCCTACGTTCATTTTCAACAATTGCAATTCCGTTGTAAAAAGGATTTACTTCACGTAAATTCGGCTCAACAACGACATTACCATCCTGATCCTTGAACCCGTATTTTCCAGTCCAGTCATCTTTAAAAGGGAGCAAGCTCTGCCCCCACAAAGATGTACAAAAAAAGGCTAATAAAAATGTGATTACTAAGTTTCTTAGTTTCATTACTCGCTCCTTGTAGAGAAATATTTAAAGAGTCATGCTTACATTCCCTTAATGTGCCTCCGTCACATTTATTACGTGTTCACTTAGAAAAGCCGAAGCCAAGGATGGCGGAGGCAGAACCATTGTTAATCACGGAATTGAACATAACGTT
>JAFGYE010000018.1 GCA_016936255.1 Marinifilaceae bacterium | reverse complement strand
GGAATTAATTGTCCCCAACAATAAGACCAATACTTTGGAGCCCAACTAACAGGCCACAATCCAATAAATGCTAAAAATGCGTCCATAACTAAAGTTTTTTAAATAATTGAAAAGAATATTTATTTGACAAAACATTCATATACTACTACGAATATACCTTAATTGTCTATTAATAATAAAAATATTATCGTGAAAAATTTCACATAACTCATTATATTTTTAGCGATCAATAGAATTCAAATTTTAACAGCAATTTTTCTGTGAACAAATAATATTGGCATTCACATGTAAAAAAAAAGCCAAAGTTATCGCTATGATTACTTTGGCCTTAGTGTAAAAAGCATCTGCTTAATTACTGTTCTCAGAGTTTCTCATTATTTTTATGCCGGTACATATCCCGCTCCGTTTTCTTCTCAAGATTCTTCTGGAAAGCTTCGTTTAAATCAACTCCTGTTTGATTTGCCAGGCACATTAAAACCCAAAGAACATCAGCCATCTCATCTGCTAAATCAACTTTCCTATCGCTTTCTTTGAAAGATTGCTCTCCATATTTTCTGGAGATAATTCGAGCCACCTCTCCTACCTCTTCGGTCAAAATAGCCATGTTGGTCAATTCATTAAAATAACGAACTCCATACTTTTTGATCCATTGATCAACTTTTTCCTGGGCTTCCTTAATTCCTATCTGATTCATCATCTATTCCTTGTTTTTAGTATCCATTACAATGGTAACCGGACCATCGTTAACCAATGAGACCTGCATTTCGGCACCAAATTTTCCTGTTTCCACCTTCTTTCCGGATGCTTTTTCCAAACGAGCAACAAAATTCTCGTACAGAGGTACTGAAATATCAGGTTTTGCAGCTGTAATATAAGATGGTCTGTTCCCCTTTTTAGTTTTTGCATGCAAAGTAAACTGACTGATTACCAAAATATTTCCATCCACTTCAAGTAAAGATTTATTCATTACTCCTTCCTCATCGTCAAAAATTCGAAGATGACAGATTTTTTTACTCAACCATTCCGAATCCTCTTCCGTATCAGCATTCTCTATTCCCACCAACACCAGCAATCCTTTCGACATCTGCCCGATTATTTCAGAATCTACACTCACTGAAGCTTGAGTAACCCGCTGAACCACAACCCGCATATCAATATATTTATTAAATGTTACAATTAATTGTTCCTCTCAAATATAACACATCATATTCATGTAAAAAAGATATTGCCAAAACCGTTTTTCCAGACTTGTACCTTATTAAAATTGATTCTAAATTAAGATATTTCCCAATTAATACTGATATTTGTAATCCGTTACAAAAAAAAAGTAAAGCATGTTGTATTTCATCAGTTCATCTACCAACCCCGTTTTTAACATTGCCTGCGAAGAGTATTTGCTAAAAAACCATGAAGATGATTTTTTCTTCTTGTATACCAATACTCCTGCATTAATTGTAGGAAAACATCAAAATACCCTGGCTGAAATCAATCTCGACAAAGCTGAACAGGAAAATATACCTGTTATTAGAAGAATGTCAGGTGGAGGAACCGTTTTTCACGACGAAGGAAATCTAAATTATTGCTTTATCAAGAGTGGAGAAAAAAGTAAATTGGTTGATTTTCAAAAATACAGTCAGCCGATTATCGATACTCTTCAAAAGCTGCACGTAAACGCTAAATTTGAAGGAAAAAGCGATTTAACGATCGATGGAAAGAAATTTTCAGGGAATGCTTCACACATTTTTAAGAACAAGCTTATGCAACATGGCACAATGCTATTTTCAAGCGATTTAAATCGCTTAAATCAGCTGTTAAAGGTAAATCCTCTCAAGTTCAAAGATCGGGGTATAAGATCCATTAGAAGTAAGGTAACGAACATCTCTGAATATCTTTCCAACTCCATGAGTATCGATAACTTTGCTCAATTAATATTAACGGATTTGACAACGAAATTTCCAGATGCTAAGGAATTTGAACTATCGGCAATTGATATTGAAAAGATAGAAGCTTTAATGGCAGAGAAATATAATAACTGGGAATGGAATTATGGCTACTCTCCCAATTATACATTCGAGAAACTATCCAATTTCTCAGAAGGATCAATTCTAGAGATAAGTATTAAGGTAGAGAAAGGAATTATTAGAAACCTTGAGTTATTTGGGAATTGCCTTGTTGAAAATCAAAATTCCAGCTTTGAATCTATATTAATTGGTAACTATCACGATAAAAACACTATTACCAAGATACTTAAAGAACTCAATCTAAATTTATTCTTTATCAAACTTACAGAGAATGAGATTTTATCAGCTCTTTTTTAAAAACACTATTTCTGGGAAATCCAAAAACACAAACAAATTAAATCTATACAAACACCTCAATTATATACACCTAATTAAAATATTTCCAAACAGTTAAGGCTTTCGAACTACCGAGTTCTGTTTTAAGTTCTTCGATAGTAGCATTCTTAACATTTTCTACTGACTTAAACTTTTTAATTAACTTTTGAACTGATTTTGGTCCGACACCTTCAATTTTATCTAATTCCGAGACAATAAATGCCGTCGATCGCTTCTGCCTATGAAAGGTAATTGCAAAGCGATGTGATTCATTTCGCAAGTGTTGAATGGTTTTAAGAGTTTCTGAATTCTTATCCAGATACAACGGATAAGGATCGCCTGGAAAATAAATTTCTTCCAGTTTTTTGGCGATTCCAATTACAGAAATCTTTCCACGCAATTCTAATTTATCCAAACTATTTAAGGCGGCCCCCAATTGTCCTTTTCCCCCATCAATCAAAATCAATTGCGGTAAACTCTTTCCCTCATCCAGCAATCTTTTATAACGCCGGTAAATTATTTCTTCCATAGACGCAAAATCATTTGCTCCAACTACTGTTTTTATATTAAAATGCCGATAATCCTTTTTATAAGGTCTTGCATTCCTGAACACAACACAAGAGGCGACGGGATTAGTTCCTTGTATGTTCGAATTGTCAAAACATTCAATATGAACCGGTGCATCTTTTAATCTTAAATCAGTGCGCATGGTTTCTACAATACGTTCAGAATGCGATTGTTTTAGAGACCTATCCCCTTTCTTTAACTTTTCGAGACGATAATATTTAACGTTGCGTTCAGATAAATCCAGTAATTTCTTTTTATCGCCACGTTGAGGGACAACAAACCGAACATTTTCAATGGATAATTCAAGCTCAAAAGGAATCAAAATTTCTTTTGCCGTACTAAAAATCTTCTGCCGGATCTCTGTAATAGCAAGCAAAAGCAAATCCTCTTTACTTTCGTAAATTTTCTTTTTCATTTCAATGGTGTGTGCCTGAATAATGGCTCCATTTACCACTTTTAAAAAATTTACATACGCAGAATCTTCATCATCAACAATAGAATACACATCAATGTTATCAATGGAAGGATTTACAATTGTTGACTTACTTTGATACTTTGCCAGTAAATCTAATTTCTCTTTAAGAAGATGTGCCTCTTCAAATTTGAAATCATTGGCCAGTTCCTGAATTTTTTCTTTCAAATGAGAAGTCACCGAGCCAATATTCCCTTTCAATATATTCCGAATATCCTGTATTATTTGTTCATATTCATCTTTATTCTCCTTCCCAATACAAGGCGCTTTGCAATTTCCAATATGATACTCTAAACAGACTTTGAATTTCTTATCCCTAATCCCCTCTTCCGAAAGACTTAAATTACATGTTCGCAATTGATACAAAGACCGCATCATGTCCATTAAAATCCGAACCATTTTCACACTCGTATAGGGCCCAAAATATTCCGAGCCATCTTTAATCATATTACGGGTGACTTGAACCCTTGGAAAGTTCTCTCTTTTAATACAAATCCAGGGAAAGGATTTATCGTCTTTCAAAAGAACATTGTATCGTGGCTGATGCTTTTTAATTAAGTTATTTTCCAATAACAGAGCATCCTCTTCAGATTCAACAACAATATGTCGAATATCCACAATCTTGCGAACCATTATATTGGTTTTTGCCGAATCGTGAACTTTATTAAAATAGGAAGCTACCCTCCGTTTGAGTCGCTTTGCTTTTCCAACATATATAATTGTGTCGTTCTCATCAAAGAACTGATACACTCCCGGCTCTTCCGGCAAGGCAGAAACCAAAGATTTTAAATGATCTGTATTTTTACTTTTTATCACTTATTCTAATTTTCCTCTAATATAGCTTACTCTTCTTTAAAAAGGTCAACTACTCTAAATTCATTAACATCAAAAAGACCTTTATCCGACAATTTTAGTTTCGGAATTACCAACAAAGACATAAATGCAAGAGTCATAAAAGGCGATTGAAAATTTGATCCCAGATCGGAAGCAAAATTACTCAATCTTGTATATTCCCTTATCAAATCCTCTCCTGTTTTGTTCGACATTAATCCTGCCACTTCCAACTGGACCGACTCACACTCTCCGTTGTCTACAGCAACAATACCACCTTTCATTTCAATTAGTGAATTAATTGCATGAAGCAAATCTTCATCATTCGTTCCTACAGCAATAATATTGTGACTATCGTGAGCAATGCTTTCGGCAATAGCTCCTTTTTTAAAACCAAAACCTTTGGCAAATCCCATTACAGGCTTTCTGTTATCGTATCTGCTCATCACAACCATTTTCAATAAATCATTATCAACGTCAGATACAACATTTGTATCAATTACCTTTGGTGTACACAAAATTGAATCAGTTATCAGATCACCATCCTTAACAACCATTGCCCGCAATGAACCATTTTGAGGCTTAACAGCCAAATCTGCTAATTGAATTGGTTTTCGACTAAAATTATTCAAGATGATTTCATTACTTACATTAAACAAAACCTCCTTATTTTTATAAATACAAACACCTTTTCGAAATACCCGCTCTACAACAAATGATTCCGGATGATCAATTACAATAAAATCTGCAGAATCGCCAACCTGCAACAATCCCAGATTTAATCCGTAATGATGGATTGGATTGTAGCTAGCGGCCCGCAGTAATGAAAATAAATTAAGTCCCTTCTTCAATCCACGTTTAATCAGAAAATTTATATGCCCATTTTCAATTAAATCATCTGGATGCAAATCATCTGTGCACAACATGATTCTATCCGGGTGTGTTTCCAGCAAAGAATACAGCGCCTCAAAATCTTTAGCAGCACTACCCTCCCGTATTTGAATCATCATCCCTAAAGAAATCTTTTCAAGAGCTTCCTCCAAAGTTGAACATTCATGATCCGCAGAAATTCCAGATGCCACATATTTTTTCAAATCCTTTCCTTTTAAACCTGGAGCATGACCGTCTATTTTTTTTCCAAGATTCTTACACGCTACTATTTTTTTGAGTACCTCAAGATCGTCTTCAATCACACCAACAAAATCCATTACTTCAGCAAGACAAACAACTTCTTCTCTTTTCAGTAAGCTTTCCACAATATTACTATCCAAAACAAAACCTGAAGTTTCGTGTTTGGTGGCCGGTACGCATGACGGAACACCAAAGCGAATTTCCAAAGGAACTTTACCGGCATCATTAATCATGAAATCAACGCCAATCTCACCCAGCACATTTGCTATTTCGTGCGGGTCTGTAACCAAACCTAATGTGCCAAACTGTACAACTAAACTTGCAAACCGACTTGGTATTAATAAGGTACTTTCAATGTGCATATGTGCATCAACAAGTCCTGGTAAGATATATTGATCAGGAACAGAATCTCTCTTACTAATGGAAGTGATTCTTCCCTCTTCAACATACACCTCTGCATTGATTATTTCACGCGAAACAACATCTACAACTTTACCTGATATTGAAAACCTATTACTTGTCATCTCTAATATATTATCATTTGAAATGGGTTTCTCTTAATTCAATTCCTAAAACAACCCAATATTACCTTCAAAAATGCCCGAAATTAACTTTTCGATGTGCGGAAAAGCAATTTCGGGCGTTTTAAGGAGTAAACTATTTTAAAATACTCCTTAGTTCCACGTGGAACGTTATCGTCCCATGAGTACTAAAAGAACGTTAATATCGCTAGGGGAAACACCCGATATGCGTGATGCCTGACCGATAGTTTGAGGCTGTATTTTATCTAACTTTTGTCTTGCCTCGGTAGATATAGATTGCAGGCTTGCATACTCAAATCTGCCTTTTATATTAATATTCTCCAAGCGGGTCAATTTTTCGGCAATCAATTTTTCCCTGTTAATATATCCCGAATATTTGATTAATACCTCTGCTGCTTCAATAATTTCCTCTCTCCTGTTAGGGATTGAATCCACCAGTTCTTTCAATGGAATAATATCTTCCATCAAATCATTTATCTGAACCTGTGGACGAAGAATTATATCGTATAATTTTACCCCTTGTTTTAATGGTGCCGTTCCTAATTTCTCGAGTATCGGATTTAGGAACTTCGGTTTGCAGCTAAACTCTTTACAAAAGGTAACCAATTTATCTCTAAATTCAATTTTCTCCTCCAGTAAGTCAATTCGCTTTTGTCCCACCAAACCTAATTTAAAAGCCTTAGGACTTAAACGAAAATCTGCATCATCCTGCCTTAATAAAATACGGTATTCGGCTCTTGAAGTAAACATCCGATAAGGTTCATCAACACCTTTCGTTACCAAATCGTCAATTAAAACACCAATATAAGCTTCGTCTCTATTCAGTGTGAAAGCCTCTTTTCCTTGCACCAATAAACTCGCATTTATTCCTGCCATCATTCCCTGAGCTCCTGCTTCTTCATATCCGGTTGTGCCATTAATTTGTCCGGCAAAAAATAAGTTCGAGACCAATTTTGTTTCCAAAGTATGATGAAGTTGAGTTGGATCAAAATAGTCATATTCGATTGCGTATCCCGGACGATACATTTTCACATTTTCCAATCCAGGAACTTTTTGAAGTGCTTTTAGCTGAACATCCCAAGGAAGACTCGATGAAAATCCGTTGATATAATACTCCTGAGTGCACTCCCCTTCTGGCTCTAAAAAAAGTAAATGCTCTTGCTTCTCAGCAAAAGTCGACAATTTAGATTCTATACTTGGACAATATCTTGGCCCAGTACTTTGAATTGTTCCATTGTACATTGGTGATTCTTCAAACCCTTCCCTAAGGTTATCGTGAACTTCCAAATTTGTATACGTAATATAACATGGTCTCTGAGTAAGAATCCGATCTACATGATCTGTCAGATAAGAAAATTGATAAAATCCTTCTTCCCCATCCTGTCTTTTCATTACTGAAAAATCAATACTTCTGCCATCTAAACGTGCAGGAGTTCCAGTTTTCATCCTCCCAACTTCAAAGCCAATACTTTTTAATTGTTCACTAATTCCTACAGAAGCTGGTTCTGCTGTGCGACCTCCTTTTTCCTGCTTGCGGCCAATATGCATTAATCCGTTAAGGAAAGTTCCATTGGTTAGTATTACGGATTTCGCAGTAATATCGATTCCCAATTTTGTAGTCACACCAACTGCTTTGCCATCCTCTATAATCACTTGTACAACGGCATCCTGCCACATGTCCAGATTATTTGTATTTTCAACGATTTTTCTCCATTCCGAAGAAAAAATCATTCTATCACATTGTGATCTTGGACTCCACATAGCAGGCCCTTTAGAGCGGTTAAGCATTCGAAATTGAATGGATGAACGGTCGGTAACTATACCTGTATACCCCCCCAAAGCATCTAATTCACGAACAATTTGCCCCTTTGCAATTCCTCCAATAGCTGGATTACATGACATTTGAGCAATTTTATTCATATCCATGGTAACCAAAAGAACCGAAGATCCAAGGTTTGCCGCAGCTGTTGCCGCCTCACATCCGGCATGACCGGCACCCACTACTATAACATCATACTTTGGCAACATATAATAAAAAGATATTTATATTCGTTATTCTTATTTGTGTAAAGATAATTATTTTATTTAAAAAACTGAAAACCAATAAACTAGCACAGACTCTACTATACTAATCATCTAGAATTCAAATCAATAAACTAAAAAAATTTCACAAATTTAATCAATATCGGAAAGTAATGCTAACGATTCGTCTTCCTTTTGGGTCATTATTTGCTGATCCTCATCAGTTTTATCATCAATGCCCATTAAATGTAGGACTCCATGAATCATTACACGATGCAATTCCTGAAGGTATTCGCATCCATACTCTTTTGCATTATCAAGAACAGTATCAACACTTATAAATAAATCTCCTGATACAATATCAGTAACAGTATAATCAAAAGTAATGATATCCGTAAAATAATCGTGATTTAAGTATTCCCGATTCATCTCAAGCAGGTAATTATCAGAGCAGAAATAGTAATTTATCTCTCCAATTTCGAAACCATTATTAACAACAACGCGATTGATCCATTCGCTTAAACGCTTCTGATCAATCGCGGGAATACTAGCTTCACACGTATCGTAAGTAATCAACATTTTTATCCAAAAATAAATTTCATTTCTACTATAGCACCATTCTCTCCAAATTCAATATCATCAGCCAGATGATTCATCAGAAAAATTCCCCTTCCATGTGTTTTCTCCAGATTTTCAGGAAGCGTAGGGTCAGGTATATTTGAAAAATCGAATCCCTTGCCTTCATCCCACACAATGAAACTAATCGATTCGTCATCAATATTATATTCAATTTTCACCTTTTTAGTAACGTCAAGTTGGTTGCCATGCAAGATAGCATTATTGACGGCTTCAATGAGGGCAACTGAAATTTTCCCATAAATTTCAGAACTAAGGTTATGAGATGAAGAAATTTCATCTATAAGTTTTTCAACTCTACTTATATTCTCTAATTCGGATGGAAAGATTAGTAATTTTTCTGATTTAGTCATTATTTATTTTGATCATGTAATCCAAATACAATTTATTATAGTAGTCAATCATTTTTACATAAGAGTCACCGAAAACACCTTCGAAATCTGTTCGTATTCTTTTATACTCAAATATTTCTGTAGGGTTACTCAATTTAATTATATTTCCAGAATTACTTTCTCTTTTTTTATCAAAATCCATTTCTCTATGGGCATTTTCAGCTTCTAACAAACGGGAAATTATTCTGTTTTGCCTATTTATTGTATTCGAATTTATGGAAAAATTAGATATGTCTGATTGCGTTTGATCAATCATTTTCATTATTTCACGTAATATATTCTCGGTCTCATCTCCAACACCGCCCTTCTGAAGAATTTCACTCAAATTTTGTTGAAACATTTCCTGCCTTTGTAAAAACTTACCTAATTTTTCTGTGGAATTATTTTTACCTTTTCCTGATTTCATTTCCTGAATCATCTCCTCCAACATCTTTTTTAAGGATTGCTGCTCCGATTGCATGCCTGAAAAAGATGGCTTTCCTCCCTTTTGATCACCAATTTGATCACCAGGCATGGCATTCGCCATTTGTTCCATTAGCTGTTTTAATGCTTCAGAAAGAAACAACGATAATTCATTAATTTCTGTTAGTACTTTTTGTTGAGTAATATTCGCTTGAATTTTTCTTCTGTTGTTGGCCTCTTCAAGAACCTGATCAAGATAATTACTAATATCAAAAATTCTTGTTCCAATTAAAGCAGCAACCTGAGGCGAGTGAGATGAAAGAGAAAACAAAGAGTCCTGAATGAGTAAATACTCTTCTTTTAATCCCCCCTGCTCTTCAATCATTTTAAAAAATAACGGATTTCGATAATCCACAGTTTTGTAATCTGTCAGTACGGCCTCCTGCTGAAATGAAAATTCCATTAGGTTATTCATCAAACGAATTAAATTATCAATATCAACGGTAAGTTGTGCACTTACACTTTTTGAAAGATTACTATTCAACTTTTGAGCAAGAGCTTTTTGTTTTTTAGAAGTTGCCTTCATATTTTTTGAAGCCTTAAAGTTTTGCCCTTCTTCTAAAAAAAATTTTGATTCTTTCATCATCTCAGAAATCGACTGAAGTTCTTCAGACGGATTTTGAAATTGATACGGATCACTAATGCCTGAATTTTTTTCAAGAAGATTTTCGAGGTCTTTTTTCAAATCATCCCATTTTTGACTTTCCTCAACTTGCTGAGAATTCATTTTTTCCTCCTGCTTGCGCCCCAGGCCACTAATTTCCTCCTGAGTATCCGCAATTTTATCAATTCTGCCGATGATTTGATTCATACGAATCTCAATATCATATCGTTGCAACAAATTTAAGTTGCGATCCATTTGTTTCTGAAAATCATCAAACGACATGTTTAATTGGTTCCCAAGCTTATTTAAATCTTCCGATTTAAAATCTTCAGCTAATTTGCTAAATTCTTCAAATAATTTCTGCAACTCATCGTCCATTACATTTTCAAGAAGCTTTTCAATTTGCTTTTGCTTTTCGATTAGTAAAGAATCTTTTTGTCCCAAAGAATTTGACAACTGATCTTTTTTTGCATTCTCTTGCCTGATATTTTTTAGCAACTCATCCAATTGTTTCTTTTTAGAATCGATTTGCTGAAATATTTGTTGTTGTTGCCATTGGTCTCCGTTGCCATCCAACATATTTTTCTGAAGACGCTTTATATCTTCCTGTATGGATTGACTCAGATCAATACCTTTTTTGATCCGATCCGAGATACTATCCTGAATGTTTTTATTTAAATCGTACAACTGCTTCGAATCGGGAACTAATAACGAAAATTGCCGGGACCGGGACATTTTCGGCTTATTTATTCCGTCGTTATCGAAAACTTCGAAATAATATTGTACATGACTTCCTTCACCTACATCGACATTCTCAAAATCGAAGGCGTAATAGAACTCCTGAGAACTAATATTCCTATTTATATTTATTGGAATGTAAACAGGTTCCTGATCATTGATCAGATAACAAAACCGTAATTTAGTAAATCCATAATCATCCTTTAAGATACCTTTAAAATAGTAAGCTTTAGCCAATAAAGTATCTTGTATGGTTGACACCTGAATCTGTGGATAAAGATCTGGTATTACATCAATCGTATAATTGGCAAAAAGCTGTTTTTTAAATTGCTCATTACTCACATAAATCTGGTATTTATTTTTCTGAAAGATCGTTTTTGAAAATAAAAATATATTGCCTTTATTTTTTGAATTGACTTGATTTAGAGAATCATTGAAAACAACTTGAACTGAATTGGTATCTTCTCCCTCAATCGTCCATTCCAGTAAAGATCCTTCGGGGACACTAATATCCCCCAAATTTTGCTCTTTTCTTTCTGGTACATTTGTGTAAGATGGTGATTTTACGGAAAGCTCAAAAGACTTAATTTCAGGTTTAAATAAAAGTTCAAGCTGATAAGTTAATGATGTTATTTTGCCGGCCTTTAAAAAGAAACTTACTTCTCTATTTACATTCCTGAAAAGGTAGCTAAAACTATTGCTTCCTATCTTTTTTAAAAGGAACTGATTCCCCTCAGAAATCAGATAGACATTAGCCGGCACATATTTACCTTCTGTTTGCACTTTCAGGCAGAAATCAAAGCCTCGAACCACTTTCATGGAATCTTGGTTTACTTTAAATTTAAAGTCGGCTGGGGCGATGTATTCCTTTCTGAAATGAACCAAACGATTCGCACTGCCGGAATACATATCCGGCAAGACAATATAAGTCCCCACAACTGCAATGAATACGATTACAAGGTATTTTAAATAGCTAAGATTCGATCTGAATGATATCGCTTTTCTAAAAGGAATCAATTGAATGGATTCCATTCTTCGATTGATGCTGGCCATTAAAAGAGAGTCACCGGATGAATTACTTTTAGCTGACAGCTCGGTTAATTCCAATGTATTAATCAACCGATCCTGCAGATCCGGAAAATATTGGGTAATGATAGCAATAGCCTGTCTGTAACTTATTCTTTTTCCAATTTGAAACAAACCAATTATGGGTAAAATAATTAGTTTCACAATTATCAAAGAAAAAAACAGTACCGAAAAAATGGCGAGAAATGTTCGAACCGAAACTGAAAAATACAGTAAGTATTCTGTATATGAAACAATCAAGAAATAGGACAAAATCAGAACAATACTCAAAAGCAAACCTCTTAGGAGCTGATTTTGGTAGTATTTTCGAATAAACCGATCTAATTTTCCGATAAAAATTTCCTGACTAGAACCCATACCAACTACTACGTAAAAGAGTTAATTCCGATACAGCCACAATGAAGGATCCAATTTCGTACTTCCTTTCCATAATTGGAATTTAAGAACAGTTTGGCTTTGCGCCTGATCGGTATACACCTCGCCAATTTTTTCTTTGGACGAAACCGTGTCGCCTTTTTTTACACTAACCGAAGAAAGGTTTGAATAAACAGAGAAAAACTCACCATGACGAATAATAATCACATTATTAAGACCCGGCATAGATAGGATGTGTGTGACTTCTCCTTTAAAAATAGAGCGACATTCGGCGTTGCTGTCAGTCGTAATATTTACACCATCATTTCGAACATTAACATGCTTAAGCACTGCATGTTTGTGTTCCCCAAATTTTTCAGATATAAAACCTGTTTTTGTAGGCCAGGGAAGCTTCCCCTTATTTTGATCAAATGATTCTGAAAGTATCTTTTCCTCCGGAGTTAAGCCAAATTTGCCTCCTCCCTTATTTTTCTTAGCCGCTAGTTTAGCCTGACTTTCGATGATTTTCTGAATTTCCCTTTCCAGCTTTTTAGTATACTGCTGTTGTTGTTTTAAATCATCCCTAAGCTGTTTCTCACGCTGCTTCAATTTTGAAATTATCTCAGATTGCTGGGATTTCTCTTGAGCTAAGCTCTGATTTTCCTTTGTTTTATCTGATAGCAAAACAACTTTTTCGCTCTTTGCCTTTTTCAAACGAAGTAAGCTTGCCTTCAGCGAATCTTTTTTGGAGCCAATCTGTTTGCCTTGTTCTTTGCTGTATTCCGAAAATTGCTGAAGATACTTGTATCGCTTGTAAGCTTGATTAAAATCCTTAGCTGACAATAAAAACATCAGTTTTTCATGCGAATTTCTTTGCTTGTACGCATATTGAATCAACTTTGCATACTGTTGCTTCAGCTTATTCAATTCATCTTCCAAGCCCTTTACATCCGCATTCATTTTACCAATCTGAGAATTGAGATAAGAAATTTCATTTTCAATGGACTCAATCAAAGCTTTTCTGGCCTTTATTCTTTGATTTAGAAGGTTTAATTGTCCCAATGTTACATTCTTATTCTTCAAAGTGTTGGTGAGAAGACTATTGGTGTACGCTATGTCTTTAGCATTCTGCTCTTTTCTTTTCTTAAGAGTAGAAATATCATGCTGAGAAAAAGCATCTGCTGATGATATAACCAGAAGAGCAATTACTATATAAAATATTTTAATAAATGTTAATTTGCTAAATCCCATAGTGGTTTTATGGATAAATTTGATCGTATTTGTCAGGTATTGTAAACGAAAAGCGCAGATCTTCACTAAATGTTATCTTATTAAATTTAATGTTACAAGATAATAAATGTTTTGGATCCTTTACTTCAAAAGCCAATCGTTTGGGGAACTTCCTGTTTTCAAAAACAGTGAAATCCCGATACTTAATAGTTATGTCTCTCGCAGCATCAAATTCTTTTACCAATATATCTGTAATCCTCATTAAAGAAGGATCAATATCTACTCTTTGATAGTTAAACCTATTTAATTTTTCCAGCTTATCCTTCTTTAATTTTCGATCAATCTTTCTCGCTTTGTCAGATATAAAAACATACTTGTTGTCAATTATTTTTCCATCAAAAGATCGAATAAAAGCCTTTTCTTTCTCTTCGTTATCAATTCTAAAAATTGAATTGGTAAGGATGCTCTGGAAAGAATAAAAATCCAAATCCATATTTAGTTTATCCGAAAAGAACCCAAAGTCATCAATAAAATAAGTTTTCTTAAGCCGATCGATCATTTTTACAGAATCTGGTGTAATGAGCAGTCGGGCTACCGGTATCCCTACAGAGGCAGTAATATCAATCCAAATAATACTATCCTTTTCTATTTTAATAGAACCTTTAAAACTTTTGCTTATTCCATCAACCGAAAAGCTTGCCGAAAAGCGTTTTACGTATATACTCTGATAATTTAAACTGCTGTCTATTAATCCGTTATATAGCTTATTGTCTGATATTGGCTTTGCCTTCTCAACACCTAACTCATAAAATGATTTACAGGAAAACTGAAAAAGGGCAATGATAACGATCAGAACCCTTAAAACAATTTTTGAATATTTTCTATTGTTCATTTTGTTTCTTCTCTTCAGGAATACTTCCTGTCTTTATTTTTTCTGCCAAATACTCTGAACCTTCGCCAATTTCAACTGCCTTTTTCCATTCTGAAAGAGCCTTTTCCGTATCGCCTAAACGAAAAAGAATATCTCCGTAATGTTCGACAATTACAGCCGATTCTCCACCTCCGAATTCCATAGCTTTTTCCAAAATATTTTTAGCATCTTGATATTCTCCCATTTGGTATAAAACCCATCCATGAGTATCCAGATAAGTAGAATTTTCTGCTTCGAGTTTAATGCAAAGAGAACTCATTTTTTTTGCTTTTTCAAGCTCTAGACCTTTAACTGACAAATAATAGCTGTAATTGTTTAACACGATCACATTTTGCGGTTCGAACAATAAGACCTCATCATAAGCTTTAAATGCTTTTTCTGCGTCGCCCATTTGATAGTAGGCATCCCCTAAATAAGTCTGAAACTGAACCCGTAACTTAACATTTTCACCGATATAAGAAAAACCCTCTTCCAATGTTTCAATTGCGACATTGTACTCCTGCTTTTGAGCTGCCGCAACCCCTTTAAAAATATATAAAATAGGTTGAGTCGGGAAATATTTTAATGCCTCCGAACTTTCATTAAACATACTTTCAAAGTCCAACATTTCATTGTCTATCAAAAGCAATTCTTCCCAAACTACATAATTTGTTTTTTCCTCTTCAAGCACTTTCCTTAAGTGATATCGTGCGCCTTCATTATCTTTTCTTTTTCTAAGAAAATCAGCATAAAGTGCATGTACTCTTACTTGTCCCGGATGAACTTCAACCAATATGTCCAATAATTCTTTCAAATATTCATCAGACATGCCTTCTTTATTTCCATTCATCAGAATGGAAATTAAAAATTGAATTTTCTGATCCGCTTCAATTTCTGAATTGCTGAAAGCCTTTGTAAGGGAAGCATTACTTTTTTCAATTTCGCCTTTTCTTCGATAAAAATCCGCTAAATAAAAATGAACCAAACCATTTTCCGGATCAATTTTCAATATCTTTTCGTACTGTTCAAAAGCTTTATCTTCATCTTTGTCTTCCATATACAGATCGGCTAACATTCCATAGAAATCAGCCCGGTAAGGATTCTTTTTTATCAGTTTCTGAATTTCGGAATAGGCCATTTTTCGGTTCCCTGCCGCAAGATATAAACGCTCTTTTTCCAAAGAAATTCCTTCCTGTATTCCTACCTTTTTCTCCAAACGATTATAGACTTCTATGGCTTCGCCAAACTTTTCTACGGAGGCAAATATCGCAGCTTGCAAATAATAAAAATCGTTTCGTTCCGGATGCAGTTTCACCAATTCATTATACACAGCACAAGCCTGATCCATCATCCCCTTTTTCTGGTAAATATTTGCAAGCTGAATTTGGTACCAAATATTTAACGGCTGTAATGAAACGGCAGCTCTGGAAAGTTCCAGGGCACTACCGAAATCTTCTTGACTCATATAAATATTCGCCAATTCGTAACGTACAACAGCGCTCGATGGATCAATTTTAAGGCAGGTTGCATACAAAGAAAGCCCTTTATCCAACTCCTGCAGCAAAACAGCCTTTGTTGCCTCCGTAAAGGCAAAATCAAACTCTAATTTTTGCGCCTCTGTCAACTTTACTTCTTTCTGTACTATCTCTTTTTTAGGCATTGGCGCAATTCCCCCTGCTAACAAAGAGCCCGACACCAAACAACCAATAAGAACTGCCAAACAAAATTTACATCCCACCTTCATCTATCTTTATTTTGAGAAGGTCGCAAAGTCTCCAACATTCCATTCCGAAACTTCACCCTGAACATCAACATAATTACCTATCATAGAATTTTCAAGGTTTAAGTTTTCAAGATTTGAGTTACGCTGAATGATTGAGTTGCGAACCAAAGTATTACTTACTGTTGTATTTGAACCTACCGAAACATGGGGCCCAATTACCGAATTCTTAATTTTAACATGTTCTCCGATGTAACATGGAGGAATAATAATGGAATTTTCGGATGAAGACGAAGAGCAAACCAAATCATCATTCTTGTGGTATTCCAATATTCTTTGATTTGTATGAACGGTTGCATCCTTATTGCCGCAATCCATCCATTCAATAACTTGTCCCGGTTTAAAGGAAAGTCCTTTGTTCTTCATGTTTTCCAAGGCATTAGTAAGCTGATATTCACCATTTACAAGCACCTTATTTTTCATCAGATATTCCAATTCATCCCGTAGGTTATCACCATCTTTAAAATAATAAATTCCAATGATTGCTAAATCAGACACGAAATTTTTAGGTTTCTCAATAAAATCTGTAATGTTATTTCTATCATCAATTTTAACAACCCCAAAAGCAGAAGGATCCTCAACTTTTTGCACCCATATCACACTGTCTGCCTCGGCATCCAAAACAAAATCTGCTTTAAATAAAGTGTCTGCGAAGGCAACTACAACCTTATCCGATAAAGAAGGTGCCGCGCAATAAATGGCATGAGCTGTTCCCAATGCTTCTTCCTGATAATAAATGCTGGCTTTAGCGCCAATATTTTTAGCAATACCGCATAATATTTCCTCAACCTCCTTGCCAAAATCACCAATAATGAATGCTATTTCATCAATTGCTTCTTCAGAAACTTTTGCAATTTCTTCGACAAGACGCTGAACAATAGGCTTTCCTGCAATTGGAATTAAAGGTTTTGGCACTGTTAATGTATGAGGACGCATGCGTTTCCCCATTCCTGCCATTGGAACAATTATTTTCATCTGTTAAAATATCTAGTAGTAGTGAATTGTAAAATAACTAAAAAACGGATCAAATGTACCCTTTTACAATTTGTTTTGATCCAAATTAATAATTTTTAACGCATTAGGATTTTCCGGTGTGTCCAAATCCTCCGGCACCTCTTTCTGATGTCTCCAGATCCTCCACGGGTTCCCAATTTACTGTTTCGTGTGCAGCAACAACCATCTGACAAATCCGATCACCATCTTTGATCTCCACAACACGATTTGAAAGATTTGCAAGAATTACACCTATTTCACCCCGATAATCTGCATCAATAGTTCCTGGTGTATTTAATACAGTAATTCCTTCTTTTAAGGCCATGCCTGAACGCGGACGAATTTGGGCTTCGTATCCTGCAGGTAATTCAATAAACAGTCCTGTTTTTATTAATTTACGTTCCAATGATTCTAATAATACCGGTTCGTCAAGATTTGCTCTAAGATCCATACCTGCAGATAATTCTGTACTGTATTTAGGTAGATCGTGCTTCGACTTGTTAACGATTTTTACTTTCATCTGTTTGTATTTTTTATTTTATGCTCAGATGGAACTTACCATGCTGGAATAATCATCTCCTTGATTTTCAGAATTCTTTGTCATGGACGTTTCAAATGAATAACAATTGCTGGAAGAATATTTCATTTTTTTTTCGAATGGCTAAGATACATTTTTCAAAACTTTTATGAAAGGTTGATAATAGGTCTTGACTACTTCCTTTTCCTGTTTATACCAACTATCTTTCCTAAAGAACTCCACAAATGCTCTTTTTGAACAACCACAATGATAAAAAGCAATAACAATGGTGTTTTTCCTGCCATTTTCATCCATTGATTTTCCGGGTTTAAATAAGTACTAATTGTAAAAAGGATTGCTGCAAGCAACAAATAAAAAAGTATTCCCTTTAAATCATATGGAACAGGATAGTATTTTTGACCTGCGATATAGGAGATTGCAGTTATTACTAAAAAGCAGGCCAGAACTGAATACGCTGCCCCCATGTACCCGAATATTGGCACCAAAAGAATGTTCAGGACAAGCGTTACTATAACTCCAACAATAGCAATATAGGCTCCAAACCGAGTTTTATCTGTTAGCTTGTACCACAAAGATAAAGAGAAGAAAATTCCAAAAAATAGATTAGCTAAGAGTACATAAGGTACAATTCCCAGTCCTTCATGATAACGCGAATCAATTAATATTTTTACAATATCCAGATAAAACATTACCCCAAGAAATATAATAAGACCAAGTATTACAAAATATTTTAATACATCAGCATACACCTGCTTTGAGCTCTGCTCTTTTGCCTGAGCAAAGAAAAATGGCTCGAAAGAATATCGAAATGCCTGTATGAATAAAGTCATGATTACTGCAAGCTTGTAATTTGCTCCATAAATTCCTGTCTGGTAGAAAGGATTTTGTGATTCAGGAATCAACTCAGGCATAATCATTTTATCCAAATTGATATTGAGTGTTCCGCATATACTTACCACTAAGATGGGTGAAGAATAAGCAAGAATTTTAAGCAGTAATTTTTGATCTAACTTTAACTGAACCTTTAAAATATCCGGAAGCAGTAGTAGTAAATTTGTGAAACTTGAAACAAATATGGCCATAAATATATATCCAATTCCAAATTCAGGATTCCATATTGTGGTGATTGGTATTTCAGGAAAGTTATTGTGAATCCAAGGACATAATAGTAAAAAGAAGAGGTTTATTCCCAAATTAACTCCGATATTAATCAGCTTTAGTCCGGCATAACGAACTGCTCTGTTCTCTTTACGCAATTTTGCAAATGGCAAAGCTGTTATAGCATCAAATCCCAATGTAAGTGCAAGCAATACAATAAAACTCTTGTTTTCAGGCACTTCTAAAAAAACAGACAATGGATTTAAAAAACCTGCAACGATAATCCAGAATAAAATACTTGTTGCAATTAAAGAAATAAAACCCGTTGAAAAGGTAATATCGCTCTTCGTCTCTTTGCTTGCAAAACGAAAGTAGCCGGTTTCCATGCCATAGGTTAAAACAACAAGCAGTATGGCCACATACGACATAAGATTTGTAACAATTCCATAGTCTTCAGGAACAAATAAATTCGTATACAAAGGAACCAACAGCCAATTAAGTAATCGGCCCAATATGGAACTTACACCATAAATAACAGTTTCTCCGGCAAGCTTTTTAAGAGGATTCAAATCAAGTGAATTAGTTTGTTAGAACTGGCAAATATATGATAATTTTATTTTTCATTTTTCTAAAGTGTCTGAAAATGAATTCATAGATGTTCCACGTGGAGCAATTCCATTTTCTTTCGGAAAAAAAGACTATTCGATATTTATATCAAAAATAAATAAGGGGTACACAAACGATTTCGGTGGAAATATTTGATAATTTGAGTCTTATAAGCTCACGAAACACTTTTTTATCCCAATTATTTTTTCCACTTTTGTTGACATACGCGTTAAGGAACGTTTATGTTAGTGTTTGTTGTTTAAGTATTTTGTGAAAATCCTGACTTCTCGGTCAGGATTTTTTTTTATGTGCGTTTGTGATTTAGACAGACACTACAGAATGCTTTTTCCAAATGGTGTTAAGGCATAACCTGCTAACTTAACATGCTGAAGAGCAAAGGGAATTCCAATTATTGTGATGGCAAAAATCAGCGCGAATAACAAATGAGTTAAAGCAATCCACAATCCTCCGATAAAAATCCAGATTACATTTAAAAGAATACTTAAGCATCCTCCGGCATGCTCGTTATACACCACTCTTTGACCGAAAGGGGCAAGTCCTAACACCGATAACTGTATGATTTTCAAGCCAAATGGTATTCCAACGATAGTTAAACACATTAGTAAACCACAGATAATATATTCAAAGAAAATAAATATTCCCCCAAAAATTATCCAAATAATATTGCCAATTAAACTCATAATTAAATGCTTTATAAATATTAAAACTGATATGACACTCCCACCTGAAGAACAAAATCAGGTGCTGTATTAACAATGATATCCTCAACAAAGGCAAACGAAACAGCTAAATTATTTGCAACAAAATAATCCAGTCCGAGAACCAATTGTGCAGATGCTTTCCCTAATTGTTTAGTATATGATTTCTCGTAGAAACTCGTATGAAAATCGAATTGTGACTTTAAATACCAACTATCGGTGGCATGGAAGGCCAAACCTGCACTTCCGAAACCAACATTTCTGGTCACTTTATTTGCGAGTAATGCGCCTTTACCAATCCGCAGATAACCTCCTGAATAATAGAAGGTGAACTCCTTCGTTTCAGGAGTTGAATTAACCATTCCTGTCATCTGAAATCCAAAATCATTGGTTCCACTACCCACTAAATTTATTTTATTTCCGGTTGGAAACTTTATGAAGGAGCGAAAAGAGAGAACGTGGTTTGGATTTCGCAGAATAGGAGTCGCCAAAGAAATACTAATATCTCCGAAACTAAGTTTACTTTCATTCATTTCGAAAATAATCTCCTTTTTTTCCATGAAAAAGTAATTTAAGCTATAATTGGGCATTAAATCTCTTGATTTTCCAGGTAAATTAAATGCATCGTGCCAATTACTAATAAAAGAATCCATAACCCCACTTGAATGCTCAACTACTGGAATAACAATACCTATTTCCATTTTCGAAAACAAACCATAACTTAGAAACAGCTCATTTCTGAATATTTCACCATCCAGGTAAATGGCTTCTTCGTTTATTTGAGAACTGGTAGCATTATTGGCAATGCTAAAATAGTCCCCGAACCAAAATGCATTTTTATCAAGAACTGAACCTCCGGGATTAGTCGGAATCCCAAAAAAATGAACCAAAGGGCTTTGGTTATGAGTTTGAAATGGTTTTACCAATTTCTGACCAAGAGTGTAATTAGAAAATAAAACAACTGCAACAAAAAATACTGATAAGCTTTTCATGAATATTCCTGGCCTGGTTAATTTGATCAACAAGATCAAATCTACAAATTATTCAACAACTTTCCATACGAGTGCTGCTGATCCCATTACACCAGAATTTCCTTCAACAGAAGACAGTTTTAACTGTGTTTTCCCTTTAAAAACAGATAGTAAATTCTGTTCCATATGATATTGTGTTGGCTTCAAAATTAAACTGCCGGCTTTCGATAAACCTCCAGACAAAAATATAGCTTCCGGATTATTCAAAGCAATTACATTCGCTAAAGCGATTCCAAGAATCATACCCGTAAATTCAAAGGCTTCAATCGCAATTTGATCCCCGGCATAAGCTTCTGATGCCAGCCTCCTGGCACTCATTTTATTAAACGGTATGTTTCTCAATTCACTTGAATAAGAAAATTTTGCAAACAATTTACTGACAGTTCTCTTAATTCCTGTTGCAGACACATAAGTTTCCAGACAACCCAATCTTCCGCATCCACAATGCCGGCCTTCAGGTCGAACAATTATATGTCCCATCTCTCCGGCAAGACCTGAATGACCGTGCACCAATTCGCCATTAACAATAATTCCCGATCCTAATCCTGTTCCCAAGGTTAAAACCATAAAATTTTTCATGCCAACAGCTCCACCAAACAACATCTCAGCCATTGCGGATGCATTTGCATCATTTGTAACGAAAACAGGAGCTCTTAATTTTTGACTCAAAAGCTTACCCAGTTCAAATTTTCCTTTCCACGGCAGGTTCGAGGCATCCTGAATGCATTGATCCAAATAATTTGCATTTGGAGCTCCTACTCCTATTCCAACCAATTCGCAATTAAATTTCTGAGCAAGTAACTGAATTCTATCACATAATTCATCTATGAAAGCTTGAAATACCGCATACTTTTTCGTGAAAATGAAATCCTCAGCAAGTATATTTCCCCTTTTATCGACCAAACCAAAAACCGTATTTGTTCCGCCAATATCTATCCCAACAGCCAGCTTTTGCATATCAATTGTTTTTGTATCAAAATTTATTGCATGGGAAAGAAACCAATCGGTACCGGATCAAATTTCAGTAATAAAGTTACAAACGTGCTTTAAGTAATGATCGAATCGGATTAAAAATACGCTGTAATAACCGAAGATCTTCAGTAATTATTTCAGCCTGACCTTCAATTTGTTGAGCAAAATCCAACTCAATTCCATAATTGGTAACCAAACCTTTAGAAAAATCAACATCTAAACTGTATTTCTGATCTTCAGGTACTTTTGATATGGATCGAATGGTTCCTTCCAGCATTCCATATTCAAGATAAGGATAATTATCAAGTTTTATATTCACCCGCTGTCCAATTTTAACCTTGCCCGCTCCTTGAACTCCCAATTCAACTCTGGCAATAATTTTGGTGGAATCTGAAGGCAATACAGTGAAAACCCGCTCTCCTGTTTTAACATTTTGATTGGAGCTGTAAAACCGGTTAAAACTAACCTTACCATCAATAGGTGTTGTAAGCACATACTTTTGCTCCCAAATGGTTATCTGCGCCTTTAGGTTATCGAATGATTGAATGAGTAGATTCTGTAATTCCTTTCGCTCATTTTCCTTGTTCAATTCCAAATCTATGATTTGTTGATTTACCTCCGAAATACTAATCTGAGTAGAGGCAAGCGAAGAACGTGTGCCATGAAAAGCATAACTCTGTTCGAGATATTTTTTACGTGCATTTTGAAAATCGGACTGCGAAATTACGCCCCGGACAAATAAAGATGAATCACGAATAAACTGCTTTTTTGATATCGCCAATTCACTTTCAGAAATCACTTTTTGCTGGTATTGCCGGTCGTAATACAAATTGTACTTACTGATTTTGTCTTTGTAAGATTCTATTTTTCGATCGTAATAGTCCAAATCAAAAAAGCGCTGATAATCAACATATGATTTTAAAAATCCATTGTAGTACGACTGAATTTCTCCCAATCGAAAATTGCCTTCCAACAAATTTGATTTAATGCCATCCACACCCGTAAGGTGTTCATGAAACTCCTCCATTCTTGTTTTCAAAACAAACACATCATCATTAACAGCAGGATTTTCGATAATGGCCAAAAGGTCTCCCTTTTTCACCTCCTGATTATCATTAACATACAAATTTTGGATCTGTCCGGATGATCGTGCAACCAATTCGGCAGGCGGATTTAAAGTGGTAAGAACCAATTTGGAATGAATAATATCCGGGTAGCGGAAAAACCAACTCCCAATCAGCAGGGCAAAAATAACAACGAAAAAAAGAGTTGTTCCGCTTCGAATGATCCAATTAGGCATGCGCTGCAAAATCTCCTTAACTTCATCTGAACGTAATTCTATGTTTGTATCCTTATCCATCAATTAACAATTAATAATGAGTAATTAATAATTAAACAGAGCTCTAAAGTTCTTATTTATTTTGACTCAAATTACTTTTAGTAGTTTCTAAAATTTTTGACAAAAGCTTTAAAATTTCTTCACAATCCACAATTAAAGATTCAAACATTTTATGGTCAATATATTCAGTATCTTTTAATAATCTCAACCAATAATGTGTTTCCCGGGCTTCTTTATATGAGATATGCAATTTTGCAATAAAATCTTTTTTAGATATTCCTCCTATAGCTTCTTCAATATTTGCACCAACCGATGTCCCACATCTTAGAATTTGTTTTGACAGAATATATTCATTTTTATCACTCTTTAAAAATTTATACAAATTAATAATACGAACACTAAATTGATAAGATTTATCTTTAACCGGGTTCGGTTTCATATTAAATTTCTAATTATTAATTCCAAATTATTAATTAATTTCTAATTGCCGAGTTCCAGCTGATTTTTCACCAACTGATAATAAGTTCCCTTCAATTTTGTTAAATCAGTATGAGTTCCTTCCTCAACAATTTTTCCTTTATCCAGAACAATTATTTTATCGGCACTACGAACAGTACTTAAGCGATGAGCCACAACAACAACAGTTCTTCCTTTATTGAACTCCTCCAGATTGTTCATGATTGCCTTTTCGTTGTTTGCATCCAAGGCATTGGTTGCTTCATCGAAAAACAAAAATTTTGGGTTTTTATAGACTGCCCTGGCAATTAAAATCCGTTGCTTTTGCCCTTGGCTTAAACCATGACCATTGGCACCAATTCGTGTATTGTAGCGCAACGGCAAACTTTCAATAAACAGATCGATACAGGCAACCTGAACCGCATACAACAATCTCTTTTTATCAATATTCTCCACTCCAACGGCAATGTTTTTGGCGATGGTATCCGAAAAGATAAAACCATCCTGCATCACCACACCACAATTCTGCCGCCACATGGCTGAGCTGTAATTTTCGAGACTAACTCCGCCCAAGGAAATTCTTCCTTTTGTAGTTGGATAAAATCCCAACATCAGCTTAATTAAAGTGGTTTTTCCACTACCCGATGCACCAACAATTGCAGTGGTTTTTCCATCTTCTATCTTCAAATTAACATCATCCAAAACCATTTCGGAATGTGGACCTTCGTACTGAAAGAATACCTTTTCGATGTCAATGGCCTTTTCTTCGGGAATCTCTGTTAAGCGATCCTCATTTGGCATTTCTTCCTCCTTCATCTCGTGAATTTCACCCAAACGCTCGAGCGAAATTTTAGCATCCTGCCACGAATGAATAAACTGCACCAAATTATCAAGCGGGGAATTCAATTGACCCAAAATGTACGACACCGCCAACATCATACCCAAAGTCATGCCGCCATCGAGTACCGACTTGGCCGCTAAAAAGGTGATGATGATATTCTTAGTTTCGTTGAAAAAAATAGAACCGGAAACCTGATACTGATTCAAAGCCAAACCTTTGGTTCTCACCTTAAACAATTCAGCCTGTATTTGCTCCCACTCCCAACGCTTTTGTTTCTCACAGTTGTTCAGCTTAATTTCCTGCATTCCGGTAATTAACTGAACCAATGAATTCTGATTGTTCGATAACTGAGCGAATCGTTTCCCATCCAATTCTCGACGTTTTCGCAGAAAAAGATTCACCCATATTAGATACAAAACCGATCCAATTACAAAAACAAAAAAGATTTGCATGTCGTAAATGGCTAAAACAATTCCAAAAATCACCAGATTGACCATCGAAAACAGGATGCTTAAGGTTGATGATGTAAGGAAACTTTCGATTCGGGTATGATCCTGTATCCGCTGCAATAAATCACCGATCATTTTAATATCGAAAAAGCCAATGGGCAATTTCATCAACTTGATTAAAAAGTCGGATATTAATGAGATGTTTATTCGTGTTGAGATGTGCAAAAGTATCCAGCTTCGGATGAATTCCACTGACATTCGAGAGATAAACAGCACTAATTGAGCAATTAAAACCAAATAGATAAAACTCAGGTTTTGCGTATTGATACCTACATCGACTATGGATTGGGTAAGGAATGGAAAAATCAGTTGCAGCATACTCCCAAACAACATTCCCAGTGCCAATTGCACCAAAAACTTATGGTACGGCCTTAGATATTTTAACAGAAAACCAATGCTCTTTTTGTTGGAAATATCCTCGTCGCCCTGCGCGTAAAAATCGGGTGTGGTTTCCACCAACAAACACAAGCCTTTCAGTTCCCCCTGACTTTGTGTACTTGCCCACGACTTAATAAATTCCTCTTTGGTAAACTTTAGCAATCCAGATGCCGGATCGGCAACATGAACCGTTGTTGTCTTCTTTTTTACCTCGATTTTGTGCACCACCACAAAATGATTTTGCCCCCAATGGCAAATAGCCGGAAGCGTAGCATCATCCTGTAACTGCTCGTAGCTAATGCGAACGCCCATGGTGCGCAGGCCAATACTTTCAGCCGCATCAGCAATGCCCAACATCGAAACTCCCTCGCGGGTAATGTGCGATTTATCACGTAAGGACTGTAGACTGAAGTTTTTACCAAAATGTGAGGCAATCATGCGCAGGCAAGTCGGGCCACAATCCATGGCATCCAATTGGCGGAAATGGGGGAATTTTTTCTTCAAGGCAGAATGGTAGTTAGTCAATTTATTATAGTCAAGCTAAAAATAGGGAAAATTGTTGGAATGGACTAAACAGTCGATTTATATTAATCTTTACTACAATTTAAATTCGAAAAATTTATTTTTATGCTCATCCCAATTGTAAGAATCCTTTAGATGCATTTCTGTGCCTACTTACTGTGACTTTTAATGTATTCCAAACACTTCTCCAGAACAGGATCTCCGCCTTTCATAAACTCACTCGCAAAAAAAAGGTATCGAAATATCCGGATTTAAAATTCCCTCTTCAGCCTTTGTATACTCAAAATTCTCTACCGTAGAAATTGTGAAAAAGGAATTATCTCTCTCTGCTGTAATTGTCTCCCCATAATTTAAGGCATTATGGGCAAGAGGTTCTCCAACCAGCAAACCAATTTTATTATACTGTATCACATTAGCAAAAGTAGCTGCCATCGATGCTGTCTGCTGACTTATCAAAACGTAATAATTAAAATCCCCTTTATATATTGAACTATCCAGTGGGCACTCCTTCACAATAAGAGAATCCGGCAAGTCAACCAATCTTCCAAAATCATCTTCCGTGTAAGAATAATCTTTATAGGTGGCTTTAGATACTTTTAATTTAACGCCTGACTGATAAGGAATCTTTTTTATTATTCGATAGTAATGAAAACAATTCATCAAAGTGATCACCACTCCCTCCGGGATTTTTTCTAATATCAATAATAACATTTTTGTACCCCTCTTTTTTCACCTTATCAAGGTAACGCCCTAAGCATTTTACCAAATACTTATTGTAATCGAAATTGTTGATACTAAAATATCCCGTCTTGTTTTTGTCAATTATTTTTTCCTCGATATCCCCATATAATTTTGGAAAAAAACCATTATCCATAGGTATTCCTTTAATAAGTATCTCTTTAAGTTGATTGTTCCTAACTAATTTGATATTATAATCAGAAGTAAAACTGAAATGATGAAAAGTCTGCAAGGCGTAACCGGACATATATCGATCGCGATACGAACTTTCTAAATAAGTAACTGCATCAATATTATTAATACTGAGAACCCTGTCTCCCGAATGAATTTTTTCATCAAAACTCCTGTCAATTAGCAAAGTATCGGAAATATTTAGCAAAGTAAAGGGTAAAGCATTTATCTTCTTCATTTTCACCTTTAAAGTACCCGTTTTCCCAAGTACCGGAATAAACCGTAAATGAGGATCTTCAAAAGTAATTCTATCCAAAAGCTTTCTTCTAATCAGTGTTTTTTCAGTTTCCATAATTGGTTCCAAAGGCAATTCTTTTGCAATCACTTCGATTAAAGAATCCCATTCCCTCTCAGGAAAGGAGTTAAAAGGATTTGGGTGATAGCTTTTTAAAGCCTCTTTATCTTTAATCAGTTGCTCTTTGGTTAATAATGATTTCGGATTTGGGATTGCTAAGGAGTAGTTGGATTGTGAAATTCCTTTGCTGATAATTGCTATCAATACGAAAGCAAGTAGTAGTATTTTTTTCATATTATTTTTTCGATAGAGACGTTGCATGCAACGTCTGTACTACATCTGTACGGTAGAAATTATTCATTAAATTTATCCTCGCCCCATTTCCGGGGATTATTATTGATATAATTTTCGATTCGATGGTATTCCTGATCATCGCGAATGATGTGATCGTGAAATCGTTCCTGCCATTCGAAATCGGGATCTGTTTTTCGCGCCTCTTTTGTTACAGCCGATTTGTAGGATCGGAGGATGCTGGCCAATGATCCTTTTTTGGGGGATATGGCCGCCATTTTTTCATTTTTGGAATCTGATTCATTCCGCACATCCTGTACAGACGTTGCATGCAATCCATTGTATACAGACGTTGCATGCAACGTCTCTTCAGAATTAAATATTTCAATAATACCATGCACATGATTGGGCATCACCACAAAGGCGTGCAATTTTGCGAATGGAAAATGATCGGGAATCCCACACCAAAATTGATGGGCCAGCTTCCCAATTTCAGACAATTCCATTTTCTGATCAGTAATAGAACCAAAAAACAGTTGCTTTTTATAGGTGCAGATGGTCACAAAATAGCTGCCTTCGTTGGAATAATTCCACCACAGAGCACGTGCCGGGGGAATGCGGTATTTGTTTTGAAATTTTTTCATGCTCTCAATTTTTGTTTCCTAATTCTGCCAAAAAGCCCCATTCTATTGGCCCTTCTGTTCTGAGAGTCGCCCTTCGCATAAAGGAGGCCTCCCTTCGTGCCTGGGAGGCCTCCTTCGCAATAGTTATCCAAATCTTCGGGTCTGTGACCCGTCCTTCGCAAAAGTAAGCCGCCCTTCGCAGCTGTGACCCTCCCTTCGCAAAAGTAAGCGCTCTTCCCGGGGCTTTCAGAAGCTTAGGCCTCCTCTTCCACCTTCTTTTCTCTGGCTTCTCTTAGTTTTCGAAAGTAGGCACTGGCATACTGCTCCAACCGCACTTCATCTTTCCAGAAAACAAAACGCCCTGCTTCGCGAATGGCATCAACGGCTTGTTTTACATGGGTGAATGCCCGGTCGCGCATTTCTTTAGCCGGCTTGTCGTTATCTACTCTAACACCGTTCACCTTAGCCAACAGCGCTCCGCATAAATCCGATAACTCAGAGGCTCTTTCGAGTTTTTCCATTGGGTAATTCACTCCCTCCAAAGGCTCTGGATTGTTTGTTCCCAGCATGGCCAAATCCGAAAGATCCTGAACCATATCAGCATTGTCGCATCCTTCGGCAATCCGGTTCACAACATCCATTAATTTAGGATTCTTACGATAAGCATACCTGCTAAAATGCAAAAGCTCATCGCGCAATTCAAAAGCCTCAACTGAGAGGCTCTTCCATTGCTCCTCTGCATCCGAATTCTCCGTTTGCACCTGTACCCAAACTGTTTGTGCATAACGCAGGCCTCCGGCCCGAATTGGCAGATCGTCGATTAAACTCACATCCAAATCCGAAGTAGCTAACAATTCCCGATCCTTGTCGGCTATTACCGATAAATCCATGGCTTCATCTATGACAATATCCACAGGCTGATTGGGTTCTTTAATCTCATTTTTAGCAGAGGCTAAATACATTGGTTTTAAACTTTCAAAATTCTCTTTATTACTCATTACTAAGTGGGTTTTAGGGTTAAAAAAGAAAACAATTTGTTTGTAACTATTAAAAAAGATTACTGAAAGTAAATATATTGTCAGATTCATCCAAATAAAAAACGTGAATTAATGTTAATTAAACATGTTGTTATGGATTAACAATAGCAAAAAACGAGTGTTAATAATACTTCCAGATACCAATCGCTTCCCCAAAAAAATGATGTAAAAAACCCCATCCGGACGAACCAGATGGGGTTGAAATATTATTGCAAACAGGGATTACAAAATTCCGCCGACTTTTTTAAGTGCTTTGGTATTTAGTATTTTTATTTTTCGGCCATTTAGTTCAATTAGTTTGTCTGATTTAAACTCCGATAACAAACGTATTACCGATTCGGTTGCTGTTCCTACCATATTGGCCAATTCTTCGCGTGTGAGGGCAATTTTTAAAGTGCCATCCTCGGTAGATCCAAAAGCTGTTTCCAATTGAATTAAAATCTCGGCCAAACGTTCCCGTACCGTTTTTTGAGCAATATCAGTAATGTAATCATTTGCCTCATCCAGTTCTTTGCATGTAAGTTGAATTAATTCCATCGCAAAATTGGAGTTCTCTTGAATTAGTTTGGTTAAAACATTACCAGGGATGAAACAAACAGTGGCATCTTCAATCACTTTAGCTGAAGTGCATGCCCGCTCCTGACTCAGCACAGAACGAAAACCGATTAAATCGCCGGGCTTTGCAAAACGAATAATTTGTTCCTTCCCTTCCAATCCTGTTTTAAATACTTTTAAAACACCCGAAAATAGAAAGTAACATCCTTTCGCGGAATCACCCTCAGAATAAATAATACTACCTCTTTTATAGAAATGTACATCTTCACCCCAAAATAAAAGATTCATATCTTCTACCTTCAAATTTTGAAATCTTTCACCGAACTTCTCGGCCAATTGATTGCAATTTGGAAGAATTGGATTCTGCTTCATTAAAAATTATATTAAAACTGAAATCAATACTACTAACTCAATAATAATTCCTTCAGTAGAACCTCAAGGCGAAATAAACTTTTTAAAAAATTTATTTGGTTCGAAGGGTTTTTCCTACTTTTATTACAAATCACGTTCAATTTGTAATCAGGTCAAATATACAAATTTAAGTTTTACTTATCCAAAAGGTTAAAAGACTAAAAACACTGCAATTATGAAGCACAAAGTAGAATTATCGTGGCTGGGAAACCTGGCTTACGAAACAAATATGGATGGTCATAAAATGATTACCGACGCCGGAACCGAAGTGGGTGGTGAAGACAAAGGATTCCGCCCCAAAAAGCTAATGTTAACAGCTTTAGCGGGATGTACGGGCATCGACACGGCATTAATTGTAAAGAAAATGAGGCTCGACATCCGGGATATTAAAGTTTCTGTTGAAGGAGAGTTAACCGAAACTCAGCCTACTTACTATAAAAACATGCACATTACTTATGAATTCTTTGGCAAGGATCTTCCCCGTAAAAAATTGGAGCGGGCGGTTAAAATATCCGAAGAATCGCAATGTGGGGTAAGCGCTTTATACAAGCAGGTAATTCCTGTTACATCAGAGATTATTTATCATGAGGAGTGAGAAAGTCTTGAAAAGTCTGGAAAGGTCGAAGAGTCCAATAGTCGAAAGGTCAAACAGTACGTAGTTTTCTATTGAAAAGCTGCAATTTCAAAAGAACAACTCCTTTATTATTTGCCCTGTGGCTTTAGCCCTGGGATTAATGAAATAAAAAAGTGCCTCCCGCAATGGAAGGCACTTTTTTGTATTTATATCGGTGTAAGAGAATCTTATGTCTCACATCTAAAATCTCATATCTAATTTCTAGAATCCTGCCGCAGAAAACTGCTCCAAAAAGCGAATGTCGTTCTCGAAGAACAAACGAAGATCTTTAATACCGTATTTCAGCATGGTGATTCTTTCGATTCCCATTCCCAAGGCAAAGCCTGTGTATTTTTTATTATCGATTCCGTTTAATTCCAAAACATTTGGATCAACCATACCGCAACCCAAAATCTCTAACCAACCGGTTCCTTTGCACACATTACAGCCTTTTCCGCCACAAAGTGAACAGGTAACATCCACCTCGGCCGATGGCTCGGTAAACGGGAAATAGGATGGTCGTAATCGAATTTCGGTTTTCTCTCCAAAAAATTCTTTGGCAAAATAAGTCAGTGTTTGTTTTAAATCTGCAAATGAAACGTTCTCATCGATATACAAACACTCAATTTGGTGAAAAATACAATGTGCACGTGCCGAAATAGCTTCGTTACGGAAAACACGTCCCGGCGTTAAACAACGAATCGGCAATTCCATTTCAGACATATCATGTGCCTGAACCGAAGAAGTATGTGTGCGCAAAATTACGTCCGGATTTTTCTCGATAAAGAAAGTATCCTGCATATCGCGGGCAGGATGTTCTTCCGGAAAATTTAAAGCCGAAAAATTATGCCAGTCATCTTCAATCTCCGGACCTTCGGAAATAGTAAATCCCAAACGGGAGAAGATCTCTGTGATTTCATTTTTCACCAAAGAAAGCGGATGGCGCGAGCCCAACTTAACCGGATCACCCGATAAAGTCAAATCCAAACCTGATTTTCCAAAATCAAGATTGGTAAAATTATCTTTAAGGGAATTTACTATATCCAATGCAGTTGTCTTCAACTCATTAAGCGCTTGACCAACAGCCTTTTTCTGATCGTTTGGAACATCTTTAAAATCTGCAAACAAAACAGCAATACTACCTTTCTTACTAAGGTGTTTGATTCTAAATTGTTCAACTTCCTCTAGTGTAGTTGCCGAAAATCCATTCAGCTCCTCAAGTAAATTCTTTATTTTGTCTAACATATTTTTAATCTTTTGAAATCCAATAGTCGGCAAAGTTACAAAAAGTTTTTTCTCCTTGTTACTGAGGATTCTATTTTAGCCGGAAGATTCCATAATAATTTAAACAGATCTCACTAATCTCTAGTATTCCAAAATTTTCACATTCATTTTAACATCCTGAAAAGGCCGGTCATTTGCATCCGTTTTAAGCTTCACAATTTTATCCAAAACGTCCAATCCACTTATTACCTCACCAAACACTGTGTAATTACCATCAAGGTGCGGAACCCCGCCGACCGTTGTGTAGGCTTTACGACGAGCCTCTGAGAATTCAAGTCTCTGATTGGAGCTATTGTATTCAAATTCGATTGACTCCTTAATTGTTTTCGCAATGGCTCTGAATTCTTCCACTTTATCAGCTTTTTTTAAAGAATCAAGCAACTCCCGTTTACCAGGTGTTAAAAACTTTTTTACAATTCGCTTTCGCAAAGGAATATTCACTTCTTTTTCCATCAGGCTCAGTTCCTCATCCGTAAACACTCTTCCATGAGCAATATAAAACTGAGAAATATCTGATTCCTTAAAAATATTTACCTTATCCGGCTTTCTTGGTGCAGCAATTGCACCCTTTTTATGAAAGTATTTAGGATTAAATTCTGATTCGATGGTTCTGTTCGAACTGCCGTAACCTATCATTTTTCCTGCCGGCGCATTTCTGGAATCCTGCGATCCGCCCTGAGCCACAAACCCCTTTATTACACGATAAAACAGCGTTCCATCAAAATGCCCGTTTTCAATTAACTGCAGAAAATTTTGCCTGTGCTTTGGAGTTTCCTTGTACAACATCAATTTAATATTGCCCATATTGGTCTCTATTAAAATAATTGAGTTGGTGGTTTGTCCAAATGACAGGTTCGTTATTAGCAGAATTGCAATTCCAAATAGGACTTTCTTACCAAATTTCATTCAACGATATCTTTTTAAATTTGGACTAAGATAAATAGCCAGAGTTTGAAAGCCAAAAAAAAAGCTTCGCAATATATTACGAAGCTTCCATTTACAACATGTAATGTTGTCTATTTTAAGATTTTTATTTTCATTGATATGTCCTTTAACGGACGATCAAAATTGTCTTTTTCAACACCAGCAATTGAATCGATTAAATCCATTCCCTCGATTACTTCACCAAAAACGGTATAGTTTCCATCCAAATGAGGAATACCACCAACAGTAGTATACGCTTCAATTTGTTCTTTACTTAATACAATTTTCTCACTATTAAATATTGAGTCTACTTCCAATTTAATACCATCAATTGCATCTGTTAGTTTATCCAACTCACCCTCCATTTGATATTTGGAAAGAAGTTCAGCCTTTTGTTCTTGAACCTTTTTGAAAATAGAACTTTTTAATTTTTCATTCATCTTCATTTGTAAAGTATCCAATGCGCCTGGAGTATAAATCTTACCTTGAGCAATATAAAACTGAGAACCTGCTGATTTCTTTTCAGGATTCACGTCGTCTCCTTCACGGGCGGCCGCCAAAACACCACGCTTGTGAAATAATCCTACTTTAATTTCTGCAGGAATCTGATATCCCGGTCCCCCTTCGCCTAATCGCTGCCCAGGCTTTGCACTTTTCGAACCCGGATCTCCACCTTGAATCATAAACCCATCTATCACCCGATGAAATAAAGTCCCATCAAAATATTTTTCGTGTGCTAATTTCACAAAATTATCGCGGTGAGCTGGTGTCTCATCATACAAACGGATTTTTAAATTTCCATACTCGGTTTCAATTTCAACGATTCTATCTTTTTTTCCTAACTCCAATTTTTCCTGACAGGATATAAAAAGAAAAACAATGGCAATACAAATAAGATTTTTCATAAGTGTTTAAGAAATTTTTAAATTTCGAATTTAGCTTTTAATTATCTTTTTCTAAATAATCATTGTCTTTAAAGTATTCTACTATCGAAGATTTAAGCAATAATTCTTCTTTTTCCTTAGAAAAAGGGGGAACCATTTTATTTTTCTTGAAAACCGGCCAATCATTTTCATCATAACCATCAATTTGATAGTAATTCCATTTCATCAACAAAGTACATGTCGCTAAATTGATGTGATCCATTTTTTCATCCTTTTCATACTTCTCCTGAAAACCTTTTCCTCGCTCCTGAATCCCAATTAGTAGTAATGTTCCGTTTAAATCGGCATCCACATTAAAATCTTCAGAAATTTTATATAAAAGTTTATTCCAGTCTCTTTCTAAATTATTATCCATAGTATCAATTTTTTATGCCTGTTAAAAGTAAAGCATTTTGTATCTATTTATACCTCTCTTGAAATATATTTTCACTTTTTTAATTATTCTTCTTGCAGATATAATATTTCCATCTTATATTTGCATCGCTTTTAAGGGCAAGGGCGATTAGCTCAGTTGGTTCAGAGCACTTGGTTTACACCCAAGGGGTCATAGGTTCGAATCCTATATCGCCCACTATAAAAAGCACATATTCCCAATAATTCGGGCGATTAGCTCAGTTGGTTCAGAGCACTTGGTTTACACCCAAGGGGTCATAGGTTCGAATCCTATATCGCCCACCAAAAGATCAGATTTTCATTAGAAAATCTGATCTTTTTTTTTACCATAAATTATGCATTCATAAATCTTTTTATGACATCTGCCGTATATAAATTCAGATTAATCAAAAAAAATAACTTTTAGGAACATTCAATTTTGAAAGAAAATTGTATATTGGATTGGTTTATGTTAAAAAATTATCATTTTCATTAAAAATCATTATTTAATTTAAATTTTATCGGCCACTTAATCAGCAACTTACACTGTAAAGTGCACTTTTTTTACTTTTTTTTTACTTTTTAAGGGTTACCTTTTAGCCAATAAGGGAATAAAGGGATAGGAAATATGGATTACACTACGGAAGCGATACTTGAGGGGATCAGCATGAGCAATAATGATGTATTAAATTACATCTACAGCAAGTTCTTCCCAAGTATTCGGAATTTTATAGAAAACAATAACGGAAGTGAAGAAGATGCAAGAGATCTTTTTCAAGAAGCCATTATTGTAATCTACCGTAAAATGAAAAAAGAACCTTTGGTTCTGAATTGTAATTTTAAAACCTATATCTATTCAATTTGTAGACTTTTATGGTTGAAGCAACTTGAGAAAAGAAAAAATAGCAATGAAATTAGTTCAGATGCTATTTTGGACAATAGATTGGATGAAGCAACACAGACCTACGATCAAACCGAAAGGTACAGGCTGTATCAAAAGCACTTCAAACTTCTTGGCTCAGATTGTAAAAAGGTGCTTCAATTAACTCTTGAAAAAGTTTCTTTAAAGGAAATATCCGAAATTATGGGATACAAGAGTGAGAAGTACGCAAAAAAGAAAAAGTATCAATGCAAGCAAGTATTGATGGATAGTATTAAAAGTGATAATGAATTTAAAGAAGTATATGATGAATGAAATGAATTTTGACCGTATCGAGGATTTTCTTGACGGTGATCTAACAGAAAGCCAATTGAAGGAATTTGAGAAGGAATTACTCGAAGATTCTGAACTTCAAATGGAACTTGACCTTCATATGGAGGTTAATGAGGCCATAATGGAACAAGACGTTATGGATCTTAGAGCAAAATTAGAGGCTATTGAAATACCTTCTAATCCTACTCAGAAGCGAAAACTGAAATTTTTGACTAAGTGGAATATTGTAGCTGCATCCCTTGCTTTAGCTATTGGCTTTGGGAGTTTAATGTACATCATGAACAACCAGTCTGCTTATTCAAATGATAAAGTTTTTAGCAACTACTATAAACCATACAACGTTGTAATCAACACACGTTCGTCTGATATCATGATAGATAATTTATTGGTTACAGCTTTAAAAAGCTATGAAACTAAAGATTATCGAACCGCTTTAACTTTATTTAAACAAATATTGGATAAAGATAGCACGAACATCACGGGTAATTTTTATTCGGGTATTTCGAATATCGAAATTAATGAATACTCAAAAGCAAATAAAAACTTTAGCAGAGTATTAAAGCATAAGAATAACCTGTTTATAGAGCAATCTGAATGGTATTTGGGTTTTTGTTACCTAATGACCAACGAGAAAGAAAAAGCTCTTAAGCAATTCCATGTAATTGCCCAGGGAAATAGTTTTTATAAGACAAAGGCTTTGGAAATAATTAACAGGCTGGAATAGATCACTTCATCATTCATCAAAATAAAGTAAGCCATCCAATAAAATTGGGTGGCTTTTACTTTTGTAATTGTAGTTCAATCAGATTTATTGCCCCTGAATAATGAGATATAGGCCGGAAAAGCTTTTAAGACTCTAACGTAAAAAACATCCATTTCCTGCTCTTATATCTTCAGAGTATGAGCACCACTTTAGGCGATTTTCACTAACTAAAATAGCGTGATTCTATGCAACAGCTTTACCTTTGAATTTTTTTCGAAAAAATAAGAATAAAATTAATCCAACAGAACCGAAAGTAAAGTATATTAATTTATTAAATATCCCATTATCATATAACGGATCCACATCTCCTAATGTAACATATCCAGACCAAAAATAAGGATGTGCTTTTAATGCATCTGCGGTTTTTAAATATTCCAATTTGGCTTGACGAAGAGCATCATCCTTCTTCAATCCCTGAGATAAAAAAGTATAGAAATTACTCATTAAATTTGATCCTGTCTTGTCCTCTACAGTCCATAAAGTCATAATTACACTTGGACATCCTGCATAAAAGAAACCTCGTGCTAAACTCATTACTCCTTCTCCCTTTAATAACTTACCATCGCCCGTATTACATGCACTTAAAACAACCATTCTTGCGTTAAAATTCATATTGTAAATTTCGTGCGTATTTAGAAGACCATCTTGCAGTGTATCGGCATTTTGTGTGAAAACCAATTTTGAATACATTGGATTTTCATCATCAATAATAGTGTGCATAGCCAAATGCAGAACGTCGTAATCACAAGAATTCGCTTTAAAATTAGCTTCCGTGGCCATATCATCAATAAACAAATCACCAGGTATCACTTTTGATATATTAGTAACTTCCTCCTTTACCCCCGGTAAGGGATATAATTTATCCCGATAAGCTCTTTCCGTTAGTAAAATGGAATCATCAACACCATCATAAGAAGGTGCAAAAGCTAAAACTGATTTGGTTGAAGAAAAACCATAACTGCTCGAATGATTTTTGAACCCAAGAGTAGCTGAATTGTGGTAAGTAATTGAATTATCTTTTATTAAATATTCCAGATTTCTATAATTCATCGTTGTAGAATCCGCTTCCTTTTTCAAAAGCACACCAAATGGAATGTAGGCCATTTTATCATCAGGAACTATGAGAAGATTTTTTCCGCTTATTAAGCTGTCTTTGTCATTTAATAAATGTTGATACAATATATGTGCTGATTTTGTATATCTTTTATAATAACCAGCACTATTATTGGCAAAATCGTTCGTTTTCAAACAATTACGAACCTCCTCTAAATGATAATCGAAGCTATCTTTCTCAATTTTCTCCCGCTCCACTTCAAAACCCGATTTTGTTATTACGAAAGAAAATAACGCAGAATCCGAGATAGAATATTCAATCAATAAATCATTATCATTTAATCTTCTCTGTAATTCTTTTATATCAATAGTTTTGGTATCATATTTCAGTGCGTAATACTCCGGATAATCCTCCTCAAAACGAAGAACCATTTGATTGTATTCATCATTTAATGTAAAAAGTACATTTTGCCAGTTAGTAATAGAATCACGATTTGGTGTTTGCTTTCTTCTTTCGTCATGAACCAACTCACGGTACTTCGCAATATCCAACTTCAAATTTCTTTCCAAAACCTGCAATTCTGTAGAAATACCCCCGAAATTTTTTGCATTTACATCATTTAATGAAGACAGTAAACTAGCTGATTTTGAACGCTCAGCATATATAAAAGCTTTTTCTTTGTATTTTACATCCTTTGTAAGTTGATATAATTCAACCGCTATCTCAATTGCTTGATTATAAGTTTCTTTTTCATTTTTAGAAAGTGCAAATTTACTTTCTTCATCCTGATAAGCAATTCGAATTTTATCAATAATATCCAAACAAAGATCATAAGTCTGCAGACTAAAATCTAAATCTGAAATACTATTGGTTTTATCGTATAAATAACGAAGAGTAACTGCCTTGGGTTTTAAAATTTCTAAAATGGAAAGCTGTGGATCCAGTTCATCCATTGTTGGGTTGATATAAACCGTACTGTTATTGAAATTATCCACTTCTGATATTAAAGCTTTTTGATAGTATTTTAAAGCATTTAAATGATCTTTCTTTTTAAAGTAGTAATCTCCAAAATTCTTTAAACAATGTGCTGTATCGGGATGCTTGTCACCAAAATTTTTAATATATATATTATATGCAAAGTTCAAATAGGGAAGAACATTATCACTATTACCAATTTCATCCTGAAAAACCGCATAATTTAAATAATAATCTCCCAATAAATAAAAGTCATTACCATTTAGTTCTTTTATCTCTTTTATGCTTTTTTGATAATATGTATCTGCCTCTTTATAATTCTCTAACTTTTTATAACAATTAGCAATACCATTTAATGTTATTGATAAATTTGTAGAGTTTTCTTTAAGTTTAATATTTAGTGAGTTTAAAAAAAAATTAAGAGATTCTATATATTTTCCCCTATTGTAAGATACTACACCCAAATTATTATAAGTACTTGAAAGCCATCTTGATTCATTTTTATTTTCTATTAATGATAATCCTTTTTCATAATAGGTCTGCGCTTTTAATAAATCACCTAAAATATTAAAAATTGTTCCCTTATTAATGTATACAGGTATTAATTTTTCAGAATCATCACCAAACTCTTTAATTGCAAAATTTTCTGCTAAATCATAAAATGTAATAGCATGTTTTCTATCTCCCACTCTATTTAACAAAACACCAAAATTCACATAAGTTCTATAAACCAAATTTTTATCAGATAGTCCACCTTGATTGATAGTGATTATTGCATTTTCAAAAGACTGAACTGAATAATCAAATTCACCCTTCTTTAAAAAACCAACCGCTCTATTAAATTGCTCTTGTAGTAAAGAATCAGGACTACTTATTTCCGAATAAATCTTCTTTTCGAACTCTGATTTTGAGTTAAAATTAGTGCTCCCACTAAATAAAAAGAGAAGGAATAGAGGAAAAAGAGGAAAAATAAGATTCTTTTTTAGGAAATTTTTCACGCTAAGGAAAAGTTTTTTAATATTCTTATTAACAATCAATTACAAGAAAAATACGGACTAATAAAAGTTTAAATATAGAGTTTTTTTTTATTTTTTATTAAAAAAACTCTGTTTCCAGGGTTACCTTTTTCAAAAAAGGGGAATAAAGGGGTGTAATCCATAAAAAACTTAAACAGTTATAATCAAAAAAAAAACAAACAGCAATGAAAAATTTTGAAATAGTATCCCAGGAAGAATTACAGAACATCAAAGGTGGCATCAACGAAATGACAGATAAGTGT
>JAFGYE010000003.1 GCA_016936255.1 Marinifilaceae bacterium | reverse complement strand
ATTTTTTTTTCTCCAATATTGGAGGATTATACTCACGATTACCTCCTTTTTCACCTAAAGAGCATAGAATCAGGATCGCCGAAATTTTCTCTTATATCCGATTTTTATTGTATCCGATAGTGGATAAAGTATTGAGAAATGACTTGCTTGCAAGCAGATCAGGCAGTTAAGGTATTGGTTTTAGTTTTCTTAAATATTCATATCCGTAAACGGATAATGTTCCTAATAAAAATTTGCAGTTTGTATTGATGTAATTATTTGATTTTCAATGTTATGTGTTTTACGGTATGCCGATTGATAAAGGAAATGTGTTGTAAACAATTATTAGTGTATGGATGTGTTAATACTGGAAGGTAACTCATTGAAAATTCTTCCTTCATCAGATGAACCTATGAATATCTTATTTGTTAAAGAAAATAGATCTCTTATTGATGAGCTGAAAGAATACATTCAGAGTTTGGATGCCAAAGCATATTTTGCTGATGATACTGCCGAAATGGAAATTATTTTAAATCAGACAACCATTGATTTGGTAATTATACCCTTAAAGGCTTTATCTGATATGGATGTGCTAAAATTCATTAATGATAATTTTAAAGAAACCAAAGTTGTTATTACGGTGGACCGCGATGAAAAATCTTCGAAGTTGGAAAACCGAAAAGCACTCTATATGAATTACGAATTGCTTCAGAAGCAACTTCGTTTATTCGATTTAAAAAAAGCTATTGGTTCCGGACTTGATTATAGTCCGAACTAATATTTTGCTCTATTCACTTTTCAACCAACCATGTAGATTGATTAAAAAATTTACAAAAAATGAATTTGAACCAAGGAAGCAAATGAAACGATCATTTGTTTCCGGTTCAAGTTTTTAAAAGAAACCTTAATCTCAATTGTTAAATTATAAAACTGAAGTTATGAAGCAGGAAGTTCAGGATGATTTAGTTAGAATTAAAGACAGACTCAGAATTCTTGATGATAAGAAGAAGAAAGTTGCCAAGATTATTGGTGTTACAGATGTGTATTTGTCTTATATTCTTAATGGAAAACGACCATTGACCACAACTGTTAAGTCAAAACTCTTTGATTACTTAGGCCTTAGTTAATTTTTTTTGACCAATGCCGTTTAACTAATATTAATAATCAGGTAATTATTCATGACTCATGGAAGGATTGCCTGATTTTTATTTAATTACAAACAGCATCTGATTAATTGATTGGATATATTTTGTAAATTGTGTGTAAGTAATAGGTAATCAATGTTTAAGCTATATTAAACAACTTGTTTGTTTTTCTTTTTTTTAATATCTGCCAAGTATGAAATCTGTATTTCGAATAGTACTTTTTCACCTCTTTTTGTCTTCAAATTTAGCATTTGGTCAGGGACAGGCTGGGATATGGTATTTTGGAGAAAATGCAGGCTTGGATTTTAATGTAAGCCCTTCTGTTGCTTTAACCGATGGTAGTTTAAATACAGAGGAAGGTTGTTCAACTGTTTGTACGTTGCAAGGAGACCTGTTATTTTATACAGATGGAGTTACAGTGTATAATAAGACCCATGCAGTAATGGCTAATGGAACAGGTTTGGATGGCAACTCTTCAGCAACCCAATCTTCAATAATTGTACAGCAGCCGGGAAGTGCGACACTCTATTATATATTTACTGTTGATGCTCATCAAAATGCTCTTCGGAATGGTTTAAATTACTCGATTGTTGATTTATCACAAAATGGTGGACTTGGTGCTGTGACAGTTAAAAATACGGTTTTGTATGGAAGTGAGGTTTGCGAAAAAGTAACCGCGGTTAAACATGCTAATGGTACTGATTTTTGGGTTCTTATGCATCCATGGGATACGCGTGATTTTTATGCCTACGAATTTACTGCAGCAGGTATTTCGACACCGGTAATTAGTACCATTGGAGTACGACACGATGGAGATAGGAGATCTGCAATTGGTTATATGAAAATGTCACCTAACGGATCGAAACTGGCTGTCGCAATTTATACTCAGGATAGAGTTGAATTATTCGATTTTAATACAGCAACAGGTAATGTTTCCAATCCAATTCAATTAAATAACTACGCAACACCATACGGAATTGAATTTTCTCCCTCGGGTGAATATTTATATGTCAGTTTATTCACCAGTGGAGATTTGTATCAGTTTAATATTTCATCGAATAATCAGGCAACGATTAATGGATCTGCTCAAGTTATTGGAAGTGGACCGTGGTTGTATGGTGCAATTCAATTGGCTCCGGATAATAGAATTTACATGGCCAAAACAAATACTGACGGAACAACCGGAAGTCTAAATTTGGATGTAATTAATAATCCGGATATTGCCGGAGCTGGGGCAAATTTTGTAGCTGATTCGAAAAATTTATCTGGAAGAAGATGTCGGTTAGGTTTGCCAAATTTTGTGACCAGTATTTTCACCCTTGAGTTTGCCTATCAGCATGACTGTCTGGGAGACAATACTGAGTTTACAATCAGTTCCGATTTGGCAAATATTTCAAGCGCAAGCTGGAATTTTGGTGATGGAACTGTATTAACTTCTAATACCAGTCCTTTCACAGTAAATCATATTTACGGAACAGCAAACATCTACAATGTTAATTTAGAGGTTAGTTTGATTTCAGGTGGAACAGATAATGTTACTCAAGCTGTGGCAATACGTTCTTTGCCAATAGTTAATGATCAATCACAGTCTGTTTGGGAAGATCTTCAAGGTACAGGAATTGCAACAGGTATAGATTTGACTTTTTTGGAAGGCGCTGTTAGTAGTCTGGCTGGAGCAACTTTCACATGGTATTCTGATGCCAGCCTAACAACTCTTGTCCCTGATGCCACTGCCGTTATGGTTAATAACGGACAACAATTTTGGGTTGAGGTGAATGATGGTTTTTGCAGCAGTATTGCTGTTGTAACTTATACGGTGAATTCTTTACCAAAAGCTTTGGACCAAAATATTACTCTTTGCGAAGATAATTACAATACGGGTATTGTTTCCAATATTGACCTAACATTTCTCGAAGCAGCAATCACAAATAATAATGGTTTCACTGTAACATGGTTCCATGATCTTGCTTTGACACAGCCAGTAATAAATTCTAATAATAGGATAGTTTCCAATGGTGAAGTTTTTTATGCTCAGGTATCAACAGGTACTGAGACAAGTATTGCCACTGTTACTTACACTATTGAGACACTTCCCGAGGGGAATGATGTTTCTATTCAAATTTGGGAAGATAGTTTTGGTTCAGGAACAGCTTCGGGTGTTGATTTAACATCCTATAATATACAGGTTGCGGGATCAAATAATATCGTATGGTATTTTGATGCAGCATTAACAAATCCAATTGTAAATACAACTAACCTTGTTGTGAATGATCAGGAAGTTTTTTACGCATATATTGACAATGGATCATGTTTAAATCGCGGAAGTATCAAGTTCACAATACGATCATCGCCAATTGCAAATAATTTAGATATAGATGTGTGCGAGGATGTGTTTGGAAGTGGGATTGCATCTAATATTGATTTGTTGTTGCTTAATAGTGCTGTAAATGGAGGAACAGCTAGTAGCGTAAATTGGTTTACAGATGCCACATTATTAACTCCTGTAGCAAACCCTTCAAATGTAAGTGTCACAAGCGGGCAGGTGTTTTATGTTCTTGTTCAAAGTGCCGGCGAGTCGAATACGGCCACAGTTGCCTACACGGTTCTTGCTTTACCAATTGCGAATAACCAAAGTATTGTTGAATTTGAAGATGTGCCCGGATCTATGATTTCTCTTGGCGTAGATTTAAGTTTTCACAATAATATGATACTTGGCGGGCAATCAAACTCAATTGATTGGTACTTAGATCTTGGTCTTACAAATTTGGTTCCTGATCCAACAAATCAAGATGTTGCAGATGGTGATGTTTTTTATGTTTTGGTTTCGAATGGAACATGTTCAAATGTTGCAACTGTTGATTTTTCAGTGGTTAACACACCAATTGCCAGAAATGTATTTCCCGTTGTATGTGAAGATGTTGTTGGAACCGGTACTGCTTTGGTTGATTTAAATTTACTTGAGAATCAAATTAATGAAGGAAATGGTGATTCATTTGCATGGTATAGTGATTGGCCAACAGAACCCAATGGATTACCCACGAATGTAATTCCTGACCCTGCAAATGTAATTGCTGCAAATGACGATCGTTTTTTTGCATCAATAAGCGATGCCTTTAATACGAATGTTGCCACCGTTACTTATACCGTTAATTCATTACCCGGTGCTGTCAATCAAACTGTTGAGGTTTGGGAAGACACTTTTGGAACAGGTTTGGCGACAGGAATAAATTTGTTAGCTTATAATTCACTGGTTTCAAGCAATTCAATATCGTGGTATGAAGATGTTTTGCATTCAATTCCTGTGTTAACTCCCGATAATGTAAGTGTAACAACAGGAGACAATTATTATGCCTTAGTGGATGACGGTACTTGCCAAAACTCTGCAATTATAACATTTACTGTTCGAAATTTACCTGAAGCAAATAATTTGCAGGTTGAGTTATGTGAAGATGTTGCGGGAAGTGGTTTACTGACATCCTATGATCTGTCTCAATTAGAGCCTGCAGTAAACAATGATCCGGGAACAGTTAAAGAATGGTTTTTTGATTTAGCCTTGAGTTTGCCAGTTCCAAATCCTATGAACACAGCCATTTCCAATGGAGACAGTTTTTTTGTTCGTGTAAGTTTTGGTGTGGAGAGTAATGTTGGAAGAATTGATTTTGCAATCAATGCCTTGCCTGAAGCTCAAAACCATCAAGTCTCCTTATGTGAAGATGTTTTCAATTCCAGGCAAGTGAGAGGAGAAAATTTGAATGATTACTATTCTGATATTACAACATCAGCAACCAGTACAATTATTTGGTATTCTGAAGCAACTTATTCCAATCCTGTTTTAAATACTCAAAATGTTCTGATCTCAGACGGAGATGTATATTACGCAAGAGTTTGGAATGGTGTCTGCGAGAATTTTGCAGAACTATCATTTGCTATTTTAGCCTTGCCTCAAACCACAAATGTTAACGAGGTAGTTTGTGAAGAGAGTTTTGGATCTTCCTCATTGTCTGGAATAAACCTTACCAATTACAATTTGCAGGTAAGTAACGATCCTGCTGCAAATGTGCAATGGTTCGAAGATGACCAATTGAATATTCCTGTAGTAAATCCTGCGGATGTAACGATCTTTAATCAAAGTTCATATTATGCCCTTGCCACTAATGCGAGTTCATGCGATAATACTGGAAGATTAAATTTCATAGTTAACCCATTGCCGGAAGCAAATGATCTAAGTATAGAATTGTGTGAGGATGTTTTGGGAACAGGAGAGGTTGTGAATTATGATCTGACTGCGCTTAATAATCAGGTAACATCAAATATATCTGTTACGGTAAGTTGGTATGAAGATGTTGATTTACTTCTTCCTGTTTTAAATCCACTTAAACTAACAATTCGTTCCAATGAAAGTTATTTTGCTAAAATAGAAAATGGATGCGCTAATTCCTCGGTGATTGATTTTACTGTTCATGATAAGCCATTTTTTGATTTAGGAATGGATACAACAATATTTTACACCGAATCAAAAATATTATCACCCTCAATAGATGTGAGGTTCTTACCAGGCAATTATTTATGGCAGGATGGCACTACGGCCTCAACTTATACGGTAACTGAAGAAGGAAAGTACTTTCTGGAATATACAGACATGCATGGCTGCAGAGGGATGGATTCCATCATGGTTTATGTTGATCGGTATCGAATATTTGTTCCTAATGCTTTCACACCTGACGGAAATGGTGTCAATGATACTTTTGGTCCGTTAATTACAGGTGATATTGCTGGTGAAGATATTGAGATGTTTATATACAATCGTTGGGGGGAGCTGATTTATACATTTACTGATTTGGGGCAGGGTTGGGATGGTACCTATAAAGGGAAGAAAGCAAATACAGGAGTATATGTTTGGATCTTGATTGTTAATGGGAAAGTTCGTCAGGATGGAAATGTTTCTTTAATTAGATAAAATGGTAAAATGGAGGTTTATTTATATCGTTTGTTGTTTGTTTTTGACTTCATTGGTCAAGGCTCAGGACGTTGAGTTCTCTCAGTTTTACGCAAACCGGCTTTATCTTAATCCTGCCTTTGCAGGATCAGAGTATGTTCCAACTTTAGGAATGTCATATCGGAATCAATGGCCTCAGAATAATCGCCCTTTTGTTACTTATAGTGCTTCCTATGATCAATTTGTTGATTTGATGAATGGAGGACTGGGAATATTAATTCTTCAGGATAATCAGGGACAAGGAGCAATTAAAACAATCACAGCTTCCGGAATGTATTCATACTCCTTGGATATTAATCGAAATCTATCAATGAATGTTGGATTCAAGGCTGGTTATATTCAACGGAAATTGGATTGGAGTTCATTTGTGTTTTCAGATATGATAGATCCATTGTATGGAGTGATTTATCCTTCCAGAGAAGTTCAGCCAAGCAATTTGAGCAAATCGTACTGGGATTTTTCCATGGGCATCATCGTGAATTACAAAAGTATTTATTTTGGAGGTGTAATTGATCATCTATCAGAACCTAATGAAGCTTTTAATTCAGAACAAAATGCAGCGGTTTTACCTCGTAAATATACAGTACATGCAGGAGCAAATATTTCGATGGGATATTCTCGTGGTTTAATGAAGAGCAATTATACAATTTCGCCAAATATATTGTATCAACGGCAATTGAATTTTGAGCAAATAAATTACGGGATGTATTTATCCAGAAATAACTGGGTTGTTGGTGCTTGGTTTCGTCATAATCTTTCCTTCGATTTTGATGCATTCATTTTTTTGATTGGTTACCAAACTGATAAAATTAGAATTGGTTATTCCTATGATTATGTGGTGTCTAATTTGGTGAAAACAAATTCAGGAGCTCACGAGATATCACTTAGCTATTTATTGGGAAAGGCAAAATCTTCTTGTTCGGGAACTCATTTTTTAAGAAAGAAAAGAAGAATACGTGCTATTCGATGTCCTAAATTTTAAGATGAATGAATGGAATATTGTTAACAGTCAGGTTGTTGGAGTTTAATTATTCTTAACTGGTTAACAAAAGTTAAGATTCCTTAAGAGTAGTCTATTGAATTTGGTATTGTTATGATATTAAATTTAGAAATGATATATTTATGTTGTAATGATCATTGATTTTATTGAAATTCAAATGAGATATTTTTATAGGGTTTTACTATTAATTTTTCTTTTTATGTTTTTTGTTCCTCTCACGGAAACGAAGGGGCAGGAAACAGAAGATGTGAGTGACTCAATAAAAACATTAAAAATACTTCAACAAACACTTGATGATATTGTCGAAAAAAATACGGTCTATGAAAATGTAGGTTCTGAAATGGAAGTTGATGGTTTGGTTATGGATGAAACAATTACCAAAGTAGGGCGTGATTTCTATGATATGTTTTTTTCCGTTTGGATCGCGCCTCAAAAAGCGAAAAATTTCACCATCACGATTAAAGAAATGGTTTTACCAGGCCTGGCAACTCAGATTATTGTTTTGGTAAATGATAATGAAGTATTTAAACAAAGAGTTCAGCCACGCTATGAAGTGTTGGAACAAATGTCCCAATATGCCAATCAAATGGCGATGCAATTTTTAAATAATTACGAAAAAATGAATGCCCAACTTGAGGATGAAGATCAACAGGGAACGGGAATGTTTTGAACTTTAAACTGTGAACCATGAATATTATAAAAATAGTATTTGTTTTGTCTTTTCTGAGTTTGTTATTCTCAACAGAATCTATGGCTCAGGATTTTGTGTATAAACCAATAAATTCATCTTTTGGGGGTGATCAGTACAATTACAATTGGTTATTGAATTCTGCTACCCAGCAAAATAGAATTGAAGATCCAAATGCGGATAGTGCATTAAATAATGATCCGTTGGATGATTTTCAGGATAATCTGAACCGACAAATTTTGAATCAATTATCAAGTAAATTGGTTAACTCTATTTTTGGCGATAACAATCAACTTGAAACCGGTTCGTATAATCTTGGAAATTACAAGGTGGATATTTCCGAAGATGCCAGTGGTGTTACTGTGAATGTAAGTGATATCACAAACGGAAATTTTACAAATATTGTTATTCCCAGTTATTAATAAATAATTACCCGCTAATTCCCTATATATGTTTAAATGTATACGCCACTACTATAGTATTTTAATTTTACTGCCTCTCATCAATGGATGTGTTCCATATTTTAATCAGCCTTTAAGTGAACAAAGAGCAGAAATTGGAGCCGAAACGCCAGCAAGGAAAAGTTTGGTTGGCTTACCTGAGCCAAAAGAAAAGATGGTTGCTGCAGTGTATAAATTTCGCGATCAGACCGGGCAATACAAACCTTCAGATAATGGAGCCAATTGGTCGACTGCGGTTACTCAGGGAACCACATCAATACTCTTAAAAGCAATTGAAGAATCGGGTTGGTTTATTCCTATTGAAAGAGAAGGTTTATCTAATTTATTGAATGAAAGGAAAATTATACGATCAAGCCGTGCAAATTATGCCGGTCAGAATGAAAGTTCTCAATTATTGCCACCTCTTTTGTTTGCCGGGTTGGTATTGGAAGGTGGTGTTATTAGTTACGATGCCAATGTTCTGACTGGTGGTGCTGGATTAAAGTATTTTGGTGCTGGTGCTTCTGGTCAATATCGGCAAGATAGGGTAACAGTTTATCTTCGGGCTATTTCTACAAGTAATGGTCGAATTCTAAAGACTGTGTATACTTCAAAAATGATTCTTTCTCAAAAATTGGATGCTAGTATTTTTCGATATGTTAAGTTCAAACGTCTGCTTGAGGCTGAGGTTGGTTTCACCTATAATGAACCATCTGAAATGGCTGTGAAAGAAGCAATAGAGAAAGCTGTAGAGTCATTAATTATTGAAGGAGTAATTGAAGGTCTTTGGGATTTGAAGAATCCGGAAGATGTTAATTCAGATGTAATAACAAAATATGTTGAAGGGAAAGAGGATAATCAGGGAGCTGATTTCTTTGATCAGTTAGTTACCCCACGTCGCCGTAAATTTGGTTTAGGTTTTAATGGCGGATCATGGTTGTATATGGGAGATTATAAGCACACAGAGATGGAAGCAATGGCTGGTGTGTCTTTATTGTACGATACTCAAACAGCATTGCAGTTTGGACTTAATTTTAGCCGGGGAGATCTTGCAACAACAAATTATTTTCAAAGAACTTATAATTCTCTGGATATAACGGCTAAATATCGTTTATTACCTTATAAAGATTGGACTCCGTATATTGAAGGTGGCTTGGGTGTTTTTTCGGAACATGAAAAATCTATCTATACTATAGATCTTTCAAATTCCATATATACTCAGGCATTATATGGAGTTGGGGTGGAATTTTTATTTAATGATCGTATTGGCTTGAATTTGTCTGTATTGAATCATTATATATTCAATGACAATATAGATGGATTGAAACAAGGAAATTTTAATGATTATTTTTGGGAAGGGAAAATCGGCTTGAATTTCTATTTTGATAAGATTTGGGATAGAAATAAGAAGAAAAAAAACAGAAAAGAAAAAATACAAAAAAAAGTAGAAAGTCAGTCTACATCTACTGAATAAAATAGTAACAAGTTGTTAACGGGGCCGGATATTTATCCAGCCCTTTTTTTGTTTGAGTTATTCTCGTCCAATTGCATGTAAATATATTGCAATCAACAATTTACATCATTAAGTTTAATTTTCATTAACCTTTTATGTTGAATTTAAAACTTTGATTCATATTCATCAATTTCTTGGTTATATTCATCATATTATTTTGATGTTTGATGTAATCTAATATTATAAATTCAATAGATCTATTTACTTTTAATTAGAATTTAAAAACATAAAACATAAATTATCAAGTAAAAATCAATCAACAACCAAATTAGTAAAACTTTTAAATCAGGGTGACCTGATCTATTCACTTTAAACCTTAAAAAATTTACAAACCATGAAAAAGATTTTATTCATCTTTTTAGCAGTACTATGTACTGGGGTAGTTTCGTTTGCCCAAATCAACCAATCCAGCGTTAACCAAGTTGGTAATGACAATTTGTCTGCAGTAGAACAAGTAGGTGTTCTGAATATCAATGACATTTATCAAAATGGGACCGATAATATCGCTGACGTTAAGCAATACGGATTTCTAAACATGTCATTTCTAGATCAGTATGGTGTAGGGAATGAGTATTATGCAACTCAGTCTGTGACTAATTTTTCAAGAGCTTTACAAGTTGGAAGTTATAATCTTGCAGAGGTTGATCAGTTAGGATTTAATGCATCTTATATTTCTCAATTTTGGGGAAGTTACAATAAGGCAGACGTAGATCAATTTGGATTTCTTAATATGTCTGTTATCAGTCAATTTTTAAGTTATCATGAAACTGCAGATGTGTTCCAGTTTGGATTTTTAAATTCGGCTAATGTAATGCAAACAGGTGGTCGGTATGATGAGGCAACCATAAGTCAATGGGGTGTTTTAAATAATGCAAACATTTATCAAACACTAACAACTAGAAATTCAGCACTTGTATCCCAACGAGGATTTGCTAACTATGGTCTGGTTAATCAATTTATGGGACATCGTAATAATGCTGAAGTTTCTCAGAATGGATCTATGAATTACGCATTTGTTGATCAGTTTTTTGGAGCAGGGAATAGTTCAGTTGTTATGCAAAAAGGTAAAAATAACCTTGTATGGACAAAACAAGTAGGTGGTATTTTTAATAAAATTGATGTGGATCAGGAAGGCAAATTCAATGAGGCATATGCTTTTCAGAATGGAGGATTTTTTAATAAATCTGCAGTTATGCAAAAGGGGAAAAATAATGTTGCAGTAACTGAGCAAGATGGTGGTTTTGCCAACTTTGCAGCCATTAATCAAAGAGGACGTGGAAATGAAGCTTCTGTTGCACAGCTTGATGGAGCTTTTAATCGTAGTCTGATTTCTCAACAAGGAAGAAGAAATACTGCTGAAATACTTCAGGATGGTGGAATCTTTAATAACGCTGTTGTAACACAAAGAGGCAAGATGAATGAAGCTTCTGTATACCAATTACGTGGTTGGTCTAATGCAGCTGATGTTGAGCAGTATGGCAAAGGAAATGATGCCAAAATAACTCAGGTTGACGGGGCGTTTAACAATGCATATATTGGACAAGATGGTAAATTTAATGAGGCTGAAATTCTTCAGGTAGAAAATTTTGGCAGTTATGCAGGTGTTGCACAAATAGGCGACGAAAACTATGCATATATTGAACAATTTGCAACAGGTAATACTTTTGCAGGTATCATTCAGGTTGGTAATGGTAATGCAGCAGGAATTGGTCAATATGAAGTGGATAATAGTTTCGCTTTAATTCAGCAATATGGTGATGACAACGCAGCTGTTTCTATTCAGGCGTTTGGAGAAAATAATGTAGCATTTACAACTCAGGTTGGTGCTGAAAATGTATCTTATACACAACAAGTAGGAAGTAACAATTTCGTAAGTGTTTACCAAAATGGTTATGGTCACTCTTCGTTTGTTTCTCAATATGGAAATGGAAATTCAGCCACTGTTAGTCAGTACAATGGGTTCTAATTAGTAATCAGAATATCTGATTGAATTATAATATTTAAGACCGTCAAATTTGGATTTTTATTCGATTTTGACGGTTTTTTAATTTCCTGTATTTAAGACACCTTAAACTTTTGTTTAAGTTTTCTTATTCTTTTTTAGAATGAATAAATATTAGCATAAAAGAGACTTGGTTTAATCACTGAATCAGTGACGTTTGTGTAAAAACATGAGTGGTTGGAAAGGCTTTTGCTTAATTTAGATAAAAAGATCGAAGGATGCTATAAGTGCATTATTAGATCAGTCAGAGCTCTTAAACCTTTAAAATTGATTTTTAAAATTAATTCACTTTAAACCTTTAAAAAATTCAACCATGAAAAAATTTTTATTTTTATTTGTAGCTGTTGTTTTTGCAGTATCTTCTGCATTTGCACAGGTAAACAATTCGAATGTCAACCAAACAGGTTGGCTGAACACTGCTGGTGTAACTCAGGTGGGCTGGTTTAATAGCAGTGATGTTGATCAGCTTGGAATGTGGAATGGTGCAACTGTTGATCAAACAGGTTTTGCTAATTACTCAAGCATCGATCAATTTCTTGTTGGCAACACTGCTGATGTAACTCAGGATGGTGCTTTTAATGGTTCTTACGTTGATCAGGTAGGCTTTTTTAATTCTGCTGTTGTTGATCAAATGGGACTTGGTAACATGTCAGGAATTATGCAGATGGGAATGTTTAATTCTGTTGCTGTAAGTCAGTATGGTCTTTTCAATATGTCTAATGTTTTGCAGTATGGATTTTTAAATTCGGCAGGTGTAACTCAATTAGGATTAGCAAACTATTCTTCTGTTTTGCAAGGGAATCATGCAAATACTGCAAGTGTGCTTCAGTGGGGTGCATTTAATAACAGTGATGTATATCAAATGGGTGCTCACAGTAGCGCTATGGTAAGTCAATTTGGCATGTATAATTCTGCATCTATTTCTCAAATGTACACTTATATGTCAACTGCAGAAATTCTACAAGTAGGTAGAGCAAATAGAGCAAGTACAATGCAAAGAGGTGGACATCACAACCATGCATACATTAACCAGTGGGGATATCGTAATTTAGCAAGCACAACTCAGTTAGGAGGAAGTTTTAATAATGCTTCTATCACTCAGTTAAGAGCATTCAATAGAGCCACAACTACACAAATTGGTGGTTATTCTAATAGTGCAACTATTCATCAAAATGGTTATTTTAACAGAGCTTCAACTTTCCAAAGAGGTGGAGTGGATAATGATGCTTCTATAGATCAAAACGGTTGGGCTAATGGCGCAAGAACTGTTCAGATTGGTGGAGATCATAATGATGCTAAAACAACTCAAATTGGTTCCCGGAACTGGGCATTTGTTGAGCAAATTGGTGAGTCAAAAGGTAAAGTAAATGTAATGCAGGATGGTTATAGAAACTTTGCGGATGTAACTCAAAAGTTTGGTACAGGTGATAGAGCAAGAGTTAACCAAAAAGGATCATTCCAAACAGCTTATGTATCACAACTTTATGGAACCAGAAATAAAGCAAAAGTTGTTCAGAGAGATCATGGTAACACAGCAATCGTTGATCAAATTTGGGGAGTGAAGAATAGTGCCGATGTATTTCAGAAAGGCGAGCATAACTTCGCATTTGTTGGCCAATTTGGTGGATCAGATTCTGATGCTGCAGTTGAGCAAAGAGGTGATAACAACCGCGGTTGGGTATTCCAGTTCGATCAAGAAGAAAGTTTAGCTGACATCTTGCAGGATGGTGACGGTAACGTTGCTGTGATTGGTCAAATTGATGGAGCTAGAAACCAAGCTTTCATTATTCAAACAGGTGATGATAATACAGCTTTAACTTACCAGTTTGGTGACGACAACTACTCATTCCTTGAGCAAGTTGGTAACGATCATTTCGGTTTGGTTATTCAGGATGGTAACGACAACTTCGCTGTAACTCAGCAAGGAAATGCAGGAACTATCTTTGTAACTCCATAATTACAAAATATTTAAAAGAAAAAATTCCCGCTTCGGCGGGATTTTTTTCCTCTAAAAGTTTTCACAAACCTTTCTATGTCAGTAATTATTCGAAAATATTTATGGTTTGCTCTGTTCGTATTTGGCTTCGGTAATCTAGTAGGACAAAATTATAATGTTGAAGATCAGATTCTAAATGAGTTAAATTACGGTGCTGTTGATGCCATTCATGCTGAAACAAAAGTTTTGGCTATCCAATCAGGAAATGAAAACGAATTGATACTTCATCAATTTAGTCAGGAACAGTTGGCCATTATTCAGCAAGTAGGAATGGAGAACTTGATTAAGGCAATACAAAAAGGAGATTCTAATCTCTTGGAACTTTTACAATCAGGTGATAGAAACTTTATTGAATCCTTACTTCAAGGGAAAAACATTTCCACTAGCGTTCATCAATATGGTGATAACAATTCATTGCAACAAGAAGTTATTGGGAATAATAAGAGCTTTGAAATTACTCAAGCTGGTAATGACAACCAATTAGAGATTGATTCTGGATTGGCAAATAACGGAATGATTGTAACTCAGGTTGGAACTGGTATGAATGTAATAATAAAAAGTGGTTTGTGAATACAGAGCAGGTTTAATTTGACGGGATGTCCTTTTACGGGCATCCCTTTTTTTTAAGATAATTTAGAGAATAGGTACTTTTTTTTGAAGTTATTATAGTAATTTAACGAACTGCATATTGGTTCGTTTCTAAATATTAAATAAATTTAGAAATGCAATATCAAAGTTAGTTAGGAATGCACGCAAAACTTGTTGTTTTAGTTGTTATGTGCTTTATTTTAAATGCCGTAGGAGGGATGGGGCAGTTGCCGGTTGAAGCATCAATTGTGATAGAAAGTGAGGTTCAAAATCACTTACTTAAGGCAAATGTTAAAAATATTGGAAGTAATGCTTTAACATTAAGATATATTTTTGTGGTGACAAAAAATGGGGTTGCAGGAACTTCCAAAACTACCCAGAAAGGAACCTTTACTGTTTTGGAGAAGAACATTTCTTCACTTTCTGAATCAAGAATAAATCTTAGAAAAGGTGATAAGTTAATGGCTAAATTGTTAATTTATCAGGATAACATGATTGTTGCTCAAGATTCGGTTGTTTTCCACGGAGATAATTATTAATTTAAAAAAAATAAAATTGACAATATATATGAGACAATTCTACCTACTCTTCAGATCTTTTAGCCTATTATTTCTGTCTGCAATTATATTTTCCTGTAATGAAAATACTGTTGATCCGGAATTATTCGGTTCAATAAGTGGTACTGTTAAAACTTCCGAGGAGGCAGGAAGTTTGCCAATGGAAGGAGTCAGTATTACAACAAATCCAGGAACTACATCTGTAACAACTAATTCAGATGGGTATTTCAATCTGAAAGAAGTTAAAGTTGGAGATGTAACTGTCAATGCTAAAAAAGAAGGTTATACTGCCGTAAGTACACCGGTTAAGGTTCAGGAAGGAAAAGAATTGGTTATGCAGGTAGTTATGGGAATTGCTCCCCTTGATTCAAAAATTCCTGATGATATAACATATGTTTCACCATTGGATATACAGGATGATGAAACTAAACTTCCAAACAAAGTAAATCTAGTTTGGAGGAATGGGGAAACGGAAAAGGGTGATACTTTACGTTTTGATGTGATTTTATATGAAGGTGCAGATGATGCGGAAGGAACAAAAGTTGTGTCGAATATTTTAGATACAACTTACATGGTAAAAAACTTAAAGTTTGAAACAACTTACCTTTGGAAAGTTGTGGCCAGAAATAAACAATTGGATGAAGTTGAAGGGAAGAAATGGCGATTTACAATAGAAGATTATCCTAATAATGGGTATTTGTTTGTTAAAGATACTCTTGGAAGTAGGGATATTTACTCGTGGGATTTAGCAGAAAACCATTTGGTTCGGTTAACTAAGGATGGTGGTGATGAGATTAATCCTAGGATTTCACCCAATTTAAAGATGATTGCATATTCGTCGAATTCGGAAGATGGAAAGTATCATATTTACACCATGGATACTAAAGGCAAGAATGTTTTTCAGGTAACCAATAATTTTCCTGTTGAAGGAAATAACAATAAAGGAAATGGTTTTGTCTGGTCTCCTGATGGAGAGAAAATCCTTTATGGAAATAAAGGAGGTTTGTATACTGTTAATTTTAATGGTACGGGAGAAGGCACTAAAATTGATAATGCTCCGGTAAATCGTCATTTTACAGATTGTGACTGGACAGATCAATTTGATCATCATACAAAGGAGAAAATTGCGGTTCTTACGCAAGGAGAGATGCCGTATGATAATGAAATTTATCTAATGGATCCGAATGGATCTAATTTGTTTTTATTGGTAGACAATTTGGAAGGAACAATTTCGAGTCCGCACTTTTCGCCGGATGGCACAAAAGTAATTTTTTCTTTGGATTCATTGAATGAATATGATAATGGCAGGCAATTAAATGCCAAAATTTATTCTGTAAATATTGATGGAACTAATTTTGTGGATTTATCAGGAGATGACAAACCTGCGGGGACAAATGATCTTCAGGCTAGATATACGGATACTGGAGGGAAAATTGTATTTATGAATGTTTTAAATACTGATAAAGGAACAAAGAGTATTTGGATCATGGATCCGGATGGAAGTAACCGGGAAAAGATTATCTCTAATGGAGAGATGCTTGATTTGTACAATCCATAGAGTTTTAATTTTAAAAAGATACCAACATAAAAAAAAAAAGCTTTCCAAAATTGGAAAGCTTTTATATTTTTTTGAAAGAGGTAATTAGAATCTTCTTTCTTTGATTCTAGCTTTTTTACCTGTAAGTGCACGTAGATAGAAAATTCTTGCTCTTCTAACACGACCTCTTTTGTTCACTTCAATTTTATCAATGAATGGAGAACAAAGTGGAATGATTCTTTCAACACCTACGTTACCAGACATTTTTCTGATTGTAAAAGTTTTAGTTGTGCCAGTACCTTTAATCTGAATAACAACACCTCTAAAAATCTGGATTCTTTCTTTGTTTCCCTCTTTAATTTTGTAAGAAACACTAATAGTATCCCCAGCTTTGAATTCAGGATTTTGAACACCTGTAGCGAAAGCTTCTTCTGCAATTTTAATTAAATCCATTGTCTTAATTTGTTAAAGTTCACGAGCGCAATGTAAACATATTCATCTGTTACCATGTCAGAGATTACGCACGAATTCGACGCGAAATTAATAAAAAAATCTATAAATACATCCTAATGAAGTTATTTTTTCTTTATGATTCTTAATTCATAAAAATAATCGGATATCTGATGGATGTGCTTAGTTATAAAAAGGTTTAAATAAATAAGGAACAAAAAAAAGGAACTCAAAAGGTTCCTTTTTTAGTATTTGTTAGTTGTTAATGGGCATTGCCAACAACTTTTAGCTTGTCTCCTGTTGTTTTTACAATTGTCTTGTAAAATTCTTCGCTATATCCAGGTTGTTTAACTTTTGGATTTTGATTGCTGCCATCTTTTTCTTTAATGTTTCCATCCATAAATTTTGCAAAAAGGTAGCCATAAAAATCTTTCCATTCTGCCACAAGATTATTTCCTTGGTTACAAGAGAAATCTGTTAAGAATTCAATTGCTGTGGCTTTGTTTTTCTTAAACATTCCTTCAGCAGCCAGATCAATAATATTGGTGAAAGCAAGGTACTTAGTCTCTAAAGCCTTTTGTTTAGCTGCAATTTCGGGATGTATTTCATTATAACGGGTATAGGCAAAATTACTCACCTGATTGAATACCCAAAATGCAGATTTACTTGTGAAATCCATCATTTTTCCATTTCCAACGGCAAATGTTGCTGGAACTCTGGTAATTCCACAATATACAGGGAAATAAACTGATGAAGATGCATCATCAACACCAAACCAGTTAATACCACCAACGGCATCAGGCAACCAGTTTCTACTTTGAGCAACAAACGAGAAGCCTGTTTGTTGAGTAGCAGTAGCACGTTCATTACAATACGCAACACCATCTACCTTCCAGGTTAGAGGTCTCCATCGGTATGGATTTCCGTAAGGGCCCGCACCCATATCTTTTGACATATCTAAATCTGTACCTTCTAAATGATTTCTCATGAAATCCATTACTTCAAGGACATTGATTTTGTGGTCCGGTTTAATCCACAAAGGCATTCTGTTGGTAGCATAACCTTTATCGTCGTGTTCAATCTTTCCCTTGCAATAGTCAAAATATTGATCCATTCCTTCTTTTACATCATTAAAGAAAGACCATACTCTAATTTCACAAAATCTGGCACCGCCAAAATCAACTGGAGCATATGTGTCAGAAAAACTAAAATCTTTATTTTTTCCGTCCTTAGGATAGTATCCTTTTTCTTTTGCAAATGAGATAACATCTTTTGCGTAAATATTCTGAACTTCAGGATTAAATATTTTATCCATTTTATCTGAAGAGATTGAGGTTTTACCTTCTAATGGAAAAGTAGTGATTCGGGCTTGATTTGCGTGACCGCTAACATATCCGTCGGGAATCATACGAGCTACCCAAACTGCACCTTTTTCACCATTTCCTTTACCAATCATCTCTAAAATCCAAACTTCATTAGCATCAGAAATTGAGAATGACTCACCAGAACTGTAATAGCCATAGGTTTCAACAAGCTCAGTCATTACTTTAATCGCTTCACGTGCGTTTTTTGATCTCTGTAAAGATAGGTAGATAAGACTTCCGTAATCAATTATAGCTCCCTCTTGAGATCCTAATTCTGAGCGGCCTCCATAAGTAGTTTCTCCAATGGCTACCTGAAATTCATTCATGTTACCAACTACAGAATATGTGTGAGAAATTTGAGGGATTTCACCAAGTAATTTTCCGGTATCCCATTCGTAAACATTAATCATTGTTCCTTCTGCCCAATCTGCAGCAGGACGAAAATATAGTTCTCCGTATAATACATGCGAATCTGCTGCATATGTAATCATATTAGAACCATCGGTGGAAGCTCCACGGGTTATTAGGTAATTCGTGCATGCTCTGGCACTTGGAGTTGAAAAAGCAGACACCAACATTAGAAGAGCAGCAACTACAAAAATCTTTTTCATGTTTAACTATTTTAAATGTATTCAATACTGAATTAAACCGTTTTCGGTGGTACAAAAATAAAAAAAAATCAGTAGATAAAAATGATAAAAGTCTTGATTTATCAGACTATAGATAGTGTTTGAATGGATTTATGGAAATCTGAAGTTTTTAGTATAGACATATTGAATTACCAGATAAAATTAGTTGTGAATATTTCCTCGTTGTCAACTTGATCTGTCACCCTTACTTGCAACTGATGATTTTTATTCGGAGCTAATCTTTTGCTGTCAAAAACATAAAATAAAAGATCATTTTTAGCGTCATATTCAAATAGCACCCATTTACCATCAATTGATCCTTCGTATGATTTTATCCCTGACAGTTCATCTTTAATGGTGAATCTGATTGATTTCTGTCCGTTTAGGGATTTAAGGTTAAAATTGGTAATGGGTTGAATCATAGGAGGAATTGTATCCATGCTTACGGCAAATTTTCCAAAATACCTCGACTTTGTTTTTACTGAATCATCGAAATAAATTCCCCCTTCGTTTGTTGGTTCTCCTTTTTCATCTATTCGGACTATAAGGAGCTTATTGGATTTTCCCTTAGGTATAGATTTGGGCTTTATTGAGATTGTATAATAGTTGTGTACTGGAACTTTTTCACTGTTTATGGAGTGAATATCCGAAAGATAGTTTGAATCTTGTTCCGCGGAATAGGTAAACGGAATGTTTGTATAGAAACTATTCTTTGGAAATTTTAATTCTAGATTTTCTTTTTTGAAAATGTTCTCTTTTTTATAGTTCATTAATATTTCAAAATCACCTTCCGGAAAAATCTTTTCAATTTCGTTTCCTGCTGCGTAAATTCTAAGAGTGCTTTTATTCAGATTTGCATCAGAAACAAGAAAATCAATTTTGTAATCAGTGCTCTTTTTAAACTTAAAGATCCCATTGTCTTTCATCTTCGAATAAATACTAAGTTGATTATTTGGCTCTTTAAAAGTTTTATGAATACGTTTGTTCTGCGATACATTTAATTCGTAATCAAGGTGACTGTTGATGTAGGTCGATTCGTCAAAAGAAAACTCTTCAAAAGAATAACTTGAGATTAATGTGTCATTTATTTTCATTTTCATGTCAAAAATGCCGCACTTTCCCCATGTATTATCCATATAGTCATTTGTTTCAAGAGCAAATCCAATATTTCCCAGTAATTTCAGTTTAGGATCACCTTTTAAATGAAATGCATTGTTATAGAAAGTAACTGGAAAGTTTTGTCTGCTGTTAAAACCATTTACATTGCTTGCAGAATCGAGAGGGTAGGCATATAAATTGAATATTTTTGGTGGGGTAGTATCTTTTATTTTGAAACCAAAAAGTAACGGATTAAGCGGATGTTCAGATTTCGTATCTCTTATTTCGAAATGCAAATGCGGACCGGCAGATGAACCTGTATTTCCTGAAAATGCAATTACAGTGCCTTTTTTAATTAACATTTCATCCTTGTTTATATTTAAATCAAATTCGAAACTGTTGTTTTGATATTGATATGACTTGACAAATTCCTCAATATCCTTGTTGAAATGATCGAGATGTGCGAAAACAGAGGTGTAACCATTTGGATGATCGATATAAATTGCTTTTCCATAACCCCCTGAGGATATTTTGATTCTGCTCACGAAACCATCAGCAACCGCATATACTTTTTTACCAGTTGTAAATGTTCTGATATCGATACCGGAATGAAAGTGATTGTTACGGAGTTCTGCAAAGTTACCTGATAATGTTATGTCAAAATCAACGGGTGAGCGAAAATAATTTTGAGGGAATATTATACTCTGAGAGTATATTTGTTTAGAAAATAAAAATAGTAGTGATAATAGTGTGAGAATGGTGTATGTTCTGGTTATCTTCATATTATAAATGCTGGTTTTGTGAAAGGATTATCAAAACTACAAAAAAACCTATTTTTTCTGAAATGATTTACAAAATACAAACTAATATATTTGATAATCTTCTCAGCAATGTTAATTTTGTAAAAGAAAAATTTTAATGATGGATCAAGAGCCAAACGAAGTACTGAATAGTTTAAAAGGACAAATTTCGGAACTTATTTTGTTGTACCGGAAATCTAAACAGGAGAAAGAATCTTTAATTCATGAGAAACTGGAGCTTATGGAAAAGGTTGAAATCCTGAAAAGGGAAAGGGAAGAACTCGACCATCAATACAATACATTAAAGTTAGCCAAAACATTTGCTGCGAATAGCGGCGATTCGCAGGAAGCTAAGGTTAAAATTAACCGAATTGTGCGGGAGATTGATAAATGTATTGCTCTTTTAAACAGGTAGAATTTGTTTATGGACGAAAAACTTTCAATAAGAGTTAATGTAGCGGATCGGTTTTATCCTTTGAAGATAGATCGTAACCAGGAAGAGGTTATCCGGAAAGCTGCAAAAATGATTAATGAAAAAGTATTGCAATACAAACAACGATATAAAGATAAAGATACTCAGGATTTTTTAGCAATGGCTTCGTTACAGTACGTAATTAAAGTTATTGAAGCTGAAAATAAAACTGATGTTTCCCCGGTTCTTGAAGAGGTCAAGGCAATGGAGCAGGAGTTAAGAGAATTTTTAGATAAAGAGTAGTTTACATTCTTAGTAGGAAAGTTGTAACCCGCATTATTTCTTAAGCTGATCGCAATTTTAATGTTTTGTAGTCATTTTTCTTGTATCTTTTGGTGCGATAAGAGTGGTCTATTGAACGTTATTTTTGTAAGCCTGAGTGATAGTACGGGTTGCATTTTATATATATAATAATACTGACTTAATATTCTATGATATGATTGAAATAATAATAGGGTCCATTGCGTTTGTTGGTGGTGGCATTGTTTCTTACTTTGTTTTGCAAAAGACTCTTAAAGCCAGGAGCAGCTCAATAATTAGGGATGCCCAATCGGAAGCGGAAGTGATCAAAAAAGATAAGATTCTTCAGGCAAAAGAGAAATTTTTCCAATTGAAAACAGAGCATGAGAAACAAATCAACTCAAGAAATAATAAATTACTTGCAGCTGAGACGAAATACAAACAAAGGGAAAATGCTTTAAATCAACGAATAGATGAATTTCAGCGCAAAAAGAAAGAGGTTGATATCGTTCGTGAGAATTTGACCGTTCAAATTGATTTGGTGGAAAGAAAATCTGATGAGTTGGAGAAGGCAAAAAAGCAGCAAATCGAGCAGTTGGAAAAGATTTCCGGTTTATCCGGAGAAGAGGCCAAAACTCAATTGATCGATTCTATGCGTGATGTAGCGAAAACCGAGGCCATGTCTTACGTGAATGAAATCATGGAAGAGGCCAAGATGACAGCTAATATGGAAGCTAAAAAAGTAGTTGTGAAAACGATCCAACGTGTAGCTACTGAAACAGCGATAGAAAATTCAGTTACGATTTTTCATATTGAATCGGATGAAATAAAAGGTAGAATTATTGGTCGTGAAGGTCGCAACATTCGTGCTTTGGAAGCTGCTACCGGTATTGAGATAATAGTAGATGACACTCCTGAAGCTATTGTTCTTTCTGGTTTTGATCCTGTTAGACGTGAGATTGCCAGATTGGCATTGCATCAATTGGTTACTGATGGGCGTATTCACCCGGCAAGAATTGAAGAAGTTGTTAATAAGGTTCGTAAGCAGATCGAAGAAGAAATTATTGAGACTGGAAAACGCACTGCAATTGACTTGGGTGTTCATGGATTGCATCCTGAATTGATTCGTTTGGTTGGTAAAATGAAGTATCGTTCATCTTACGGACAAAATTTATTGCAGCACTCGCGGGAAACAGCTAATCTTTGTGCTATCATGGCAACTGAGCTTGGATTGAATGCGAAAAGAGCGAAACGTGCTGGTCTGTTGCATGATATTGGAAAGGTGCCGGATGAAGAGCCGGAATTACCACATGCAATTTTGGGTATGAAATTGGCTGAAAAATACAAAGAGAAGCCGGATATCTGTAATGCTATTGGTGCTCACCATGACGAAATTGAAATGACATCGATGATTTCTCCAATTATTCAGGCTTGTGATGCTATTTCAGGTGCACGTCCTGGAGCAAGACGAGAAATTGTAGAGTCATATATCAAGAGATTGAAGGATCTTGAGAATTTGGCATTATCGCATCCTGGTGTGCTTAAAACATATGCTATTCAGGCAGGTAGAGAATTGAGGGTAATTGTTGGAAGCGATAAAGTTTCTGATAAAGAAGCTGAAACATTGTCCTTAGATATTGCTCAAAAGATTCAGGACGAAATGACCTATCCTGGCCAGGTTAAGATTACTGTAATTAGAGAAACAAGAGCGATTAATTACGCGAAGTAATAAAATATATAAATTAGTAAAAAGCCCGTTTCTTAATGAAACGGGCTTTTTTTATATGGAGCGAAACAATTCTTTGAAATTGGGTATGAAGCTATTTAGGTTCAGTTTTTTGTACACATTAATTTCATGTTGAACCAATCTTTTTATCATACTTGTGTTGGATGCTAATTTATAGAACTGGGCTTTGTTTGCGATATTTTTAGCTTTGATGATTTGTTGTAAATCCTTTTGTCCGAATACTGTCCCTTTATCAATAGGATTGATGTAAAAAAGAATAGACTTGGTGTTTTCCATATTTGATTTGGCAGCTAATTCATCTTTATAACAAAGTATAACACTGTCAGGAAGATTTATACCGTATACGGGAATGTTTAGTTCTTGGGCGATACCTGCATAAATAATTGCAATTATTATATAATTGCCATGTTTTTGCGATAAAACAGTGCTGATGTCACCATCCCAATTTGTTGGTTGATTGGGCGAGAGAGCTTGATAGTTGTATATGTTGTAGAAAAAATGATTTAGAATCTTAATTTTTTCTAATGCGGTAAGATTATCGTTTAGTTCTAAACTTACATCATCTTTTATTTTCTGAATGCTTTTTCGGATAGGATCTATCAACAGATTTGGATTGTAACTTTTATTCACCAGAATCGCGCCATCTATTAGGTTCGGATTTTTAGCGGAACTCCACGCGACAAGCTCTTTCTTAACGGTCTTAAACTGAATTTTGTTGATTACCATTTCCAGTCTTTCCTGAAAGAGGGGACTCTTTGATTCCAGCCAGAAATCTTCCAGTTGTGGTATTGCACTAACCGCTAGCTCTATTAGTTCTTTTTCGACACTTCTATAAATTTCTTTATCAGGATCATCCAGTAAGGATAATAGAGCTTCTAACTTATTCTTATTCATGATAATAGCTTTAGTCCTCAATAAATATAGTAAAACCCGCAAGGAAAAGCAATCTTGCGGGTTAAATATTTGATAGTAAGGGCAAAAGCTATTTACTTAGTCGATCTAAAACGGTTTGAATTAGTTTTTTTATCGTTGGATGATAATCTTTGCTTGCATCTTTGGTAATTCTATTCGCAATTATTGCACAAACAGCAACCGACTCATGTCCTAACATTGCTGAAAGTCCAAATATTGCCGAACTTTCCATTTCGTAATTGGTGATTTTCTCTCCTTTGTATTCGAATTTTTCGATTTTATCATTCAAATCAGGATCCAAAGTCTGAAGGCGAAGAACTCTGCCCTGAGGTCCGTAAAATCCATTCGCCGAGATAGTAACACCTCTGGTCATGTCGCCGCCATCTAAAATGTCCAATAGGCTTTTTGATGCGGGAACAACATAGGGAGAAGCTAGTTTATGATCCCAATTCACATACTTCTTAAATGCATCTTCAAAATCCAATTCGGATACGGAATCTCTGTCGGCATAAAAATTTAGCATTCCGTCAAATCCTATCGATTTGTTGGATAGCAAAAAGGAATCAACAGGAATATTTCCCTGTAAAGCTCCGGAAGTTCCAATTCTAACCAAATTTAAAGTGGTGTGCTCTTTTTTAGGTGTTCGTGTTTCCAAATCGATATTCACCAAAGCATCTAGTTCGTTCACTACAATGTCTATATTGTCGGTGCCAATTCCTGTTGAAAGAACCGAAAATCGTTTTCCTTTATAGCTTCCGGTTTTTGTTACAAACTCGCGGTTTGATATCGTACATTCCACACTGTCAAAATAACTGGCAACTAACTCAACACGTCCGGGATCTCCAACGAGAATTACTGTGTCAGCAAGATGTTCCGGTTTAAGGTGTAAGTGAAAAACACTTCCGTCAGGATTTATTATTAATTCTGATGATTTTATTTTTTCCATGATTTTTAAAATTTACAAGAGTAAAGAGCCGAAAATATGTAAAAAAACTCAATCTTCAAACTAACCAAATAGTTTCTTTTGATAAGAGACGTGATTTTCAAATTTACCCATGCAAGATTCTTCAAAATCTGACATAATTGTACTATATTTAACAAGAATTAGAAATATAATTGAAATACAAAATCATGAAGAAGCAACCTTATTTTTTAATTGTTCTGGGAATTTTGGCCGTAATTTTGGTCTTATCAGGATCGAGTATGTTCGTTACTTTACAACCAGGTGAACGTGGAGTTATTTTCCGTAAATTTTCCGGAGGACTGGACAAAGAGCATGTTGCTCAACCAGGATTTCATATTATTGCTCCTTGGAATAAGATGAATGTTTATATAGTTCGTGAGCAGAAAAGTGAAGAAACCATGGATGTTTTGGATAAAAGTGGTTTATCACTAAATATTGATGTGTCTGTTCGATTCAATCCGGAGTATAATAAAATTGGATATTTGCACGAGATTTTTGGTAAAGATTATATTAATCAGTTAGTTATTCCTGAGGTTAGATCATCGGTGAGACAGGTAGCTGGTAGATATAATGCTGAAGAAATTTATTCTACAAAAAGAAAAGAAGTTGAAGATGCTATCATTCAAGAGACTTCTATTATTCTGAAAAAGAATAACATTCAAATGAAGGCCTTGTTAATTCGTTCGATTAATCTTCCTGCGAAAATTAAAACAGCTATTGAAAGTAAATTGCAGCAGGAACAAGAAGCTCTTGCCTATCAGTTTAGATTGGATAAAGAAAAAAGTGAGGCAGAAAGAAAGAGAATTGCTGCCGACGGTGAAGCTGTTGCGAATAAAATTATTAATAGTAGTTTAACTGAGGCCCTTTTGAAAATGAGAGGAATTGAGGCTACCATTAAGCTTTCTGAATCTCCAAACTCTAAAGTTGTAGTTATTGGAAGTGGAAAAGATGGAATGCCATTGATTCTTGGAAACAACTAAAGTATTAAAATGAGATTTTCATAACCGCTTGAGCAATCAAGCGGTTTTTTTTATGTCCGTAGGCGAACAGCATTGTTCCGTAAACGTTCAGTTTATTTTGAACGAAAAATAAGTAAGTGTCTGTAAATTAAGTGTTGGTGTTGTGTTGGCATAAAATATGATAGTAGTGTGAGAGTTACCACATTAGTTATTGCTAAACCCCTAAAAGATTGTTGCCACCATGAAGAGAGTGCTGTTGCTGACTTGTCTGATTACAAGCTTATTTGTTTTGCCCGCATATAGTTTAACTCTCAAAAAAGAACTTACTGCTGTTCGGGTTATAAATAAACCCGAGATTGACGGACATCTTACTGATGATGTATGGAAAGGGGTTCCGATTGCCGGAGATTTTATTCAGTATGAGCCATCGAATGGCAAACCATCCAATTTTAAAACAGAAGCGAAATTTATTTATACGGATCATTCCATTATTGTTGGTGTGATGATGTATGATAACAATTCTGATGGAATTCTTAAGGAATTGAGTAAGCGTGATGAACTGAATAATACTGATTTCTTATCTCTGCTTATCGATCCGTTCAACAATGGTCTTGATGCTTTTGAGTTTATTGTTACTCCGGCAGGAGTGCAGTGGGACGCCAAAGTTGTAAAGGGCAATGAAGATTCAAGTTGGGATGCTGTTTGGAATAGTGCCGTCATGATTAATGAGAATGGCTGGAGTGCCGAAATAGAAATTCCTTATTCAGCATTGCGTTTTCCCGCCAAAGAAATTCAGGAATGGGGAATGAATATCGTTCGTAACATTCAGAGTGTGCGTGAAAAGGTTACATGGAATTTTATTGATAAGGAAGAATCTGGCTGGGTGAGTCAGAGTGGTGTGCTCAAAGGAATTGAGAATGTAAATCCTCCGGTTCGCCTGTCGTTTACGCCTTATTTCTCAACATATTTCGATAAATCTTCCGATGAATCGTCTGTTGATGTGAATTACAGGGGAGGAATGGATTTAAAATACGGAATCAACGAAAGTTATACTTTGGATATGATGCTGGTTCCTGATTTTGGACAGGTACAGTCTGATGATGAGATTCTTAATTTATCGCCCTTTGAGGTAAAATTCGATGAGAACAGACAGTTTTTTACCGAGGCCACAGAGTTATTCAATCGTGGAGAGATTTTCTATTCGCGAAGAATTGGGGGACGTCCTTTTCATATGGATGACTTAGAAGATCAGCTAAAAGAGAATGAGGACATCACAGAAAATCCGATAGAGACAAAAATTATCAATGCAACAAAAATATCAGGCCGGAATACCAAGGGTTTAGGAATTGGTGTTTTTAATGCGATGACTAAAAATACTTATGCCGAACTTACTGATACCCTTTCGGGAGAGAGCAGGAAGGTAAAGACTCAACCATTTTCGAATTACAATATGTTGGTGTTCGATCAGAGTTTAAAAAACGAGTCGTATGTCAGTTTGTTTAATACAAATGTGTACATGCCTGAGCTGGAATATGTTGCCAATGTTAGTGGAACAGAGTTTGAATTCAGGAACAAAGAACGATCGTATGGTTTAAAAGGAAAGGGTATTGTTTCTTCCCGATTCGGGAAAGGAGAATCCGATGAAATTGGTCATTATCATGAGCTGGAGTTTGGTAGAATTAAGGGGAAATTTAACTGGGATTTTTACCACAGAATGATTTCGGATAAATACAATCCTAACGATATGGGGTATTTGAATCGAAACAATGTGATTCTGAATAATCTGAACTTATACTATAACAATTCTGAGCCAAAAGGTTCTGTTTTGGTAAGAAACTGGAACATACAATTGAGTCACGAGGCAAGATATAAACCAAGAAGATTTTCCAGGTTTACGATATATTACAATGGGCAAATGAAATTTAAAAGTTATACCGATGTGGGTATTTATGGTAATTTCCGACCATTGCATCAGTACGATTGGGACGAGCCCAGAGTTGACGGATGGAAGCTAAGAAAAGGATCATCAGCATTTGCCGGAGCGTGGATTTCATCTGATTACAGGAAGGCATTGGCCATTGATGTTCGGGGTGAATATGGGAAAAGATTGGGGGGCGATAATTTGCAGGTGTTCGAGTTTGAGATCGAGCCCCGTTACCGTTTCAGCGATCGCTTTGTGATGAGTTATCAGCTGGAATGGGGAAGGAGTTTGAATGATTTGGGATATGTTGATGATGAGGAAATTGATGGCAGAACGAAAGTTTATATCGGAGACAGAAACAATTCTTATTTGGAAAATAAGCTGACAGGAAGTTTGATTTTCAACAATAAAAGCTCATTAACAATGAAGCTTAGGCATTACTGGGCAAAAGCTGAATACAACAGCTTTTATGCTTTGCAATCGGATGGCCGGTTAAATGCCACTGATTACAACGAGAACAACGACATCAATTTTAACAGCTTTACCATTGACATGGTTTACTCGTGGAGATTCGCTCCTGGAAGTGAATTAGCAATAGTCTGGAAGAATTCGATATTTAATGAGGACGATAAAGTTGCCCATCGTTTTGTGAATAATTTAAAAAATACATTCGACGCAACGCAGTTTAACAGCTTGTCTGTTAAAATGATCTATTACATCGACTACATGTCGTTAAAACGAAAAGGTTAGTAGCCTGCTTAAATTTTGCAGATGTAACTTGCTGCAAAAGCTGATGGAAAATTTGCTTTGTGATTAGGGGTAATTCTGCAAGGCATGTATATTTTTTACTAGTGTGATTAGTTAGTATTAAGTAATGATGGTAAAAAGCAGCAGACTTTCGTTTGCTGCTTTTGTATTTAAGTTTAAATTTGTACAAAAAAAATAGAAATACGATGATACAAAGAATTCAGTCTTTATACCTGTTAGGGAGTTTTGTTTTAATTGCAGTCATGTTCTTTTTTCCTTTGGCGGAATTGGTTGATGCATCAGGTGCAGTATATCAATTTTTATACCGGGGAATTCCTGCGTTGCAGGAAGGGGAGCCTGCCGTTTTTAATGCCATGCCGGTTGCTATCTTGTTAAGCATTATTGCCTTAATTAGTTTCGTTACTATTTTCTTATTCAAGAAAAGAATGCTTCAGATTCGTTTAACTGTGTTTAATATGATTTGCATGATTGGTGCAATGGGACTAATCTATTACAGTATAAGCAGTCAGGCAAAAGAACTAAATGCCATTACAAGTTATAGTCTTATTAATGCATTCCCATTGATTGCATTGGTGCTAAGTTATTTGGCAATACGCGAAATTGGTAAAGATGAAGCGTTAATCCGCTCTATGGATCGGATACGGTAAGCGACCCAAAAATAAACAAACAAAACCGGCTCAAAAGCCGGTTTTTTGTTAGTTATTAGTTGAGAGTTATAAATTATGAGTTAAAAGTTATGAGTGTGAGGTAATAATCTCCTTCGACCTTTGGACTATTCCAGACTTTTCAAGACCTTTCGACTTTTTGACCTTCGACTTTTAGACCCTTCAAGACCTTTCCTGACCTTTCGATTTTTGACCTTTGTCTTCAAGCCAGACGGGCTGTTCTTTTATCATTACCATAAAAGAACCAAAAGGGCTAGGCTGCAGTTCTTCGTTACCCATTACGGTTCAAAGTCTAAACAGAATAATATTCTTTCGTACCTCGCTCATGGAATTCTGTTTTTAACGCCTTTTTTACCTATGGGGCCCACCGTCGAACTGAATGCCAATTGGTGCGCTGATTGATGGATTTCTATAGTCATACTTTTCGACCTTCGACTTTTAGACCCTTCAAGACCTTTCCAGACTATTCCAGACCCTTCAATTTTGCTGATTAATAGGACTTTTCGACTTTTCCAGACTATTCCAGACCCTTTCAAGACTTTTCCTAACCTTTCGTCTTTTTAATTTTTTCCTTGGTTTTCTTTTTCATTACCGAGTAGCCAAAACGGCCGATTAGTTCTCCCAATTCGAAGTAGTGGCCGTGCGAGTAAACCAAAGGACCCGATTGGGCCAATGAGAATTCCCCTTTTTCGTTGATGTATCGCTCGTCGGCCTGAACGTTTACCACTTCGGCCATAAACATATCGTGCGAACCCAATTCCACTATTTTAGTCACCTTGCACTCTATGCTCAGTGGCGATTCCTCGATAATGGGAGCAGCTATTTCTTTCGATTTTCCGGGAGTAAGTTTCATTTCCTTGAATTTGTCGAAATTCTTACCTGATTTCACGCCGCACCAATCGGTGGCATAGGCCAAATCTTTTGTGGTAAGGTTAATTACAAACTCGCCGCTTTCTTTTATGATGTTGTAGGAGTGACGGTTCTTGCGAACAGATATGTAGCACATGGCCGGATCGGAGCAAATGGTTCCTGTCCAGGCAATGGTGATGATGTTATAATTTTCGGGTGTGCTGCCACAGCTTACCATTACGGCAGGCAGGGGATAAACCATGGTTCCGGGTTTCCAGTGTTGTTTTGTCATACTTGTAGCGTTTTAGTGACGCAAAATTACAAATAACTGTTTCTTTACCGATAAGATGCACACAATTAATCCAAACAAATTCAAATTTCCTTACATTTGTTGCTCACAAACACAGGCAGGTCGATTGCTTTGCAGAAACAACAAAAACCATGAACAAGGATATTGAAAATATACAGTTAGACGCCATAAAGCTCGAAAGCGAAGGGGACTTTCGTTCTGCTTTGGAAAAATACAAGGAGCTTGCTTTGGCTGAGCCGCAAAATATCGAGGCACTTTTTAAGCTGGCAGAAATGCACCACCAGTTGGGTGAATTGCCAAAAGCGCTGAGTGCCTACATCCGCGTAGCCGATCTGCAGCCAGATCATAAAAAAGCAAATGTAAAAATCGAGATGATTAAATCGATCATGGATTTTTTCAATCCCGATTTGTACAATCCTTAAACAGACAAGGATCTACGGAGTTTACAAAAGCCTAACAATTTGGATTGTTAGGCTTTTGTTGTATTGAGTATTATCAATCCTGACTTTAATGGATTATTTCTTTATTATTTTCTTCGTAATGATTTCTTGATCGGTGATTAATTTAACGATATAGGTACCAGATGGTGAATTGCTCAAATCAATGGAATTTGTATTGTTTTCTACTTTTTTCTTGATTAGAAGTTTTCCTGTTAAATTGTAAATTTCAATAGAGTAGTTATTGTTCGTTATTAAGTTTTCAGGAATTTGAATGTTGACTATATCTTCTACGGGATTAGGGTAAATTGCAATACTCGTAATAACATTTGTTGATTCAAAATTCAATTTAGTGGCACTAAGTGAGTTCTTCTTAGCTTCCATATGTGGATCTATACCACCTACCAATTCAAAATAATATCTATTCTCTTTTGAGCCACACTCATTTGTTGCTAGTGCATATATTGCCCCATATTCTCCAAAGGTTGCTGTAACAAAATCTGCTTTAAAAATATTCCCGGAAAGGCTTGCAACCGACCCGCTATAGGTCCAATTCACGTTATTAACGCCTTGTAGAAAAAATCCATCTTCTGTATAATCAACTGTAACTGTACTTCTTTGTCTTGGATAAAGTAAGTTGGGGTCACCTATTAAGGTGAAATTTGGAGAACCAACCCAAACATCATAGGTTTTAGGGTAAGTTCCACCACATTGGTTATGAAGAGTAAATGTAATTGTACCACGTCCTCTTACTGATGATGATTTAGCTTTTAAAGATGCGGTGGCACCAGTTCCTGATGTAGTGTAGAATAAAGAACTAGGACTGGCTGTCCACGTTATATTGGTTGTGTTGGAGTATACTTGGTTTAAATAAACGGACTTATAGCTTGAGCAAATTTGTTCTGCACCGCTAATAGATGGAGGTTGTTCACTTGTATCCCAATCTTTAAGTGATATTTCATAGTTTTCTGTTGATAAACAGCCATTTAGACTAATTGTGATTATTCCAGCAGAATGACCATCGGGCATAACTTTAACAATATTTGTGTTTGTGCTACTTGTCCAAGTCCAGCTTGAGGGTTTAGTCCATTGATAGGATGCACCGGAAATACTTTCAATCTGGAGTATGATTTCTTGTGGCTTACCGCATACAGTTGAAGAGGCTGAACTTTTGATATCGTTATCGTTACGTGAAATTGGTCTAGATCGATATTTTGATTTTAACATACCGTTGCAGTCTGAAACACAACGAACTTTGATTGAATCGCTCGTACAATCGTCTGGGGTAACTGTAATGCTTATATCGTTTGTTAGAATTGGTGTACCATCGCTAACATTTCCATTGTATATCCAACCAGAGGGAATTACCCATTCATACTTATTTATTGGTTTGTCAATGTTGTTATAACTATGAGGATAATATTGAATAGGAATCTCGTATGTTACAGGGGTTTTATCTCCTGGATTAATACTAAAATCTCCAGAGGTAAAGTCTTCTGGCAATTTATCTTTTAGTGATAGTACTTTTACTGTTAATGAGCGTGAAATTGAATTTGCCGCGTAAGTTAAGGATACTGTTACTTTATGGGTTTCATTTTTATCACTCCACCTAATATTAGCATATGATGCGTCATGAGGAGTTTCGAGTGTGCCACCTTGAACAGACCAAGAATAAGATAGTATATCAGCTTCATCGGTTAACGAATAAGAGGATAGTTCATTTGGGCAAATTGCTTCGGTATTGCCAGTAATTGAAGTAGCATTAACAATAAGATTGAAAAATAAAAGTGTTAGTACTAAGTAAAGTTTTTTCATAATAAATTAAATAAATGGTTAATATTCATCTCTTTATTCCTAAAAAAAAAGAAAGGTAACCCTAGATATGAGTTGATTATGTATTTTATATCGATTCTATATAATAACTTACATATAATTTTGTGTGAGTTGTTAGGTTTTGTTCATGTTTTAAAATATTTTATATTAATGGTAAATATATTATCTAGAAACATTCTAAGTTGAAATGTTTCCGATGCTATTCAACACCCATTCAATACCCCCACCAAACACTCACGAGCACCATCTTCACTCAGTAAAAGCCCTGTCTGTAACATTGTCGTGGTATGGTTAACGTACTAAAAGCCCGGTTCGTACTGTTTTGGTGGGCATCTCAACCTGCTGTTTGCCCTGCCGGCAATTTTTTTGGTGGTGCCCGCACAAGTGTGAGCCTGCATCGCACTGTTGGCATTGAGGCTGGCAGTGGTGCAGGAGCACTTCGTAAAAGTGCGGGGGAGGTTTGCAGGTTTGCCGGGGGGCAAAGCAAACTTGTCAAGTAGGCTGGCAATGCCGTGAGATGCAATTTCTCCATTTTATTGAGGGCCTGTACCAATGCAGGGCAGCAAACCAAAGGTGCGGGAAGGGCTTCAGGCTATGCAGGGCTGTTTCATTTTTAGCTTGTTTGGATATCTGCAAAGGAAAACGGCTGATTTCGTTGTTTAGTTTGAATGTAAATAAGAATATTCGAAGTGGTGTGTGCTTATGTTTTACTGATGTTTCGCTGATTTTACTTTTGGCCGTCAGGAGCATTGGCTTGCGTATTTTTCTGAGTAGAACAATATAATTTTAATCATTGCTTTTTTGTTAATCAGTAAAATGATACCTTAGATAGATTCAATATTAACGTAATAAACATACTTCATGATTAAGTATCCTTTGTTTTACCGCATGCGTATTGCCGAATATCTAACCTTTACGGCCCGTGTTTACAGTCTGATAACGAATGCCGTTACAGATAGTGTTACTTTTGAGCCTTTCAAAAGCAGAATCGAAAATTCGAAAGGCAGGCTTGAGGAATCGGGCAAGAAAGTGAACACGCAGTTGTTAACTATAAATGTGACCGAATGCGACAGCAGGAGAGATCAGGCAATGATTGCCTTTGCAACTTTTGCCGAGGCATGTTCGAAACGTTTAAATCCTGTTGTTAGCGAAGCGGGCAAAGCAATTCTGAATGAAATAGAAAGTTATGGCAGTGGCATTACCCGCCTCCCGATGTTAGAGGAATCGGCTGTTCTTACTGCTTTGTTTGCAAAAATAAAAAACAGTCCGTTTTTAAGCGGCTGTTTGCAAAACATGCTTGGAGAGCCATGGTTGGAAGAGCTTGAAAAAGCGGAACAGGAATTTACCGAAGCAGTTGAGGCAAGAGGGAATGCGAAACTGGATCGGAACGAGGAGATTCGCAGCGAGATGTGTAAAGAAATCAGAAAAGAGTTTGAGACCTTTTTTAAATATTTGGATGTGATGTGTGATTTAAATACAGATCCTGCTTATTCGAAATTGGTGAAAGAAATAAACATTGTATCGGAAGAAACCAATGCACTTTTACAGCAGCGTGCAGGGCGGTCTGCTAAGGATGTTGTGGAAGAAATCAGCACAGGCGAATAATTTTTCTTGTTGTTTTATGGGTTCGATACCGTTTTGGTATCTGGGGTTAGTACCGGAGGCATTCAATTGTTTCCGGTATTTTTATGCTTTAAATCAGTGGCATAAATACTGTTTTTAATCGTTTGCCCGATTCTCTCCCGATCGGTTTTACCGGCAATACGATGCTTTCCTGATGATTTCCGGTTTTGTTGGTGATGCTGTCGGGCAGCAATTCGGTTGTTTTTGGTGCTGGCATCAAAGCCGATTGCTCAATGATTGTTTGCGAAGGACTAACACATGGTGCAACTGGTGTGCAAACAGGATGCTGTGGCATTGGCTTGCTGGCCGGGTTGTTTAATCGTGCCTCGAACAAGCTTTTTTGTTTTGCGCTTAATTTTGAAATTGTGATTTAGCCCCCTGAATACGGCAGTACCGGATATATTTAACGCTCTTTCGATATGGTGTACCTGCAGCATGACTCACTTTTTTTACCTGTGGCTTATTGCGCTTTTAATCCACTGCAGGTATGCACATTATTTCTACATTCGTGCAATAATAGTGCAACAGGTAAAAGTCTATTGCACGGCCTTTCATTTGATTTATTATTTTTGCACTGATTAAAATCGTGTTGATAATCAGTGTTTACTAATGTTTTGATGCTTTAGTATCTGATGTATTTTCCTCTTGGAAAAATTAAAAACAGACAATCGATTGCACAATTCAATTACATTTTATTACTTTGCAGCAGGCAAACAGGTAAAATTGTGCCGGGAATAAATGTCAAAACTGAAGAAATAAAATTTATAAACACAGATATCATGGGATTGAAATACGAAGAAAGATATGCAACACATCCTGCAGATGCAAAGAGTTACGATACAACCCGATTACGGGATGAGTATTTGGTTCAGAATTTAATGGAAGAAGGAAGCATTCATCTGACCTACTCTCAGTACGACAGGATTATTGTAGGCGGAGCCGTTCCGGTAAAAGAAGCATTGACATTGGAAGCAATCGATCCATTAAAAGCGGACTATTTTTTGGAGAGAAGAGAATTGGGTGTTGTGAATGTTGGCGGAAAAGGCAGCGTAAGTGTTGACGGTGCAGTTTATGAGCTGGACTACAAAGAGGCCCTT
>JAFGYE010000017.1 GCA_016936255.1 Marinifilaceae bacterium | reverse complement strand
TTTTAGGGTTAGTTGCTTAATGGCTGTTCAGTTTGTTTGTTAATACTTAATGGCTTTCGTTCATCAAAGTACACCGCCTCCTTTGTTGCCCTAACTTCATTCAAAAAACCTGAAGGCTTTCATGAGGTACATGACCCGGGTGAAAACGGATGTAGTTTAACCGCCAGCTGACGGGAATCATCACTGGGTCTTGCAGACTGCTCAGGTTCATATTTATTGGCAACTGGGCGTTTTTCATCGAAATAGTTTAAGATAGTTATCAAAGACATACATACGACCTCTTTGTCCGCCTGTAATCTCTTTTAGAATATCCATTTTCTCTAAATCGGAAATCAACTTATAAGATGTTGGCATTGAAATATCAGCAATTTCATGTACTTTATCTGCATTTATAACTGGTCGTTTATACAAATAGTCAACTATTCTTTTAGCATTTGCGGCTCTGCTACCTAAATTCTGCAAGTTAACTTCTATCTTTTTTTGTAGTTGAAGTATATTGTCAAAAGTAACAATTCCATTTTTTGCTGTTTCAATAATCCCAACTAAAAAGAACTTATACCATTGATTCAAATCACTTTTATCTCTGACTATTGTGAGATTATCATAGTACAACGTCCTATTTTTCTCGAAAAAATCAGATAGATATAGAATTGGTTTTTGTAGAATCCCTTTACTTACTAAGTATAATGGGATTAACAATCTTCCAACTCTACCATTCCCATCAAGAAATGGATGGATTGTCTCAAATTGATAATGTACCAATCCTATTTTCAATAATTCGGGTAAAAATAGGTCCTCATTATGTAAGAATTTTTCAATATCACTCATTAATTCAGGCACAGAGGTATGTACTGGTGGGATGAAAACTGCGTCATTGATTGTTGCTCCTCCAATCCAGTTTTGACTAACTCGAAATTCTCCAGGTAGTTTTATCTCTCCTCTTACTCCCTGCAAAAGCACTTTGTGAGTTTCCCGAATTAACCTTGAGGAAAAAGGCAATTTTTCCAATTCTGAAATTGCCCATTCCATTGCTTTTATATAGTTCTGAACCTCCTCCCAATCATCTCTTTTGTCCAATGGAATATCTTCTTTGTCTAATAGTGCATCTTCCATGTTTGTTTGTGTTCCCTCAATTTTACTACTTTGAGTGGCTTCTTTTAAAACATGCATACTAATAAATAAATCAATGTTGGGAATATATTTAGAATACATATCCAATCGCCCCAATTCTCTATCTGCTTGACTCAACAATTGCATTACCTCCATATTGTCAATATGCAGTTGCCTATTAATAAATTCAGGTTGAAAACTTTTGTAATATCCCTGACTGATATATTGTCCAGATTTAAAATTCTTCATTGTAATAATTTTAAACAAAGATATACCTTATTTAAGTTTTCATCGATATTATTAAATAAGAATTCTCATTATTTAAGTTTTTTGAAATTCAGAAAGTTTCCGTATGAGCTTTTCTTGCCTAGCTGCCAACTCGTATATACCAGTCAAATCATTCCACCCTTCTTCATTTTTATGTCCTGCCAAATCGGCAAGAGCAGTTGTTGGGCCTCATTACTCAATTGGGAATGGGTGTAATGCAAAAAGTGTTCAATCTATTCTTTGCACAACCTTTGCTGTTAATGCTTTCGAATTTAACAAAGCGTTTTATCAAAACATAATAATCTATGTGAATGGTCGGAAAATCTTTGTGGATTCAAAAGATCGGTGAGTCAGGGCTTGACTTTGGTACGATGCTCCTATCAGGGTAAATCTTTGTAGTCAAACCCTGACTAAACTCCGAAGTCACACCAGCAGTATTCAGTAGCAGTAAGCAATAGCAGTATGCAGCATCACGGCTTTCCCTCTGCAAAATATCACCAACAGAGCAAAGCGTAGATAATTTGGGATTTGGAATTTCAATGAAGGATGAACGATTGAACCACTTCCTCACACCAAAAGTTGGTCAAAATACGTTTCAATTCCCTTCAACCTGTTTCGAGTTCTGTTTTCGATGGTTTTTCGGGAACAATAGCAAAAAAGTTGGCCATAAGAGTTCTTTTTCGCGTTTACACCATCGCGAGAGACCTGAAAGAGTTCTAAAGTTCAACTTTTTTCGTGTTGAGACCTGAAAGACGTCTGGCAGGCTCCAACAAGTAAAATGTACCCTGAAAGAATTCTTTCAGGATACTTTTTGTGTGTTGATTGCTGACAGAAAATTTCTGAGCGTTTCAACACGCGTGTTGAGACCTGAAATAATTCTTTCAGGTTCCAACACGCGTCGCGAAGCCAAAAAGACGTCTTTCAGGTTCCAACACGCGTCGCGTTCAGCTTTTGAGCGATAAACGCTGTGGCAAGCTCTTGTTTTTGCAAATTATACCTCTTTTCGCTGCAAAGCCATCGTGATGTTCGATTATCTGATGATTGCTTATTCCTTGTTCCTTATTATTTATTCCTTATTTCTCTTTTCACCTCCAACCGGCTGCTGCATTCCGGCCATGGCTGGTGCTGCCCTTGAATTTGATTTTTGGATGGCCGGATGTTTCATTTATTCATCTCAGACCCCCCCCACATGAATGTGGGGGCAATTCATAGCCTGGGCCTACCATATTTAATGAATTTCTTATTCCTGGTTCCTTATTTTTTATTCCTTATTTCCCTTTTTCATTTCCAAACGGCTGTGCTTTCCGGCCATGGCTGTTTCAACCTTCAAATTTGATCACCGGATGGACGGTGGATTCATTTATCTCTTTAACTCGGGGCGGCGTTTCGGTCGTTCCTCCCTCAACTTGCCCTTGGCTGATGCTCTCAGGCCTTCGGCCTGATCACTGGACAAATGCTTCAATACAAATTGAAAGGAAGTCTCCTGGACACATGTTTGCATCCTCCCTGACCCGGTACGGGTCAAAGATTGGTAGAAGGATGCAATGATCATAAGACATTCCCGCCACGGTAGAAATTACGTAAAAGGAAGACTGCTGTATGGCGGGAATGCAGATTGTTGGTAAAAGGATTGAATGTTGGCCAACCAGACCGGGCTACTCCACAAAATAGCTAAATCAACCATTTGAAAAGGCCGTCCTACGATGTTCAGCCCCTGCGGGGCTGCTTTTTCGTAGGTGTTTCCTCACCTCCGGCTGCACCGGAGGTTATTGAGATGCAACCCCTACGGGGTAGCCTTTTGTGCTAAAACGAATGCAATTCAGGATAGGATCTCCAACAATTGGGGATTTGGATATTCAACATTGGATATTCAATCACTACTAACCGACAAATATCATAGCATATCCGCTACGCGGAATAGGTTTAACTCTTAATGTTTGTTCTACAATACTTTATCCG
>JAFGYE010000016.1 GCA_016936255.1 Marinifilaceae bacterium | reverse complement strand
TCGCCAAGGAACGACTTCATCAACGACAACAACGACTGCTTCTGAACATCCGAAAGCATGTTGAAATACGAATCAAATTCCTGTTTTAAAGCGTGCTCTGCCATTGTCCTGCATTTTTTTAAGGTTGCATACAAGATTAACTAAAATTCTTCAAATTTTGTTTTGAGCCATCGAAAGTTATCTCAAATGGCACACAATAATGTACCAATAGGGACTGTAAAGCGTGGTCTATTAAATACGATCCCATATTTTTAGGGTTCAACCTTAACTCTAAACGAACATTCAATCAATACATATGGGCATTTTTTCTAATTTTGAAAAAAAACGAGCTCATGACAACATACACAATTACTATAAATGAGAACAATCCAAAGGGGAAAAGCTTAATTGACCTGATTCGCGCCATGGATGAGGTTGCTACAATTGTATCCGAAGGTGTGGCTCGCGAACCCGAAAGCCCTTACAATAAGAAGTTTGTTCAGGAAATTCAAAAGTCGAGAAAAAGCAAGGGGCACGAAATTCGAACCAAGGATTTATGGTTGTAATCTATAAAGATAAAGCCGTGCTGCCCCATAATAATTTCAAATATGAACCCCGTTTCGAAACGACACTTAAAAAAGCGAACGATTTTCCTTGAAGAGCAAAGCCAAGCCCCGCTTATCTGTTCTAAAAACGACAATCGCTGTGGCCCCTTGGCACAACGAGAATCCGATTCCGTTTTGCCGATCGCAAAGCCCCAAGGGGGGAACCGCTCTGATTTACATGTTTATAAACCCCAAGGCCACCAAAAAATAGGATGCCCGCTGGGGTGTTGGTCAATCAAAATAAGAAAGAAGAAACCGACAAAACACACCTCAAAAAACCAAAAAAGTAGTAAGTTTGGGGCGATATATACTAGTTAGCTGCAAGGTTAAGAGAGCACCGTGCAATACAGAAATATTAAAAGAAATAAAATGACAATAACTACAATAGCAGACCTAATAAATGAATTTGTAAAAGCTGAGGCTGAAATGTTAAATCAATTCGACATAAATGATTCAATTACAATTGGAAGAATGTATGAAGGATTAACTGCTAATGTCTTGAATTCGACATTACTTAAAGGACTGAATTTGAAAGTAGTTAAAAATTGTTTTATTAACGGTTCTGATACAGAATTTGATGTAATGCTTGTTGAAGGAGAAGGAAAAAAAATTCCATATTCGGATAGATTCATTTTTGAAGCAGATCAAGTGATTGTAGTAATTCAGGTGAAAAAAAATCTTTATTCTAAAGATATAGAAAAGGGTTATAACAATTTAAAATTCTTAGTAAACCATTATGAATCTATGGAATCGGAAGAGTATGTAAAAAGACTTTTTCGAGACAGTTTTAAACATATTTGTCGAAAAGAAATAACAGCCTTAGATTCTGGAGAGCTTACAGAAAACGAAAAACTGATATTTTACACTTTATGGACAGAAGCATCTTTGCCAGTACGTATTATATGGGGATATAATGGTTTTAAAAGTGAATATAGTTTTCGAGATTCGTTTTATGATTACTTGTCTAAAAACATTTCAACGGATTTAGATAATAAAATTGAAGGGTTCGGGCCACATAATTTTCCTGACTTAATTATTTGTGGGCAATATTCTATGTTAAAGAATAATGCAATGCCATTTATTCAACCAATTTCTAATGATGGGTGGTGGTCTTTTTATGCATCATCTTCATACAATCCAAGTTATTTCTTTTTAGAGCTTGTTTGGACTAGACTATCTTACAGATATGAACATTTGCCTACTGAAATATTTGGTGAGGATTTGGATATGCAACCAGCTAATAAGTATTTAGATTGTAGATTAAAAACATTCAATGGTCAATTAGGATGGGAATACAATAATATCTTGATAGCAGATGAAGATTTGAAAGCAAATACCGAAGTTGTTCAATGGGAACCAGTAGAATTAGATTTAACTCAACACACGATAATTGCAGAACTTTGCAACCATTATGAGATTGACCTAAATACTGATAAAGATTTGGAAAAATTTATAATTAAAAATGGATATTCTTCACTTTCTGATTTTATTAACAAGCTAAAACATACTGGATTAGTATATGTAGAGAAAAGCAAATTAAGACTATTGACAGAGCAATGTCAATGTTTAATTCAGAATGGTAAATTTTATGCAGCTGACAATAAAACTGGTCGATTAACAAATTGGTCATTGAAAGAATTAGAAAAGAATAAAAAATGAATAGAAACCCCAGCAGCTAACATCGTGTATAGTGCATTTGGCGGATAGTGCTAATTTCAAGGACGTTACATCTAATATATGGTGTAGCGGTTTGATAGGTTCGTGCTTCGAATCGCCAAACGACACCATACACGTAACCGTTGTAGGGCATTTTAACGAACCACTATCGTATAAAATAAGCTCAAATCGTATCATTGTTATCGGATATTTATCGAATAAAAACGAATCATATCGTATCGATGTTGAATAGAAATTGATACATTTGAATATGGAAAATAAGGTACATACATTTTCACTGACTTTAGACTGGGAACTTATCCGTTTAATTAGTCAGATTGATAGATTTGATGCTTCTTGGACGTCAATAGAGAAAAAAGAAGGACAGAGCCTAAAGCAATTGAAAAGTATTGCTACAGTTAGGAGTGTCGGAGCTTCAACAAGGATTGAAGGTTCAAAAATGTCAGACCAAGAAGTTGAAACATTATTGAAGGAAATTGACATCACAAAAATTGTCGATAGAGATTCCCAAGAAGTTGTTGGATATTTTGAAACTCTGGATTTGATTTCTGCATCACATGAAGAAATTTCGATTACAGAAAATAGTCTGAAAAACTTGCACAATATCTTACTGAAGCATAGCAAGAAAGATTCATGGCACAAAGGCGACTACAAGCAACATAGCAATGCCGTAGAAGCTAAATTACCCGATGGAACCCGACAGATAATATTTCAGACCACAGAAGCTGGATTCCCGACTCAGGATGCAATGAGATTTCTTATTGATTGGTATATAAGTGATAATGAAACTCATCCATTGGTTAAATGTGCAATATTTGCTTATGAATTTGTGAGTATTCATCCTTTTCAAGATGGAAACGGACGACTGAGCAGATTGCTTTCAACTTTACTTTTGCTAAAGCATGGATATAAATGGATTCAATATGTTAGTTTCGAGTATGAAATTGAAAGTAGAAAAACCGAGTATTATAGAGTTCTAAGGAATTGTCAGGCACAAAGACCCAATGAAGATGTTACGGATTGGATTCGATTTTTCTTTAATGCTCTTGGAAATATTCAGCATCAACTAATGGTGAAGCTTGAAAGCAAAGGAGTTGAAACTAAATTATCACCACGAGAAAAATCAATATTGACTTTTATCGAAAATAATGCTGGATGCAAGTCAGGGGAAATTGCTAATAAATTAGGTATCCCTAATCCAACTGTTAAACGAATTTTGCCCGAACTATTAGAGAAAAATTTAATAGAAAAATTTGGAACTGGACCTGGAACAAATTATTCGATGAAATAAAAAACGCCCTACAACACTTAGCCCCAATAAAGCGTTGCTTGCATACGCTTTACATTGGGGCAGGGGGTGACTGAATATTGTTCTAAGTCCCCTAAATACAATTGTTTATCTATAGTGTTTTCAATGAGGTTTTCTATCAACTCAAAATCAAACCAATGAACAACCTGAAACAAATTCTCTTGGCCGTGCTGCTTGTCGTGTCGATGGGGGCGGGGGCGCAATCCAATTTTGCGGCGCATCGCTTCAACATCAACTTTCCGTTCGAACCTCAGTTTTTGGCCGACACCTCCTCGTTGAACGATGCCCCCGTGCCGACCTACTCGTGGACGCTCGAAGTTGCCGACACCCTGCACCCGAACAGTTTTTATGCCGTATCGGCAACCGAATATCCGTCCGACTA
>JAFGYE010000015.1 GCA_016936255.1 Marinifilaceae bacterium | reverse complement strand
TCTATAAGCACTATTTTATAAGATCAATTTTGATGTTAATTTGGTGTAATTGGCAAGTTTAAAATCAGTTTTAATTTCAAAATCCTGCTTAAAATATCAGCTTGTCATGCTCTGACTATATCCAAGCCGTTCTTGTCAGGGTATGACTTGATACTAAGCACTATTTTATAAGATCAATTTTGATGTTGATTTGGTATAATAGGTAAGTTTAAAATCAGTTTTTTCGTGTCAAATGATTTTTAAATCAATCTTTTATGTTGATTGTTTAAGCCGGATTTTAAATGTGTATAATGATAATTATTTGTACCTTAAACCCTATAATTTGTAATTAATAAAACATGAAAAATTTACTATTGTTTTCCATCCTAATACTATCAAATATGGTATTGAAAGCACAGACTAAAAAATCAGACCTGGATGTCAATGATAAAATTGACCAATTGGTTTCTAAATTGACTTTAGAGGAGAAAGCAGCCCTTTGCTCCGGTCGCGATGACTGGAGCACACAGCCGGTCGAACGCCTTAATATCCCATGGATTTGGGTCGCAGATGGTCCTCATGGTCTGCGCCGGGCGCCGGCAACCAATAAGGCTGGTTACGGCGATCAGTTGCCGGCTACCTGCTTTCCAACTGCATCGGCACTTTCTGCAACATGGAATTTAGATATGGTCAATAAAGTTGGACAAGCCATAGGTGAAGAATGTCAGGCGCAAAAAGTGAATGTAATTCTGGGGCCGGGTGTCAACATCAAACGATCGGTTTTGGGCGGAAGAAATTTTGAGTTCTTTTCTGAAGACCCAATTTTATCAGGCGAACTGGGAGCGGCCTATATCAACGGAGTTCAAAGTCAGGGCGTGGGAACATCATTAAAACATTATACAGCCAACAATGTCGAAACCATGCGCATGTACAACAACTCCAATATGGATAATCGTACCCTGCACGAAATCTACCTCACTCCATTCGAAATAGCGGTTAAAAAGGCACAACCATGGACAATTATGGCCTGTTACAATCGGGTTCAGGGCGTTTACGGCACTCAAAGTCCGTATTTGTTAACCGATATGCTTAAAAAGGAATGGGGATTTAAAGGCATTGTTATTTCAGACTGGTTTGCAGTGGTTAACCGGGTTGAAGCAATGAAAGCAGGCATGCACATCGAAATGCCCAGAGTTAGTGGTGTAAATGATTCTCTTGTTGTAGAAGCGGTTAAAAACGGAGATTTGGATATTGCCGTTGTTGATGGATTGGTAAAAGAGATCCTGACAATTGTATTTAAAGCAAAAGCTCTCGAAAAAGAAGGTGCTGAACTCAATGCTGAAAAGCATCACGCTTATGCACGGCAGGTTGAATCAGAAGCCATAACACTTTTGAAGAACAAAAATCAGATATTACCTGTAACAAAAGAGAAGTACAAGCGTGTAGCCATTATTGGAGAATTTGCCTCAGCTCCCCGTTATCAGGGAAACGGAAGCTCTGAAGTGAAACCTACCCGGCTTGATAAAGCGCTTGACATCATCACAAAAGAATATGGCAAGGACATAAAAATAAGCTATGCGCAAGGCTATAAATTATCTGATGATAATGATACGTCGCTAATAGATGAAGCCAAAAAAGCAGCTGCCGATGCCGATATTGCTTTGGTATTTGCAGGTTTACCATTGCAGTACGAATCCGAAGGCATAGACCGAACCCATATTAATATGCCTGTATCTCATAACAAACTAATTAGTGAGATTGCGAAAGTTCAGAAAAACACAGTTGTCGTACTTACCAACGGAAGCGCAGTTACCATGCCATGGATAAATGAAGTGGATGGTATTTTGGAAACCTGGCTGGGCGGACAAGCCGGAGCTGGTGCTGTTGCCGATGTTTTGTTTGGGAAAATAAATCCATCAGGCAAACTGGCCGAAACATTTCCTGTGAAATTGGAGGATACGCCGGCATTTTTAAATTTCCCGGGTGAGCAAGGCGAAGTCCTTTACGGAGAGCGCATATTTGTTGGCTATCGTTACTACGATGAAAAGAAAATTGAACCTCTGTTTCCTTTTGGATTTGGATTGTCTTATACAACTTTTGAATACAGTAATCTTAAACTATCGGCTAAAAAAACGACCGATAAAGAAGGAGTAAGCGCAACAGTAACAGTTAAAAATACAGGTGATGTAAAAGGGAAAGAAGTTGTGCAATTGTATGTTACCGATAATAAAAGTACACTATTGCGCCCTAAAAAAGAGTTGAAGAAGTTCGCGAAAATTGACTTAGAGCCGGGAGAAGAAAAAGAAGTGACCTTTAAATTGGAAGCCCGGGATTTCTCCTGCTACGATGGAAAAAGAGAGATGTGGATTGCTGAAAGCGGCGAATTTACAATTTCTGCAGCAGCATCATCACGCGATATCAGATTATCTGAAGTTGTTGCCCTGCAATCAACACAACAAGTTCCTTTGGCTTTCGACGAGTACACATTTTTTAGCGAATACTGGAAAAACAAGCAAACCCGTGCATTGCTGATGGAATTAGTTCCAAATTGGATCAAAGGCTTCACAGGAGAAGGAAAATCGGGTTATAATGCAGATTTCCCAGGCTTCATGGTCGATCATCCAATGATAAAATATCCTTACATAACCAATGGCGAAATATCTCAAGCTCAGGTAATGGAATTGGTTGAAAAATGTAAGAGTTTCACTTATAATCCATAATAACGGTTACAGCTATTTAGATTAGAAGAATTCCGACGGGCTGAAACAACTACTTAAATCGTTTTTGCATACCGAAGGAAATAGAAGTAATCCCTTCATTCATTTAGGTAAAGATCATCCCGCAAGGGGTGGTCTTTTTTTATTTCTTCTTGTTTCTTTTGGTAAGCACTTATTGTTTTGTAGTTTCGGGAACCTGAATACAATAAGAGTTGATTAGCGCAACTGCCTCACAAGTAACGGGAGTTAGATTAGGAAAATGAAAATTATGAATGAAGTGAAAATTAAATAAAAGACAATATGACCAATAATGATATATTAAGACGTGTTCGTTACGTGTTTGACTTTAGTGATCTCAAAATGATTGAACTTTTTAAATTGGCCAATTACGATGTCAGTAAAGCGGATTTGGATGGTTGGTTTAAAAAAGATGATGACCCATTATTAGTAGAAATCACAGATAAAGAACTGGCTATTTTCCTCAACGGATTAATCATTGAAAAACGCGGAAAAAGAGAAGGTCCACTACCAGAGCCAGAAGATCCTTTAAGCAATAATATGATTCTTCGGAAACTAAAAATTGCATTGGACTTGAAATCAGATGACATCTTAGATATGCTCGCCTTAATAGATAAAAAAATAAGCAAACATGAGTTGAGTGCTTTTTTCCGTAATCCAGATCATAAACACTATCGAGAATTTTTAGATCAGTACCTAAGATATTTTTTGAATGCACTGCAAAAGAAATACAAGAATAAGTAAGGCAAACATTCTATAGAGCAGAAGAAATAATTTGAAAAATCACACAAATACAACATCTTATAATTTTCCGCGCTCCTGCAGATTTGTAATCTGCAGGTTTCGAGTTGAGGATTTTCAATCCTCTATTTTCAGCTTGGGCGATTATAAATCGCCAACTAATTAAATCCAGATAACAAATCAGGGCCAGCCGTATCGCCTTAAAATATTTTTCTTGTCATGCTCTGACTATAGAGAAGCTGTAAATGTCAGGGTATGACTAAAGATTACCGCTGCTGCCCCTGATTTGCAATCAGGAGTTCTGAGCAATAGGATTTATAACCCGAAATAATAATAAAAACTCGTTGATCAGTTCAGTCCAATTACGATATCCTGACAGCGTATAATCCCTGTCAGAGTTTCGTAATTACTGCTCTTTTCAGATTTGTAAGCTGTAATTATCAACCTGATAATCTACATTTTTCTTGTAGCTATTCTTATTTTTCATAAATTCGAACTTCATTAAGTCATTGCATTTCGCATTTTGACCTTATAAAGTTCGTATAAATGAAACGACCTAGAAAATTAACCCTTTTGTTGTTCCCATTATTCCTATTGTTTGGTGGAGCTTCTTTAATTTTTGATCTTATCTACAAGTATCCTGTCACATATATTTTTGATAAAATAGTTTGGAATAACTATGTGAGTGCTGTATTTGTTGGCTTAGCCGTGTTGTTAATCTTGAAACAATGTAGCTGGATTAAAAATTCCTATATCATGTCATTCAATCAATGGCTGGCATACGGCTTTATAATGGCCCTATTTATTTTTGCAAGATATGGAGAAGATTGGTCATTTTTGAAGATAGAAGCTGGTAATGAAATCGTAAAATGGCATTGGCAACCTTTTATTTATGATATCAAATTGATTGATATTTTATGGCTTAGTTTGTTATATCCTTTATCCGTGATTTTCAGATCTGTTTTTAGTAAGACATATAACAGGGTATACCTGTGGGTTGCTAAAATTTATGGATACATATCCGAAAAATATAAGGGATGTGTAGCGTACTTTAAGAAAGAAGCTCCACAAAATGATAATGCTTTTTTCGAAGAAGATGTACCATTAAAAGATTCAGATGAAAAGAAGACCCGTAGTGATATTGAAGGCCAGAAATTAAAAGACTCCGAAGAAGAGAATGCGATTAGTGATGAAGAAAGCGAACAATATAAGAAGTTAACTGATGTTTTAGTCCCAAAATTGGTGAAACAAAAGTTTGGTAAGGCCTTTAGTATTGGCATAATAGGACCTTATGGAAACGGCAAATCTAGTTTTGTAAACCATTTGCGAGAAGAATTTAAAGATAAATTGAAGTCCCAAAGGTTTGAAGTAATTGAATTTCTACCCGCCTACAGCCATAAACCTGAACAGATCAGTACGGATTTATTTACGCTATTAGCATTCAAATTAAAAAAATACCATGGTAACTTGAATCAGAGCATGCTTGCCTATGCAGCCAAGTTGATCGAACTTGGCCTTAATGGGAAAAAAGATATTCAAGGCTTACTAAAACCTGCTGATTGGTTTGCCGAGAACAAATCGGCCAGCCAGGCTTACGAAGACTTGAAAGAGATATTTACACAAATCGATATTAAGACCATCGTTATTATCGATGATGTGGACAGATTAGGGAAGGACGAGATATTTGAGGTGCTCAGAATTATTAGAAATACAGCGAATTTCCCCAATACCATTTTTCTTGTTGCCTACGATAAAGATTACGTCGCTAAAACGATTGGCGAAGATTTAATGTATTTGGATAAGTATTTTCAGTACGAAATGTTTGTCCCACCACACAGGAGTGTAGAGCTCTTTAGTGCATTTTCTGAAATGGTTCTGCGTAAAGAAACGGGGATCGATGCTGAAAAATTGAAAGCTGTAATAAATGTAGAAACATTGAATAAGACTCTATTGGATAAGTTTGTGTTTAACTATAGGGATGTTAAGGTCCTAACTAATATTTATTGTACGAATTTGTGTTTATTGACCGAAGATGTCGATTTTATTGATTTACTGCACTTTACTTTAATGAATAGACACTTCCCTAAACAAGTCAGGTATTTATATGATAATTTCTCTGAAATATTCATGGAGGGAAGTACCGATAGATCTACAATAGGGATTGCTGAGGTGAGAGTAATAAAATTTAAGGAGAAGAATATTTTATTTGAGAATTTTACTATTGATGATATGATAAATAATCTCCGTTTTACCGACGGTAATAAAAAGTTGCTTTTTAGACGTCTGTTTGTTCTGCTATTTAATTTTAATAGGAATGGCGAGAGCCTTCAAAAATCAGTAGTTAACCAAAAGTCTGCCGAAGAATTAGTAGGTGCTGATAAATATAATTTAAGTAGAGTATATAAACCTGACAATCGGTATTCAATACAAAATTATGATAGAACACATATCTATTTTGAAATTCTTCTTCGTAATGATGATATATCCAATGTTGAATTTAATTCTAAATTAGGAACGAATAAGTTTGAAGAATACATTGATGATTTATTGAAGAATAATGAAGGAGAAATCATAGGTGACATTAGGAGGAAACTGTGCAATAAGTTTCTTGAGTTAGATATTACTTTTGATTCTGAGGAAAAAATAAAGAATACAATTTGTACTTGTTATAAAGTTGATTCATCAAAGGATAGGGACTTAATAGTACATGTTTTGTTAAGGTTTATTTTTAAATATGATGAGGTATTAAAAATTGTATTTAATAATTCTAAGGAAAAGTTTACTAAATTCTTTAAAGAGAATTTATGGGATAATAAAGGAATAGATATAGAGTACAAAATTGGTACAATTCTATCTTTATATAGCCAAGTGGATTCTACTGGTAATAGAAGAGGAAGTATGGATGATATGTCATATTGGGGAAGTAGTCATTCCGAAATAAGAGAAATTCTAATCTCAAAAACAAAAGAATATATTAAGAACGTTGATTTTAAATACGGTTCATCACTTGTTTGCATAAGTGATGTGTTGGATAGTGAATTGGGAGTGTCAGATGCTGATATTGGCTTTAGTGATTATCTATATAGCAATGAAGGTCGATTATTTGAATATTTAAAAGTTGTTGGATCTGATTATAATATTTTTAAGTTTAGTTCAGCAATCTTTAAAGTTTTTACTGATATAAATAAGTTTGAGAAAGAATGCGTTGATAAATTCCCCGATGATAAATTAATAAGAGAATTTCATCATTTATTGGAATTGCACGATTTGAGAAAGGATAACGAATATTTATCACGATTTACACCTTTCTATTTTAATATTATGAAAGAGAATCATGCTGAGGTTTCCGATTATCAGACTATATATGTTAAAGTTAATGGACAACAAAGTGTAAAGGATGTAATAGACGGTGATCACCCCGATAATCAAATTGAGATTTACAAAATAAAGGACTCCATTTCTATAATAGAGGGTAAACATTCGTACCTCACCTTAATCGAAAAAAGATTGCCAAACTTCAAATATTCTAGCATTGTTGACTATCTCAAGGCAAATAAGGATAAATTTGAAATTCTATCAATTCAAACACCCGTTTATATCGATAAGTCAATTATACCCTACAGTAAGTATAATAAAATGATAGAGGAGCTGAAAGTAGCGGAGAATTAGCCCGTACAGGCTGTTTAAATTGAGCCTCTTAAAGTATTTACTTTAACTATTAATATACAAGGCTGAGCCCATCGCTCAGCCTTTTGTCTTTCAACCCCAAGAAAAAACACGCCACACCAGTTTTCTACCCTCCAAACCACTCTAAAATCCCATAAAAGCACAATTCAGCATCACATCAGTAGCATAAAATCTCAAAACAGAGAGGAGAGGAGCTAAAAAGCTCAGGAAAATTCTACTCAAGTACAATAAAATTAGAGATGAGTGAGGGGAACACTTCCAAACTGTGGGGAGATTGAACATAAATGACAGAAAGTCGGAGAAAAGTGCAGGGAAAAGCTAAAAAGCCGGGGGAATCATCAAAAAGTGACAGAAAGTCATAAAAAATGAATTCAAAATAGAAGCAGAATTTCCAAAGTGTGAAATATATCATAAAAAATTTATTGAATAGTTTTTGCTTTTCAGACTTGAGAATAATAATTTCATTATGGCAAATAAAAAAAAGAGCATTTAAAAAGTAATGTTATGAAACATTCATGATTCAATAATTATTAACTCATGGAAAGTTCCATATGGCAAATCAAAAACAAATTATAATCATATGAAAGAAAGTTATTTAAAAGAACTGGAAAAAGGACGACTATTGGTTTATGGTATTTCGGCTGATGAATCCATTAAGGAATGCATACAGCCAATCTATTCCGAAGAGCGTATCGAATTGGGAAAGTCGCTTTATACAAAAACCAAAACAGCTTTCGAGCTTCAAAATATCGAAGGTATTGAATCCAGTCAGGCAACTCGGGAATTCAACGGGTTTTACACGATGCTGCGCGATAAGCTGATTCGTATTCGTAAGGTGGGGCGCTACTTTTTTAAAAATGATCTTGAATTATCAACCCTTTTGCGTTTAAATAAGGAAGTGCCGGCGGCATATCCTGAGTGGAAATCTTTAGCTGATGATACTGTAAGTGCAATTATTACACATGAAGCTATTCAGGAAAAACTGACACTGGCTAGTTTAACGCCCGATGCAATTACAGCATTGCAGGCAGACTTGGTAAAACTGGATGACTTAAAGCTGAAGGCTGAAAAAGAGGATGGAGAAGCGCAGCAAGCCACCGCTCAAAAACAAGAGTACTATGTCGAATTTATGGCCTATTGCTCCGATTTGCGTGCCTGTCTCGATTTGTTTTACGAGGGTAGCGAGCGTCAGAAATTGGAAGTTTTGGGCATAGTTGTCAAATAATTAGAAGCTTAATAATTTTGAAATGCCACTTGATAATTCGGGTGGCATTTTTTGGTTCAAGCAGAAAATTTGGGCAATTAGCCCATAAAAAAAAACTCACCAGTTTCCTGATGAGTTTTTCTGTGAACACGGAGGGATTCGAACCCCCAACCTCCTCGGCCGTAACGAGGTGCACTATCCAGTTATGCTACGCGTCCTTTTTTCTTAATTGCCCTGCAAATATAGGGGTTTTAGACCGATTCCTCCAAATGTTTTGGTGTTTTTTTAGCGATAAAAATGAATGATCTTGCTAAGGACTTTAGCGGGAGGATTTTACAATGGAAGAATTTTTACTGCAAAAAGTTAAGAAGCCCGGTTTTCGAAGAGATTTAGCGTGGGATATATGAATATTAGGGAAGTTTTAACAATCGATTAACAAGTAAAAGATATAATGGTCTGGAATTTATTGTATAAATTTACTATTACACGAAAAAAAAAAGCAAATTACGATTATATGAATAAAGAACCTTCAGAATTATTTGAGGAATTTGAAGAATCCAAAGCACTTTTCCACATTCATAAACTTCAAAATATGTGTAATGAAGTTAGAAAGCAGAATGGGGACGATCATATGCATAATTTCTACACCATTACATGGATTAAGGAAGGAGAAGCAATACATGCCACCAAATATGTGGAGTATACATTACGGAAAAATTCGATTCTTTTTGTTCCTCCGGGCTTAGTACATCGTTTTATTAGTAACGCACATTGCACAGGTTATTCTATAACCTTTAACGAAGCATTTTTTGCTGTTAAAGAGAACGGTGAAGATTCTGTTTCCGATTCAACATTGTTTAGCAACCCCGATTTCCGGTCTATTATTACATTGAATGAAGAACAACAAACGGTTTTTAAGGGAATTACAGAATTGATGGAAAAGGAATTTGGGAACGACGATCGATACCGTCACGAGATGTTATTGCAGCAATTGAAGTTGTTTTTATTGGAATCAAGAAGAATTTACGAAGAGCAGCACGATTTGGATGTGAGTTTAGACGAAGAGCATCCTGGCTCGGTCATCATTAAATTTAAACAGTTGATAGATGATAATTACAAGGAACAAAAAAATGTTTCTTCCTATGCCGATATGCTTAACTTGAGAGCAACATGTTTAAATGAAATAACAAAGAAAACAACTGGTATCACAGCAGGAGAATTAATCAGAAATAGAGTGATAAAAGAAGCAAAGAAAATGCTTTATGGTTCTGATTTGAATACAAAGGAAATAGCTTATAATTTGGGTTTTAATGATCCGGCTTACTTTAGCCGCTTCTTTAAAAAATATACAAGTCAAACATTGAGCGACTATCGAAGCCTAATTAGAAAATAATCCAACAATAAAGGGAATTTGTCCATTTACTAATGAACAATCATCTGCTAAATTTGTAATTGTAAAGTTCTTACAAAGATTTTAAAATCAATAAAAGAAATTAATTAATATTTGAAGTTATGAAGAGATTAGGTTTAGTAATGATAGTAGTTCTTGTTGCCAGTGTTGTTTTGACTCCAAGCAAGGCATTTGCAAAAAAAGACAATTTAAAATTGAATGCTGAAAATAGTAAAATTGAATGGTTAGGTAAAAAAGTGACAGGAGAACACTCAGGAACCATCAATCTTAACAGTGGAAGTTTGGTGATGGACGAAGATAAGATTGTAGCAGGAAGTTTTGTTGTTAACATGACAAGTATTGTAAATACTGACATTGAGGATGAAGGTTACAAAGCAAAATTAGAAGGTCATTTAAAATCTGACGATTTTTTTGGTACTGAGAAATTTCCTGAATCAAAATTTGAAATTACCAATGCCGAGAAAATGGAAGATGGTAATTACAAGGTAAAAGGAAATATAACAATCAAAGGAATTACTGAATCCATTGAATTTATGGTGAATTTACACAAACATGATGCGACAGTACATGTAAGTGGAAAAATAACTATCGATAGAACTAAGTTTAACGTACGTTACGGATCGGGTTCTTTCTTCGATAATTTAGGAGACAAGACCATTTATGATGATTTTGAACTAAATTTAGATTTGTATTTAGAGTAAAGTATTATTCTTTAAAAACGTAAGCCGGAATATTCATATTTCGGCTTTTTTTGTACATATTTTGGCAATTCGGTTAATATCAACAATAGTCGGGATGCCTTGTAAATACTATTAAATCTTTTTTTTTGTTATAAATAATCGTAATTTGTTTCAAGCTTTAAATCTAAACCAAAGTTATTATGATGCGAATTTTGTTTTCAGCTCTATTTGCTTTACTTATCTGCTCGAATACTTCAGCTGAAGTAAACTTGAAAAATTTGCGTAATTCCCGTGTCTATTCTACTGTTCTAAAAGAATACCGCGACGTAAAAGTATTGCTTCCCAACGAATACGACGACACATATTATAAGTACCCAACAATCTATTTGTTGGATGCAGAAATGAACTTTGATATGGGAATTGAGATTTTAAGTTTTCTCATGGATAATCATTTTATTCCTCCGCATATTGTTGTTGGTCTGCCCAATATCGATCGCTTTCGCGATATGACTCCTGTCGATTCAATTATGAATAAAAATATTTTCCGAACCCGCGGAGGAGCAGATGATTTTATTAAAACCCTCGAGTTAGACGTCTTTCCATTCATAACGGATAATTTTAGAGCGAGTACTCAGCGATTGGTCATGGGACACAGTTATAGTGGACTTTTTGTTGTATATGCATTTTCTTCACGACCCGATTTGTTTGATAAATATTTAGCCTTTAGTCCGATTCTTTGGTGGAATAATAAGGCGATTGTGAACGATATTGACCAGTTCTTAAGCAACAATTCATCCATTAGAAAACAACTGTTTGTTTCTTTTGCCGAGGAAGCTACGGAGATGTTAAAATCCTGTAAAGCTTTAATTTTGTCTTTAGAAACAAAAGCACCATCCGATCTCAAATGGAATTATGCATGGATGCCCGACGAAAGTCATTACACACTCTATCGTAAAAGTTTAATGCAGGGCATGGAAACTATTTTCGCAGAGTACAAATATCCTGATGTACAGATTTTAGTTGAAAAGGGCGTTGAGGTTGCTGAAACTTATCAAAGAAAAGTATTGCTGAGTTATGGCAGAAATGAAAAATTGCCCTATTCTCTGCTTGAGAGTGTTTGTATTCAGCTTAAAGATGCTGAACGATATAATGACGCAATGGCTTTTTTAAAATATTCTATTTCCAATTATCCCGAAAGAGCAGAATCATTTTATTACGTAGGTGAAATTTACGAAAGGGTTAACCAACCTAAGGAAGCAGTCAGGTTTTATGAGATTGCCCATAACAAAGACAAAGGAAGATGGGATTATGAGAATAAATTCATTACGATGCAGAAATTACTGGTTGAACTTGAAAATAAAACTCAAAAGAATATAGATTTATAATGTAAAACAAGATGAAATATTAATTCCTTTAAAATTATTTGCTCTTCAATACAATTACTTTTATTCTAGTTCGTTACACACTATAACAGTAGTGATGTGTATTTTTACTGATGCAATAAATTTGCTTGGGTGGATAGTAAAAGCGGAGGAACGATGAAGGGAATATTTTTCACAGAGTTTTTGGAAATGGTAGAGAGGGAGTATGGTTTAATCTTAACCGAAAAAATTATTTCGGATCTGGGAACAGGTAATAATGGTGTTTATGAAGCAACAACAGATTATCCGTACAGTCAATTTGTTGAGTTGTGCAATTTGCTTGGTTTCGAGGTGAAAAGTTCAGTTTCTGATGTAGTAAAAAATTTTGGAGAATATCTTTTCTCCCGTTTGGTAATTTTGTTTCGCCCCAGTTTTGCCGGTAACAGCAGCATATTCGATTTCTTAGATCAGATAGATGAGTTCATCCACAATAAAATTCAGGAACGCTTTACTCCGGTTGAAATTCCACGTTTTAGAGCGGTGAAAATTAATGATTCCACGTTTCAGATGAGTTATCAGACTGAAAAATTACTGATTGATTTGGCCATTGGATTATTTATGGGCTGTCAAAGGTTTTTTAATGAAGAATTGACTTTAAATACTGAATTTATTTCAGAGAAGAGCAAATTGGTCTGTTTCACCCTTTCAAAAAATGAGGTGTTAGTTTGATTCCATATTGTGAAAGGTAAAATATTTGGTTTTCCCGGCCTTCACTTCAAGATCAAATTGCTGATCTTTGCTATCTCCGTTTGGAGAATTTACTCTAAGAGTAACGGTATGTTTTCCCTCTTTCAATCGAATTCGGGTGTAGTGAATAGAGTTGGGTAGGGTTTGCCAATTTCTGGTGTCGGCTTTTTCAGTAACGGCATTAAAAATGCTGATAATAGCACCTAAATTTTCATCTTTACTTCTTGTGTAACTTTCAATTGCCTGCTTGGTGGCAAGTCGAAGTAAAGAATTTGCCATTTCGCGTACCATTCGGTCTTTTAATGTTTTAAAAGCAATTGCGTTTATGTCTTCTCCTTTATCCAAAGGATAGCTAAGCGAATCATTTATAATGATATCGGCATTTGTGTAGTAGGGAATTCGTTCCTGATATTTTGGAAAAGCAACACGAACAAAATCCAGATCACTAAAAGAATTTTGTGTCCGGCTATCCATATTTCCTACAAAAAAAGGCAACGTAACATTTTCTTCATTGTTCACCATGGTCAGATAGCCATCGCGGCCATTAACGGCGCTAAAATTGATGCTCCATTCTGCTTTTACCGGACCAAGCCCCGACAACCAGATGATTATTACATCTCCTTCAGTCTTGTCGGCCTTTTGGAAATCGAAGCCAAATTTATTTTTGAAAAATTCATAATCTTCCATCAAACCGGTTTTATAGGCAGTTCGAAGAAGATCTTCTTTCAATTGCTGCGGTGCAGTAGTATTAAAGTTTTTCAGATAATTGTCCTCATAAATTTTAAGGGCATTCCGATAAGCAATAAAGGCATTGTTCGAATCTCCCGACGAATCGTAAATTAACCCCATTAGTGTATGGGCAAAGGCATCATCGCTGTATCTGTTCTGATAATTCTTTGGATATTTATCGTTCAGGGCATACAATTTTTCATTTACTCTTCGGCATTCAACCAAAGCCGCTTCCGTATCGCCCATTTCCAAATAGCTTAACGCTTTATAGAAATTGAGCATTACATTCTCAAAATCCTCTGGAACATAGGGTCTGGCCATTGGATTGGTAAGCATTGCCAATGCTTCCGAACCAATATTTTTACGTTGATCTTCAATGAAAAGATCCGCTTCGTTAAAATACTTAGTCGCCGAAACATAATCTTGCTGCATCCACGATAAAGTTCCCTTATTCAGTAAAAACAAGGCTTTATTTTTGTTTCGATTGCTCTTTTTATCTTTATCCAGTACTTTTTCGGCACTCGCTATGTCGCCCTGCAAAAAATAGTTGTTAAAAGCTTCATTTTGCATGTAATAGGTAGCACAACCAGATAATAGAAGAAGAACACCAAATAAAAAAACAGGGAGTATTTTACCCGATATATGTAAGGATAATTTTTGCTTCATCGAAAAAGGAATAAAGAAATTCAGGAAGCCAACCAATGACTTCCTGTTGAGTACTAATTTATTTGTTTACGTACTTTTTAATTTTCTTATCACCCATCCAAACCAGTTCGCTGGTTTCAAGATTAGTTAACTCCAGATTTAACTGATAGTAACGAACATTTTCTTTTTTATAACTGTCTATAATCGAATTAATGTCACCTTGTAATATGAAGTCAGCACCTAATTCCTGTCCCCATTTTTTAAGAGTTGCTTTGGATGCAAAATCTTGTTGGTCTGCACGTTCCTGACGAAGATCTTCTCGTTTGGCACCCGCTTGTACCAAGCGAACCCGACTGTCATTTAAAATGGCTTTTTCGATGTCTTTAATGTAAGTATCCGAATCGATGTGTTCTGAACTTTTATTGGTGATTAAGCCAACAATAACAACAGGTTTACGATTAAATTCCTGTTGATAATCTTCAATCCAATTTTGATTAAGTAATTGATCAATTAAAGCCTCGGCAGTCAATTTTGAATCGGTATCGTTCCATCGACCACTTAAATCAATTTGTTGATCAGGAGATACCCGGGTAACTTGTCTCGAGCACGAAACGCCAGCTAATACAGCCAGTGCGAAAACAAATAAGCGAAATGAATACTTCATAATATTTTCATTTTTTGTTATAAATAATATTCTAATTTTTTGAAGTAAATTGTATTCAGGTAATCACAATTTTTATGCCAATATGATTATAAATCCTCTACTAATTTTGATAGTTTTAGGTAATGCGATTTACTAATTGGAGTGAGAGGCAAACGCAAACAATTTTCACAGAGTTTTTTCATGCTTAGAATTGCTTTAATTCCGGCAGGATTGCCTTCTGTAAAAAGGTTTTGGATGATTCCAAACATCTTATAATGAATCTGAAGAGCTTCCTTGTTTTTGCCATCTAATGCTAATCTTACCATCTGGCTCCATTCCTTTGGAAAAGCATTCCCAAGTACAGAAATAACACCGTTGCCTCCTAATGAAATAAGAGGAAAGGTTATGGCATCATCACCCGATATCACTAAAAAGTCTTTTGGTTTGTTTTTAAGAATGTTCATAAGTTGTTCCATATTACCTGAAGCCTCCTTTACACCAATTATATTTTTAATTTCCGAAGCCAGTTTTACGCAGGTTTCAGCGCTGATGTTAACACCAGATCTGCCTGGTACATTATAAAGAATTACCGGAACCGGACTGGCATTTGCAATGGCCTGATAATGCAGAAACAAGCCTTCCTGACTGGGTTTGTTGTAGTAAGGAGCAACTGATAGAATGGCGTCAATTTCATCAAATTCGGCGAACTCCTGAATCTGCTGAATAACAGCCTGTGTATTGTTTCCTCCAAAGCCAACCACCAAAGGAACGCGCTTCGCATTCACCTCAATAATGTGGTTGATGACGGAAATTTTTTCATCACACGAAAGTGTTGATACCTCACCTGTAGTTCCCAGCACTACTAAATAATTAATACCATTTTTAATCTGAAAATTAACAGTGTCGCTAAGTGCAGTATAATCGACACTTCCATTATTTTTAAATGGAGTAATAAGAGCTATGCCTGTTCCTGTAAATTTGTTGCTGTTCATCCTTATTACTTTTTAATCTGTGAAAGATACTTTAAGCTTTCGCTGATTAGATTTTCCATAGAATTGTTTTTCCCCTGATCAATCATTAAATCAAGATGTTCACAGTTGTCCACCAATGAACCAACTTTGCAGGATGCCAATGAAACTTGTGTAATGTATTTTATCGACAGATGTTCCGATTTAGTAAGAACAAAGAGTAAATCAAACTTAGTATTGATGAATTCAATTAATTCGGGAATGATTGGTTCTCCGCTCCATTTCACATCCTTATTGGTATAGAAAACTATTTTTTGAGCCACACCAAAATCAGGCAGTTCGTTGGCGTTAACCCAACCAACGGTTTGCACTTTATAGCCTTTTTGGCTTAAATCTTCTGCGAACTTTTTTACTACAGAGTGATTCTTTTCCTGAAGAGTATCAAACAGGATCCCTATACTTTTAGAACTTTCTAAATTGTGAAACTCCTTTTTGCGTGTATTTTTTTTTAGCTTGCTTTTGATTTTTAATCCGGCAAGCTGATTTTTAATATTCTGAAAAAAACTCATTTTATATTCGATAGTTAAGTTGAAGGCTTGTATTTATGGGTTGCACAGGCAATCACAATTTGAAACCACAAGTTATGAAAAAAATCATTTTGTAAATCATAAATTAAGCTTATTTAATTTTTTTTGGAGCCTTGTAACCATTTGAATTCAGTTTGCCTGGGGCAATGCGTAACTCATTTGCCAGATCGGTAAGACTATTCATATTCATTACTTCGCATGCTTTTATTGCAATTTTAGCACAAGCCAAAGTGTCCTCTAATGCATCGTGGTGTTTAAGTGGAATATCGAACAAGTGAGCCATTGTATTCAGCTTGTGGTTTGGCATATTGGGCCATATGTTACGGCTGATTTGTACGGTGCATAGGTAATCAAATTCCGGAAAACGAATGCCATAAGTGTCTAAACAGGCGCGAAGTACCGATACATCAAAACTGGCGTTGTGGGCAATCACCATTTTACCATGAAGATAATCTTCCACTTCTTCCCATATGTAATTGAAGCTGGGTTCGTTCATTACATCTTCCTCTGTAATTCCATGTATACTAACATTCATCGGATGAAAATACATTTCAGGAGGCGATATCAACCAATCTTTGCTTTCAACAATAATTCCATTCTCAACACGAACCAAACCAAGCGAACAGGCAGAATTTCGTTGTCCGTTTGCTGTTTCGAAATCTATAGCGGTAAAATTCATTTTTTTAAGATAAAAGAGTAAAGAAACAAGGACTAAAACTTTTAATTTTGTTCTAACTGCTAACTGCTAACTGCTAACTGTTCATCCCAATCATCTTCAAAAATTCATCTTCTGTTTTTATTCCAATTCCTAATTTTTCCACTTTTTCAAATTTGCTTGGTCCCACTTTTTCTCCTGCTAAAAGAAAACTTGTTTTCTTCGATATAGAACTTACATTTTTTCCACCGTGCAGTTCAATCATTTCCTTTAACTCGTCGCGGGAGTATTTTGTAAAGCTTCCGGAAATAACAATGGATAAGCCTTCAAGAGTATTGCTTGCATTTTCCACAATTTCAGTCTCCAATTGCAAGCCAAATTCTTTTAATTGAGCAATTAAATTCTTATGGTATTCATTGGCAAAGTATTCTACTATACTTTCAGCAATTTTTACTCCAATTTCGTCTACTTGAATCAATTCTTCAAGCGTCGATTCTGCTAATCTGTCGATAGAAGGTATCGCTTTTGCCAATTTCTTCGCTACTGTAATGCCAACGTACCGAATGCCCAAAGCGTACAAAACCCTTTCGTAAGGAACCTGTTTCGAATTTTCAATACTTGTTAATATTCTCTCTGCAGATTTATCGCCCATGCGCTCTAAAGGAATTATATCATCTTTAGTCAATCGGTACAAACCTGTAACATCACTAATTAGATTCTTTTGAAAAAGCAGGTCGATTGTTTCTTCACCCAATCCGTCCAAATCCATGGCTCTGCGACTGATGAAATGTTCAATTTTCCCTTTAATCTGGGGTGGACAGCCCATATCATTCGGACAATAATGATTCGCTTCGCCTTCTTTACGTACCAAAGGAGTGCCACATTCAGGGCATTCTTCAATGTATTGAATTGCTTGTGCTTCCGCAGATCTTTCAGTCAGTTCTATACCAACAATTTTTGGAATAATTTCGCCACCTTTTTCCACATAAACAGTATCGTTTTCGTGCAGATCTAAATTTTGAATGATATCAGCATTGTGCAGTGATGCTCTTTTTACTGTTGTGCCGGCCAATTGCACTGGCGTTAAATTGGCTACCGGAGTAATCGATCCGGTTCTGCCTACTTGATAAGTCACCTTTTCCAGTTTGGTAGATACCCGTTCTGCTTTGTATTTATAGGAAATTGCCCAACGAGGCGATTTTGCAGTAAAACCTAGTTCTTCCTGCATATCCAGCGAATTCACTTTTATTACAATTCCATCTACAGGAACCGGCAACGAGTTGCGTTTTTCGTCCCATTCTTTAATGAATGCAATTACTTCGTCGATATTTTTACAAAGCGCTGTGTTGTCAGGAATTTTAAACCCCCAGTTTTTAGCGGCCAATAAATTGTCGTAATGGTTTCTGCTTGGAATTTCCTTGCCCAACAAATAATACAGGTAGCAATCCAACTTTCGCTTTGCAACCACCGATGAGTTTTGCATTTTCAATGTTCCCGAAGCAGCATTTCGAGGATTTGCAAACGGCGCTTCTCCAATATCCCCGCGTTCCTCGTTCAAGCCATTAAAAACAGTAAAAGGCATTAATATTTCGCCTCGTATTTCAAATTCTTCAGGATATCCATCACCACTTAATTGCAAAGGTACCGATCTGATTGTTTTCACATTAGCCGTAACATCATCACCTTTTACACCATCGCCACGGGTTACTGCCTGAACCAGTTTTCCATTTTTGTAGGTTAAAGAAATTGATGTGCCGTCGTATTTCATTTCGCATACGTATTCAACATCACCATCAATTAACTTTTTAATACGGTTTTCGAAATCGCGGATTTCTTCCTCCGAATAGGTATTGCCTAACGAAAGCATCGGGTATTTGTGCTCTACCTGATTAAATTCCAGATTGATATCGCTGCCAACTCGTTGGGTTGGCGAATTGGGATCATAAAACTCAGGATATTGATTTTCCAAAGTCATCAACTCTTTCAAGAGTATATCAAAGTCGTAATCGCTGATGCTTGGCTGCGATAAAACGTAGTAATTGTGATTGTATGTATGTAATTGCCCGCGCAATTCTGCAATGCGAGATTTTGCTTCTGCCTGATTCATAGTTGTAAAAGTCTATCGTTGTGTGAATAGATGAGCTGTGTTTTTTATAACAAGCCCTGAATGGTAAAAATAGTAAACCTTGAGGTGATTTCAATGATTTTTGAGATCGAAAACTGTAATTGATGAACTGTCTGATTATGAGTTGTAAAGTACAGCCATATGGAAAGCAATTACAGGTAGGAAGAGGTGGTGTCGACGAATCTTTAACTTTGAATAACAGATGTTCTGACTTCGCTGGACATGACGTTCCCAAGTGATATTGGAGATCATTTTCATTTCGCACCATTTACCGATTCTTGAGCACACTTAACCGATTTCAAGAATTAAAAGCTATTATATTGCATTACTTTAGTTTTAGAAATAAAGGATACACTAATCTTAAACAAAAATATCATGGATGAAAATAAAAAAAATAAAAGTCTGTTTGTTGGGCTTGGGTTAATAATAGTTGGAATCGTAATTATTTTGGAACGGCTCAATTATCAGTCTGATTTTATAGAAACCTATTTGTATCGGTGGGAATCTGTTTTAATTTTAATTGGCGTACTGCAGATTTTGGTTCGTCGAAGAATTTTTGGAGGTCTGATGGCCATAGCTGTCGGAGGATACTTTCTTATGGATGATTTGTATTTTCTACCACAAAATTGGGAGATATGGTTTTTTCCTGTACTACTTATTTTAGGAGGCATTGCGTTTATTTTTTCTCCTGATTCACCATATTGTTGTAAAAATAAATAAATTCATATCATAAAATATATCATCATGAGATCACAACATAAATCAAACCCAAACAACCGTGCAATATTCGGTATTTTCTTAATTCTATTTGGATGCTTATTGGTTCTTAAAAATCTGGATTTTATTCCCTATGACTTAAGGCATGTTATCTTTTCGTGGCCAATGTTACTGTTTGGTTTAGGGGCACTTTTCTTTTTTGGTAAAGATGATAAAACTACAGGAATTGTTCTAATGGCAGTGGGAGGGGTGTTTTTAATGCCTATTGTATTCGATTGGAGCTTTAACTGGCGAGGCTTATTTTGGCCTGTAATGCTAATTGTAATAGGAGTTGTGGTTATCCGAAAACGAAACGGATGTGATGTTAGCAAGCGATCGGCGGTAGGATCAGATTCTGATTATATCGATGAGCTAAATATATTTGGCGGTGGTGAAAAAGTAATCAACACCAAAAATTTTAGAGGAGGAAAAGTTACCTGTGTTTTTGGAGGAACAGAATTAAATCTCACCAATGCCGATCTGGCCGAAGGCACAAACATAATTGACGTATTTACGATGTTTGGAGGTTGTGTTCTGGTTGTTCCATCCGATTGGGACGTTAAGGTTGAAGTCTCTGCTGTTTTAGGTGGTGTTTCCGACAAACGGATACCAACAACAAATTATCTGGTGGAGCCTAAAAAGGAACTAATCATAAAAGGCTTTGTTGCTTTGGGTGGTTGCGAAATTAAATCATATAAATAATTCAAATGCAGCATCCGCTTCTAAAAAATCGTTTTGCCATTCCAATTTATGTGGCGTCCTGGGCATTTTTTGCTTCGTTGCTATTTATTATTGGATGGTATTTCGAAGAGAGGCCATTTTATGATGCATTTGTAAATGCATTTTGTTTCTCTTTTCCATTACTAATATTGGGAGCATGTATTTGGTTTGTTGTTGTGTTTACCAGTATCGAAAGTCTGGGGCTTTTCCATTTTTTTTTGCATCACTTAACTGCAGGTTTAATCGTGGTGGGGATCTGGATATCGTCTGCATATCAATTAAGAGTCGTATTGTTTGGTGCAGGCAGTGAAGGTTTTGATTATCTTATTCCTGTACATTGGCAGATTCTGATGGCCTTTGGTATGTACGATTATATAGTGATTGTGTATTATTTAGTAATGTATTATCGTAATTTTCAAGACAAATTGGTCCGTGAGTCTGAGTTGAAAGAGTTAGTGAAAGAAGCAGAATTAACAGCATTAAAATCTCAGATTAATCCGCACTTTCTATTCAATAGTTTAAATTCAGTAAGTTCGCTTACTTTATCAAAGCCGGAACTATCCAGAGATATGCTTGTGAAACTATCAACCTACTTGCGTTATTCGCTTGCTCAGGATTTAAAGGAGTTGAATAATTTGAGCAATGAATTAAGTAATATTCGTTTGTACATGGAGATTGAGAAAGTCCGTTTTGGGGATCGTCTGCAGCTTCATTTTGATCTTTCGATCAATTGCGGGCAACTGAAAATTCCAAATCTCATTTTGCAGCCTTTGTATGAAAATGCGATTAAATATGGTGTGCACGAAAGTCTTGATCCGGTTTGTGTACAAACAAAGTGCAGTTGCGGGAATGATATTTTAAAAATTAGTATCAGCAATAATTTTGATCCTGAATCGATCCCTGCAAGGGGAAATGGTATTGGATTGCGTAACATACAGGAACGCTTGCATTTAATTTACGGCCGTGCCGATTTGATGCGAATTGTCAAAGGAGAAGATCAATTTACTGTTCATCTGGAATTTCCGCAAATTATATAAAGATATGGAAGCAATTAAAGCAATTATCATAGATGATGAAACATTGGCCAGAAATCTGGTTCGGTCGTATTTGGAAGTTGATCAGGACATTCAAATTTTAGGTGAATATTCTGATGGATTTCAAGGCTTAAAAGCAATTAATGAATTGGATCCTGATTTGGTGTTTTTGGATGTTCAGATGCCTAAACTGACAGGTTTCGAAATGTTGGAATTACTTGATAAGTCTTGCAATATTGTGTTTACGACAGCTTATAATGAATATGCAATAAAAGCATTTGAGCACAATGCAATTGATTATTTGCTCAAACCATTCTCTAATGAGCGTTTCCAAGATGCAGTGCGAAAGGTGAAGGAACGCATTTTAAATTCTGTGACGAGCGAAGAACAAATTGAAAAAATAAAGAAGCACAACGATTCCTCGGAAGAGTTATTGACTCGGGTGGTGGTGAAATCAAGAAATAAAATTGATGTAATTGCAATCGATAAAATAAAATATTTTGAGGCTCAGGACGATTATGTGATGATTTATACCAATGAGGGAAGATACCTGAAGCAAAAGACAATGAAATATTTTGAAAGCCATTTAAACCCGAATGAGTTTTGCAGGATACATCGTACATATTTGGTGAAGATTGATCAGATAGTTCAATTGCAACCTTATGAGAAGGATCATTGGATAGTAATTTTAAAAACCGGGGAAAGTTTAAACGTCAGTCGAAATGGATTTAAGCAATTGAAGTTGCAATTGGAAATTTAATCGTTGACTATATTTTTATATGGCAGGCATCATTCTTTCACGAATTGATGCTTTTTTTATATCAAAAGCAAGATGTTTTTGACATTACATCTGGCTTGAAAAACAATTTTGAAAAATAGTTAGTTGTTTTTCAGGTTTCCTTTGTTAAATATGTTTACACTAAATTGTACTGAGTTTTTGTTGGCTTAGTCGAACAATCAGTGTTTGTGGTGTTTTTGGTGCGAGTACATGTAAACTGATGACAAACTGATTGTTTCTGTTTGTAAATTGATGGGAAAGTTTTTTTAAATTTAATTGTTTAATAACATAAATTTTCTACTTTTGTGCAACATATTACTAGGTACACTAACTAATTTACACACTACAAATGAATCTAAAACTTAATTACAGAAATGGATTATTGCCGGTCCTTCTGTTTTTTTTAAGCCCCTCAGTGCATTTATATGCCCAGGATTCAGCAAAAACTGCAACAAATTCAGGTTTGAATGGTATTGTTGTCGAAAACGAACATCAAAAGCCTCTTGAGTATGCCACAGTATCAATTTATTCCTTACCTGATTCTTTATTGGTTAAGGGAACTATCACAAATAGAAAAGGAGAGTTTGAACTAGCTGGATTAGAGAGCTTAAACTGCTATTACAGAGTTGAATATCTTGGATTTGAGAGCTATAGCAGTAAGCCAATTCTTTTAAAAGAAAATGAAAAGCTATTCTTGTCTAAACCACTTACTTTACGTGCCAATACTCAAAGGATAACGGAAGTGGAAGTTACCGGGAATCGTGATTTTGCCAGAATCGAATTAGACAAAATCGTTTACAATGTATCTAAATCACCAGTTTCTGATGGAGGTACTATAAATGAAGTTTTAGCCACAATTCCTAAGTTAAATGTTACTGCTAACGGTGGAATACAATTACGTGGAAGTTCTGACGTGAAAATATTGATCGATGGGAAATTAAGTGGATTACTTGGAATGAGTCCTGAAGATGTTTTGAGTAACATGCCGGCAGCAGATGTTGATCGGGTTGAAGTAATTACGAGTCCATCATCAAAATATGATGCCTCAGGTTCTGCTGGGATTGTAAACATTATTATGAAGACGGATAGAGCCAAGGGGTTTAATGGAAATGCTTCCGCCACCATTGGTACGATCAACAAGCATTCGGGTCGGACTGCACTTAATTTACGAACCGGAAAGATCAATTTGTCAGGATCATATAGCTATCGAAACGATTGGTCTGGCAGAGATTATGAATTATCACGATTTACAGAAATAGACAATAATGTTGAGATGTTGAATAGCCGTGCCGATGTCGATTTAGGCGATAGAAGTCACATTGGACAATTGGGCATGGATTATTTAATAAATGATAAGAACACCGTGAGTTTTTCTGTTACCAATCGAAATGTGAAGCAAAATCGGAATGGAACCTATAACTATTCACGGAATTTAATTACCAGTAGTACTTTTTCAAATGAAACATCCCGTGAAAGTGCTGTTGATATTGATTTGAATTCCTGGGTGTACAACGCCTCTTATATTCGTAAGTTTGATAGAAAAGGACAGGAATTTTCTTTTGATGCAAGCTATACAAGTAATAAAGCAGAAAATTACGGAAATTATACTGATGAAGTAGAAGGGAATACTAGTGACTTTTTCAATTCTAACCGCGAGGAAGCAATTATTCAAATGGATTACAAACAGCCTTTAGGTGAAGTGGGTTCGATAGAAACCGGATATTTGTACCGAACGAATGAGATAAAGTACAATGAGCCTATTGATTTATCTACTGCGTTTAATTATAAAGAGAGCATTCATGGTTTGTATTTTCAATTTAGTGGAGAGAAAGGAGATTTTGGATATCAGTTTGGTTTGCGGTCTGAGTATTCGGATATTGAGACGAATAAAGCGTATAATGACGATTATTTAGATTTTTTCCCCAGCGTACATCTTTCCTATAAATTATCCGACAATAAGCAGGTATTGCTGACTTATTCTAAAATGGTTTATCGTCCTGATTCCAGAATGTTGAATCCATTTCAAAATCTTCAAGATCCGGAAAATCAGAGATTGGGTTCTAAAGAATTGGGAGCCTATTATACGCATATGCCGGAGTTAACTTTTGTTTACAAAAGAGATAAGATAACCTATACTACAAATTTGTATTATCAGTACAAGGATAATATCATAAGACAGTATCGTTCTGTTAATGAAAGCAATGTGGCGATTGTGACTTATGAGAATGTTGGAAATCTACAATATGCAGGTGTTGATTTTAATATATCTACAAAATTTAACAAATGGTGGAGTGTTAATTCCTACTTGTCCGGAATCTATCAAAAGTATACACCCTCTGCTAAAGTGAGTTTTTCTACCAATGACGATTTTGGTTTTTTTGGAAAGCTAACTTCAACCATGCGAATACCTAAGTGGTTCAATTTTCAAACAACTTTGCGTTATGACTCTGATATGCCTGTTGTTCAAGGAAATTACGATCAATCCTTTCAAGTAGATTTCGCTTTTGGTAAGAGAATAATGAAAGGCAAAGCAAGTATATCTTTATGGATTTACGATGTTTTAAATAGCAGTAAGTATAATGTAAATACTTCAGGAGATCGTTTTACTCAAAGAATGAAGTACAATTTTGAAAATAGGGTGGCAAATTTGACCTTCCGATATAATTTTGGTAAAAAGTACAATGTGTTAAAAACTAAAAAAAGAGGAAGTGGAGTCCAGCACTCAGAGAAAGATATCTAACAATATTAGCAGGTAAAAAAAAACTCGTTCGTTGAACGAGGTTTTTTTTTGTATTCATTGTTTTCCTTAATTGATGATGATTTTTTTGCTCAGTAGATTATTGCTTGTTTGGATATTGAGTAAGTAAACACCTTTTGAAAATGAATGAACATCAATGATGTGCTTTGTGTCGCTTATTTGTTTCTGGTAAATAATAGATCCTTTTAGATTGATTATTCGCAATTGAGTTGGTCGATTATTTGGCAAATCAATACGTAAAAATGTGCTTACGGGATTTGGGTAAACAGCAAGTGCAAAATCTTCTTTTGTAAAATCATCAACAGCAGTAACAGGAGTGATATTAATAGTCACTTTTGTCTTAATTGAGTGGCCATTATCGTCGAAAGCGCGGTATGTGAAAAAATCTTCACCACTGTAGCCAGTATCAGGAATGTATTCAAAGGATCCATCTTCTGAAAGGAAAACAAAGCCATTTTCGCAGAATTCGGATAATTCTGAATAGAATGAATTGCCATCAAAATCAAAGTCATTGGCCAAGAGTCCATTTTCAGCATCAATTATCAGATTTTCGCCCTGATTTGTTGAATATCTATCAGTATATGCAATTGGTACATTATTAAATTCAATCAATCCATCTTTTACAACATAGTATGATTGCTTTTTCACTTCTACATAGTTTGTTGGGATTCCCCAACTCCAAATGAATCTATTATTTCCTTCCAGTAATACATCATTATGGAGAACGCTTAGGGCTATGCCATCAGAGATGGCTTCTTCTGTTTCTGGTGTGGCTCTGTCATCATTCATCACTTTTGCATTAGCAGGGTCGGTAACCTGTAATAACGACCAGGGAAGATGAATGTCAATTGAATCATTTGAGATGATGACAGCATCCAAACTTGAAGGAGGTAGTTCTGTTCTCCGGGTTTTTAAATTTCCAACGTATTGTATTTCATAGTTTTCGTCATTATTCTTCCAGCGAACCAGATTCCATGGAGCTCCATCTGTTGCAACAGAATGATAAAGCTGCTTGTCTTCTGAAACACCATGCCATAAACCAAATAAATCATAAGCCTGAGTTACAAATAATTCGGCAGAATAGTTGGTGATACGTAGGGCAAATTCCGCTCTGTTGGTAATCGTAGTTCCCGAAGGCAATATCGATTCGCCCAAGTTGGCATCATAGGTGTCAATTGCCATCCAAATGGTATCAATGTTCGAAAGCTCTTTTTCAAGCATCAAACGAATGTTGAAAAAATCATAGTCTGCAGAAGTAAGGATTTTTTTTATGGGTTTATTGGTGCCAAAATCTTCTAATTCGGTGTAGGTGGTTTCTGCCGGTCGAAATGCGATTAAACCAAAATTTTGTTCTGCAGCGGTAATATTGTGCCAAAGTATTCTTGCTTCAGGATTGAAATCAAAAGCATCGGTAATCCAGGTTCGTTTGAACCACTCATCTATCCATGAAAATTGTATTCCTCCTGCGCAACCTGCTTCTTCAATATTATCAAGAAGTCTTAGGAAATTGAGTCCTTGTTCAATTTCTGAACAACCACCATGATTCATTCCATTGGATGCATAATGTGCAATTCCCCAACTTGAAGGGGTTCCAATTTCGGCAATAAGAACCGGGAAATTTTTATAATGATTCTTGAGATCGCTGATATAACCCAAATAACTGTTCGGACCAAGGGGATCGGAGTATTGTTTATAGCCGGGATCTTCGCTAATAAAATCAGGATAATATGGGTATGCGTGAAAGCTGGCAAAATAACCGGCAGGTGCTCCCGATAAATCTAAGTTGGCTAAATCCAATGATTGCTTGTCTTCATCTGTTGTAGTTTCTGTTGGATGTGTTAAGGGATCCAAAGTAGGCCAGCTGGAAATACTAACAGGACGCTCTGTATTGTAATTGTTGCGTTCGTATAGCACAAGAGATTCTAAATGGGATGCTGCCCAAACTTCGGACGGAGATGCACCTGCCAACTTAAAAGCAGTACCTGAAAATGATGTTTGGCCGGCATGTTTAGTGTTGGTCTCTTCAATTTCAGCAGGGTGAATCTCTCGACCAATAATATAAGCCATTATCCAAGGCGATACATCAGCGGTGTATAAACCGTAGGCCTTTCCAAAACGGTGATCTATACTGTTATTTCCGTGAATACAGTCGAGTACGTCTTTAATTTCCTGATTGAATACCTCATTTAATTCATGTAAATCTTGGGTGTACCCACTTAACTCTTCTTCCAGCCAAACACCATGCATTATATACATCGGACTTGCTGGATTTGCATCGTTAAATTCTTTTAAAGCTTCGTAAAAACGAGGGTAATGAAGTGTGTAGACTCTAATACAGTTAAAACCTACATCATGAATATCCTCTATCCAGCGAGCATATTGATCTTTGCTTGCAGCCAGTTCGCCGGGGAATGTTCCGGGAATTGAAACGCCAAGGTTAATTCCTTTAATAAAAAAAGGCACATAGTTTTCCCCATTCCAAACAGTGAAATTTTGTGTGTCTGTTGAAAATGGAACTTGAGTCCTGTTGGGATCAACGTCCTGTGCCAGAGAGAGGTTCGTTGATAAAATGAAAAGGATTATGAAACTACCAATTAGAATAGAAAAGTATTTATTTGGATTCATCATTGTTTGGTTAGTATAATTTGACAGCTAAAATTATAATTTATTTATCGTTAGATACCTTAAGGGTTATTGATTTGGCTTTGATATCTTTAATAAAGATGTAAAAAAAATATGGATAAAATCCGAATTGTTGAATCTTTCAAATTGCAGGCAAGGTCATTGGTTGGCTGTTGTGTTACTATTCCAAGCTTAATATTGACTGGCAGGATTATATATTTAATACGATTTTTGCCTGCATTGAGTCGTATTGAAAGAAGTAAATATTATTTGAATAAATAATATTTTGAAGAGTTATAATGATTTGGAATCGTTTAGTATATGCACATAAGTTGGATAGAGATTAGTAAAGTGCATTTTATTCTACCAAATAGTCTGAAGAAGTAAGATCTGTACTCAATTTATCTGTTTCAATACTAACGTGAAACAGAGCATCTCCTTTGTGCACCATAGGTGCAGTATTTACACAAAACACATAACAATCAAACGGAGCAATTACTTTTTTTTCATATCCTCCGTAAGGATCCGTTATTTCACCTAAAATTTGTTTTTTAACGACCCAACTTCCATTTGCAACCCGCAATTGAAACATACCTGAATTGGAAGCCCTTAACCATTGAGCCTTAGGAATCACAATTGGTGTTTGTTTTAATTGCAAATCTCCATTCTGCAATCCTAAATATTTCATTACGTTTACTGCGCCTTCAACACCGCAACTAATAACATCTTCATCCAAGTCATTTGATTTTCCTCCTTCAAATAATAGAATTGTTTTTCCCAAATTGCGAATAGTATCGCGAACAGATTTGGAAATGTAATCAGAATTCAAAATAAATGGAGCATTAAAAATTTGAGCAAGCTTTAATGATTCTTTTTCCTTAATAACACATCGAATTTGAGGGGAATTTGACCTGTCAGCGCCACCTGAATGAAAATCGATCACATAATCTACTTTTGGTGCAATTTCTTTTGTAAAGCGATACGCAAATTGACTGGCAAGTGATCCATTTAAAAAACCCGGGAACATTCTGTTCAAATCTCTGCCGTCAGGAAATTCTCTTCGGAGATTTAGGAAACCAAATACGTTAAAAACGGGGATGCAGATAATCATTCCCCTTTTTGGCTTGTTGTATCTTTTTCGAATGATATTTCGAACAATGGCAACTCCATTAACTTCATCTCCGTGCACGCCACCCATTAAAAGCAAGGTAGGGCCATCCTTTTTCGCACGCTCTACAATTACAGGTACCTTAATCGTATTTCGGGTGTGCAATTTCGCAACTTCCAATTCTAAGAAGGCACGCTCGCCTTTCTGAATTTCTTTGCCTAGTATAGTATACTTATCAATCAACATTCCTTTCAATGAATCTAATTATTTGTTTTGCGATGTCCTTTTTGGTTGCAACTTCGATACCTTCTAAACCTGGTGATGAATTTACCTCCAAAACTAAAGGTCCGTTTGCTGATTGGAGCATGTCCACACCAGCAATACCTAATCCCATTGCTTTTGCTGCTTTGATTGCAGTATTTTCCTCTTCATCAGTCAATTCAATAATTGTTGCAGATCCTCCCCTGTGAAGGTTAGATCGAAATTCACCTTTAATTGCTTGTCGTTTCATAGCTCCAACCACTCTTCCGTCAACAACAAAAGCTCTTATGTCAGCGCCTTTAGATTCTTTGATAAACTCCTGAGCAATCACACGCGCTTTTAGCCCATTAAATGCTTCGATAACTGAAGTGGCAGCGTTTTGAGTTTCCGCTAAAACAACACCTAAACCTTGCGTTCCTTCCAGTAGTTTAAGAACCAGTGGAGTTCCTCCAACTGATTGAATTACATGATTAACATCTTTTGTGTAGTTCGTAAAAACGGTGCGGGGTAAACCTACTCCGGCACGTGAAAGAACCTGTAAGCTTCTTAATTTATCCCGGGATTTTATCAATGCTTCAGAACCAACAGCGGTAAATGTTTTCATCATTTCAAATTGGCGGACTACTGTTGATCCGTAAAAGGTAACAGAAGCTCCAATTCGTGGAATTATAGCGTCAACATCCTGCAGGTATGCACCATCATAGAAGATTTTTGGTCTTTTTTTCTCAATTTCAATAATGCATTTTAAATGATCCACAACAAGTACCTCATGTCCTCTCTTTTCTGCTGCTTCAACTAATCTTTTTGTAGAATATAATTTAGGATTTCTTGATAAAATAACAATTTTCATAATAAGTAATTAACATTTATTGGATGGACTATAATTCTTTATTGCTGTTTTTTTGCTTCAATTTGAAAGAAATATTGCGTTTTGAAGTATCAACAATAAATTTTCCATTTAAAAGTTTTCTTCCGATCAGTATCGGATATTTCATTTCACTTCGCTCGCTTAAGGAAAGTTCAATTAAGAATTCCTTATCGAATAATATAATGATTGTTTCAATTACAAAACGGGTTTCTGATTTGCCGAAAGAATTTTTAACTCTTTTTCTTTTGTAATTTTTAACTGTAAATTCTTTTTCATTATAATCTGGATGTGATGGATCCAAAAGTCTAAATTTTAGATGTGTTTCATCACCGAACTGATACTCCTCAATTTGATGGCAATGAATTGAAGACGTATATGCTCCGGTATCAACTTTTAAATCAATATTTGATAAATGCAGGTCTGGAAAATCAGCTCTGTCAATTTTCCCAATGATTATTTTCATGCAATTGTGATTTCATTATTTTTCTTGTAGGGAAGTATCTTAAAATTTTCTAATGTAGGAAAATTAATTTTAAATGCCTTTCTCCCTGAATTTAACTTTGATATCTCCCCATTCCAATTTGTAATTGATACGAAGCAGTCGTAAAATTATTTCCCGAAAGGTGAGAAACGAACTTGTTTTTTATGATTTTTGCACCTTAACCTAAAGCTATTTATACTTTTAATACAAGAAAAATAATAAAAACAGCAAAATGGGTGTGATTTGCAATTAGATTTCCTTTTTCAGATTTACATCTAATTGATTGAAAGGGATAATTATATTTTTTTCAGTAAATTTCTTATTTATAATTAAACGAATATCACTTTTCACCTTGCCTATTCTAAAGATGTTTTTGCTGAAAAATAACAATTCAAAATCCAATGAAGAGGCACCAAAATTTACAAGTCGGGCTTCAATAGATTGTCTTTCGTAAATATCGGGATGTTCAAAAGCACTTTCTTCTAACGTTTTTAATATTAGGTCAACATCCGAACCATAGGCTACCCCTACAGGAATTCGGAATCGGGTTTTTTTAGATTGATGACTCCAATTAATCACTTTGTTTGTAGTAATTAGTGAGTTAGGGATAATAACCGAAATTTCATCTCTGTCTAAACCTTTTGAGGTTCGTAATCCAATGCTCTGAATTTTAATTATGTCTCCGTCTATTTCCAATACATCGTCAATTTTGATTGATCGCTCGGAAAGGAGAATAATCCCCGAAATAATATCATTAAAAGTTTGCTGCAAACCTAAACCAACACCAACCAATAAAGCAGCAGAACCAGCAATAAGTACCGTTACTTTTATGTTTAGGGCTTCAAGCATTAGACCGATTGCAATTACCCAAACTACATATTTTATGATCTGGTAAAGAGCATAAGTGTTGCCAGCATCTGTTTTCACAAATTTATGCTTGCGAAACAGAGTTTTCTTGATTAAATAAAGAGATACTTTAGTTAGTATATAAATAAGCAAAATACTAACTAAAGAGAAGACTCTGATTTTATGATTGTCAATACTTACAAGTTCAAATTTTAATATTTCAGTAACTGTTTCTAACATCTTGGATCTTATTCTTAAATGCAATTTTTAAAAGACCTTAATTTCGTAAATAATTTCCGCAAAAGAACTATTATTTTTTTTATAATCTGCAAAAGTTTCATGAATATTAATAATAAATAAATATTGCACTTGTAATGAAACCGAAAAATCAAAGACGAATTAATTTGAGAATAGGAAGAATTACAAATTGATTATGGATAGCATGCCATTTGTTGTTGCTTTACCCTTCAATAACTTGTATTTACCGATTTTTATACTTTTTTAATAGATAAAATTGAATACAGATGGTCATTAATTGATACTTTTGTGTCACAAGTGAATTTATGGATAAGAATAGTAAGAATGTTCAGGAGTTGGAGAGTGCAAGCATCAAAAGCTTGCTTTGGAGGTATTTCTTACCAGCTTTTACAGGGGTAGTTATTAACTCATTGTACAATGTTGTCGACCGGATTTTTATTGGCCAAGGTGTTGGTGCAATTGCTTTATCGGGTCTAAGTGCGGTGTTTCCGATCATGTTAATAATGATGGCATTTGGAATGCTGATAGGAATTGGTGCAGGAGTCAGGATTTCGATTAATCTGGGAAAGAAAGATTTTGGCAGAGCCGAATGGGTCTTGGGAAATTCATTTGTTCTCATGATCATCGTTTCTCTTATTATTACCATTATTGGATTTTTAATAAAGGATCCACTGCTTAGGATGTTTGGAGTGGGCGATGATACGATGTCGGTAGCCAATGAATATCTAAATATCATTCTTTACGGAGCCATTTTTAGTGTTGTTGGTTTTTCTCTTAACAATTTGATCCGTTCCGAAGGAAACGCAAAAATAGCGATGTATTCAATGCTCATTAGCGCAGGAACAAACATCATTCTCGATCCGATATTTATTTTTGTTTTGGACATGGGAGTTGCAGGCGCAGCTTATGCTACAATCATCTCACAATTCATTTTATGCATATGGGTTATTAGTCATTTCAGAAGTGAAAAATCCATAATAAAATTGCGGTTTTCAAATTTTAAATTGAATAGGGAGATTGTTTTTTACATTTTAACCATAGGTTTTGCACCATTTTCTATGCAATTGGCAGGAAGTTTTGTTCAAGCGTTGTTCAACGTTCAGTTGGTAGCTTACAGTAACGATATCGCCATAGCTGCAATGGGTGTAATTAACTCAGTTGCCATGCTTATTGTAATGACTGTTGTGGCTCTAAATATGGCGGCCCAACCTATTTTCGGGTTCAATTATGGGGCACAAAATTACGCAAGGGTTAAAGAATGTTTGATATTGTGCATGAAAGCAGCTACCGGAATTGTAATTTTTGGCTTTCTGGGTGTACAGTTATTTCCTGAATTAATTGTGCGGGCTTTCAATAATTCCAGTGCCGAGTTACTGGATATGGGTTCTTACGGCTTACGGATTATTCTGATCGCATTACCAGTAGTTGGTTTTCAAGTGGTTGTTGGAAATTATTTTCAGTCTATCGGAAAAGCAGGCATTTCGGCTATGCTCACATTGATGCGTCAGGTTATTTTATTGATACCAATTCTTTTTATTCTTCCTACTTTTCTTGGATTGGATGGTGTTTGGTTTGCCGGTCCCATATCCGATGTTGGTTCAGCGGTTATAGCAAGTATATTTTTAGTAAGAGAATTACGGAAGCTAAATCAGAAAATTGCAATTTAGTTGAATTTGTTTTTGCAAGCTTGTTTTTTCATCAGGCTTATAAAATGCAAAAGTTTGCGATTCTAAATAAGTCTCCGATGTATCTTTTTTAGATTTCGATTCCCCGATTTTTTGTAATTTGATGTTTGTATTAAACTGACGGGATCAATGAGGGGCTTCAGGACAATCATATTATTTCTATTTCTTATCCAATCTTATTATCAGGTTTATTCGCAGGTAAATGCGAACAGGCCAAGAGTAGAATTGGGGAAGGAAAGATTCGATTGGCTAAAGTCGAATATTTCGGGTGGTGATAGCGGCAGTACCTACAATACATTTATAAATAGCTACAATAACAATTGGACTACAGATTCCGATCACTACTTAGCTGGTTCAAATTCAGCTCAGTGGACTTATGATTGGACGAATGGTGATTCCTATATGCTATCTAAAATGACAGCTTTTTTACTGCAGTTAGGGACTGATAATTTGGCTCAGGCGAGGTGTGAATTTATTATTGAGAAATACATTACTTATATCGATGGAATTAATTTCGACAATTATTCAGGAGATACTCAAGAGAATTTGCTTCGCGAAAATTGTGAGTTTGGCGCTATTCTTCTCGATTGGACTTACGATTATATTCCTGTAACGCAGCGGCAAAATTTATCTGTTTCCTTCTATCGGGTTCTGGAGTATTTTATGAGCAACTATATTTTAACAGGTTCAGGAAATAGTTATGTAACCAGTCACAACATAAACAATTGTATCATGACAATGCGTGCAGCTATTGCACTGCATGGAGCCGATGGCCTTTCATCTTCGCAATTGTCTCAGGTTAATTCATGGTATCAAACTTTGCTTGGGAAGTGGGAAAACGGCATTCTTCCTGCTTTTGCGCACTTTCGTAATGATGATGGCGGATGGAATTGGGGTGCAGCCTACGGAATGATAAATTTACCCAATCAATACCAGTTCTTCGACGATATGAAGTACGGAACAGATCGGGACTATTATCAAACTCAGCCTTGGATTCGTGAGTCGGTCAATCAGTATTGGTATTTTTTTCGTCCGAACAATTATTGCATTCACTTGGGTGATGCCATTGTAAAATTGGATCAGGCAAATCGTGCGATGTATCGTCATGCAGCAGAATATCAGGATGCCCGAAGTCAGTATCTGGTTCAGGTTTTCAATCAATCACAATATCTAAACAATACAATCTTGGTTTTTATTAAACTGATGTATAAGGATTTTACAGCTTCTTACGTACCGCATCCTCAGCCGCCACTTAATTATTGGGCCGATAAATCCGGCTTATCGGTGAGTCGTACTTCCTGGAACGAGGATGCGGCAATGCTATGGTTTTACAATGCTCCTGCTAAACGTGCCGATCATGAACACCGTGATAATAACACATTTACAATTGTAAAAGATAAACCTTTGATTTTAGATGCCGGGTTTTACGATTCGTTTGGCACTTCTCATTATAATAATTACTACACGCGAACCATAGCGCACAATTCCATTTGTGTTTACGATGGAACAGAAAATTATCAAAACTTTGGGCGAAATGTTTCCAATGACGGAGGACAAATAGAATCGGATAGATTGGAAAATTTAGATGATGTTTTTTCTTCTCAGCACAGAAGAGGAAAATGGATTCGTTATGTTTCAGGTGTCGATTTTTCTTATCAGGTGGCTGATGCAGCAGATTCTTACCAGACGAATAAACTGGATCGATTTGAGCGTCGATTGCTCTATCACAAACCCGATCACGTGATTATTTTGGATCATGTTCACTTGCTGAATACCAGTTCGAAAGTACGAAAAGCCAAGTACATCAATCACTTTGTAAACAGACCGGATATCAGCGGAGACGTTACGAATACACAGGTTTCGAATCATATTATTACTTATAACGGGAAGGATTACAAAACGACTAATGGCAAGGGGAGTGTTGCGGTTCGAACCTTATTGCCGGCAGTTAGTGCAACAACTTTAATAGGTGGCAGCGGTTATGAATATTGGGTGGATGGAACCAATTATCCGCCAAACCGAAGTGTGGATTTGGGTGACGAACACCCTGGATTCTGGCGAATTGAAGTGGAACCAATTGTCGTGAAGGAAAATACCGTTTTTTTGCATACGATTAAGATTGGTGACAATTTAAATCAGGCAGTTGCAGGTGGAAAACTTTATTCTAACGAAAGTACCATTGGCGTTGACTGGGAGAATCATTTGTATTTGTTCCAGGCGCAGGGAGATACGGTATCAGTGTCTTATTCTGTTCAAGACATTGCTGGTAATCGGGCCATTAAAATATTTGCTCTCGATTTGAAAAGTAAAACATCTTTTGGGGTTTTTGTAGATGATGTTTTAGAGCGGTCAGGAGATTCAAATTCGGATGGAATTCTTCAGCTTACAGTTGATTTGCCAGGTGGAAATCATACAATCTTGGTACGTGATACTCTTGCCGCAGATCCCAATCCGGGTACCGATCCTGATCCCGACCCAACACCCGAAGAGCCGGGAGAAGAAGATTTGGGCGCAGTGAAAGTTTTTCCCAATCCCAATAAGGGAGAATTCACGATTGTGATTGAAGACGATACGGTAACAGAGTTTCAAGTGGATATCTACGATTCAGAGGGGCGGAAGCTTTCTCGGTACCAAGAGTCGGGCAACCGAACAGATATGGATTTGAGTAGTTTAACGGCTGGAATCTATTTTTTAGTCATTCATTTTTTGGATAGAATGGTGAAGAAGAAGATTGTAGTGATTTAAAATATTTCGAACCTCTGAAATGGCTTCAACAAAAAAACCAAATGTTTCTTTCTTCCATTTTTCTCTCTAATTACGATATTTCCTTATCTTTAAGCCTCTAAAAAATCACATTCATGATCAAACGAAATATTATACTAATTGCTTCAATTTTGATGATTGCAGCTTGTCAAAACTCTAAATCCAAATCTTCTGTGAATCAAAATACATACTCCTTCTTTCTGGGAACCTACACCGATGGTGATTCCAAAGGAATTTACAAGTTGAAAATGGAAGCAGATGGTCATTTAAAAATGATTGGTTTGGTTGCTGAAACAGCCAATCCTTCTTTTTTGACTTTTGCCAACAATCAAAGAACTCTTTTGGCAATTAACGAGATCAGTCTGGATAATAATATGGGAACCGTTGAATCCTATCAGGTTAAAGACTCGTTGAAGTTGATTGGTAGAAAATCAAGTGGGGGAGCGCATCCCTGTTTTGTTACGGCAAATGATGCAGGAATTGTATTAGCGGCGAACTACACAGGAGGTAATATTGGATACTTAAAAGTTGATGAGAACGGAGAATTGTCTGATCTATTGAGTGTGCAGCAACACACAGGTTCCGGAACGCTTGCAAATCGTCAGGATCAGCCACATGCGCATAGTGTTTGGTTTCAACCCAATTCCAATCATATCATTGCGGTCGATTTGGGAACCAACGAATTGTGGATTTCGAGCATCGATTCTGCCAGCAATCAATTTGTGCCGGCAAATCAGGCAAAAGTTTCTTTGGTTGACGGGGCAGGACCAAGGCATTTGGCTTTTCACCCCAACGGAAAAATATTTTATGTGATTAATGAGCTTGACAATACAATTACTGGTTTTTCAATTTCAGATAGTCAAGAAATTAGTATGATTTCGAATGTCAGTACTTTGCCGGCCAACTTTGAGGGAGTAAGCAATACTGCCGATATACATATTTCAAAGGACGGTAAATTTTTATACGGATCGAACCGGGGGCACAACAGCATTGTTATTTTCGAAGTACAGGAAAACGGAGCTTTGAAATTGGTTGGACATGAATCAACACGAGGCGATCATCCCCGTAATTTCAGTTTATCGCCCGACGATAAATTTTTGCTGGTTGCCAACAAAAACACCAACAATATTGTGAGTTTTAAAAGAGATTCTGTAACCGGCATGCTAACTTTCATCGATGAAATAAAAGCGCCCAGTCCGGTTTGCATTCTTTTTGAAAAGTAGGATTGGGTTATTCTTGTACAGATTGAAATTCAATCAGTAGAAGCAAGTCTGTTTTTTTTAGATCAGGGTAAAAGGTAAGTAAAGCATACCAAAGTTCATCTTTCGATTTGAACCCATCTTTGTGAACCTCTTCCAAACTCATTTCTTCAAAATTCTTGTACGAAACAGCGGTTATTTCAATGGGAATTGATTTACCATGATCAAAAATCGCTGTTCCAGCTCCTAATTCCGGACAGGGTTCATCGAACCGTGCTGTTTGTGTTTTACTTCCCTTAAGAACAGGAATGTAAAAATCTTCGTGAAAATGAATTTGAGACATGGCTTTTACTATTGTAGTTTCTGTAAATCAAATAATTGTTTAATGAAAGTATCTAGATCTTATTCGAAAACTCTTTTACTTTCTCAAAAACTAAGTTTTGAATATCAGGATAGGTCAGTTCTTTGGGTAAATTTCTGAAAAGTTTGATTTCAGCAATTTCCATTTCGGGTAATTTACCTAATTGTTGTATAATAGCAAAGAAGATTCTACCATATTTGATTTCTCCCTGCCATTCGCAGGAATAATCGCAAACTGTACGTAAGCTAAAATGAGTTGCACCTGTTTCCTCATACAATTCTCTGCGGGCAGCCATTAAGGCCGATTCATCTTTTTCGATATGTCCGGCAGGCAATTCCCAGGTTTCCCGCAAGCGATGACGAACAAACACCCAATTATTTTGATATTGAGAACAAACGATGGAATACTTCAATTTTTCCGATGCAATGCTAAATGGATTGTGAAATTCTACAATTGGATTATTCATGTGTGTGTTAAACTGAAAGATTGTTGTTTACTTAAATGATTAAAAACAAAGAGGAGACTGTTTTCATGGGCGTGAGATTTGAAAAAGATAATCCCAATCCCAGTTATTTTTTTTCATGTGATATTCTTTATGAGTTATTTCTTTTGGTAATTAATAATCCCCTTTACCATTCCCCTAAAAATAAAAAGATGAAATGGATAACTTAAAATCCAATACAATCGTCCCATAATTCCTTTGGGGCGAAATGTAGCTTTTTGAGAGATGAAATTTTCATTGTTTTTACTGTGAATTGTGAATTCGAGCCAGGCTTCACCCGGTAAAACCATTTCGGCATACAACAATAGTCTTCCGCCTTCTTTATCGGCAAGAAGTACCCGCCAAAAGTCAAGAGAATCTCCCATTTCTATTTCAGTCGGATGTCTGCGCCCTCTGTTCAAACCAACACCACCAAAAAGTTTGTCGAGCACGCCACGTAAATGCCAAAGCCAATTTCCGTAATACCAACCTCTGTCGCCGCCTAAAGCCCAAACATTCTCAATTACCTGTTCCGGATTATTGGTAAATTTATAACGTTTATTATCGGTATAACATCCAAAATCAGGAGGTTCAACATACTTCATTTTTTCATTGGGCAGAATACCGCTGCTCAAAGCATCTGTCCATGAAGAGATGACCATTTGCTGTTTTATTTTTCCGGTTGCCCGCTCTATGGCCTCTTTGTAAGGCATTAAATTAATTTTCAGTATTGAGGCCAAATTATTCGGACGGCAAATCACTTCAATTTTCATGCTGTCGACTAGGTTTAAGGCCAGATTATAAGAAGTTGAAGTGATAAAATACAGCCAATAAGAAGATAGGCGCGGAGTCATTACCGGAAGGGTGGTAATGATTCTTGGTAGCTTTCTAACTTCGGCATATTGCTGCAGCATTTCTTTATAGCTCAACACCTCGGGTCCGCCAATGTCAAAAGTTTGGTTAAGGCAATCTTCGTGACAGACAACTTTGGTTAAGAAATCAATAACGTTTCGGATTGCAATGGGTTGACATTTTGTGAGTAACCATCTGGGTGCTATCATAATGGCAAGTTTTTCAACCAAATCCCGAATAATCTCGAATGACGCACTTCCAGAGCCTACAATAATTCCAGCACGCAAAATGGTATGGTAACTTCTGCTTTTTTTCAGGATCTCTTCTACTTGTTTCCTTGATTCCAGGTGTTTCGAAAGCACTTCTACATTGGCAATTCCACTCAAATAGATAATTTGCCGGTTTTGTGTTTTGTCGAGGTATTGTACAAAGTTTCGGGCACATATTTGCTCCAATTCTTCAAACCCATCTGTACTGTGAAGCATAGAGTGAATTAAATAATAACTTACCTCAATATCCACTGGTAGTTTGCTTAAAGATTGTAAATCCAATAAATCGGCTTCGAAGACTTCCAAATTGGGATGATCAATTTCTTGTGGTGAGAAGCGTTCTTTGTTACGTACACAACAAACTACAGTATGCCCTTGTTCCAGTAGAACGGGTAGTAATCGTTTCCCTATGTAACCGTTGGCTCCTGTAAGTAGTATTTTCATTGACAAATAAATTTGATCGAATTAGAAATATCAATTTACTAAATAAAAAGCTCAGTTTTTACCGATTAAAAATTTATTTATACATTTGAGCCATAACAGAACAGGACACTTGTAACAAATAACGCTTATGAAGGCATTCCAATTTACTCCGGATAGTAACTCTCCAATACCGAAATTTCAACAATTAATTCAAGCCTTTCAGGATGCGATCAGTCAAAAAATATTCGTACCTGGAGATGTGTTACCTTCAGTAAACGAGATGTGCAGGGAGTGTTCTTTATCCCGGGATACGGTATTTAAAGCGTATTTAGAATTAAAGAAAAGGAATGTGATTGAATCTGTTCCCAATAAAGGATATTTTGTTTCAGGTGAGATCACCAGAGTGTTTTTGTTTTTGGATACTTTCAAAGCTTACAAGGAGGTTTTATACGATAGTTTTAGAAAAAAATTAGCAGATAATGTAATTGTGGATCTGCATTTTCATCATTACAATATTGATGTGTTTCAGTCTCAAGTTCGAGAGAGTGTTGGCAAGTACAGCAAATACATTATCATGAATTTTGATCATCCCAAAGTGGCAGCTTGTTTAAAGCAGTTGGATCCAAAAAATGTAATGATAATTGACTGGAATATTAATGCGGATGACCAACATTCTCAGATCTTTCAGGATTTTGGGGAGTCTGTTCTTGCTTCCCTGCAATCTGGTTTGGGGGAGATCAGGAAATACAAAGAGTTCTGTATGATTTACCCGGATTATACTTATCATCCCTACGACACCGTTGAGTTTTTTCTACGTTTTTGTAAACAAAACAAGATAAAACATTCCATTTATACCGATGCAGATTCCATTGAAGTGAAAAAAGGTGCTGCATATCTTTCTGTAAGCGATCGGGCAATGGTTAAAATCCTGGATAAAGCCCGAGACAAAAATCTTGAATTTGGCCGGGATATTGGGCTTATTTCCTTTAATGAAACACCAATGAAAAAGTATATCGACAAAGGAATTACTGTAATATCAACAGATTTTAATTTGATGGGCAGGAAAGTTGCAGAGTTTGTAACTACCTCCGAAAGAGTTTATTATTGTGTTCCTACTCAGCTCGTAATGAGAAAATCTTTATAGTTTTTTGAAAGATGTTTTTTTATTTAAAAAACATTTCTAAATTTGCATCAGAACAGAACAGGGCAGAATGGATTTAAAGAATAGAAAATGTATTTATTAGGTTTAGATATAGGAAGTTCATCAGTTAAAGCATCTTTATTGGATGCTGAGAGCAGCAAATGTTTGGCTGCTGATTTTTTCCCAAAAAAGGAAATGCAAATTACGGCACATGAAATAGGTTGGGCCGAGCAAGATCCTATAATGTGGTGGAGTAATTTAAAGCTGGCCATTAAAAGTGTAATGCAGACTGCTAATGTGGATAAAGAAATGGTTAAAGCCATTGGTATTTCTTATCAGATGCATGGTTTGGTTTGTGTTGATAAAGGTTTGAAGCCAGTTCGTTCTTCAATTATTTGGTGCGATAGCAGAGCTGTTGAAATTGGCGATAAGTCTTTTGCCAGTATTGGAAAAGACAAGTGTTTGTCGCACCTGCTGAATTCGCCGGGGAATTTTACAGCAAGTAAATTGGCTTGGGTAAAAGAGAATGAGCCTGAAACATTTGCGAAAATTCACAAAATAATGTTGCCCGGAGATTTTATTGCGATGCAGTTAACCGGAGAAACCTGCACCACTGTTTCAGGTTTGTCGGAAGGAATCTTCTGGGATTTTAAAAATAATTCAGTTTCGGAAGATGTGCTGAAGGCCTATGATCTATCGGCAGATGTATTGCCAAAGATTGTTGATACTTTTTCAAATCAGGGACAAGTGCTTCCGGAAATAGCCAAAGAATTAGGTTTCTCAAAGAATGCCGTGGTTTCTTATCGCGCAGGAGATCAGCCAAATAATGCATTGTCCCTGAATGTGTTAAAACCAGGAGAAGTAGCAACTACAGCAGGAACTTCGGGTGTGGTTTATGGTGTTAGCGACGAGGTGAAGTTTGATCCTTATTCAAGAGTAAATTCATTTGCTCATGTAAACCATACCAAAGAAAACAATCGTCTTGGAATTTTGCTGTGCATTAATGGAACCGGAATTATGAATTCATGGTTAAATCATAATGTGGCGAAAGGATTGTCCTATGCTGAAATGAACGAAAAGGCCATGGAAATTCCTGTTGGATCGGATGGCATAACAATTCTGCCGTTTGGTAACGGTGCGGAGCGTGTTTTGAAGAATCTTGAAATAGGTGCTCAAATTTTGAATCTGAACTTGAACCGACATACCGATGCTCACATTTACAGAGCTGCGCAGGAAGGAATTGCATTTTCATTCTATTATGGAATGGAAGTAATGAAGGAAATCGGCGTACAGCCAAATGTAATTCGTGCCGGACATGCAAACATGTTTTTAAGTCCCTTGTTTCGGGAAACTTTAGCGACCGTATCGGGTGCAACCATTGAATTGTATGATACTGATGGTTCGTTGGGAGCCGCAAGAGGAGCCGGATTTGGTGCGGGCATTTATTCTTCGCTGGAAGAAGCATTTGCAGGATTGGAAAAAATCAGTACTATCAAGCCTGACGAAAACCTTCGTGAAGAAATGTTGAAGGCATATAATCGCTGGAACAAAGAATTGCAAAAGAATTTATAGTAAAAGATAGCTAATAAACAGATTGATAATTTAATAAGAAAAACATCATGACTATTCTAAAAGGAGACAAAGAGTATTTTCCTGGAATTGGTAAGATTGCTTACGAAGGACCAGAATCTAAAAATCCTATGGCATATAAGTGGTACGATGAGAACCGCGTTGTTGGAGGCAAAACAATGAAAGATCACTTGCGTTTTGCAGTGGCTTACTGGCATACTTTCTGCGGCGATGGCGGAGATCCATTCGGACCGGGAACTCAAAAATTTCCTTGGGGAAATGAAGCTGATGCAATTAGTGCTGCTAAATCGAAAATGGATGCTGCTTTTGAATTTATTACAAAATTAGGAGTGCCATTCTATTGTTTCCACGATACTGATGTTGTTGGTGATGGTACTGTTTTCGAGATTGAGAAGAGAATGACTACTATGGTTGACTATGCAAAACAAAAGCAAGCTGACTCAGGAGTTAAATTGTTGTGGGGAACAGCGAATGTATTTTCGAATGCCCGTTACATGAATGGAGCTTCTACCAATCCTGATTTTAATGTAATCGCTAATGCGGGTACTCAGGTTAAAAATGCATTGGATGCTACTATTGCTTTAGGTGGTACTGGTTACGTATTCTGGGGAGGTCGTGAAGGTTATATGTCTCTTTTCAATACCGATATGAAACAGGAATTGGATCATATGGCACAATTCCTGACTATGGCCCGTGATTACGGTCGTAAGAATGGTTTCGAGGGAACTTTCCTTATCGAGCCTAAGCCAATGGAGCCAATGAAACATCAGTACGATTTTGATTCGGCTACTGTAATGGGATTCTTGAATAAGTATGGTTTGGCTGACGATTTCAAAATTAATATTGAAGTAAATCATGCTACACTTGCAAGTCACACTTTTGAGCACGAATTACAAACTGCTGTTGACAACAACATGTTGGGAAGTATTGATGCGAATAAAGGTGATTATCAAAATGGATGGGATACTGATGAATTCCCTACCAGCATTTATGAAAGTGTTGCGGCTATGTTACCAATTCTTGAGAATGGTGGATTTACTCACGGAGGTATCAATTTTGATGCAAAAACCAGACGTAATTCAACTGATTTAGAAGATATTTTCATTGCTCACATTGGTGGAATGGATGTTTTTGCACGTGCATTGGTTATTGCGGATAAAATCAGAACCGAATCTCCATATTTACAAATGAAAAAAGACCGTTACTCTTCATTCGAATCAGGAAATGGAAAAGCATTTGCTAACGGAGACCTTTCTTTAGAAGATCTTAGAAAGATTGCAAAAGAAGTTGGGGAACCAAAACAACTAAGTGGAAAACAAGAAATGTTAGAGCAGTTAATTAACTGGTATATTTAAATAAATCTTATAAACTCCTGCAATCGAACATGCGGGAGTTTATTCTAATTTTCAAATCCATGTCTCAAGCCCAAACCCAGGGGAGTAATTCGTTTATCTTAACCATCACCTTAGTGGCAACACTTGGGGGATTGTTGTTTGGTTACGATACTGCCGTAATTAATGGTGCTATTGAAGCACTAAAAGTATTTTTTGTTACTCCATTAGAATCTGATCATGCTCTCGCACTGCAGGTTATTGGAGAATATAAGATTATCATTTCTTTGTGTTTTGTAGTTGTTTCCTTGCTGGTTTCCAGTTTCATGTTTCGCATGTATGGAAAGAAGAAGGGAATGATATACAGTGGAATTGTAATTGTTGCAGGAATCATAATCTGGTACACTCAGTTTTGGGTATCTGTAAACGAAATTTCTGAAAACACCTTAAATTCGATTAATGGTTTTACGATTTCGAGTGCCATTATAGGTTGTATTATTGGAGGTTCTATTGGCGGATATGTTAGTCAGAATATTGGTAGAAAAAGAGGTTTAGTTCTTGCTGCAGTTCTGTTTATTATTTCTGCAATTGGTTCGGCTATGCCTGAAATTATGAATATTTTCGGAGCCGGAACCATCACTTCATTTATTTTTTACCGTATTATTGGTGGTATGGGTGTAGGAATAGCATCAATGCTTTCTCCTATGTATATTGCTGAAATTGCACCAGCAAACATTCGTGGTAAATTGGTTTCATGGAATCAGTTTGCAATCATCTTTGGTATGTTGGTGGTTTATTTTGTGAATTACATTATTGCTTCAAGTGGTGATGATGGTTGGTTAAATGAAATAGGATGGAGATACATGTTTGCATCTGAAACCATTCCTGCAACTATCTTTTTGGTATTGCTGTATTTCGTTCCTGAAACTCCACGGTTTCTAATTATGAAATCGAGAGAAGAGGAAGCAAAAACTCTTTTAAATAAGATTGTTGGTTCGGAAAAAGCTCCGGGTCTGTTAGTCGATATTAAAGAGTCGTTAAAAGAAAATAACGCTCCATGGTTAACTTTTGGAGGATTAATTATAGTTATTGGAATATTATTGTCTGTATTCCAGCAATTTGTAGGTATCAACGTGGTGTTGTATTATGCATCCGAGATTTTCAGAAATATGGGCAGCGATACCGATACTTCTTTACTTCAAACCATTTTGGTTGGGGCAATTAATTTGATCTTTACTGTATTGGCAATTTATACTGTTGATAGGTTTGGACGTAAGCCGTTAATGATGATTGGTGGCATTGGTATGGGAATCTGTATGTTCGCATTGGGTTTTGCCTTCTATTTCAATCAGTTGGGTTTGGTTGCTTTGTTCGCCATGTTAGGATATGTTGCCTTTTTTGCCATGTCATGGGGACCGGTTACCTGGGTGTTGTTATCAGAGATTTTCCCGAACTCAATTCGTAGTGCCATGTCGATGGCTGTTGCCGCTCAGTGGATTGCAAACATGATTGTTTCATGGACTTTCCCAATGATGAATGACAACTCATGGTTGACCAATCAGTTTAATCACGGATTTACCTATTGGCTTTATGGTGCAATGGGATTATTATCAGCATTGTTTGTATGGAAAGTAGTTCCTGAAACCAAAGGAAAAACTTTGGAAGAAATGGGACGCTTGTGGAAAAAATAATTTTAAAATAGTTAGTTAGTAGTTGTACATGTTATATCCATTATCGCTAATTAATAGATAAGTTGGTGGGTTTTATTGGTTTAAGATAATGGATAATGTAAAGGATCGGCTGTGGCCGATCCTTTTTTTATTCTTGTTTAATCAAAGCATAAGAGGATGTTGTTCTTTTCCGTATATTTGACGTCATAATCTCCAAAAGCCAAATTTCCATATTGTTTCTGATCTTGTGAAAAATCAGAAATTCAAATTAGTAGAGAATATGAGATTATTAGCCACTTGTTGGGCAATGATTTGTCTTTTTGCGTGTAGTGAAAAGAATGTTGAAAGCGAGAACAAGCTTACTGGTTACGTAAACACTTTTGTTGGGACTGATGGTCCGGGTAATACTTATCCGGGAGCAGTTGCTCCTTTTGGAATGGTTCAGTTGAGTCCTGATAACGGTTTGCCCGGATGGGACAGAATAGCAGGTTATTTTTGGCCCGATTCAACCATTGCAGGTTTTAGCCACACACATTTATCGGGAACAGGAGCAGGAGATCTATACGATTTGTTGTTCATGCCAATGAACAGTCGTTTTACTGAAAGTTTAACTCCTGAAGGCGATTATCGTCCCTATTCTAAATTTTCTCACGATAGAGAGGAAGCATCACCCGGATATTACAAAGTTGATTTGCTAAGCTCCGGCATTGTTGCAGAATTAACTGCCACCAAGCGGGTCGGATTTCATCGCTATACTTTTCCTGAGGATGAGAAGTCACAGATTATTCTGGATTTAGGATTCAGAATGAATTGGGACAGTCCGTATGCCACACAAATTACCATCGAAAATGATTCTACCATTTCCGGTTATAGAAAATCCAGCGGATGGGCGAAAGATCAGCGTGTGTATTTCGCAGCGAAGTTCTCGAAAGCTTTTAAAAGTGCCGATTTGTTCGAGGCGGATACAAAATCAGAAGAGAGTGAAGTGAATGGAGCAAAAACCAAAATTGTTGCCCATTTTCCCACTACGGAAAAGGAACAAATATTGGTAAAGGTGGCTTTGTCATCGGCTTCGGTGGAAGGCGCAAAGAAAAACCTGAAGGCTGAATTGCCGGCATGGGATTTTGATGCTGCAGTTAAGAGCGCTGATCAGGAATGGGAGAAAGTACTTTCACAGATTGAAATTACCGGATCGGAAGTTCAGAAGGAGATATTCTACACCAATTTGTACCATTTGTATTTGACACCATCCTTGCTTTCGGATGTTGATGGAATGCACAAAGGAGCAGATGGAAAGAATCACAAAACCGAAGGATTTGATCGTTACGACACCTTTTCTTTATGGGATACCTACCGAACAGCTCACCCTTTGTATACTATTTTGTGTCCTGATAAAGTTGTTGATTTTATCAAATCATTTTTGGCTCACTACGATGAAACAGGTTTGCTGCCGGTTTGGTCGCTGGCAGGAAACGAAACAAATATGATGATTGGTTACCATGCCGTGCCGGTAATTGTTGATGCGTATTTCAAAGGAATTGAAATGGATGCTGAGAAAGCTTATACTGCCTGTAAAGAATCAGCCATGGAAAAAGGCAGACAGATTGATGAGTATATGAAATTAGGATACGTCCCTGCCGATGCCGAAGGAGAGAACTGGTCAGTTTCCAAGACACTGGAATATGCTTATGATGACTGGTGCATTGCTCAGTTTGCAAAAGCGTTGAACAAGGAAGATGATTATCAATATTTTTTGAAGAGAGGAGAGAACTGGAAGAACTTATACGATCCAAAATCGACTTTCTTCCGTCCGAAAGATGAGCATGGCAATTTCATCCCCGATTTTGCAGCGAAAGATTATACCAATTACTATTGTGAGAGCAATGCATGGCAGTACTTCTGGTATGTGCCGCAAGATATTCCTGAATTTATCGCCACAGTAGGGAAGGATAAATTCACTGCCAAGTTGGATTCTATGTTCACCTACTATCCGGCAACGACCGACGATTTGCCTATTTTTAGTACGGGAATGATCGGTCAGTATGCACATGGCAATGAACCAAGTCATCATGTGGCCTATCTTTTCAATCATATTGGTCAGCCGGAAAAAACACAGGAAATGGTTCGCCGAATAATTACTACTCAATACACAAACAAGCCTGATGGTTATTGTGGAAATGAGGATTGCGGGCAAATGTCAGCTTGGTTGGTGATGTCGTCACTGGGGATTTACCCAACAAATCCGGCCAACGGAGTTTATGATTTAACTTCGCCTTCGGTAAGTAAGGGAGTGATTCATCTGCCAAACGGAAAAATCTTTACTATTTCTGCGGAAAATCAGGGAGAACAAAATCATTACATTCAGGCTGTTTATCTGAACGGCGAAGAATATAAGGAGTTGACAATTACTCATCAACAGCTGATGAAAGGTGGAGAATTGAAGTTTGTTTTGGGCGCTTAATAGTAAAGCCTGTAAATTGGAATTGCAACACAATTAATAAAAACAATGATGAAAAATTATTTCTTCTTATTGCTTGTTTTACTTGCATTTGGATGCACAAAACAGGAACAGTCTCAAAAATTCATGACTTACAATTTGCGCTATAACAATCCCGGTGATGGAGTGAATTGTTGGGACGCAAGAAAAGCCAATGTTGTTGGTTTGATTACTAAATATCAACCTGATGTTTTTGGAACACAGGAAGGTTTGAACGATCAGATTACTTATTTGGACAGTGCATTAACGGATTATTCTTACGTGGGTGTCGGGCGCGATGACGGAAAACAAAAAGGCGAGTATTGTGCTGTTTTTTACAAGCCGGCCAAATATGAAGTAGTTAAGCAGGCAACTTTTTGGCTGTCGGAAACTCCGGAAGAAGTATCGGTAGGTTGGGATGCTGCTTTGGAACGTATTTGTACCTATTTGCTTTTGGAAAACAAACAAAGCGGGGAGCGATTTTATGTTTTCAATACTCATTTTGATCATATAGGTGAGTTGGCCCGACTGAACAGTTCTAAATTGATTTACAGTAAAATTACCGAGCACAATCCAGAGAAATATCCTTGTGTTTTAATGGGCGATTTGAATCTGACTCCCGAAACTGCGCCAATTCAATATTTGAGTGAGGTATTGGATGAAACAAAAAGTTTGGCTGGCGAAAATTGCTCCGGTCCGCAAGGGACTTTTAACGCATTTAAGCATACCGAGCCGGTTACCGATCGCATCGATTACATATTTGTCAGCAAAGGCGATGGGGTTGTGAATCAGTTTAAAATTATTGATGATCAGATAGAGGAGAGGTATCCTTCCGATCACCTGCCTGTGATGGCAACAGTGGAATTTTAGTTTGAAATGAGAATAAAAAAATCCTCAGGATATAAGATCCTGAGGATTTTGCTTTTTCTATTCCCTGGAAACAAGGGGGCAAAAATTTATTATTACATCCGTTTTTTTACTTATTGCATTTTAAGATTTTAATGATTGAAAATCATTTATTTCCAAATGAAGAGGAGTAATTTTCTCTCCCCAGTAAACAGTTGTATGGGGGAATGGAATTTCAATGTTATGTTTGTCAAAAGCGACTTTTAAACGTTTGTTGTATTCTCTGGAAATGAGCCACTGCATGGATGGTTTTGTTTTTATGCGGGCCTTAATAATTAGAGCACTGTCAGCAAATTGGTCGAGTCCAAAAATTTCAATAGGCTCAATAATACTTTCTGCAAAATTTTCATCTTCCTGCAGTTCTTTTCCCAACTGCTCCATCAGATCCATTACCTGTTGCACATTTTCCTTATAGGCAACACCAATGTCGAATACTGCAGCCGACCATTCTTTGGTTCTGTTGGAAAGTGTATTGATTTTACCATTCTGGAAAATGTGAACAACACCCGAAAAATCCCGTAGGGTAATCGTGCGTAACTCAATTTTTTCGACAAGTCCGCCGGTTCCATTAATAATGGCAACATCGCCTGTTCTAACCTGATTTTCGAGTAGGATAAAGAAACCGGAAATAACATCACGAACCAGTTCCTGAGCACCAAAACCAACTGCCAAACCAATAATTCCGGCACTAGCCAAAATTGGAGCAATGTTTATCCCAAATTTCTGCAGCAATATCATAAAATAGATGGCGTAAACCATTATTTTAAATACTCCGGATATGATTCCCATCAGGGTCTTAATTCTTTTTTCGGCTTCCAAAAAATCAACTTTTTCATTTTTTTCGGAATGACTTAATATCGTTTTGCTAAGACCACGGATAAAATACTTTCCTAATTTTAAAGTGATGAACAGCAAGATGGTAATTATTACAATTACCGGTAAGTCTGTTAGTATCCATTCCTGTGCCTTGATGAATCTGGCGGCAAACACTTCTGTGTTAAAGAATTTATTCATGTGAAAATTTATCTGTTTGATTTTTATTTAATTGGGCTTGTTTTTATTTCAACAATATTGGCAAGCTAATAAAGGCCGTTTTTGGTAAGATCCTCAATCGTTTTTATGAGAATTTGCGACTTAATCTGCAGGTGATATGCTTTGGATTTTGATTTAAAAGTATCTATCCAATACAAAATTTTCAGGTTCACAGTACTTGCATCAAGTTCATCAATAACGATCATGGGTTTTTTATCACCGCTCAGAACCTCAGGAATTTCTGCTAAAATACTATTAATAATCTCCGAAACCTTTTTAAAGTCTACCTTGTAATCCAGTCTGATAGTTATTTCATATCGTAAAAAACCATCAATTGTATAGTTGAATAAGGGAGATTTTATAATTTGAGAATTTGGGATGAATACATCTTTGCCATCCAGTGTTTTAAGAATGCTTTCCCGAAGATTAAGCTCATTAACGTAACCAATTGTCCCATTTGTCTCAATTAGGTCGCCGACTTTAAACGGACTCTTAAAGGCCATTAATATCCCGGAAAGAAAATTTTCACCAATATCTTTAAAGGCAAAACCAATTACAAATGTAGTGATTCCGGCACCAGCCATAATGTTTTTGGCAATTCCTCCCAACCCTATAATATGAAGAAAAAGAACAAATCCAGTTATAGAGATAATAAAAGCAACAACTTTTCCTAAAAATTCAGCAAGCAATGGATTTTTTGTTTTAGGCTTAATTCTTTTCGTTACTATTTTCTTTATCAGCAATGAAACCATTATAAACAAGAACAAGATGATTCCTCCCAATCCTATTTTGGGAAGTAGTTCGATTGTTTTGTTTGATATTTCCTGTAATTCGATCATGTTTGTTCGGATTTAATAAATAAGATTAAAATAAGATCATTTAAATGATCAGTCTTACGCCGCCTAAATCTTCTACTTTATAAAGAAAATGATCTCCTGGTGATGCAATGAACATGAAGTTGATTGGAACATTCCATTTGTTCGATAATTCTTTGATTAGTTCGGGACCAAATTTTCCTTCAACAATTAATGCCTCCACATCAATTTCCGGATATTCTTCATCAATAATTTCAACGACTTTTTTAAAGCTTGCTATGAATTCAGATTCATCTTCATTTGCAGGATCCATAACATGAACAATTTTAAGGTTTTTGGTGTGTTCATTGTCTTTTATATACAACATTACTTTGTTTAAAATGGCTATGTTGTCGCGTTTTGCAAAGTAGATAAATTGTTGGGCATTAATTGAATTAATAACATTGTTTAGGTGAGAACTTATTTGTAAAAACCAGTTTTTAATATAATTGAAAATGTAAATGGAGACACCTAATAAGGCTCTTAATATAGCAACCCGGTTAAGCATTATCGAAATAAATATAATAGCAGGAATAAAATAGCTTAAAAATACGCTCACATTCGAAGGTGCATTTTCACTCTGAGGTTCCATCATAATGTTACCGGTAAGGGCAACTATTACAGCTATAATGGCCACAAAAACACTCAGCCATTTTGCTGTTTCCGGACGAGGAAGTTTTGCTCTGCGAACCTTTAGCAGGATATTACCAAACCCAAAGAGAAACATAACCGATAGAAATGAAATGGTGTAAACTCCGGCTAAAACCCCCACATTACCATTGGTGATCAGCAGAACGGAAACAGAAAGAATAAAGAACATGACAATGATTCGGTATGAACTTCCTTTTTTGTTTTTCCGCAAGAAAAATTGTGGTAGAATTCGATCCAAAGTCATTCGTTCAAGTAATCCTGAAACACCAATGTAAGAAGTTAAGACAGCTCCGCTCAACACCAAAACAGCATCAAGAGAAACTAGTGTTGATAACCATTCTCCGGCTGATAAACTACCCATATGTGATAATAAAGTTGTAGAGTATTCTGATCTTATTTCAGGAATAGGAACCAGACTTAGGGCAAGGAATGCCATTAATGGGTTGATGATGCTTACTACAATCCACATATTTAAAAGTGTTTTTCGAAAAACGCCCGGTTGTTGTTCTTCTACAAAATTAGCAGAGCTTTCGAATCCTGATATGCCCAGCATGGAAGCCGAGAAACCCAAAAATATTGCCATGGTAATGCTTCCTTCTACGGGTAAGTTCCAGTTTTCAATGAATTGAGAAAATCCATTTTGAAACAAATAGAATATTATAAACAAAGCCAATACGGACAATGAAAAAAGATGGAAAATAAAGATGCCGGTGGCCACTTTCGCGGATTCTGTAATTCCTGAAATGGTGAGAATGGCAAAAATCAACAGGAGACCGACCGTTGCAGCTATAATAGGCAATTGAGTAAAAACGTGATGAAAATAATGCATTGCTTCGTTTGCAGATATCACCGCAGTGGCCATATAAGATAAAATGGTAAGGGTTGCGGCCAAGGATGCAGTTGATTTGCTTGTAGTGTTAAGCAGTGCATTGTATGCACCTCCGTTTAAAGGAAGAGCACCAACTACCTCTCCGTAAATTTTCCGGAAAAGAAATAAAACCACAGCCACTATAAGCAGGGTGATCCATGCATACTGGCCTGCAAAGCCAATAGATAAAGCAGATACATATAGTACGGAAGAGCTAATGTCATTTCCACAAATAGCAGTTGAAGCTAAAACACCAAGTTTTTTCTTTGTCATTTTTAATGTTGTTTATCTAATCAAGTTCTTATAATTAACAGGATAGTTGTCTGTTTTTGTTATTGTAATATTTAGTAGTTTGCTTTTTATGAACACTAATGTAATTCATTTATTTAATTTTTTCATTGTATTTAGGAAGGACTTCATCATCAGTTGGCCTATTTGTGCGGGGTTTTGTTAGATTGTACACTTTTAAAGAAATTATTTTAAAAGCAGTATGGATATATTTTTTGGATAAAGCCAAAAATATGAAGTCAGGTTTGGGCGGATAGCACAATACAAAAAAATAAATAGGACAATATTGGTGTTTAACGTTCATTTCTATACAAATTGCATTTGCCTGCAGCTGTTGAGCTTCAATGCTGCTTTGGCTTTGCACAAAAATAAAAATCCATGAAATTGTTTTGAGGATTTTTTTTTGGCATGATAGAATGCTTTGCCAATGCATATGCAAATATCTGAAGTGCATTTATATGTAAATTTAATTCGTTGGTAAAGGAAGAGGATTTGAATTATACAGGGACTGTAACAAGGAAGAGATTTTGGAATGATATTTTATGAATTGTACATCAATAGAATCGATATTTTATAATATGATTGAATTCTATTAAGGTAAATTTTGATGATGTTTAGCTATTCATAATAGGGGATGGTTTGTTAAGCAAAATTAGACTGATTTATTGACATTTAAACATTAAACCAGTAACTTTGTTTAAGTGTTTTGGTTTAAAAAGGAAGGAATCCTCTCAATAAAAGGATGAGCTCGAACCGGCAAAACTCCTTTGCTGTTTTGTAAATGTTTTTATAAGCTTAAAATGAAAGTTGGAAAATTTGCAAAAGAATAAACCACTGCTATCCTCATCTGCAATCTATGATTATACTGTGTTTCAATTAACTTGTTGTATAAGCAGCGTTTTATCCAAATTTGCGAATGCGCTTAACAACTGATGTTGCCGTTAAGCTCAGGATTGGCGGCTAATTATCTCTGATTAATTATTTATACTCAAATGTGTAAAGGCTCATAGCTAATGAGATGTGAGTTCGCAAAAAAGTTTTCATTGGTATGAGCAGATTTAAAATCTTAAACCCAAACGATATGTTAACTAAAGAATCAAAAATGAAAACGGATGGGCATGTAAAAGATCCACTTGTGCCCGAACCAACCCAACAGTTTTACGATGAATTGATTGGTCAGCGTCATGTAATACAGGCAAATGTGCCAATGCCAAGACCAAACCCTGTTCCTAATCCATTTCCTGTACCTGTAAGTTTTGGTACCAGAATGTTGATTTGGAAACAAGATCCATCTGTAGGAAGCTTGGGACGTAGATTGGAATATCTACCGGGAGTTATTCTAAATGGTCCCAGAGATTCCCGCTTTAAAACAGTGTTGCCAAAGGTAACTCCTGTTAACCGGAACGTGTATGGTGATTTTATTTTTCACGGGGATACTCCGGAGGCAGACTGTGCTCACACTTTTACCGTTGCATGGAATACAATTAAAATGTACGAACGTGCCTTAAACGGAAAACACATTCCCTGGGCTTGGAACAAAGATGGAAATGCCGATGTATTAAGTCTGTATCCAAGGGCAGGAGTGGCTGCCAATGCCTATTACAGCAGGTATCATAAATCGCTTAATTTCTTCCATTTTATTCCAATCGGAGAAATAGAAGCTGTTTACACTTGCCGGTCATTGGATATTGTTGCTCATGAAACAGGACATGCTATTCTTGATGGTTTAAAACCTTCTTGGATTAGTGCCCGAAATATCCCGCAAACCGGTGCATTGCATGAATCGTTCGCAGATCTTTCTGCAATATTCCTTACTTTATCTGATCTCGATCAGGTGGAAGCATTTATTTCCGTGACCAAAGCCGATTTGCATGCTAAAAATTTCCTTGCCGCTTTAGCCGAGGAGTTGGGAGATGCTTTAGGACGCCCAATGGGATTGCGGAATGCTGATAATAACCTGCGGTTGAGTGAGGTGAGCAACCAGGTTCACGATATTTCTCAGGTGTTTACAGGTGCGATATATGATATTTTGGCAGATATCTTTGCCTTCGAATACCGAAGAAATATTAATAAAAAACAACCAGGGCATATTTTACTTGACGTAAATGAAAAACTATGCAGGCTTTTGATTGAAGCAATTATTAAGTCGCCGGATAAAAGTGCCACTTTTACTGATGTGGTAAATAATATGCTTACTATTTCCAAGCAAAAAGGAGATCCTGCTATTTACAGAAGTTTTATCAGGAATCGCTTTACTTACAGAGAGATTATTCTGTCTCCAACTCCATTAACAATTATGAGCAAAGGATTGATTGATTATACAAACGAGAATTTTGCTGATGGAGGCGAAGATTTTATGAATCTGAAAATTGCATTGCCAAATCATCCTTCTGTAATCACAGGTCAGGACAGATCCCGTTGTTGCGGTACCATGCAATCAATTGAATTTGATCAGGATATTAAGAATATGGAAAAAGATTTGATTGAACTGCGTAAAAATTCAGGCATGATTTTATCTGATGAGCTTATTTTGCGCGAGGAGTTGAATGAGCTTAAAACTGAATTTAAGTAATTGAAGTTGATTATTTTCTAGATCTGTTCCTAAGATGAATTAAAAATGGAGTGCGGTATCCAGAGTTTTGAAAACACAAGACAACTTACACAAATTTGCTGATGATAAATTTGTTAGCTCTATTAACAAGCTCTTTCTTTTGAAGGATTCATTCAAAAGAAAGAGCTTGTTTTTGCTCCTTTTTTAAAGTGACAGGCTGGTCTTCCTTTTTTCTTTTGGAGAAGTATTGGTATATTTCTTAGACTTGAATCAAAATCTCCAACTATGACCGATTTAATCCATATCGTTTATTTGAGTTATTCATCCAAAGAATTATCAGAAAATGAATTGAATGACTTATTGGCAGTAATCCGGCGAAAAAATGAGATTCAAAACATCACGGGTTTGCTTCTCTATAACGATGAGGCCTTTATTCAGGTAATTGAAGGCGATAGGGAAATGATTAATAAGATTTTCGATCTGATTTGTAAAGACACACGCCATACCAATGTGCTCAAACTTTTAGAGGAACCAATTACTAAAAGAGCTTTTCCCGATTGGTCAATGGGTTTTCGTAAAATTAGTAAGGAGCAGAACATGCAATTGCCTGGCTACTCTGATTTCATGCAAAACAAGCATTCTGAAATTGATAATGTAAAATGTGCAGCAGCTGTCAGACATCTGTTGTATAGCTTTCGCAAGTACATCTAAAACAGGATATTCTACAATAAAAAAGAGACGCAGGCTTTAAGTTGCGTCTCTTTTTTTGCTGTTTGGAATATCTTTGTGCTGATGAGGAAGCCCAAACTTGTTCAAGCCCAACAGTGTTTTTAGCGCGAAACCAACACACCAAGCAAAATACCCACGCCAACACCAGCAATACCGGTAAGTAGTTTTTGGCCCCGGGCATTCCATTTTTCTTTGCGGATCAGCTCATTGGCACGATCGAGGTTTTGCATCGAAGAATCGAGAGATTGTTGTGTGTACTGCAATGTTTTTTGCGTGTTTTCCAACGATTTTTGGGTGTATTCGATAAAATCGCGAGTGATTTTTTCAGTGTTACGGCTGTTGGCCAATAATTTACTGTAGGACGATTCGTGTTCCTCCAAACGGGTTTCATAAGCTTTAAGCAGATTTTTACATTCTATATTATCATCTTCCAAAGTGGCTTTGTGAATGCTCTTGTAAAACTGGTATCTCGTTTTATTAATCAGATACATGGTATCGCACATGATAACCAGAGTATCGCCAACCACAAGCTGCAAAGGCGATTGGTTCGAGGTGCAGTACTGAAGCGGAGATTTTTTTAGGCCCACGTGCTCCTGAGCGCCCGCAGTACAGCTAAATGCTAAAATAATCAGCAGTAGTAGGGTATTCTTCATAATTCGAAGGTGTTGGCATATGTTTGCAGTTCTTTTTTCATTTCTTCTTTTTCCAGAATTTGTCCTTTCAAAATTTTTAGTTCTTCCTTATCCCGGGTTCTTCTTTGCAGTTCTTCCAACTCGAGAATATCGCGTTCGTTTTTCAGAATTTTCAGCTCGTTTTCGGTAAACTCCAGCTTGTTAAGAACGAGACTTAGGGATTGTTGTGTTTTGCCGATGCTGTCTTTTAAAACAGACAGTTCGTTGTTTACCTGATTGATGGCATTCTGCGTTTCTTTTAGTTTGCTGTTGCCCAATACCACAAAGTAGAGCACCACTACCACTAAAATAGTGAGCACAAGGGTAAGGGCATTTTTAAATTTTTCCATAAAGAGGGGGGGATTGGTTGATGTTGTTTCCTGAAATATGTATTGTTTGATGTGCGAAGTCAATTGTTAGTTATTGATGGTGTTTTTTAAGAGAAAAATAATTTCTGACAGTTCAGCATTTGGAGTTGCCAGAATAAAATCCGGCAATACACCTTCAGTAAGTTTTCTGTTTCCGTATTGAACAAACTCTTTGGCCGAAACAACGAATTTTAGACCTGAACAGGGGAGTGTGAATGTTAAAAAATCGCCGTAATATTTTATTGTTCCTCCGGTAGGTTCACCAATAATTTGTCCGAGGTGATACCTTTTAACAGCTCCGGCAAAAGTGGCTGCAGCACTATTGCTTCTGCCATTTACTAAAACAAAAACCTTACCTGTAAATGGAGAATTGGTTTTGCGGGGTATCTGTATCAACAAACTGTCGGTTATGCGATAAAGCGAATCGACAGGAATATTGGCAATTAGTTTGTAAAAGTCTGGTTTGCTCTTCTTGTATTTGCTTTTTAGTTCGAGGCTGGGGCGAACCGAAATGGATGAATACTGAGAGTAAGGTTTGCTTGTTAAATAATTTAGTAAACTATCAACACTGGAGCTTCTGCCACCCGGATTATTACTTACATCAATAATCAGTTTCCCGCACTTGTTTTCCTGTATACTATCGAAAGCATGACTGAGAAAAGAAGCTAACTTTTCAGTATCGTAAAAGGAGGCAATTTTTAAACAGGCAAATTCATTGTTCTCAGAAAACTGCAGACCGAAAGACTTTTCCTCCTTAGGCGGATAAAACTTATTCTTTAGCTGAAAATACTTATCGTTAGTTACCGCTTTGCAAAGTACTGCAGAATTGAAGCCTGCTATTTTAAGTTCGTATTGCTTGGTTTCGCCGTATAACATCCAGTAACACATTGCAAAAAGCCGCTCAACCGATTTATCACCGCTGGTTCCGTTTTTATTGCCTGTTAAAACCCTTACATCATGCAGTAGTTGTTTCGAATCAATCGAGTTGATGGACAGAAGTTCAGCACCTGCAATTCCATTTACGGCTTGTTCGGCAAAATATTCGTTTATATACAGCTTGTTGTTCCTTACCCGAATGCTAAACGGCATGCTAAGGCCTCCATTCTTCATGTAATTAATTCTTGTCGAATAAGGGAAATAAAGAGCAGTATGATCATCGTCCACCTCCGATAATAATTTCGATAGAGCTACAAAGCTTTCCACTTTACTGATACTATCGGACAGATGTCCGAATAACAAATCGTATTTTGTCTGCCACTCTTTGGCGAAATCCTTATTCAAAAACTTAGGATGAACATTTGCCAGTTTCTGATGTAAAAACACAAGATCTTGCTCCATTTCCTGTTTTGCGAAATATTGGGGTACATACTGCTGGGCCGTAACAAACTGTTGCAGGCAAATGCACATTAATACAAGACTAAGTGTTCGTTTCATGATTTTCTGAATTCGTAAATGGGTCATTTTTTAATGCTTTTTGCACGCATTTTTGCTTTTTCCCGAAATACAATTTCACATTCCAATTCGGTATCTCCTATATCTTCTCCCGCGCTCATCCATTTTCCATCTTCCTTAAAAAAATACCATAATCCATAATAATCATCATACATTCTATTAACAACTCCTGCAAGCGAATCATTATAGATAAATATTTTGTTCACAATTGTATGCAGATGCTTGTTTTGGGTTTTTTCATCCACTGTTTTGTCAGGAGTATCTTCGTTCATTTTATTTTGCTGAGCGAAAGATGATAATTCCCGAAATTTTGATTGCCTGCCTTTGGCGGCTATGTATTTAAAAGAAATGAAAGCATTGATAGGGGAGTCTTGATTGTTGATTTCAGCATATTTGCTCACTGCTTTGTTTACCTCTATCGTTTTATAATCGCTTACCGATAAAGCATCTTTATTTACCAGAATTCTTGTTGGCAATTTCGAAGACTGAACAGTACCCTTATTTAAAGCGACGAAATATGAGTTGTTAACATCGTTCAGGCTGACTGTTTCGATGTACTTACCGTTCTTGAAAAGTATGCCCGAACGATCATCGCAGGCATAACCCGAATTGATTGTTTGGCTTTTAATTTGTTTGTGATATACTTGTTTTTTGATGCTGTCGGAATAATGCGGACAATTGCTGAATGGAAGAAAAGACAAACCATCGATTACAGATAAATGTGTAGGACGTGAGTCGCTGATACCCGATTGAAACCAACAAATAGATCCTGCACTACCGCCCGATAGTATAATTCCTTTTTCCAGTGCCTTGTGCAAGATGGTATCGATGCCTTGCGCTTTCCAAATTCCTAACATATTTAAAGTATTTCCTCCGCCAACAACAATAGCATCCTTACCCAGCAATTGGTCTTCAAACGATTTATTCTTTTCGCTAGAGGCTACCCAAACTTTTAACACGCAGGCTTCGATATTGAGTTTTTTGCAATAGAAATTCCATAGTTTAATATTACTCTCGTTATCGGCACTTGCAGTAGGAACGTAACAGATTTTAGGATTCGATTTCTTTGTTAAGTCAACAACATATTGGGTGAATTTTAGATTGATATCGCCGCCATAAACAAAAATTGTTTGATCAGCTATTTTAACCGCTGTATTCTCTTGCGAAACGCCGGCGTGCCAACTGCTTACCAGTAAAATAAAAAATAATATTTTCTTCATTTGTTAATTCTTAGTTGTGTTTTGTTTCTGTTGCCGGAAATTGAAATAAGTTGCAATCATTGGTCAATTATTTTTTCAATTGTTTAAGCCATTCATCCCGATCGTTCAGCACCAAATCGTATTTATTATTGTCTTTTGTTACTACCCGCAAGCCATTGTCCACAATTCGGCTTGTTTTTCTTTTACTGATTTCTGTAATCTCACTTAAGTAGATAGATGTTTCACCCTTTTGAAAATTGTATTTGTGAGGGCTGAAAATCAATCGTTTATTGGTTAAAAACAACTTGCCGCCAACAGCTACCCAAGTGCCGCTAAACAAATTGGCACCATCTTCATAAATAATAATTTCATCATCCTCCATTTCCGGAGTTTTAAGCTTAGAAAGCATTTTTGGCACGAGTTTTTCCATTACAAAAGGAAAACCTATTCCAAACAGAATTGTGAAAAGCAGGGTCTGATATAAAACACTCTTGATGGTATAAAGGTCAAAGAAATAATTCAGAAGCAGAAGCACAATCCCATAGGGAATGCCAGATAACAAGACAAATAGGATTCTTTGTTTAAAATTTAATTTTTTCATTTGGTTCTGTTTTTTCTTTTTGATAGTTTGTTTTGTTCATTGTATAATTTTGATTTCCGATGATAATCCAAATTTAGGAAAATGCTTAGGATCATTGACAAGAGTTGAAAAAAAACTAATCATAATCTTCATAATCTTTGACATCAATTTTGTTTTCTTCATTAGTGTATTTAATCTCTTCAATAAATAGATTAAATATTCTTTTTACAATCATTAATAGGGTGACTATAACTTTAATGAAAACAAAATAGAATATGATTGCAATTATATTGGTTATTACAGAATTGATATTAATAATGTAATCATTAATATCAATGCTCAACCTAGAAAATGGAATGGGGAGATTCCAATTTGATGGAAATATAGAAATGGTAGTAGTTTAGCCCCTAAAAAGACTGGAGTAAAATTTCAGATTTAAAACAGTTAAATTTAGGGTATGAAAAGACGTTGGACATTAGAAG
>JAFGYE010000120.1 GCA_016936255.1 Marinifilaceae bacterium | reverse complement strand
GGACAACAACGGATGCGAAGCTACTGACGTGGCAAATCTTTCTTTCCATACTGCTCCAACAGTTGATTTGGGCGCTGATGTGCAAATTTGCCAAGGCAGCGAGCATACTTTTAGTGCCGCAGACAATTTTGCGCAGTATTTCTGGAACAACACAGAAGGCATCAATGAATTAATCGCTTCCGCTGAAGGAGATTACACCTTGAAAGTGATTGATGCCAATGGTTGCGAAGCAACAGACATGGTGAGCCTAACTTTTAAGGAAAGTCCGGATATTAATTTGGGCGACGATATTGATCTTTGCGACGGTGAAACTCATACTTTTACGGTTTCGGATGCCTACGCTCACTACTTTTGGAACGACGTGGAAGGCACAAATGCGCATGAAATCGGTTCAACCGGCACCTGCACTCTTCGTGTAGAAAACAGCAATGGCTGTTCGGCTGCCGATCAGGTATTGATAACCGTTCATGACTTACCGCAAATTCCTGTCGCAACTTACAACAACGGCATTCTGTCTTCTACATCTGCAACTGAATACCAATGGTACAGAAACAACGAGGTGCAGAATGGAACCACCAATCAGGAATTCTCGCCATCGCAGGATGGAAATTATTCCGTAGAGGTTTGGAATCAATATGGATGCAAATCAGAAATATCGGAACAGGTAGAAGTCATTTTGGTAGGAATTGAAGAGCTTATCAAAAAGAACATCTCCATTTATCCGAACCCAACAAAAGGAAAGTTGGTGATCGATTTGCATGAAAATTTCAATTACTCAACCAACATACAGGTAGAATTGTTCGATTCAGCCGGAAAACTAATCTTGTACAAACAACTGGAACCAACAACCACTCTAGACTTGACAAGTTATCCGGCAGGATTGTATTTTGTTCACTTTATCAACCAAAACGAAGCTGTCAGCTTCAAAATTGTTAAGCAATAATGTAGTAGAAGTACATTTTAGTTAGAGGGAAGGGAATCTGTTTGTAACGGGTTCCCTTTTTATTTACGATCTCAATTGCATACAGCAAAGGCTTCACAAAAATTCTGTATCGAAACAAACTCAACACCTATTCCGCTATTATTGATTGTTAAATGTATCTGCCTTTTTGGATTTCAAAACGGCATGCAATTATTAAAACTTTTAGATTTCTTTCGCCCGCCATGGCTCACAACTTATTCGAAATGAAATAATATACTCAGCTTAATAATTATCTTATACTACTGATGAATTAAACTACTCTGCTAAATAATTACAAGTTCATTTTATTAAATCGCATCGTCAGCTAATAAAATATCATCTTCCGATGATCAAAATCAGTGCTCAGATGTCATCTGAACAGATTATATATTCAGCTGATAATATAAAATCATTCGCAAACAATATCATTTATTCAGCTGAGCATACAATCTGTTACGCAAACACTCTCATTTAATCTTCTGATATAGTAATAATATCAGCACAATGGTATAAAGCCTTGTATCAACAAGATCTGGCACCACCCTACAAAACACTTTTCACATCTTTTTAATGCCTACTCCAAATATATTAATAAAAAGTACCAACGAACAGGATCCCTTTTCGAAAGACCTTTCAAAAGAAAACTGGTAGAAGACGAGACCTATCTTCGAACGCTGGTCTTATACATCCACAACAACCCGATTCATCACGGATTTACGGATATTGCCGTGGATTATCCGTGGAGCAGCTACCTAACTTGTTTATCGGTTAAACCAACAAAGCTATTAAAGAAAGAAGTTGTTGCTTGGTTTGATGATGAAACTAATTTCAGATTTATACATCAGCAACAGATCGATTTTATGGAGATGGATGAATGGCTGGAAATTTAATTTAATCCATCGAACCACTCAGGTTTTCCTTCCACAAAAAACTACTTTCACCACCAATAATTCAAATTACTCAACACATTTAAGTTGTCAATCATTTCTTTTTGCTTCAAAACTCATAATAACTTACCTTATGTAGGTAAATAAAATGAGGAGAATGAACGTATTGCTGATTGATGATAAGGGAGGTCCTAATTTATTGGATACCATACGCTGTTTGAGAGACAAACAACAGGTAAATATCTTTGTTCTTTCGCCTGATAAAAAGGCCTATTTTAACACCATCCCCTATTCAAGATATGTAAAAAAACACCTTTGCATCAGTCCTGAGAAGGAAGAAGAAAGAGTGAATGCAATTGCATCAGCTATAAGCAACTGGCATATTGATGCCATCCTTCCGGTAAAACAAGAGACTTATTTATTCTTCTCCAAACACAAATCCAGGTTCGGGACTTGCTTGTTACCACCTATCGCCGAATGGGATATTCTGAAAACTGTTTCGGACAAGTGGCTGCTTTCGCAATGGCTGGATAAAAACTCTTTTCCAAGTCCGAAAACTTATCCGGCAACGCTCGCAAATATTAATTTACTTGACTTACCGTATCTCATCAAACCACGTCTGGACACCAATGGATATCAGGTAAAATTGTTTAACGATAACCAAGAGCTTATTAAAACAATCGAAAATCCTGATTTTAATTCCGAAGACTTTGTTATGCAGGAGAATATCGATGGAGAAGACATCGACATTAGTCTGCTGGCTGAGAATGGCAATATCATAGCTTATACCATTCAAAAAGGATTGGTTCGCGAAGCCTTTTCATTTGCTTCGGGAATAGAGTTTGTTGATGACAAGAAACTACTAAAGCAAACCGAAACAATTGTAAGCAAACTAAACTGGAGTGGAATTGCGCATCTGGATTTCATCTACCACAAAAAATCGGACTCTTATCACCTTTTGGATTTTAATCCTCGTATGTGGAGTACGCTAATAGGCTCTTTGTACGCCGGAGTCAATTTCCCGATGTTACTATTAAAAACAGCCAAAAATGAAAAGATAGAATATAAGGGCTACAGTAAAACCGACTTCTATCTTGCAAAACCAGCTTTGCACCGCTTCCGAAAAGAATTGCTCGGCAAACGAAAACTAACGAGTCTGAAAAATTCTTCGTTGAACTATGTAATAAAAGATCCGCTTCCCGAAATAGCAAAAAGCTTTGAGAAAGTCATATCTATTTTTAAAAGATAACATCAAAAAAAAGACCTGCCCGATACAAATCGGGCGAGTCTTTCAACTTGTAGTTAATGGTGTGATTAATTTTGTTTTTCCAATCTCTCGGTTAGCTTTTTAATGATTTGTTTGGCATCGCCAACAATACCCAAATCGGAAACCTGAAAAATTGGTGCGTATTTGTCTTTGTTTACGGCAATAATCAAATCAGAATCTTCCATACCGGCAACATGCTGAATGGCTCCTGAAATGCCGAATGCAAAGTACAAATCGGGACGAACAGTTTTCCCTGTCTGGCCCACCTGACGATCGTGACCAATGTAACCGGCATCAACCATAGCACGGGAAGCCGAAACTTCTGCATTCAATGTATGAGCTAATGCATCCATTGCTTCAAACCCTTCTTTATTACCAATTCCACGTCCGCCTGAAACCAAAATTCTGGCTTCGGTAATATCGATTAGATTGTTGTCTTCCTTCACAGTTTCCAACAATTTCACACGAAACTTAGCTGCATTGAATTTCACCTCGTAGTTCACGATAGCTCCGGTACGACTTTCGTCAGTATCCATTGCAAACAATACTCCCGGACGAACCGTTCCCATTTGCGGACGATGGTTTTTACAAACAATAGTCGCCATAAGGTTACCTCCAAAAGCAGGACGAGTCATTAACATTTCGCCATTTTCGCCAATCTCAATTTTGGTACAATCAGCAGTTAAACCAGTGCCTACACGAGCCGAAACTCTTGGACCCAAATCACGACCCAAAGTGGTTGCCCCGATAAATAAAGATTCCGGTTTTCTTTCGCTGATAATTTGGCAGATTGCCTGTGTATATGGTTCTGTAGTATATTCTTTTAGTTCAGGAGCATCCACAACAATTACCTCATCGGCACCACGGCCAATTAAGCTCTGCGCCTGATCAGTAATATGATGCCCCAATAGCATCGCATACACTTTGTCGTTCAACTCATCAGCTAGCTTTCTAGCCTGTCCTAACAATTCCAAAGCTACGTTTTGAATGATACCTTCACGTTGTTCGATGAAGACGTATATACCTTTGTAATCCTCTAATTTCATAGCTGTAACTAGTTTAGAATGAATTTCTCTTTTAACTTCTTGATGATGATTCCTACGGCCTCATCAGTACCAACTTCGTAAAGTTCACCTGCTGGTTTCAAGCCACGGGCAAATGCTTTGTGTACGCTTGTTGGTGATCCTTTTAATCCCAAATCTTTCTCATCAACTTCAATTTCGTTGAATCCCCAAACCTCAACCTCTTTTTGGTAGGCATCAACAATGCCGCCAACATTCATGTAACGTGGAGTGTTTGCCGATGAAAGAACGGTTACCACACAAGGAGCTTCTACCTCCAGCATTTGGTATCCGTCTTCGATATGACGTTTCATTGTGAATGTCTTATCTCCGTCGAATTTTAAATCTTCCAAATAAGATACCTGAGGCAAATCCAGATGTTCAGCAATTTGTGGACCTACCTGAGCTGTATCACCATCAATCGCCTGACGGCCTGTAATCAAAAGATCAAAATCGATCTTCCGCAATGCACCTGCCAAAGCATGCGAAGTAGCCAAAGTATCTGCTCCTGCAAATTTTCGATCCGTTAAGTGAATCGCCCGATCAACGCCCATAGCGTAAGCCTCACGAAGAATTAAATCGGCCTGAGGAGGTCCCATAGTAATCACAGTAACATGAGCTCCTTTTTCATCTTTCAATTGCAATGCCATTTCCAAACCACTCTTATCATCAGGGTTCATAATACTTGGCACACCGTCACGGATCAAAGTTCCCGTAATCGGATCAATTTTGATTTCGGTTGTATCCGGTACCTGTTTAATACAGACAACTATATTCATTTTGTTTTCTTTTTATTGGGATTGTAGGGACACGACATGTTGTGTCCTTAAATCGTTTCGTGTTAAACGGACACGACATGTCGTGTCCCTACGAATAATTAAATCCTTATTTTAACATATTGGCTGAAATTACCATTCTCTGAACTTCTGATGTTCCTTCGTAGATTTCTGTGATTTTTGCATCACGCATCATACGCTCCACCGGATATTCTCTGGTATAACCATATCCACCGTGAAGTTGAACTGCCTTATTGGTCACTTCCATTGCTGTTTCAGCAGCGTATAGTTTAGCCATTGCAGCATCAACCGAATAAGGAAGTTTAGCATCTTTTTTGTAAGCTGCTTTGCGAACCAGCATACGCGACGCTTCCGTTTTGGTATTCATATCAGCCAACTGAAATTGTGTGTTTTGGAAGGCAGAAATCGGTCGACCGAACTGCTTTCTTTCTTTCACATATTTCACTGTTTCGTCGATAGCTCCCTGCGCAATACCCAAAGCCTGAGCGGCAATACCAATACGTCCGCCATCTAAAGTTTTCATCGCAATACCAAAACCTTTACTCAATTTACCCAACATGTTTTCCTTAGGAACAATACAGTTTTCGAATACCAATTCGCAGGTTGCAGATCCGCGGATACCCATTTTCTTTTCTTTTTTTCCGATAGAAAAACCAGGAGTTCCCTTTTCAATGATAAAAGCAGTGATACCACGTGTACCTTGTGATTTATCAGTCATTGCCAAAATCACATAAACGTGAGCAAATTCTGCATTGGTAATAAATATTTTACTTCCGTTGATGATATAATTATCGCCATCCTCAATTGCGGTTGTCTGTTGTCCTGCAGCATCGGTACCCGCGTTAGGTTCAGTCAAACCAAAAGCCCCAATCCATTCTCCTGAAGCAAGTTTTGGAAGGTATTTTTGCTTTTGTGCCTCTGTTCCGTACTCCAAAATAGGAGCCGCACACAATGATGTGTGAGCCGATACAATAACCCCTGTAGTTGCACACACTGCCGACAGTTCTTCAACGGCCATCGAGTACATTACATTTGTTCCGCCTGCACCACCATATTGCTTTGGAATAGGAATGCCCATAATTCCAATTTTGGCCATCTTCTCAACTGTTTCAACCGGAAATCTTTCCAAATCATCTACTTCAGCAGCCAAAGGTTTCACTTCATTCTCAGCAAAATCCTTAATCATCTGCTGGAATAATTCCTGTTCTTTTGTTAAGCTAAAATCCATTCTTTAAATATAGATTTGAGATACTAGATATGAGACTAAAAGATCAGGACATGAGAAAAATCTCATATCTAACATCTCATATCTCCTATCTGTTTACACGTTTTTCAAAATAATTGCAGTACCCATTCCGCCACCAATACAAAGCGAAGCCAAACCAAACTCTTTTCCAGTACGCTTCATTTCGTGAATTAAACTTACGGTAATACGGGTTCCTGATGCTCCAATTGGATGACCTAAAGCGATAGCTCCTCCGTTCACATTGCATCTTTCAGCAAAGAAATCAGCATCAACAGCGTGATCTTCGCACAATTGTTTTACCACTCCTAATGATTGAGCCGCAAAAGCTTCATTCAATTCAAGCACTTCCATTTGCTCCAATTTCATATTCGCTTTCTTCAATGCACTTGCAATTGCAGGAACAGGTCCCATCCCCATAATTGCCGGATCAACACCACCCTGACCGGTAGCTACAATCTCAGCAAGAGGAGTTAATCCAAATTCTTTAACGGCCTCTTCCGAAGCAACCAATACAAAGGCCGCACCATCATTTATACCCGATGCATTGCCTGCTGTTACAGTTCCATCCTTTTTAAAAGCGGGACGTAAGCCAGCTAATTTTTCAGCGCTGGTTCCGCGATTAATGAATTCATCCGCATCAAAAATGATTGTTTCTCTGCGGGATTTTATCTCTACAGGAACAATTTCATTCTTAAAATTTCCCTTATCCTGAGCGGCCATTGCTTTTTGCTGAGAAGCAAAAGAAAAAGCATCCTGCTCTTCGCGGGTTAAGTTATATTTAGCAGCAATGTTTTCTGCCGTAATTCCCATATGGTATCCTTCAAAAGCATCTGTTAAACCATCAAAAACCATGTGGTCAACTGCTTTCAAATCCATCATTTTGTGTCCTGTACGAACAGTTCCCGGCATTACAAAACCAGCATCCGACATGTTCTCGGTTCCTCCGGCAAGTATCAAATTCGCTTCCCCGGCTTTAATGTTCGCATAGGCCAAATTGATTGTTTTCATACCTGAACCACAAATCATGTTGATTCCGTAAGCAGGAACTTCCTGAGGAATACCTGCTTTAATGGAAGCCTGACGGGCAATCCCCTGACCTTGACCAGCCATAAGGATATTACCAACAACAACCTCATCAATTTTAGCCGCGTCAACGCCGGTTTCTTCAATGATGTTCTTGATTACTGTGGCTGCCAAATCAGTGGCTTTAACAGGAGTTAATGCTCCTAAAAATTTCCCGATTGCAGTTCGCTTGGCTGCAACAATATATACTTTGCTCATATCTTTTTTAGATTTGAGATTTGAGATGAAAGATGTGAGAACTGAAAACTGAAATATGAGACCTAAAATTAAAACCATCTGTCTTTACGACTATTTAATTTCTTAAATCTAATATCTCATGTCTGATATCTCATATCTATTTTCTCATATCTAGTTTTTTCTCATTTCAATTAAATCCTCAGTAATAATTAATTTTGCATCGGTAGCTTCCTGAATTTGCTCAATGGTAAATAAGGGATTGATCTCTTTTAAAAGAATTCCTTCCGGAACGATATCCATAACACCCATTTCTGTGATAATCATATTTACCTGACCTGCCGCAGTTAATGGAAGATTACAATCCGTCATGATCTTATGACTTCCGCGTGCAGTATGCTCCATGGCAAGAATCACACGCTTGGCTCCAACGATCAAATCCATAGCTCCTCCCATTCCCGGAGTTTTTTTGCCTGGAATAATCCAGTTTGCTAAATTTCCTTTTTCGTCTACCTGAAGGGCTCCCAAAATAGTAACATCAACATGACCACCTCTAATAATTCCAAAAGAAACAGAACTATCGAAACTACTGGCGCCATTTTTACAAGTAATAAATCCACCACCGGCATTTACAAAATCAGGATCTTCTTCTCCTTCAGCAGGAGCAACACCCATCCCCAACAATCCATTCTCCGATTGTAAAATCACATTCACATCTTCAGGAACGTAATTTGGGATAATTGTTGGCAATCCGATTCCAAGATTTACTACATCACCATTGTGTAATTCGAGAGCTGCTCTTCTGGCAATTACCTCTCTGATTTCATTTTTATCCATATCTTATGAGTAATAAGTAGTTAGTTATCAGTAACTAGTTTTAGACTTTAGTAACCAGTTTGACTAGCTACCAAGTACTAACGACTCTGTACTATTTATTTATTCTTCTGCTTAATTCCTGAGCTGCGTATGATGCAACATCATCGGCATATTTATTCATTCCAAAACCGGCATCGTAACCCAATTCTTTTGCCAACTCATGAGAAATCCGCGGTCCGCCGCAAATTAAAATTACTTTCTCGCGCAATCCTTCAGCTTCCATTAGCTCAACCAGTTCTACCAAATTCTTAATATGAACATCTTTTTGAGTAACTGTTTGTGATACCAAAAGAACATCAGCTTCAAATTCTATTGCTTTCGCAATAAACTCTTCGTTTGGCACCTGACTTCCCATGTTTAAAGCTTCCATCATTTCGTAACGCTCCAAACCATAGTGTCCGGCAAAACCTTTCATATTCATGATGGCATCGATTCCAACAGTATGCGCATCGGAACCTGTACTGGCGCCTAAAACACGAATCGGACGACCAATGTTTTCTTTAATGAAATCATCCGTTTCGTGCATATCCATAGCCGTTGCTTCCACTTTAGGAACAGTAATTCCTGTAAAATCGACAGTATGAATACAATTTCCATAACAATTGAAAAATGTAAATCCTGCCATTAGCTCCTGCACATATACAACCTGAGGATTTTCAAAACCCATTTCCCTCATCATTTGTTTGGCTGCTTCGATGGCTTCGTCACCTTTGGCTACCGGCAAAGTAAAACTAACCTGAGTTTTACCATCGTTCATGGTATCGCCGTAAGGCTTGATCTTAGTTAGATCAAGTGTTTTATCAAATTCGTTGGAATCAGTTGAATAAAGACCTCCACTCATTTTTTTGTCTCCTTTATATTTTAAATATCAAATGCAATCGCACCCGTGTCTTTTAACACCCCCCTAATCCCCCCTGAAAGGGGGACTTCCCAGCTCCCAAAACTTATTTTTTTGGAACTTTTTACTTGATGCTTTGTACTTGTTACTTTATACTTGTTACTTTTTATGCAATAATTCAATAAACGGATTGAAGTAGTTGCTTCCTTTTTCCACAACTCCGGCTAAACCTTTACCGCCGTTTTTCGGACGTTTGATATCAGCAAAAATCCCTTTTTCAAGTGCTGTAAACAATCCTTCTTTTTCGATTTTCTCAACCAATTCAGTTGCATCATCAAGAACTTTTGCTGCACGCTGACGAATGATTCCGCCTTCTTTGAATTCCATTTCATCACCAATACTCTTCATGTTGTTGAAAATGTATTTAGCGTTTTCAATAGAAAGATATCTGTCGGACATGAATGGTGTGTGAATTGCTTCAGTAAGCATTCCCAGCAACTGAATTCCTTGTCCGGTCCAAATTGAAATTTGATTGAACAATGCATCCTGAACATGGCCTTTAAATACATTCCCGGTCATGAATTTTGTTGGAGGCATATATTTTAGAGGAGCCTTAGGAAAAATCTCTCGGATCATTTGAGCTTGACCCAACTCATAAAGGAAACCATTCTCTAGTCCCGGTTCCATTTCGAAAGCGTGACCTAACCCCATTTGTTCTTCAGGTAAACCTGCTACCAAAGCCAACTGCTCGTTAATAAAATCGGAAGCCAACACAGTGTGAGCCTCATCAAATGCATCAGCAGTTGTCAGGTAATTATCTTCTCCGGTGTTAATAATTACACCGGCAAAACCATTCAATAATCTTGAAAAGTACTGATCGACAATAGTACGTTGCATGTTGATATCGCGGAAAAGGATACCGTACAATGCATCGTTCAACATCACGTCCAAACCTTCAATCGCTCCCATTGCAGCAATCTCTGGCATACACAAACCAGAACAGTAGTTACACAAACGGATGTATTTGCCTTCTTCCTCACCAATTTTATCAAGGTGAGTACGCATAATTCGGAAATTTTCTTGAGTTGCCACAGTTCCACCAAAACCTTCGGTTGTTGCTCCGTAAGGAACGTAGTCAAGCAAACTTTGTCCGGTAGTACGAATTACAGCAATAATATCGGCACCCTGACGAGCTGCAGCCTCTGCCTGAACAACATCTTCGTAGATATTACCAGTTGCCACAATTACATATAAATAAGGCTTTGGTCCTTCACCTATTGTTTCTATGTAATTATCTCTTTTCGCTTTGCGATCCTTAATCACCTGAATACTTTTCATTACAAAAGGTTGAATTGCCTTGTGAATTTCTTCAGTTGAATGAACCGGAATCTTAGTTAGATCCAATTCTCCAACAGCGATTTTCTCTGCAATTTCCTGCGGGTTTAAACCTGTTTCCAAAACAGCATTTCCCAAAAAGAACATTACACCTTCGCTCAAAACTCCTTTTTCCTGCAATTCATCAACAACAACATTTGGTAACGGCACCTCGTTGTTATCAACTCCATCGATTCCCAAAAGACGACACAAAGTTCTCTCAACCGAAACAGTTGAATAGTTCTCTACGAATTTCTGAACCTCGTCTGCAATTCGCTTCGACACCTCTTTTGCGTGTCCAACTTTCTCAAAGTCAAGACCTAGTTTACTCCTCTCCATTTCTTCCTAATTATGATTTAAGAATTATGAATTATAAATCAGGAAACTGTATTACACAATTCATCATTTATAATTAATAACTCATAATTTATTCTTACTCGCTAATTGGTTCTGCGCTTTTTCAATAATCTCTTTATCGATTCCCAATAAAGAAGCAATCCGAAGCGCTTCGTGAGGAACTTCCCCTTCCAGATCCTCTACCAATGAATAATCCATATAACTGTTTATATTTTTGCGGGTGATTACATTTGCACCCAAATCCTTGTCCAGACCTTTCACCCGAAGTTTTCTGAACTTGGATTTTAAACCACTGTAATGTGTAGTGATTACGCTTTTTATTTTTCCTTGATAAAAAATATCCGCTACGGCATTTACAATTGCCAAACCTTCTACCGGATTTGTTGTCCGAGCCAATTCATCAATCAAAACCAAAACATTTTTATGGCTTTTAGAATCTTTTACCATACGGCTCACATTCAACATTTCAGAGGCGAATGAAGATAAGCCATTTAATTCTGATTGCTCATCGCCAACCGATATCATAACTTTATCTACAATGCTGATTTGTGCCGATGCGGCCGGAACAAAAAATCCAAACTGAAACAAATACTGACAAAGAGCAAGTGTTTTTAACACCACCGTTTTCCCAGCCATATTCGCTCCTGTAATTACACAAACCGAACTTTCAAGCTCAATATCTATAGTCTGGTAATCTTTATTCTGGTTTGCCAGTTCATTTTTGATCATTGGGTTGAACAAGCCCCTATATATTGTATTTCCCTTAGATACTTCTCCCTTACTCAGCTGTAAACTTTTAGCTTGAACAGCTTTCGCGATCAATAAATCCAAATGAGCCAATTGCTGCAAGGCATTTGCTAAACCGGATCCGTGTAAGGAGATTTTAGAACATAGATCCTCACGAACCTTTGCCTCAATTTCTTGTGATTTGCTAAATAAAACTTCAATATCCAATTCAGAATCTCCATTTTTACTCTTAGCGAATCTCAACTCTTTACGAGCTACAGCTAATTCCTCTGAATAATTATCGTAGATGTAAAAAGATGGAATTTTTGTATTTTGAGGATCCAGCAAACGAATCAATTGACTCAGATCCTGAATTTCCAGAAAACTCTGCTTTCCTTCTTTTTGAAGTTCAACAATATCCTGAGCCACTAAAGCAAACACCTTAATTTCGAACAGTTCAACATCATCAAGCACCAAATTACCAAGCAAATTATTCACGCTTCCACGGATATCGCGCAACTGAGCTAATTTATTCTGAATTTGAAAAATAAAATCTGAATTCAACTCCAAAGCTTGTACTATCCGATCCACCAAGTTCAATTCGGCAGTAATTTCCTTTTCGCAGCACATCATTTTCGAATCCAGCAAACAACGTCTTCCCATGGGAGATCTTAAATCCAGATTCTCCATCAGAAATTGCAATCCGCTTGTATGTGATACTACTTCCCGAAACATTTCTACAATCTTTTTATATCGTAAACCGGCACATTTACTTTATCCTGCAATGCACTTTTCAACTCATCCGAATTCAATCGGTATCCATCAGGCGAAACAGGATTAATTGTAATCGCCAACAAATTGGTTTTATTTAAAACCTGTATTCTTCCGCCTCGCTTTACAAAAGCATAATAGGTTTCAGGATTTGCAAATACTCTTGTAAAATCTCTGACAATCAGCTCTATTTCAGAAATCTGTTTCTGATTCTTCAGAAAATCTAAAAACTGATCGGTTACAGCGCCACTCACAAAAAAGCTATTGCCATGCTGAAAAAGCTTATCCTTTTCTTTTTGAATCAGCAAAACAGAACTAATTCCAGTATCCTGAAACTTGCATTCCGAATCGATTGCCCAAATGCCATTATCTACTTCAGATAATTGAGCTTTCAAATTCATTTCAATTTCCGGCAACTGAATCAAATCATACACATATTTAGTCTTATAAACCAATTGCGTAATATTTGCCGAAAGAGCTGCTCCTGTTGCCAAAATCATGGCCTCGGTTACAGCTGGCGAACCTATACTTTTGCGGGATAAAGCACCATCAACAATGCACAGCTCTACTCCTTTATTTTTTAAATCAGCAATTAACTCCTTAATGGAATGATTGCTAACGGGTCCTGACAAAAGAACCTTACCCTTGCTTAAAACTTTTGCGCTTACCAACCGACCTAAACTTGTTGATTGACGGGATACATCTATCACTTCAGATATCAGCTTTCGCTGTTTGTAATGCAATTCCGAAGTCACAAAAATCATCCCTTCACGAAGCTCTATTTCGGGCTTATTTGTTTGTGTAACCTGATCACAGCTTTCGCCATCAATACCAATTGAAGTAAGAGCTATTTGTTTACGGCTGTCCCTAAGCCGGGACAGCACGTAATTCAAACACTCGGTCTTCCCGGTATTTTTCTCAAGTCCTACAATCGAAAGACTCTTATAATTTTCTATGTCGTTAAGAAACGGCATCTATTTTTTTATTTCTGTCTTTTCTAGCCAAATGATCTGGTTCTATTGATAATCTATCTCCATTTAAAAGAGATGCAACCCCTTCGTGTTTCTCATTCATCGTACAATCAGGACAAGTGCATTTATTATCGTAATGAGAAGGTTCAGTATAAGTTGTAATCACTCCTTCAAAATTTCTCATTACCACTTTTCCAGGACTCTGAGAAATTACATACTGAGGCATCACCGGAGTTTTTCCTCCTCCTCCCGGAGCATCAACCACAAAAGTAGGCACTGCAAAACCAGAAGTATGACCACGAAGATTTTCAATGATCTCAATGCCTTTAGAAACCGGAGTTCTGAAATGCTCCAATCCCATCGAAAGATCACACTGATAAATATAATACGGACGAACCCTGTTCATTACAAGGTTGTGCATCAACTTTTTCATGATGTGAACACAATCGTTCACCCCTTTTAAAAGAACCGATTGATTTCCCAAAGGGATTCCTGCATTTGCCATGCGAGCCAATGCATTTTTAGAATCCTCAGTCATCTCGTCGGAGTGATTAAAATGAGTATTCAGCCAAATTGGATGATATTTACTCAACATTTTCACCAAATTATCGGTAATACGTTGTGGCAAAACAACAGGAGTACGTGTTCCAATACGAATAATCTCAACATGAGGAATAGCTCGCAAACGGCTGATAATATATTCTAATTTATCATCGCTGATCAACAAAGCATCCCCACCTGAAAGAACAACATCTCTTACCTGCGGCGTATTTGCGATGTACTCAATTGCTTTCTCGATATTATCCTGAGGAGTTGAAGCATCGGACTGTCCGGCAAAACGACGACGGGTACAATGACGGCAATACATCGAACACATATCAGTTATCAGAAACAAAACACGATCCGGATAACGGTGAGTTAAACCAGGAACAGGAGAATCTTCATCCTCATGCAATGGATCCAAAAGATCTGCCGGAGAATGATATACTTCTGCGGCTGTTGGAATTGCCTGCTTACGAACCGGACAATTTGGGTTATTCTGATCAATTAGAGTCATGTAATATGGAGTAATAGCCATACGCAATGATGCCAATGATCTGCGAACTCCTTCTTCTTCCTCTTCAGTCAAACTAATGTATTTCTTTAACTGATCCAATGTTTCAATACGGTTACGCACCTGCCATTTCCAGTCATTCCACTGAATATCGGTTACCTCAGGAAACATTTCTCTGCGTCTGTCGTTGTTAGTCATTACACGTATAATTTTTCGAACAATTCTCTAATTCCTTTTGAATTTCTGATAATATCTAATGTTAGGTCGGCATGTCCAATTGCATAACCATTCCCAACAATCATATCAACATCTTTACCCACACCCTCTGCTCCAAGAGCTGCTTTACTAAACGATGTGGCCATTGAGAAGAAGTAAACGCATCCTCTGTCTTTAGTGATTAAGATTGATGACATTTCGGTAGAAGCAACATTTACATTGTTGATTACCACATCGCATCCTTCCTCACCAGTTATTTCGGTTACTCGTGTGTAAACATCCATTACATCTGTTGCATCACCAACCAAAACATCAGTAGCCAAACCAAGATTTTTAATGCGCTGTGCATTTTCTTTCGAATACTCCACAACAATCACTTTTCCTTTTGGCCCAACCTTCTGCATTGCCTGATAGCAGCAAAGCACACCCGATTTTCCACCACCACCGATAATACAAACCGTGTCGCCTTCTTTCACCAAACGATCTACCTGAGCAGGAGCACCTGCAACATCAAGAGCTGCCAAAGCCAATTTCTCAGGCAAGTCTGTTGGAAGAACTGCATACAAACCACTCGCAAAAAGAATCGCCTGAGCGTCTACATCAACCTGATCGTTAGACAGATTAATATTTTTAATTTTTTGAATATTTAAAGGAGTTAAGGATAAAGAAACCAATGTGGCTATCTTATCACCAACTTTTAAATCCTGATTTGGGAAGTTAGGACCAACTGCCTTAACCGTTCCTATCAACATTCCACCAGAACCCGTTACCGGATTTTGCATTTTACCACGTTCAGCAACAATAGAAAGAATCATTTCTTCCATTTTTGCAGTGTCAGCATCACAAGCGCCCTTAATCTGAGTAAAACTTGCCGAATCAATATTCAATGTTTGAACATCAATTAAAACCTCATTGTCGTAAACCGACATGTTGTTATCCAACTTTTGAGCTGGTTGTGGAAGAGTACCTTTTGGTTCAAGTACTCTGTGTGTTCCGTATTTATTTCCTTTGTTCATTTCCTATTATTAGATTTGAGATTTGAAATTTGAGACATGAGAAAAAGACTCCTGCTCAACTTCCTTGATCTAATCTTATTTTTGCTTTAACCCTAAAATTTCCCGTGCTTCGGCTGGTGTTGCAATCTCGCGGCCTAATTCCTTCGCCAAACGAACTACTTTCTCAACCAATTGACCATTCGATTCTGCAACAACACCTCTTGAAATCATTGTATTGTCTTCAAATCCAACACGTACATGACCACCGTCAACAATAGCAGCAACTGCCAGTGGAAATTCAAAACGACCAATACCTGCAACAGTATAAGTTGCATCAGCAGGAATACTTTCTCTCAGAAAAACAAAATCGCGAAGTGTACCTGAAATGCCTCCATTCACTCCCATTACAAAATCGAAATGCATTGGAGATTTAATAAAACCTTTCTTATGAAGACGAAGAGCCATATCAATCATAGATTTATCGAACACTTCCAATTCTGGTTTAATTCCTCTCTCAATCATTCTCTCACCAAAATACTTAATGGTGTTTTCAGTATTCTCGAAGATTTCATCGCCGCCAAAATTCAAAGTACCGCAATCTAAAGTTGCCATTTCAGGATTCAACTCTGTTGGTTGCAGTCTTTCATCGTTGGTCATTCCCACAGCACCACCAGTTGATGGCTGAATAATTACCTCAGGATATTTAGCGTGAATTGCATCCATCACCATTTTGAAACGATTCTTATCTTGGGTAGGAGTTCCATCATCGGTTCTCACATGAAGATGAATTATACTTGCTCCAGCTTCATAAGCCAAACCTGCTTCACGTACACATTCTTCAATAGTGTAAGGAACATTTGGATTGTGCTCCTTAGTAACCTCTGCGCCACAAATGGCTGCTGTGATGATCAGTTTTTCCATGGCTTATAATTATTTACGTTGAGATTTCTTTGGAGTAACACATGTTCCTACAGCTCTGCAAACTACAACTGGCTCTTCTAAAAAATCAGCTGCAGATTCAGAAATATCTGTTCTTGGCACAATTACTTTGCGGGCCTCGAAAGTCATCTTACGGCTTGAGTTGCCTTCTTTTATAATTTCGCCAACTGCTTCGATGTAATCACCTGCATAAACAGGAGCTAAAAATTCAACACTTTCGTATCCTGCAAACAATCCTTCATCACCATCGCGACGGATTAATAATTCTGTTGCTACGTCACCAAATAACTGAAGCATTTTTGCTCCATCAACCAAATTTCCACCATAATGAGCGTCATGAGAACTCATGCGCATTCTTATCATTGCCTTTTCCATTTGTCTATATTAGTTAGTTGTTTACAATAAAATCTACAAAAATAGATGGAGTTTTTACCTCTTCCGGCTTCAGTGTTCCAGCCTCTACCATCTGCTTAGCTTCTACAATTACCAAATCGGCAGCAGTCGCCATTAATGGATTAAAATTCTGGGTAGTACCTCTATATGTAAGATTACCCTGAGTATCAGATATACTTGCACCAATCAAAGCAACATCAGCCCGCAAAGGTTTTTCCAATAAAAACTCTTTACCATCAACGGTTATAATCTCCTTCCCATCGGCCACCATGGTTCCCAAACCTGTTGGAGTAAGAACTCCACCTAACCCTGCGCCACCTGAACGAACACGCTCAGCCAAAGTACCCTGAGGACTAAATTCCACTTCTATTTCGCCATTATTCATTTGTTCAATCGTGGCTGGATTTGTTCCAATATGAGAAGTAATCACCTTAACAACCTGTCTGTTGGCAATCAATTTACCAAGACCTTTATCTGCGAAAGCTGTATCGTTACAAATGATAGTTAAATTTTTAACATTAGAAGAAACAATCTGATCGATCATATTATTCGCAGTTCCAACCGAAAGAAATCCTCCGATCATGATGGTCATTCCATCCTGCAGTTTAGCAACTGCCTCTTTTATTGAGATTATCTTGTTCATCGAAAAATAGTTTTTACCGTTTTACTTATAAGCTTCTAAAATCAATAAAACAGAAGCTTTCAGTCTATTTACGAAACAAAGATAATTTTTTAAATCATGGATGAAAACGATTGCATCATTCCATATTAAGACCAATTCTAAATGACAACAACATGACACACTTCCGTCTTTTTATTCATTCTAAACAAACTTCTCAAAAGACTCAAAAAGGCCATTTTCGATCCTATTAATGTTATTATTTTAACATTAATGTTAATTTTAATCATTTTACACACGGACTGCCACACCCAAAACCTGCCGCACAACACATGTTCCACTGCTCATTTACCTGTATGTTTTACAACATTATTTAATATTTTAGATGCTTTTCTCAAACAACCATTAAATTTTGAACCTTACTATCCGACAATCAATTAAATTCAGAATATAAACTACAGATTTTTAAGCAACAGCTATTAAAAATATTTTTGGGGAACCGGAATTGCCCCACAAACATATTTGTTTATTTTTTAACAAATGCGGAAGAAACAAAACTCCACTCGGTTTCCATCTGTATTTGTAGGAATACAGAGCTTTATAAAATTTCGAGAAAACTATGCTTGTTTAAATATTCGAACTTGTCTGAAACCCAAAACCAGCAATGCCACCAATTTCAAAACTTCCATAAGTACGTATATGTGATGAATTGAATTTTTCTCAGGTACCATTCCCATAATAATTAACTGTGCATGCTGATTTAATTCAGGGAGCAAATATCCCGACTGAGCAACTACAAAGGTGAAAATCGTTAAGCCAGTAAGCACAACAACTTTATCGGTATAATAGATAAACACATAAACCAAAAGCATTGCTGAAAAAATGCGCTCAACCATATTTAAAGCGCCAAATACATGAACTCCCACATCCAATCCTGTTGGCAGGTCGAGCGACACAGCCCGAAACTTAACCCAGGCTTCCATAAAGCTAATCGCCAATAAAAACCCTACCCAAACGAAGGAAAGCACAAATCCGTATTTTGCTATTTTAGTCATATCTCTTTTTCTTATTTTGAAAGATTAAAAATAAGAAAAAGGATTCTAATTCTTTACTTTTTAGCAGAACTATTACAAACACTTGGAATCAATCGATACGGAAATAATACCAAATTAACATCAAAACAGACTTTAAATAAAATTGATATAAGCAAAAAAAAGTCCTTTTACATCAGCCACTGAATTTTCTGATAGTAAAAGGACAATACTTTTAATTTTTTTCACACATTTAAGAGTCTAATTCCTTCTTCCCATATAAATCATTACATAGTAAAGTAATGTTGCCAAGGAAGACAGAGCTGCAATAAAATAAGTATATGCCGCCCATTTCAATGCATCAAAAGCGCTTTTCTGTGTTTCATAGGTTGTAATACCTGATGTTTTCAACCAAACCAAGGCTCTTCGACTAGCATCCACCTCTACAGGCAAGGTGATAATACTAAAAAGGGTAGTGCCGGCAAACAGTACTATCCCTGTCAAAAGTAGTTGAGGGAAAGTATTCACCATGACAATTCCAGCTAAAAGCACCCACTGTACCCACTTAGAACCAAAACTAACAATAGGCACTAAAGCCGATCGCATTTGCAACCACGCATATGCTTCGGCATGTTGAATTGCATGACCGGTTTCATGCGCAGCTACAGCTGCAGCACCAATACTTCTGCCATGATAAACATCCTTGCTAAGATTAATGGTTTTGTCTGCCGGATTGTAATGATCGAACAACTGTCCATCAACAGAACCAATCCTTACCCCTCTCACACCATGATCCCTTAACATCTGCTCAACCACCTCGCGTCCTGTCATTCCATTCGCAGTAGGCATTTGAGAATACCTTTTAAATCTTGTTTTCAATTGGTTAGCTACCAACCAGCTTAACAAGGTAAAAGCAATAAATATAATCCAAATTCCTCCCATTATAATTCCTCCAATTAGTTTAACAGACCTTTTAGCTGTAAAAACTCAAATTCTCTGCCAAGATTGATTCAAATACATTTCATGTCGATTTGACAGCTATTGGAACACCCTGATTAATAGCCATCCTCCCCAAACACAGCAAGATAGTACACCTATTCACACATGCAAATATTTGAATTTCAAGGGAGTTAAACATCAATAAAAACAAAAAGCAGGTACCATTTCCTAGACATTCCATATAATTTGCTTATTTTTGCCATTCCTTAAAACAAAAAGAACCAAGCAATGTTCACCGACTCAGATTTTGATGCTATTCGACCATATAACGATTCCGAGGTTGTAGAAACCATAGGACGTTTAATAAAAGAAGAAGCTTTTATTCGATTCTCTCAACAGTTATTCCCAGGATTTTCGAAAGAGATGATTGTGAAAGCATTGGGAGAAGTAAAAACAATAAAAGAATTTCAGAGCAACTTCATTGTACGACTGGCACAACACATTATTGACCACACCACCAAAGGGATAACCATTGATGGACTGGAAAATCTTGATCCAAAAGAAAGCTATTTATTTATTTCGGATCATAGAGATATCATTTTGGATTCTGCCTTGCTTAACGTGATGCTTCACAACAATGGTTTTGAAACAACTGAAATCGCTATTGGCAGCAACCTTTTAATCCAACCGTGGATAGCCGATTTAGTTAAACTAAACAAAAGCTTTGTTGTGCAAAGAAACGTAACTGTTCGTCAGATGCTTACCAGCTCAAAGCAATTATCATCTTACATACAGTATGCCTTAAACACTAAAAAATCATCTATTTGGATAGCACAACGAGAAGGGCGAACTAAAGATGGTGATGACAGAACTCAACAAAGTTTGTTGAAAATGCTTCAAATGAGTGGAGATGTTACTTTCTCGGAGCACTTTAAAAGTTTACGAATTGTTCCTGTTGCTATTTCATACGAATACGAGCCATGCGATGCAATGAAAACCATAGAAGTGTACAAAAAAGAAACCGACGAAGGTTTTAAGAAAACTCCTAAGGACGATTTACGAAGTATGATCAAAGGAATGGTTAATGAAAAAGGCCGTGTTAATTTTGTAATCGGAAAACCAATTTCTGCAATGCTCGATGTTATTGAAGAGATGGACGACAGCAGAGATAAATTCAAAGCTCTTGCAGATTTGATTGATTACAGAATACACAAGAACTACAAACTTTGGCCTGACAACTACATTGCCTATGATATCGTAAACAATACGAATGAGTTCGCAGATAAATATACATCTGAAGAAAAAGATCTTTTCCTAAAGCACATGGAAAAGAAAATTAATCCGGATGAAGGAAATCTAGAAAGATTAAATCAGATATTCCTGGAAATCTATGCTAATCCTGTAAAAAACAGATTGGAATTAAAAAAACCGGACTTTGTCCCGGAAAAATAGAATACTATGGCTTTCTTATGAAGGCCATTTTTTTTTGAGCTGATTTTTTAATAATTTCATTCTATAAATAAAATTCATCTGAAATAAATACTCCACAATTCACCTACTAAGATTGGTTAAAATTAAAAACACATGAAACTAATTAAACTCCTGCTAATCATGTCCACCTTTTTAATTATGGTGGCTGCAATATTAAACCTCCTGAACTCTTCGGCAGAAACCCCTGACAGAAGCGGAATCTATATTGAACTGGTAGTCATGTTCATCCTTACGATATCAATGGTATTGTTGAACAATCAGGAAAAGAAGATTAAAGAATTGGAAAAAAAACAGAATGAGGAGCTATAACAGCTCCTTTTTTTACGCCTTCAATTTGGCAATAACAAATGAACAACATTACATTAATTAAACTGTTAAAAATGTTAAGACTTCTTAATGTATTCTTCAAACCTCAAAGAAAATTGTAGCTTAGTGGAACAAGTTCTGATAAAAACTTTAAACTTGAATAATTATGCTCGAACAAACAAAAATCGTACTCGCTAATGTAAGTTTTGATTTTGCTCTTTTTCGCAAAGAGTTGACAAAAGCCATTCAGTGGTTAACTCCATCGGATTTTGAGAAGCTTAAAAATTGGTGCCTGGAAAATTATTCAGGTCGTTATCACGAGATACTTTCTGATGTTACCAAACCTCAGCTTTCATTATAAAAAGTAAATTGCTCTATCAATTCAGGGAATCTTAGATTGGGTGTCCTCTTTTTTTTTTACCATCTTAAAATTTGAATATCTATCCTTTAAAAAAAATGAAGTATCTTCGCATCGGAAAAAAAATCAGAAGATGATAAAATTTGTACGTCATATTAAAGTAGGAGATCAGGAATTTGAAACCTGGTTCGGAATGGAAATTAAAAAGAAAGGGAACAGACCCAATATCGATATTTTCTATTATACCGATGATCCGAGTGAAGAATTAAGCATGCATCAATTGATCAAATCAAATTTTCAGAGCAAAAAAGACGCTTTGCAATTTGGGATCAAATTCATGCGGAGTATGTATCAGGATATGATACAACGCGAAAAAGAAGTCGAGAAAAAAGAAAAAAAAGCAGAACAATCTGATTCTACTGAAAAGGTTTCAGAATAAATATCTCATAAAAAAAAACGCCGGTCGAATGACCGGCGTTTTTTATATCATAAAACTATTACATGATCAGTTTGTATCCTCTACCATGAACATTGATAATTTCAATGCCCGGTTCAGGCTTTAAATGCTTTCTTAACTTAGTAATATATACATCCATACTTCTGGCATTAAAATAATTATCGTCGGACCAGATCGTTCTAAGAGCTAAATTCCGCTCCAAAACTTTATTCACATTATTACAAAGAAGTTTTAACAATTCTGATTCTTTCGTTGTCAGCTTAATTGTCGCTTCGCCATCCTGAAGAAATTGTTTCTTTGAATCAAATAAAAAGCGCCCTAATTTAAACTCTTCCTGAGTATTTTCACTTTTCACCCCTGAAGTTCTTCTTAAAACAGCTTCGATACGAACCAACAGTTCTTCCATACTAAAAGGCTTAGTCATATAATCATCGGCTCCCAACTTAAACCCCTCTAAAACATCTTCTTTCATCGACTTCGCAGTTAGGAAAATGATTGGAATCTCACTATTTATTAAGCGAATATCCTTAGCCAAAGTAAAACCATCTCTATGTGGCATCATGATATCAAAAATACACAGATCATATGGATTTTTTAAAAATTCATCGTATGCCTTATCGCCATCTTCACGCAGTGTGGTGTTATAGCCTTTTGCAACCAAATACTCTTTTAATAGAAGTCCTAGATTAGCATCATCTTCTGCTAATAAAATTTTAACTTGTTCCATATGTATCTATTTTTTTAAGGGAAGATATATTTCAAATTTGGATCCTTTATCAGGTATGCTATCAACACTAACCTGTCCATTGTGGGCATCAACTATTTTTTTTACGTAGGACAATCCCAAACCAAATCCTTTCACGTCATGAACATTTCCTGTATGCACTCTAAAGAAACGTTCAAAAATCATTTTTTGATCTTCTTTAGAAATTCCGATGCCGTTATCAGTAATGGTTATAACAATACCCTTATTTTTATTCCTTGTACTAATACTAAGTTCGGGAGCATCTTTACAGTATTTAATGGCATTATCCAATAGATTTGCGATTACATTACTTAAATGAACCTCGTCAGCCAGTACCAGATCATGTTCTGCATCAATATTCTGATACATGTTCCCTTTTCTATCCTCAACTCTTATTGTAAAGTTAGGTAATAAATTTTGAATTATTTTATGAACACTAATTGTCTTCAATTTTAATTTCATCCTAACCTCATTAAAAACAGCCATTTGCAGAACCTTTTCAACCTGATAGGTAAGTCGCCGGCTTTCATCATTAATAATCTTAGCAATATGATCTCTTGTCGATGCGGTTGTGGTAACAGTATTGTCCTTCAGCATCTGAGAGGCTAACGAAATAGTTGCAATAGGAGTTTTAAACTCATGAGTCATATTATTAATAAAGTCATTCTTTATATTCGATAACCTTTTCTGACGAAAGATAATGAAAATAGTGAACGCACTGGAAAGAATTAAAACCAGAGTCAATATAAAAGATGGAAGTAACAAAGAGTATGATTGCAGCATATACCTCTGTTGTCCGGGAAAATAAATATATAAGAAATTTAAATTGGAGAAAAAATCATTGGGAAACAATTGCTTACTGTATTTTTCAAAAGAAGGATTTCGAAAATAATTTTTTGATCTCTTTTCAAATTTATTATTTGATTTCACTGCATATTCGAAGTTCAGCTTAATCCCGTTCTCCCGAAGCTTTTCCTGAATAAGTTGCGGCAACTTTTCCATTTTTATCCTTTCACTCAAAGAGAGCTGCGAGTTGGCTAATTGTCCTGCAATTAGAGCATATCTGGAATTACCCGACTTAAGAGTTTTATTAAATTGAGACTGCATTTTTGAAAGTCCGGATATACCTTCTGGATTTAAATACCCCTCCCCAATATTATATTCTTTGTTTTCGGAGTAAAAACTCAATCTGGCTTTTTCATGAGTGAAGTCCATAGGAATATTAATACTAAACCCTGAACTTTTAGAGCTGATTATTGTACCATTATTAAAGTTGGAAACATCACCTTCCAAAATAATCTGCTCTTTCTCTGCTCTTTCTAATTCTGAGACAACCTGATCCAAAGCCTTACTAACAGTCAGAGCAAGTTGCTCTTCTTTAATTTTAGAGGCTGACTGAAAAAAGTTAATCTGAACCAATATCAATCCAGATAAGGAAATACAGAGTACAATTGTTACAAGCCAAATATATTTTTGATTCATAGATACAAATATAAAAAAAACCAGCTGTAGCTATTCCAGCTTAACAATCTTTAACACAAGTTTAAATAGCCGCTATCCGCAAAATTTCAGTTGCTAAACACATCGCCGCTTTAATAAATTTGGATTTAATCTATTTTAGACAAAAACAGCTAATTTTCGATAAATTTTCACAAAAACGACTTTGAAGTTAATAATTTGACACTATATTTGCCATCGGAGAGCGAATCTATAAGAAACAATCTCCTTGATTAAAAATTTTGGTTAATAGTTAGATGAAAGGGCGGTTGTGGTTACCGTCCTTTTTTTTATACAGTTTTATTCGCAAAAGGAGACGAAAAAATCCACCTTCAACTTAAAACCAACCACAAATTTCTTTTTTTTGAAAATCACTAACAGAGTGTAACAGGAAAGATTTAGCAAGCCAATTCCATTTGACTTATTCGTGCAAGAGCCTCTTGCGCAGCTTTTTGTTGAGCTTCCTTTTTAGATGTACCCATCCCCGTACCCATTTTCACTTCTTCCACCTCAACTTCAGAAGTAAACAATGGCAAATTCAATGCATCATCAATACCACCTTCGTGTGTATCAAAATAAACATCTTTCTTATTTTTTTGAGCCCACTCAATTAATTTGCTTTTAAAATTGGTTTCAACAGTAACCACTTCCTCCAAATTGATGTGTGTTCTAAAAATTTTATCCTCGATAAATTTTCTTGTTTTATCGTAGCCCTGATCAAGGTAAACAGCACCAATAAAAGCTTCAAATGCATCTCCGTAAATATGCTTGTTATTATTCAAGTTCACATTGGAGACAACCTGCTTGTCGAGTTCAATTTTAACCGCCAGCTTATTTAAGGATTGCCTGCTGACAATTTTAGATCTGATTTGAGTAAGAAAACCTTCGTCCTTATTGGGAAAGTACTTGTAAAGAATATCGGCGATTATGGCACCAAGAATAGCATCTCCAAGATATTCGAGACGTTCATTATTTAAACCGTAACCTTTTTTTTGGATGGTTGCAGATTTGTGTATGAAAGCGAGTTCATACAAATCAGGATTATTAGGTTTAACCCCCAGTGAATCAAAAAACAATCCATAAAACTCCCTTTCAGGATAGAAAAAAAGTTTTATGGATTGAAATATAGACTTTATCACAAATTATTCAATGAATGATTTGAAAATAACCGAAGCATTATGGCCACCAAACCCAAATGTATTGCTCAAGGCAGTGCGAATTTCACGTTTCTGAGCCTTATGAAGTGTAAGGTTTAGTTTTTCATCAATGTTAGGATCCGACTCACTAAAGTTAATTGTAGGAGGAACTGTTTGATTGTTTATTGCCAAAATACAGGCAATAGCTTCAACAGCTCCTGCTGCTCCCAGCAAGTGACCAGTCATTGATTTTGTAGCACTAATGTTCAATTTATAGGCATGATCGCCAAACACAGTCTGAACCGCTTTTGTTTCAGGAATATCACCTACTGGTGTTGAAGTTCCATGAACATTGATATAATCAATTTCTTCCGGTTTCAGACAAGCGTCTTCTAACGCCATTTTCATAGCGTTAATAGCACCTCTTCCTTCTGGATGAGTTGCTGTTAGGTGATAAGCATCACCAGACATTCCACCACCAACAATTTCGGCGTAAATTTTTGCTCCTCGTTTTTTAGCGTGCTCATATTCTTCAAAAATCAAGCAACCACTTCCTTCACCCATAACAAAACCATCACGGGTTTTACAAAATGGACGAGATGCAGTTTTATACTCTTCGTTGTTTGTAGATAATGCCTGCATAGAATTAAATCCACCCAAACCTGCTTCATTGATAGATGCTTCAGAACCTCCTGTAATAAAGATATTAGCTTTACCCAAACGGATGTAATTCATTGCATCAATCATTGCATGTGAAGCCGAAGCGCATGCAGAAACAGTACCATAATTAGGTCCTTGGAATCCATATTTCATTGAAATATGACCGGCGGCAATATCAGAAATCATCTTAGGAATGAAGAAAGGAGAGAAACGAGGAGTTCCATCCCCGTTTGCATATCCTGTTACTTCATCTAAGAAAGTTTTAATTCCGCCAATACCAGAACCCCAGATTACTCCAGCCTTTGTTAAATCTTCCGATTCAAGGTCCAGATTTGAATCTTCAATAGCTTGTTTGGCCGCAACCAAAGCATACTGAGCATACAAATCTAATTTTCTAACTTCCTTGCGGTCGAAATGATCATTAGGCTCGAAATTTTTAACTTCGCAAGCAAACTGAGTTTTGAACTTTGAAGCATCAAAATGAGTAATCATTCCTGATCCACCCACTCCATTCTCCAAGTTATCCCAATATTCGGCAATAGAATTACCAATTGGGTTTATTGTTCCAAGCCCAGTTACTACTACTCTTCTAAATTCCATAAAAAAGGTTCTGGTTAATAATTACTTAGCGTTTTCTCCGATGTAAGAAATAGCGTCACCTACAGTACCAATGTTTTCTGCTTGATCGTCTGGAATAGCGATGTTAAATTCTTTTTCGAATTCCATAATAAGCTCAACTGTATCCAATGAATCAGCTCCAAGATCGTTAGTGAAACTAGCCTCAAGTGTTACCTCAGTTTCGTCCACACCCAACTTATCAACTATGATAGCTTTTACTCTAGATGCAATATCAGACATAACTTTAAAATTTTAAGTGATTAAATATTTAAACTAATTAATTTTCAACTGTGCAAAGAAATAAATTTACTCTAAATAATTCAAATTTATTTCACAAAGTTGCGGTCAAAGGTAATTCTTTTTCCTTTTCTGCGAAATTATTTCACTGCGAAATGCCTTTTGCATATATTTGTGTGTTTTAGTTAAATTTGAAAACCCAACATGAAACGACTAGCTATATTTGCTTCTGGATCAGGGAGTAATGCTGAAAATATCGCAAGATATTTTAGCGATAAACCCGAATTTGAGATTTCGGCAATTCTTTCCAACAACGCCAATGCCTTTGTACTTTCCAGAGCAAGAAGCCTAAATATTCCAATTTTAGTTTTTTCCCGATCAGAATTCAACGAAACGGATAAAATAATTGATTTTTTGGCTGAAAAAAAGGTCGATTTTATTGTTTTAGCAGGATTTCTTTGGTTGCTTCCTCTTAATTTACTGCGTAAATATCCCAATTCTATTATCAATATTCACCCTGCTCTTTTACCAAAATATGGTGGAAAAGGGATGTATGGCATGAAGGTTCATCAGGCAGTTGTCGAAAATAAAGAAACAGAAAGTGGCATTACCATTCATTTGGTAAATGAGAAATACGATGAAGGAAAAATCGTATTTCAAGCCAAATGCAGTATCTCACCAAATGATTCTGCAGAAGATGTTGCTGAAAAAATTCATAAACTGGAACATGAATTCTTCCCCAAAATAATTGAGCAATTACTCTAAAGTCATTGCTTCCTTCGGGCTTAGCTCCTGCATTAATTTTTCCATTTCCTGCTTATATCTGGCCACGTTTTCTTCTTTCACGGGTGACACAGGAGGCGATTTTATATTCAATGGATTTATTGGAGTTCCATTTTTATAAACTCTGAAATCTAAATGAGGACCTGTTGCAAGACCAGTTGCTCCAACATATCCGATTGTTTCGCCCTGCTTAACTCTGGTGCCGGCATTCATTCTTTTAGCAAACCGGGAAAGATGCATATAAGTTGTTGAGTAAACACTATTGTGCTTAATAGTAAGATAGTTTCCTCCACCATTTGCCTGATATCCTCTTTTGGTAATAACACCATCGCCAATTGTGTGAACGGGCGTACCTGTAGGCGCTGCATAATCGACACCATGATGAGCCCGATACCTTTTTAAAACCGGATGAAACCTATTATTAGAAAACTTTGAGCTAATTCTTGAAAAGCGAAGAGGGGCTTTCAAAAATGCTTTTTGCAGACTTTTCCCTTCTTCATCAAAATAACCTTCTTTATCACCTTCAACAAAGGCAAAGGCATAATTATTTGAGTTATGATGTATAAAATTTGCAGCGATCACTTTTATTTGATGTATGGGTTTTTCATCAACAAATGATTCTTCGTAAATGATATTGAATTGATCACCTTTCCCAACACCAAAAAAATCAATAGTCCAGGCATAAATATCAGAAAGTTCAACAGATAGTAAAGGATCCGAATTGGCTTCAACCATTGCATTCCACAACGACGACTCAATACTTCCTTTTATCTGCTTCCTATGTTTAATAATTTTCTTCTCACCCTTAAATACATTTAAAGTGTCGCGCAAATCGAATACGATGTATTCAACGGGGGTATTTTCATAAATAAAATACTCCGGTGTTTTCAAACTATCTTTAGTGAAAAGAACTGAATACTCATGTCCTGACTTAATCCTTCTGACATTAAAAACCTTCTTTGCTTTCCTTGCTATATCATCAATGGTACCAAAACTAATATCATATTGCCGCAATATGGTTGATAAGCTATGATTACGTTTTACCTTGTTAGTCTCCACGGCAAATTCTTCAATGGGAAATCCATATTTTAAATGCACCTGAACTATCTCAGTGGTGTCAATTACAACTTCTTCCTGTTCAATTTGTTTTATTGATCGTTTGCTTGAGTACCATTTAAGAACAATTAAACCTAAAAGCACAGCACATGCAATTAATAGAAACTTATAGTTCAAGATTTTTTTCATCGTGGATATTTATTTTTGAGAAGCATAAAGGTATTACTATTATAATAGTTGAACAATAGCCCTCAGAGTATCCACAACGTTTTAAGCTTTTTTAAGAAATTGTTATTTAATCTTATCGAATCCCTTTCCGTAAACTCCCATTACGCTTCCCAGAGAAATAAATGCATCCGGATCCACCAGCTTAATCATATTCAAAATAGTCTGAGATTCTCTTTTCCTGGCCAACAGCATTAATACTTTAACATCTTCCCCACTAAAACCACCTGTTGCGCTAAGAACAGTTATTCCCTGATCAAGAGAATAAACAACCTCTTTTCTAATCTCATCAGGCTTTCGTGTAAAAATAAAGATCTGTACAGACTGTTTGCTTCCCTCAATAATCATATCAACACAATAGGCACTTACTCCCATAGTAACAAATCCATATACAACCTGTTCAATGGAATGCTCTAACAAATACGAAGACGAAATAATAACAACATCAATTGTAAGTAACAATTGTCCGGGGCTGTAATTCTTATACTTATTAATCATCATGGCCAGAATATCAGTTCCCCCTGTACTCCCTCCGCGTGACAATATCATTCCGGCACTGGCTCCAGCCAGTATTCCTCCAATGATAGCACACATGAATCGATCGGAAACCAAGGGCTCTGTTATTAAGGACTGAAACAGCCAAAGAAAAAAGGAAAGAACAGTAATTCCATAAATGGTTTTAACACCAAAACCGAAACCCAAAACGCGCAATGCAACAAGAAGAAAAACAGAATTGATAAGGAAAACACTATATCCAACCTTAAAACCTGTTACATAGTAAATCATGGTTGCAATACCACCAACACCCGAACCTACAATTTCTGCAGGAATAATGAATCCGGTCCACGCAAGCGAACCGACCAACAAGCCTATTGTGATAATTAGGTATGACTGAAAATCAAATTTTGACATTTGTATCGAACTGCTTTTTTTCATAATAACTACCCTCTTATTTCTTCAAAACCTAAGCCATAAACCCCCATTACCGATCCCATTGATATAAAGGCATTTCCATCAATTTGTTTTACTAATTTAAAGATCGATGGAGCTTCATGTTTTCGAACCACAACCATCAATATCTTTTTGCTTTCCTTTGAATACCAGCCGGTTGCATCCACCACAGACACTCCCCTGTTCATAGTCCCGGTAATTTCATTGGCAATCTTTTCAAACTCTGTTGAAATAATAAAAAGCTGAGCAGATTGTTTCGATCCAGAAATCACCATATCAATAGCATAAGCTGTAATAGACATTACTACGTAGCCATACACAATAGTAGGTACATCTTTAAACACGATATAAGATGAAGCAATGATAAAAATATCAAGATATAATATAATACGTCCGGGACTGATATTTTTGTATTTATTGATAATCATTGCTATAATATCAGTACCTCCGGAACTACCTCCTTGAGATATCGTGATACCAACTCCAATTCCGGATAAGGCACCTCCGATAATTGCAGCCATAAATTTCTCATTCACTAAAGGTTCAGGAATAAGCTTCGGCAAAACTGAAAGTAATACCGACCCCACAATAATTGCAAATACTGTTTTAACACCAAATTTACTACCCAATATTTTTAGAGCTATCAGTATTAAAAAGGCATTAATAATAAAATAAGAATAACCAACAGGAATTGCTTTTGCACTCGCAAAATAAATTAATGTACCAATACCACTAACCCCTCCTCCAATTATACCAGATGGGATTAAAAAGGCTGCCCAACTAAAGCAATATATTGCCATCCCAATAGTAATTACTACCAGGGATTTTATTTCAGAATAATTTATTTTCATCTCGTATTAAAAAAAAAGCTTTAAGTTTTGTTGTCAAACAGTCAACAAAGCTTAAAGCCTGAAACTTATTTGAATAATTTATTTATACTACTATATTAATGATCTTATTAGGAACGATTATAATTTTCTTAGGCGTTTTTCCATCGATCCATTTTTGAGATCTTTCTAAAGAAAGAACTTCCTTTTCTATTTCATCTCTGCTTAGATTTACGGGTAATTCAAGTATAAATCTCATTTTACCATTAAATGAAACAGGATATTTATGAATATTTTCCTGAACGAAACTTTCGTTGAACTCCGGGAAATCTGCCTTTGTTATACTTGTTGCATTTCCACATAAAGCCCATAATTCTTCAGCAACATGAGGTGCAAAAGGAGCAAGAATAACCAAAAGATTTTCAAGAACGGCTTTATTGTTACACTTCAAAGTATACAACTCATTCACACAAATCATGAAAGCTGAAACTGAGGTATTGAATGAAAAACGCTCAATATCATCCTGTATTTTCTTAATGGTTTTATGAAGAACCTTTAATTCGTCTTGTGTTGGCTCACTGCTTGCCAATTCAAATTCACCTGCTTCATTATGAAACAACCGCCATAATTTCTTCAGAAATTTATGAACACCATCTATTCCGTTTGTATCCCATGGTTTATGCGCTTCCAACGGACCCAAAAACATTTCGTATAAACGCAAAGTATCAGCTCCGTATTCTTCTACAATTACATCAGGGTTTACCACATTAAACATGGATTTAGACATTTTTTCGACAGCCCAGCCACAATGATATTTTCCATCCTCTAAAATGAATTCAGCCTTCTTATATTCAGGCATCCAGTTTTTAAAGGCTTCCAAATCAAGAACATCATTTTTCACAATATTCACATCAACATGAATTGCAGTTGTATCATACCCCTCTATTAATCCGTAAGAAACGTATTTATTGGATTTCTTATCACGATAAACAAAATTCGATCGTCCCTGAATCATTCCTTGGTTGATCAATTTCTTGAAAGGCTCATCTTTACATACTTCATTGATATCAAAAAGGAATTTATTCCAAAAACGAGAATAAATTAAGTGGCCCGTAGCATGCTCGGTACCACCAATATACAAATCAACATCCTGCCAATATTCATTTGCTTCGGCAGAAACCAATGAATCATTGTTACGAGGATCCATATATCGCAAGTAGTAAGCAGATGATCCTGCAAAACCAGGCATTGTATTCAATTCAATTGGATATCCATCTTCGGTAACCCAATCTTTTGCACGACCCAAAGGTGGTTCCCCGCTCTCTGTTGGCAAGTATTTATCAATCTCTGGCAGTTCTAAAGGCAACTTGTCCAAATCCATCATTTGAGGCATTCCGTCTTTAAAATAGACAGGGAAAGGTTCTCCCCAATATCTTTGTCGTGAGAAAATTGCATCTCTCAATCTGTAGTTGATTTTTTTCTTTCCTAAACCTCTTGCTTCAACTTCCTCGTTTGCTTTTACAATCGCATCTTTTACATCCAATCCATTCAAAAAATCAGAGTTCATTGATTGTCCTTCTTTGGCATCGTAAGATTCCTCCGAAATATCACCGCCTGAGACCACCTGAACAATCGGCAAATTGAAATGTTTCGCAAATGCGTAATCGCGGCTATCATGGGCAGGAACCGCCATAATTGCACCCGTTCCATATCCAGCAAGCACATAATCACTCACCCAGACAGGTATTTCCTCGCCTGTAAAAGGATGAACTGCATATGCACCTGTAAATGCACCGCTCACCGTTTTAACATCAGCTAAACGCTCTCTTTCTGTTCTTTTGCTTGTTGCCTCTATATAAGCATCAATATTCACCTGACAATCTGCTGTTGTTAATTCCTTCACCAAATCGCTCTCCGGAGCTAAAACCATGAAAGTAACACCGAAAATTGTGTCAGGACGGGTAGTGAAAATCTCCATTTTTAAATCAGAACCTTTCACTCCAAAATTAACTTCAGCACCAACAGAACGCCCAATCCAGTTTTTCTGAATCTCTTTTAAAGAGTCAGTCCATTCCAAATTATCCAAACCATCCAATAAACGTTTTGCATAGGCAGAAACACGCAATGACCATTGACGCATCTTCTTTTGCTCAACAGGGTGTCCTCCCCGGACCGAAGCACCATCTTTCACCTCATCATTCGCTAAAACAGTCCCTAATTTAGGACACCAGTTTACCATTGTATCAGCCAAATATGCCAACCTGTAGCTTAAAAGAACAGTCTGTTTTTCGATATCAGAAAAAGCGTTCCACTCATCAGCAGTAAACACATCTGTTTCTGAACAAGCAGCATTTACTTTTCCATTGCCTAAAAGCTCAAACTGCGCAACCAAAGACTCAATTGATTCTGCTTTTTGAGAATCGATATTGAAATAGTGATTGAACATTTGAATAAATGCCCATTGGGTCCATTTATAATACTCAGGATCACAAGTACGAACTTCGCGATCCCAGTCGTATGAAAAGCCAATTTTATTTAATTGCTCACGATATCTGTTAATATTTGTTTCTGTTGTAATAGCAGGGTGCTGTCCTGTTTGTATCGCATATTGCTCAGCAGGCAAACCATAAGCATCATATCCCATTGGATGAAGCACATTAAAACCCTTTAAAGTTTTATAGCGGGAATATATATCCGAAGCGATATATCCAAGTGGATGACCAACATGTAAACCAGCCCCCGAAGGATATGGAAACATATCGAGCACATAAAATTTGGGCTTCTCAGAATTCACTTCAACTTTGTAGGTTTTCTCTTCAGTCCAATACTTCTGCCACTTTTGTTCTATTTCTTTAAAGTTGTACTCCATGGTAATGTTGATAAAATATGGTTATTTCTTGCATTTCAAAGCGCAAAATTAACAAAAGTTTATAAATATTTACTGAGTTTAAGAAGGAAGTCTTATTTTATTAAGATTTGGATTTTAATGGTTTAGACATGCAAGTTTAAAACAATGAATTATATTTATTTACACGAATGAGTTTAGATGTGATGCAGAACAAAATATTTTTCTAAATTTGCACTCGTAATCGGCCCGTTAGTTCAGCTGAATAGAACGTCAGATTCCGGTTCTGAAGGTCACAGGTTTGAATCCTGTACGGGTCACAAATAGAAAAGCCAATCATATTTTTTGATTGGCTTTTCTATTTTATCATTGCGACAGAAGTTTTTAAAGGAATACACTCTCATGACAAACAATGCTTTTTAGTGTGAAGAAATAAAAAAATCAGCAAAAAAAAGGAGTCCAAATTGGACTCCTTTTAAATATGTATAAACCTGGAATATTATTCCGCTGTTTCACGTGTAGAATAGTTCAGTTTTAACGAACTAGCTTTTCTAAGCTCTTGCTTAATGTCGATAATAATACCCATCTTAGTATATTGATCAACTTTAAGAGAAGTAGTTAACTTGTTTCGTAATTCCTCTTTTCTTGCTTCTCTTTCAGCAGCAATAAAGGCCTGAATATCATCAACTGTAGAAAACTGATCGTTCAATTGGATTTGTGGTTCAGTACCCATCGTTTTTGCAAATTTTCTCATTGGAATACCTACATAAATGTTACTAACAAGATCCTTTTTCTCCAATTTCACGATTTCTTTTGCACTTGGAACCATAACATCAACATTCAATTCCACTTCACGCATGGTTGTACTAACCATGAAGAAAAATAAAAGCATGAATACGATATCAGGAAGAGAAGCTGTTGAAATTTCCGGAAGTTCCTTAGAACCACCTTTTTTAAATTTTCCCATTATTTTTTTCCTCCCACATTTTTAGGTTCAGCTTCAGAAATTTGCATTGGCACATAATCCCTAACAGCACTCTGCTGATCTTCGTCCAAGTCTGCATATTTCATATTCCACTTCTGCATTGCCTTCTCATCTTTTAATTCACGAGATGCAGCTGCAAGTTCGTCCTGTACTTTAATGTACATTTCGTAACTAGTTCCGCGGTCATTTTGCAAAGAAACCAAACCTTTCGAAACCATTACATCTCCAAAATACGGAATTGTAGTCAATTTTTTCTCAGGTAAATCTGCACTATTTAGCGGGTTCAGGATAAATTCTTTTGTTTTTTCACGCAATTGCGAAATACTAAGAATTTCTCCATTAACCAATAAGTCATCGTTGCGGTTCACCAAAATAGCTAAAACATTACGTTGTTTAACCTTTGGTGCGTCTATTTCCTCTTCCTCTGGAATTGGCGGTAACTTTTTATAGATACCTGTATCAATGTCCATAGTAGTCGAAACCAAGAAGAAAATTAACAACAAGAATGCAATATCGGCCATCGAACTAGAATTAATCTCTGGTGTTTTTCTTGCCATAATATTATAATCTAAAGGTATATCGATCCGAATAAAAAATCCGAATCATTTACTTAACGTAATTTTCTTAATACTTCGGTTGCAACAATAGCAACAACTGTTCCAACACCTAAAATGTACATGGTGTAAAGTACAGTATCTGCAAATTGTAATGCTCCTGGAGTGTTATCAGCACCAGTATAACCAGGAAGATCTAACAAAGTTGCATCTGATAATGAATAAGCAATAAGGATTACCAAACCCAAACCAACTAATCCACCCAAACCTTTAACAGCACCCTTAGGGTTAGTTACTAACTGAATGATAGGAAAAACCAAAGACAAACCAGCACAAATAATAAATAATGCTTTTGCCCATTGCAATAAAACATCAGTATAAACAGGCGTTGGATATGGCTGATTTGGCAGCTCTCCACCTAAGTAAAACATGGCAACAAAAATTGCTGTTAGACCAATCATTACATAGGTGAGAATATTTAAATATTTACTCAATGTATTTGACATAGTCTAAAATTATTTTTTCATGTTGTATTTTACAAGGATATCAAGAAGAGAGATAGACGCATCTTCCATGTTGTTCACGATACTGTCAATTTTTGAAGTACAGTAGTTATAGAATACCTGAAGGATCATAGCAACGATCAAACCAGATACAGTAGTAATCAAAGCAACTTTAATACCACCTGCTACAGCTGCCGGAGAAATAGTACCCATAGACTGGATAGAATCGAAAGCGTCGATCATACCAATTACAGTACCCATAAATCCTAACATAGGAGCCAAACCAATCATCAAACCAATCCAGGAAAGACCTTTCTCTAAAAGACCCATTTGAACAGAACCGTAAGAAACAACTGATTTCTCAACTACTTCAATACCTTCATCAATACGATCAAGACCTTGGTAGAAGATACTGGCAATAGGACCACGAGTGTTTCTACAAACTTCTTTAGCTGCTTCAACACCACCGTTGTTCAATGCATCTTCAAGATTAGCAAACAATTTTTTAGTATTAGTTGTCGACATATTTAAGTAAATGATTCTTTCGATAGAAAGAGCCAAACCTAAAATAAGTGTTAACAATACAAAACTCATAAACATTGCACCACCTTGGATGAACTGCTTTTTCACAACTTGGTGAAAAGAAGTACTTTCAATCACTTCTTCTTCCATTACTGGGGTAGCTTTTTCAACAACTTCTTCTGCAACTTCCTCAGCAACTTGCGTTGTATCTACGGTAGCTTGTTCTGCTGTCTCATCCTGAGCAAATACGTTTGTTGACGCTCCTAAGCTTAGCATCCCGATAACTGCTATAAATGCAAATAACTTTTTCATAGTCTGTTTTTCAAATTTTAATTAACGAAATTATTTTTTACAAAATTAAACGATTGCGATCTTTAATACAACTAATTTATTAGTTGCATGTCATTTTTATTAAATAAAGTCTTTCTACATCAGTTTTTCACGATAATCATGAATTTAATTTTATGTAATACAGAAGTGACTAAACAGTGCACCAAATTACAAAAAAAATGTGAAAAACAAATAAACTATTGGCTTAATTCGCCTTTCAAAGATTTATTTAAAAGGAATTTGATTTGTTCTGAATTTAAGTTTTTCCCCAACACATACATAAGTTTGGTTACTGCTGCCTCGGTAGTTATATCTCTACCACTTACAACACCAGCACGTAATAGCTCCAGACTAGTTTCATACAAACCCATTTCAACACTTCCAGCTGCACATTGAGTGACATTGTATACTATTATTCCCTTTTCAATTGCATCTTTTATTGAGTCGATAAACCACTTATCTGTAGGTGCATTTCCCGCCCCATATGTTTCCATTATTACAGCTTTCAATCCTTTACTGTTAAGAATTGAATCAACAACAGTCTTATTAATACCCGGAAATATTTTTAAGATCGCAATATTGAGATCCAAAGATGTTGATATTTCTAATTCTCCCGGCTGACTGGGGTAATGAATAGCTGCATAATTATAATTGATATGGATTCCAATCTTTGCCAAATCAGGATAATTATATGAATGAAATGCATTAAAATGCTCTGCATTGTGCTTTGTAGTCCTGTTTCCCCGGAAAAGCTTATTTTCAAACACAACACAAACTTCAGGAACCATGGCTTGTCCATTTTGATAGGCCGCTGCAATTTCAATAGCTGTAATTAAATTTTCCTTCCCATCTGTTCTTAATGTTCCTATTGGCAGTTGAGACCCGGTGAGGATAACTGGTTTCTGTAAATTATCCAGCATAAAACTTAAAGCCGAAGCAGTGTAAGACATCGTATCCGTTCCATGCAACACAACAAAGCCATCAAATTTCTGATAATTCTCCTTTATTATTTCAACAATCTTTATCCATACCTTAGGATTTAAGTTTGATGAATCGATAAGTGGGTCAAAAGCTATTGATTCCAATTTAAACCCAAATTCATTCAATTCAGGAACCTGTTTTAAGATATGATCAAAATCAAAAGGTTTTAACGAACCTGTTTTAGGGTCGTTCACCATACCAATTGTTCCTCCGGTATATATTATTAAAATAGAAGTTTGTTTTTGTTCCATTTTATTTGAATTCAATGTTGAATAATTTTTCCGCATTTGCACTTGTTGTTTTGGCCACCTCATCCAAGCTAAGCTGATAAATTTCAGAAAGTTTACTGGCTATATGAACCAAGTACGAACTTTCGTTTCTTTTTCCCCGCTTTGGAACAGGCGCCAGGTAAGGTGCATCAGTTTCCAAAATCAAATTCTCCAATCCAAGAGATTCGATTGTTTTATCAAGTCCGGAATTCTTAAAGGTTACAATTCCATTAATCCCCAACAGAAATCCCAGGCCAATAGCCTTTTCGGCTTGCTCTGAATTTCCGGTAAAACTATGAAACACACCTTTTAAATTGCTATTGCGGTAAGCTTCTAATATTTCAAAAATCTCATCGAATGAGTCTCTGGCATGAATAACAATCGGAAGCTCCCTTTCCAATGCCCAATTAATTTGAGTATCGAAAACAATTTGCTGTTCTTTCACAAAAGCTTTGTCCCAATACAAATCCATCCCTATTTCACCAATCGCACAATAAGCTCCTTTTGCAAGCCAGGCTTTACAGTTCTCTAACTCTTCCCTGTAGTTTTCTTTCACTGATGTAGGATGAAGCCCCATCATAGGAACACACATATCAGGAAAACGTTGAACCAAGCGATTCATTTTTGGTATAGATTCCGAATCAATATTAGGAAGCAGGATTTTCCCAATATTTACTTTCCTGCAATTAGAGATAATTTCTTCAATATCATCTTTAAAATCATCTGAATATATATGGGAATGAGTATCAATCAATTTCATCTTTCACAACTTTTCTGCAAACATATATAAACAGTAGTGACTTGCCAAACGAATATTGGGCGAATATCAATTAAAAAAAGCCGGCAAAGCCGGCTTTTATATAGTGGCAATATAGTATATTATACGCAGCCCTGAGCCAACATTGCTTCAGCAACTTTTACGAAGCCACCAATATTAGCACCTTTAATATAGTTGATGTGTCCATTCTCAGTACCGAATTTAACACAAGTATCGTGAATATCTTTCATGATACGACCCAACTTCTCATCTACCTCTTCAGTAGACCAGTTGAAACGCATAGAATTTTGTGACATCTCTAAACCAGACACAGCAACTCCACCAGCATTAGCAGCTTTACCAGGAGCGAAAGCCATAGCATCCACTAAATAGAAAGCAGCATCTGCAGTACAACCCATGTTTGAAGTCTCAACAACATATTTACATCCGTTTGCTTCCAATAATTTAGCATCCTCTAAATTCAACTCATTTTGAATTGCACAAGGGAAAGCCAAATCTACTTTCACCTCCCAAGGTTTTTTACCTGGGAAGAATTTAGCACCAAATTTTTCAGCATAAGGAGCAACAACATCATTATTAGAAGCTCTCAAATCCAATAAATAATCGATCTTTTCAGCATTTAAACCTTCTTGATCATATATATATCCGTCAGGACCGGAAACAGTAACAACTTTTGCACCAAGTTCCACTAACTTAAGAGCTGCACCCCAAGTAACATTACCAAAACCTGAAAGAGCAACAATTTTACCCTCTAAAGTTTCATTGTTTTCAGCCAGCATGTGTTGAGCAAAATACACAGAACCAAAACCAGTTGCTTCAGGACGAATTAATGATCCGCCAAATTCCAGACCTTTACCTGTCAATACACCAACAAATTCGTTACGAATTCTCTTGTACTGTCCGAATAAATATCCAATCTCACGACCACCTACTCCGATATCACCGGCAGGAACATCTGTATTAGGACCGATGTGTCTGCAAAGCTCAGTCATGAAACTTTGACAAAAACGCATAATTTCGTTATCTGATCTTCCTTTAGCGTTGAAATCAGAACCTCCTTTTCCACCACCCATAGGTAATGTTGTCAAAGAGTTTTTGAATGTCTGCTCAAAGCCTAAAAATTTTAATGCACTTAATGTAACCGATGGGTGAAAACGTAATCCACCTTTATAGGGTCCAATTGCACTATTGAATTCAACACGGTATCCGCGGTTGATTTCTACTTCACCATTATCATTAATCCATGGCACACGGAACATGATTGTACGTTCCGGCTCACACATTTTATCAAGAATCTTCGCAGCTTTGTACTTAGGATTTGCATCATAAGTTTCCCAAACTGTTTCTACTACTTCTTGAACTGCCTGATGAAATTCTGCTTCTCCAGGAGTTTTGGCCTTTAGGCCTTCCATGAATTCATTAATCTTTGCTTCCATGCCAAACTATGTTATGAAATTAAATTAGATTGTGTTGTTTTAAATATTAGTTCTTGGTTCAAAAGTATATATTTTTTCATAATCGCAAATTAAATTAATATTTTTTTTACAACGTTTTCGTAAACTTTTTATAATTGATAATCAGATATTTACACAATAAGAACATCTGCTCTACAACATTAACCAATAAAAAATGATAAAATTCATGTATTCAAAGTGTAGATTTTCCCCGGAAGTGATTTGATTATGCCTTCAAATTCCAATTTTAGAAGCAAACCAGACACCTTACTCATGGAAAATGAGGTTTTCATACTAATACTATCAATAGGCATGCTGCCCTTCTCTTTAAGTATCTGAACAAGTGACTTTTCCTCGGGACTCAGTTCAATAAATAATTTTGTCTGAATTGTTTTAGAACTTTCAGTCTTATTTTCCCATCCCAATATGTATTCCAAATCGGCAACACTTTCTATAAGGTGTGCCTGATTGGTTTTTATTAGCTTATTACAACCCGCAGAACTCTTATCATTTATTCGTCCGGGAAATGCAAAAACATCTCTGTTGTAAGAATTGGCAATATCAGCAGTTACCAAAGAACCTCCCTTCGCCGCCGATTCAATAACAATTGTAGCATCTGACATCCCTGCAATGATTCTGTTCCTCCGAACGAAATTTTTAGGATCAAATTTACTTTTGGATGTAAATTCACTAATTAAGGCACCCTGATTCACAATTTCCTCAGCATATCTTTTATGTTGCGAAGGATACATTATATGCAATCCGTGACCAATTGCAGCAATAGTTTGCAATTGGTTTCGCAAAGCTGCTTTATGGGCACAAATATCAACACCATATGCAAGGCCACTTATAATTATAGGCTTAATCTCCTTTCCGGATAAATCCTGTATCAACTTATTGCAGATCTCTCGTCCGTAATCGCTGGCATTTCTAGTGCCTACGATACTAATAGTACGTGCCGCATTAAAATCCGTATTTCCTTTATAATATAGTGTGCAAGGCGAATCGGCACAATTCAGTAATCTTTGCGGATAATCTTTCTCTAAATAGAAACTAACACGAATATGATTATCTGCAATAAACTTTAGCTCTTCTTCAGCCGATTGAACCGCATTATCCCGATCCAACTTATCGATAAAAGACATTCCTATCCCCGGAATTTTTAACAAATTTTGCTTTTTCTCTTTAAACAGGCCCTCAACACTTCCAGTATAAGCAATTACTTTCTTTGTATTAACCGGACCTATCCCATTCAAAAAACTAATAGCTATTTTATAAATATCCTCCATATATTCATCGAATTAAATAAACGAGGTTTAATTTACAAAATATTTATAAGGTAAAGGTCGTGCCGATTGTAAAAAATCCTGCATTTCCCCAACCCAGTTCTGCAAAAATGCCAAACTGATTTGAAAAATGATAGCGGGTGCCCAGTAAAACCCCTAAATCGAAAAGCAATTCGTTATTTCTGTTCGTTCTAACATTAGGAATATTTCCTCCATCCAATTTAGAAATTGTGGATTTTCGGCTCTCAAGAGAAAGACCTGTTTTTACACTGGCATACATTTCAATCCCATTATCAGGTGCAATATTCATTTCCGAAAGCCATAAATTCAATTCATAAGTTAATACCGTTCCAAATCGATAGTAATTATATTTCACCTCATCAAAACCTAAATTAAACTCATGCTTTTGTCCTGCATAGCCAACATAAGCACCAATACTTAAATCGGGTTTCCAATTCTTCTCTAATTGAATAATGAAAGATGGCGAATTGGTTTCATTTGTTCCTATAAAATTGTGGTCAAACTTCCCATATTTTCCTAAAGGAATTCCAACATTAAGTCTTACATCATTTTCTTGAGCCAATATAGTTGTTGGCAACACAAGCAACATAATTAACAGCGCTAACTGACTTCTAATTTTTTTAATCATATTATAATAATCTTCAATAAAGGATTTACAAAACTGATAACGTATACAATTATATTTTAGTACGCTCAATCACAAAAGTAAATGTTATTGCTTTTTCATGGAGTTTTTTTGCAATGATTTAATCATTTCCGCCTGACTTGATTTTGAAAGAGAAGCGATACTTACTGATGGATATTTTGCTAATCCTCTTTCTGTTTGCTGATACAAAGTAACTTCAGGCCTAAAACCAAACAGTTTTCTTTTTAGATCGAAATGAGACAATTGACTTTTGGGAATTTCAATAGATTTGAACTTCTGATGAAAAGGGTGCAATGGATAATATCTCAAAATTATTTTCTGTTCGGATTCCTGATAGATAATATAATTCAAATTAAGCGATAAACTAATTACAATGCAGGCAAAAACAAAACCACTGATTGCTCCAACAATTGGATAAATTGGTTTTACCTGCAGATAAATCAAGAAAATTGTTGTTGCCAGATATAAAAATACGAACACGTAGTAAAAAAGCTTAATCCAGGCTGCGCGATTTTGATTATTTATTGTCATTTTAATTCTAAAATTGAATTTAATCAAAGGTAAAAACTAAAGTGGAGTTCAACAATGAAAATCCAAGGATCTGAAAAATAGTTTCTCATTTCAAGTCATAATTGCAGTTTTTGCTAATATATAACGAATATTTACTCAGACTTTTTTATTTTTACCCGGAATTATCCCACACTATATCAAGTTAGTAATTGTAGAATAATTAAGTGAGGAGGGGGTGAATGTTCCACTTCTTCTGCTTTTTCGCGTCTTACAGACTGAAAAAACAGTATGAAATTGGATGTTTTCGTACTCCTGGTTTGGAAAAAGAAAATAAAAATGGAAGTAAAACTTCAAGAAGCAAAAGATTCGATAAGAGACGTAATTGATTTTCCTAAAACGGGAATCGTATTTAAGGATATCACAACAATGTTGAAAGATGATAAACATCTGACAACCTTAGTTGATGCTCTTTACAATCAATATAAAGACAAAGGAATAACAAAGGTTGTTGGTTTAGAAAGCCGTGGATTTATTTTAGGAACCGTTTTAGCCTATCGCTTAGGTGCTGGATTTGTTCCTGTTCGAAAGCCAGGAAAATTACCATCGCCAACTTTCTCTGAGAAATATTCTTTAGAATACGGAGAAGATGAAATTTTCATTCACCAAGATGCTTTAAACTCTGACGATGTAGTTTTGCTGCACGATGATTTACTGGCAACAGGTGGAACAGCAAAAGCTTCTATCGATTTATTGAATCGATTTAAATTAAAAAATGTTTTTGTAAACTTTTTAATAGAACTTGACTTTTTGAATGGCCGCAATAAATTGGCGACTCAATACCAAGTTGATTCTGTGTTTCACTTTTAAAAAAAGCATAACCTTATCATTCAGGTCATCTTAACTCAAATGGTTTTGATGACCTGATTTGCGCTATCCCGATATTTTCCATAGATCAAAACTGAGTTCGATGCAATACTCCATTTCGAAAAAAAATAATTTACTGGAAGGAAGAATTGTTCTTCCCGCCTCTAAAAGCATTTCAAACCGAGTTCAAATCATTAATGCTTTAAGCTACAATTTTGAGCCGATTAAAAATCTTTCGGATTGCGACGATTCTAAAGCAATGCAGAGCATTCTAAATTCCAATACCAACAGTTTTGATGTTGGACATGCAGGAACTACCATGCGTTTTCTAACTGCTTACCTTTCTAAAATTGTTGGCGAATGGACCCTAACCGGTTCGCATAGAATGAAAGAAAGACCTATTGGTGTTTTGGTCGATGCACTAAACTCAATAGGCGCTCAAATCTCCTATTTGGAAAAAGAGGGTTATCCGCCACTTAAAATTTTTGGTTCGAATCTTACCGGCGACGAAGTTGAATTAAAAGGAACTACCAGCTCTCAGTACATTACTGCATTGCTTTTAATTGCACCAACTCTTGAAAAAGGCTTGCGGATTAAGCTCACGGGAAAAATTGTTTCGCGCTCCTATATCGAAATGACTCTGAACATTATGTCCGAATTTGGGATTAAATCGGAATTTAAAGGGCAGGAAATTTTTATTGCAAATCAAGCCTATCAGCGGATTCCTTATGTAGTTGAGGGCGATTGGTCAGGAGCATCTTATTGGTTCGCTTTTATGGCTTTGGCCGATGAAGGAAAACTATATCTAGACGGATTGAGACGAAACAGTTTTCAGGGTGATTCCGGATTGGTTCCGGTTTTTGAGAAGCTGGGTGTAAAAGCTCAATTCTCGAAACGGGGAATGTTCATAGAAAAAATGGCAGGCAAGTGCACAAAACTAAAGTTCGATTTTAATCAGATGCCCGATTTGGCGCAGACATTTGCCGTTTGTGCCTGTTTAAAGGACATTCCTTTTCATTTTACCGGTTTGGAGACTTTAAAGATTAAAGAAACCGATCGTATTTTTGCTCTGATTACCGAATTGGGAAAATTAGGTTACGTTCTTACCGAACCTGCCGATGGCGAATTGGCCTGGGATGGTGAACGAAAAGCAAAAGAGGAAAATATTGTGATCGAAACTTACCACGATCACCGGATGGCCATGGCATTTGCACCCATCGCATTGGTTCGCCCCGATGTGATTATCGATTCGCCCGATGTGGTGAAAAAATCGTACCCTAATTTTTGGGAACAACTAAAAGAATTGGGTTTTGAAGTGAAGGAGTAAATCCAAAGTGATAATATTAAAAAACCCGTTAGAGTCAAAACCAGCGGGTTTTCCTTTTTATAAACTCCAGTCTTTTAATTTGAACTTGATGCTCTCACAAAATACACTGAGAACCACACTTAAAGTGATCTCCTCAATATTTTGGTAAGCAGAACCACCTTGTTGTCTATGGTTATATCCTGATGATCTTAAACTGCTGTAAGCACAAGTTGATCAAACACTAGTAATAAAATATAAATTTAATGTACATCAAAAATAAGTTTCATGTACATCAAAATACAACTTGATGTACATCAAAATATATTTTAACAAGGATAAAAAATTTAAAAGATAATGAAGGCAATACCAAAAAGTACTTAGCGGATGATTTACAGATAAGAATCCTGTAAGTCTTCGGCGAAACTCATCAGGATATTGTTTCTAATTACCATCAAACATGCCTTATAAAACACATTGAGAGACTCTCAGTCTATTTCACGGCCTGAAATTTGTAATGGAAGGCCATGGTATTGGTGATTTTGAGTCACCCGCATCCAAGCAAACTCGTTTAACAAGAGCATCACAGATCCTCAACTCGAAACCTGCAGATTACAAATCTAATAGCTTGTCGAAACATCTCATTTGTAAGCAAAATGATTCCGTTTCAATTTATTTTGTATCATATCATTTGTCAATCGGCAATTTCAACAGAGTAATTCATGCTAATTATCTTTTGCTCCCTGCTTTATCCATTCCAGAATAAGTGCCTCCTCTTTTTGAGTCGCATATCCCGGATGTCTATCTTTCAGCTGCTTCACAATACGACTGTCAGCAGGAGAGTCAACATTCACGTAATTTCCATTCACTAAGGAAGCATATGCCTCCGACTCAGTTAAGTTAGGATCTTGAGTACCCCCGTGACAAAGATAACAAGACTGATCCTTAAAAATAGGTCTAATCATTTCACTAAAACTAAGCTCCCCTGGGATGGTTGTAAAACTCCATTCAAAATTGCTTTTCAACGGATTACCAGCCAAATCCTTAATTCCAGTCGTTACAACACAGGTATACAAAGCCCCTGGTGCCAACTCAGTATCAGGAGTAAATGTTGCGGTTTTTTTCCCATAAGTAAATTCTCCGGAGACATCAGTCGTTCCATTTTTGATTGTAAATGAACTCGTATTGATAGTCTCGGGATCTATTTCCTCATCAAAAGACACTTTAATTTTACTGTCCGCAAACACCCATATTTCCGAATTCAAAGGCGTATGCTCCATTATCGTTGGCGCAATCAGATCAGGCTCTGCACCCGAGGTAAAGCTCCAATGGTAATCCTGAGCTATTGATTGACCATTTAAACCTTTAACTTCTGCTGTAATGGTACAATTGTACTCTTTGTTGTCGGCGAGTTGTTGAGAAGGCTTAAAGACTGCCGTTTTTCCTGTACAGCTTAGCTTACCGTAAATTGGATACTGACCTTTGTTCACAACAAAACTATTTTCATTGACTGAGGCAACATCCACCTCTTCGCTGAAGAGAACCGTAATGTCTGTAAAAACATCCACCTCGGTAGCACCATCAGCAATATTAGTCGACGTGATACTTAGGGGAACACTTGTGTCGTCTTCCTTTTGGCAGCCAAAGGCACAAACGAGCAAAATAATGGCTAATGCGGCTTGTTCGCCTAAACTTGATAAAATTGTAGATGCCATTCCAGACTTAGTGTTATGAGTGTAAAACATATTTATTTTTTTATAATTCTATTTAAAAAGCAGCTTGAACACAGTTCGATAAAGAAGACTTCTTAATCGGTTTTTTCGCCTATTTCTCTTCTGCCCTTTTTATAGATCCACTTATGCAGAAAGTATTGCATCACCAAACCACATATTACCCAAATAGGAAGTGTATACAATTTTTTACCTGTTAGAAGAGTATACACTTTTTCCCAGGTAATAATCTCTCCATCCATTACAGGCAAAAGTATGGTCAAGCCAAGAAACATGAAAACTCCCCAAAACAAGCCCGGATAAATCCATGTTTTTAAACCAAAACCAGTATCAAACATTTTTATACTTTTTAAGATTCTTACTATTTCAAGAAAAAAAGCCCCCCTGCCATTGGTATTAGGGAATACATCGGCAGGAGGGCTTTCAGCCACTAGCTAATCATTCAGATTTAACAATTTTAATTAACTAGTACTCTATATAGACTAATCATCAGCATATGTCAATCCAAAGGTCATATACATTTCCGGATCTTCATTACTTACCATGCAATAAGAAGAACCATACTCCTTAAACTCTACAGGAACAATAGTCCATCCCTTTGTACTTGTTATCAATGCTAGTATTGCCTGGCCTTTCTCAGTGGCCATTAAGCTCTCGATATAAGCCAAATCAGCAAATGGTCCTGAATATTCTGTTTCATAGCCCAAAGGCTCTATCATAACAACATCCTCAGTTACTTTCACATAATTAACAGCCATTCTTATAGCATTATAATCTTTAAAAACTAACTGTAAAGTACAAGGAGTCCATGAATGTACATAAGGACTTGGGGAAATATAATTAAATGCGGCATCAGGATATATCCCATCAATCAAATTAAATAATTTAGGACTAAATATCTTTGCATCATCACCAAATGATTTGGAACCAAAAAACTTATCAGTCATGCCATCCAAATGAGCAGGACAAACCCCTTCATACTTGAAAGCACCCACTACGCCAGCATCACTTACATCAAACTGGTTCTTTGCAGCATCATATTTAAAAGATTTAACAGCGATACCATTGCGCACCAATGGATGATGAAATTCAAAACCTTCGTGCGTAAAGTTGATTGGCATCAAATCATGCTTCGTTACCCCTGCATCCAGATAGGTTAAAAATGCAATCATCTTATCACCACTGTATACCATATTAACTTTAGCATCCCAACCTTCAACCGATAAGTTGAGATAAAAAGGGACTACAACTGTTTCATTCAGCCTTTCCAAATACTCAGTATGCTTTGCATATTCCCGAAGCTGAGAAGCTGTTTCGGCCGTTGCTTTTACCAGAACCATAGGGTCTTTATTCACTCTCTCTTCAAGATACAAGGTATCTCCATCAGCCGATTTTCCAATGAAACCAAACTCGAGCTCACCGCCAGATCCCTTACCTGGCTCACCAATTTCAGGATCTGTCATCTTCGAAAATTTACTATAGGTATCGAAAACCAATAAGGGTTGATCAATCATTTTCACTGAATACTCCGCTTCATCAGGATAATCATATTGATCCCAATTCATGCTTACGGTACCTGACTCCTCAAATTTAAGCATATAGGTAAGTGCACCTAACTTTTCCGGATTAGGATAATAATGCGTTAACCAGCCATACTCCGATGAGTTTAAGGCCTCCTTGAACTCCTTAACAGCTTCATTTGCTCTCTCGTCCGGAGAACGATCAAACTCACTTTCAAAATCATTATCACAAGCAACAAATGCAAGTAATATGAAAGAAATCATATATAAATTTATTTTTTTCATCTGATTATAATTTTTGTATTAAGGTCATATGGAAGTCGCCAAACAATAATCAAACTCTTTTTGAGAAAGATCTTTATGGCTCATTCCATAATAAACTCTATTTATTCACCTTTGATCTCTGTTAAAATACCTTCAATCTCAGCCTGAAGATCGTAGATATTTATATTCCAAACCTGCAGCATATAGTCAGCCATGATTTTCTCCTTCAGGCGGATTTTGTCTCTTGGAATCTTGCTTGCTGCCTCATCTGTATTCCAAGAATCATCATAGATTTTAATACCATCAATAATCTTATTCCAACCCGCATCACCCGACATTAGAAACACCGATAACATTTCAACAAAATCCTCATCAGGATTCAACATCGAATAGCCTGTAATAAAGCCCAATCGGTTCGCATCCATATCATTGAAATTCATCCAGTTTGACGTATATTCAGTGCAAATCTTCTTATACTCGATAGGATAAGCTACGGTTTGGTGCAGAATGTGCCCAAACTCGTGATGCATTGTTTTGAAAACGCGAAGGATAGGCTCCATAGCTTTACCCTTCTCCCAACTGCCCATACCTGTAAAATCAAAATTGATATAATTCAAATCGAACAAAGAGATTTTTCGACCACCCTCTGCCTGACCTAATACAATGGATCCATTATCGTTGTAGTTATGGCTTCCGATCAGAATCATTTGTTTAGGAATAAACCTTTTCATAAAGTCAATACCTCCGGCATTCACATAAGGATCGATCCATATTTTCTTCATATTATCCAAAAAAGGAATCACATCTGCTTTAGCAGGAGGTGTTAAAATTTTAGAATTATCAACCTCTGAATTGTCCCATCTGTATTTTACTTCAACATTGAAAGTGTAAGTATAATTTTCTCTGATCCACTCATCTACATCATTTAACTCCGGTGTGGAGGTATCTATTAATGACTTTCCTAATTCATCATCCTTAGTACATGAAGTAAAAAGTATGGAAATAGAAAAAAATAGAAATAATATCTTTTTCATATGTATCTAATTTTAATAATTATCGTGGGTTTGCTTGTAATCCTATTGCTACTGCCTGAGCAGGAATCTGAATGGCTCTTCTCAAATCACTTTTGGGTAAAGTCACCGTAGAACCATCTACAAGAGTGTGAATAACTTCAATATTATGCCTCTTAATATCGAACCATCTTAAACCTTCGTGAACGAATTCTCTACGACGTAAATCAAGCAGATAGGATACGTAAAACTTCTGATCGGCATTAACAGCATAGAAAGGAGTTAAATCGGGTGCTTCAACCTTATCATAAGCGCCCTTGATTTGATCCAAATCAATTTTGTTATCAGGATTATAACCCCTTTTTCTTTTTGAATAATAAGCATCCAAATCAGAAAGAACAGATGTATAATCAGCTTTCATGGCATAAGCTTCAGCTCGATTAAAAAGAACTTCTTCGGCAGTAAATATGGGTACAATTGAATTGGGATAACCGATATCAGAATTCCCGTCGTGCGATTCAATACGATTTTGAAATTTGGGAATAAAACCCAGCTGAAGTTCTCCTGCAGCATAAAGGATTTTATCACCAATAATCAAATCGAAATTTGCCTCTCCGGCATCAGACGCACCAAACAATTCGGTTGCCTTTGATGAAGCTAACGAATATCTGAATACAACAAGACCGCCCCCCCAATTGGTATATTGTCTGTTAAGCAATAAATTTGATGATTCGTCAGATTTTGTGTACTGTGCCCACAATTCCATAGCCTCATAGGTCATGTACTTCCCATTCCAATCTCTTAATTTAGAAGCTGCATTGGTTGCCAACACATAATTAGAATGTTCAATTACCTTGTCCCAGTCTCCTTTATACAAATAAAAACGTGAAGCAAATGCATGCAGAGCATTTAGGTTCATATGATATTTGGGTACTGAATAGGATTCATCACGAATCAAATTGAAAGCCAAATTAAGATCTCTTTCGATATTGTCATAAACTTCCTGAACAGTAGCTCTTTCATAGTGTTGAAAAACAACCTTTTCCGATTTCTCGATAAAAGGAACCCCTAAATCAGTTTTGGCCGTTTCAGGATTGTAATGCTTTGCAAAAAGATTAACCAGCATAAAGTGAGTATAGGCTCTTGTTGCCAAAGCTTCACCCTTTTGTGCCGTGTAATTCTCTTTGTCCGGAGCTAGTTCTATAGCAGTTAGAGCTTCGTTGGCAGCTGCAATAGCACCATAACATGCATTCCAATAAAAAACAGGCGTATCATAATCTTCTGCCCCGCTGTCTTTCCAAAAGAAAGCATCTTCGTTAGCCTGGTATTCTGCAATATAACCTCCTATTCCTTTGTCCGAGGCATTATCCGACATCACTTCAGTAAATGCAAGACATCCTCCTTCCGGATAAGAAGATACCAACAATTCACTTACGGCTTCCGGCGAATCTAATTTTGTCCTGTTGTCAGGTGTTTCATCTAAAAAGTCGTTGCATGACGATAGTAAGGCTATCCCCATCAAAACCAAGACTTTATTCTTTATATTTTTCATATGTTTATAATTTTATGCTTTTGCCATATGGAAGTCGCAGAATAATCATTTCCCTACATGAGAAAGATTTACTTCTGCTCGTTTCATCTGTTTATTCTTTAGATATGACAATTTCTAAAAGCTAGCTTTTAATGTGAAAGTATATTGTTTTGGAACTGGCATAGCCACACCTCCAGAACCTAAGAACTCAGGATCCTGGCCATTCAGTTTCTTGTCAGAGTAAATCAGGAATAAATTTGACCCCTGCACTTTTAATGAAAGATCGCTTACGCCAAGTTTAGCCGCAAAAGTTTTAGGCAATTGGTAGGCTAATGATATCTCTTTCATTCTGGCAAAAGAACCATCTGCAACTCTGGCTGTTGACATATTATAGGCATTATATGCCTTCTGATCATTTACATTGTGCTGACGTTGAGATAAAATGGTAGGAATATCAGTTACATTCTCATCACCTGCTAACATCCAACGATCGAAAAATTCCTTAGGCATCGCATCCAAGTCAGAATATCTCGACTTAAATTCAGGATATAATCTCACTTTATTACCATACTGGTAAGTCATGAATACATTCAATTTCCAATTCTTGTAAGAGAATGTATTACCAAAACCACCAGTAATCGATGGATCGATAGAACCTTCATACTTTAAATGTTCAATGTTATTTGATTGGAAATCAAAATCGTTAACCGTTAAGTCACCCTCTTCATTGATAAAAGTTGGCAAACCATTGCTGTTTAAGCCTTTGTATTCAATAGAGAATAAGCCTCTTACAGGATATCCTTCTAATGGTCCGCCGGTATCTCTGATTAAAGAGATCATTTTAGGAAACGACTTCAAATTTGTAATCTCGTTATGATTGTAGGCAAAAGTGAAATTTGTATTCCAATTGAAATCTACAGTTTTGATATTCTTAGTCGATAAGGTAAACTCAATACCATGAGATTTCATATCAGCATAGTTGGCGAACTTCCAAAATTCTCCACCAATACCCGAAGTCTTCACATAACCAATCAAATCGAAACCTTTTCGTTGATAAGCATCCATACTGATATTAACGCGGTTATCGAACAATCCAAGATCCAAACCAATGTTGGTTTCGTATTGTTTTTCCCAAGTCAGTTCCGAATTCTCCAAAGCATCAATATACATTTGAGATTCCTGCTCAGAAAGATAAGGACGATCAGTCACTTTGTTCTTTAATACCAGCGTTGAATTTTGAGCATTACCCATACTCGCTGTTAAACCATAAGTTGCTCTAAAAGAAAGGTATGAAATTGTCTCATTATCTTTTAGGAAATCTTCTTCCTTAGCATTCCATGATCCACTTACGTTCCATGTAGGTAACCAACGGGCAGAATTAGATATGCCTAATTTATTAGATCCATCATACCTGAAGGTTCCGTTCACAGTGTACTTACCAGCATAGGAATAACTCGCGGTAGCAAAAAATGCGGCGAAACGATCGCGAAACTCTTCCATTCCGTAGTAAGAATATCCACTTTGTAATTGTTGTTTTACAAAATTAGGATTGATAAAAGGAACACCTCCTCTTTCATACTGATAGCCGATACCATCAAACGAACTATTTTTACGATCGGCAGATTTCACTTCCATCCCGGCAAAAGCATTAACGATATGTATTTCATTAAATATTTTGTTCCAGTTAGCAGTTCCTCTAAAGTAGTAGTTCAGTAATGTATTATCACTTCGGTTGTAAAATCCACCCTTTGGCAAAACAACTTCAGGCAGCGAGTTTGGCACCTCTAAATCCTTGAATAAAAACTTATTATTCTTAGCAATTTCGTAAGTGTCAGCAGCACGGTAAGCAGAAGCCATATTCGAATTTTCAAGAACTTTATGTTCCTGAGTCGATTTTACATATCGGATAGAACCAACAGCACTTAAATCCAAACCTTTTATCGGTGTATAATCTAAATTAGACTGAAGCTTCAAATCAAGTACATCTAAATCGAGGAAATTGTTTTGCATCTCGTTGATGATATTGAACTCGGCATAATTCATACGATAATATTCTAAATTACCTTTATCATCATAGGGACGAAGAACACGACTTGTATTCAATGCATAAGAGAAAGGATTGATATCAAAATCGCGGCTGTATTCTCCATTAATAGGATCCTCTGTACGATTTACAGATCCTGGTGCCCTCTGCTGTCTAAAAGAACCGGCAGTTAGGAAACCAATTTTTACTTTATCATTGATTTTTACGTTGCCGTTTGCATTGATTGTATATCTATCCACTTTGTCTGCAATCGACCAGCCTTTGTCACCGTAATAACTGGTTGAAAAATAGAAGTTAGACTTATCAGTACCACCCGAAAGACTTACAGAATGGTTTTGAGTGATCGTGTTTTTAAATAACACATCAAACCAGTCCGTATTCTGCATTTCGTATTTCTGTAAAAATTTTGCTCTGCCCTCTGGTGTATTTTCAATACCAAATTCGCCAGATGTATTATCATAAGTATTGATCAGGTCGTACATCTTCTTGTAAATACCACCGTCTTTCTGACGGGATATTTCAGCATGGTTTAACCATCCTTTAGCCTCAAGCTCCCTGTAAACAGACATCTGATCACGAGAATTCATGATATTGTAACTCGAATAAGAAGGTTTCATCCTCATGGTATATTCACCCGAATAAGAAACTTTTGTAATACCTGATTTACCTCTTTTAGTCGTGATAACAATCACCCCATTCATGGCACGAGCACCATAAAGAGCTGTAGCCGAAGCATCTTTCAGAATTTCAAACTTATCAATATCGTCAGAATTCAAACCGGCAACTGCCGAACTAATCAAAGTAGTAGCATCACCCGAAGAAAGATCGTCAGGAGAAACATCAACAACATCCTCGAGAATAACACCATCAACCACCCACAATGGTTTTGAATCACCATAAATAGAAGAAGCACCACGAACTCTAATTTTAGGAGCAGTACCAAAAGTACCGGAAACAGTTTGAACCGATACACCAGCAGCCTTCCCCTCAAGCATCTGAGCAACATCAACAATACCATCTACTTTCACTTCCTCAGACTTTATTGAAGTAGCCGAACCTGTAAATAATCGACGATCCGTTTTTCTGAAACCGTCCGAAACAACCACAACCTCTGAAAGTTGCTCAGAATCAGTTCTCATAGTAATTTTCAGATCTTTCTGATCTTTAACAGACACCTCCTGAGATTCCATTCCAATGAATGAAAAAACCATAATGACTTTCCCATCAGTTGGAATCTCAATTGTAAACTTCCCGTCAAAATCGGTAGACACCCCCGTAGCTGTTCCTTTCACAAGAACTGAAACACCGGGCAGAGATAGCCCCTGATCATCGACAACCACACCCGATAATTTCTTTTTCTCTTGCTGTTGTTCTGTTCTATTAGAAGGAGAAGTCAGAGGAGCAGCCACTTTTCGCAAAGTAACTGCTGTGTTCTTGAACTCATATTCCAAATCACTGTCCTTTAAACAACGATTCAAAACCGATTTCACAGTTTCATCATCAGCATTTACACTAATTTCTTTTATATGCTCCACATCCGAAGAACTGTAAAGAAACACAAGACCAGTTTGCTCATGTATTTCCCACAACACTTGTTCCAGCTCAGCACCTTCCATGCTTAATGTCACTTTTGCATCCTGAGCTAATGTATTGGCAGATGCACTGAATACAGAAACAAACAGAAAAACTACCAGCATTTTCATAACTAATAATAGTTTAAACAGCTTCCGGGGTCGAAAACCATAATTCAAACATTTTTTCATAACTTTGTAGATATTTAGGTTACACTTAAATTCTATTTCTGTGAATGCAGAAATATTACTGACAGGAAATGTTACAGCATTTCCTGTTTTATTTTTCGCTAATTACAATAGTTTTACCATTGCTGCTTACCTCCACTTTACGAGTCAATTCAAACATCTCCATGATGGCACTGATATCACTATTTTTATCGAAATGTCCTCCGAAACGGTATTCCTTTACTACTGAATTTTTGTAAAAGACCTTTAATCCGTACCATCGGGCTAATTCCTTCATGATATCCTCCATCCGCTGATTTTTAAACAAGAATACGCCTTCCTTCCAGGAAGTAAACAAAGCCACATCGACTTCACACCTATCCATATCTCCGGTTTTCCCATCCACGATGGCCTGCTGACCTGATTCCAACAACATCGACTCTGCCTTAAAACCTGAAGATTGAACCTTCACGCTTCCCTCGACCAAAGTGGTTACAACTTCTTCATCCCTGGCATAAGCCTTCACATTGAACGAGGTTCCCATCACTTCAACTCTTGTTCCCAGAACATTGACTACAAAGGGATGTTTTACATCTTTTGTCACATCAAAGTAGGCCTCTCCACACAACTCAACTTCTCTTATTTTCCCGGAAAACTGAACAGGAAATCTCAATGAACTCATGGCATTCAAATGAACTTTTGTACCATCAGAAAGGACCAACTTATACTGACACCCCCTGGGAATTTCAACTGTGTTATACAGTGACTTCCCCTTTTCTTCCCCTGCCTGATATTTTAGATTACCTTCTCCGTTCTCAATCCGGGTCCCATCCTTTTCCTTAAATGCAATACCTTTGACACCATCCAGATTCAGCTTCCGTCCATCAGCCAAAATCAACTGAACTTGCGGATTTCGCGACTCCAGTTCTGCAAAATGTTGTTGAGTTTGATTAATCAAATCGTTGTATAAATAATAACCGCCCCCTGCTAAAAACAAAGAAATAAATACAACTGCAGCATAACGGAGTATTGTCTGAAACACTGACACAGTCCTACTAAGCTTTACCGCCTCATCAAATCTTTTCCATCCTTCCTCAACATTCACCTGATGAAAATCTTCATCCCATTTCAGAAATCCCTCCTGACTCCGAATCCGACCGTAAACCTGTTTATTCTCTTCACTGTCATTGATCCAGGAGTACAACTCATGCTTCTCGTTTTCATCCAAACCAAAATTCACTTCCAGTGCAATCAGTTGAGATATTCTTATATGATGGTCAATTCTATTCACTGGAAAAATTTATATTATTTAAGTGGGACTTTGGTTCAGTTACAAACCTCTCGCTCCATACATTCTACAACTAAAACAACTCAGAAATAAAAGGGAATGGGTAAGAATTATTTTTTTCAAAAAAAAGTCAGAACCAAACAGATTCCGACATCAATTTATAGTAAGTTCTAAAAAAGGGGAGTATCAATAAAAGCCAAGCATTACCAGCAAAACAAGAACAACATCCTGCAACTGCAAACGAAGCAAGCGGTAGGCATTGGATTTTACTGACTTTACTGTATTGACAGAAATATTTAAACGAAGGGCAATCTCAGGATTTTTAATCCCTTTCATACTCATTTGAACCACCCGTTTCCCTTGTGCTGGCAATACTTCAATGGCCCTATGGATTTCATAATAGGTTTCTTCCTCAAGAATATTATCCCTAAAAAACAACTCCTTCTCCAAAGCCTGCACTACGTAATTTTCTATGACTTTGTGATGCTTGATATAGTTTAAACAAGAGTTTCGGGTTACCATATACAAAAAACCCTTCATGGCATTCTCGTTATCAAATGCCTCCTTACCGTTCCATAATTTAATAAAAGATTCCTGAGCCATATCTGCCGCGACATCGCTGTCATCAACATACTTTTTTGCAAACAAACACAAACTTGAATAGAAGCTTTCAAAAAATGATTTAAATTCTTTCCTTTTCACTGTGGCTATTGTTTTTGGGTTAATAGAGTTTAAGAGAATTCGGAAAGAATTAGGGACTTTCCAAAAACTGTGCTTAAAACTATTAAGACCAAACAAAACCGCCTAATATACTGGCTGGACAAAAGGGGTCACAGCCTTTTTTCAACATAGACAAAAGAGGTCGCACATGGAAAACGGCTGGAATAACAGGCCATTCAAGCTTCAGAAAAGAAGATGAAAAATGAATATCAAATACGAAACAGTACGAAATTTTGCTCAGTAAATTCTTTGTTTCTAAAAATTCCTGAGGAATTCGAAGAGATTATCAGAGGAGCTCAACTCCAATTTTTTCCTTAAACGATAGCGGCGTTTTTCAATCGCATTAACTGATATGTTGAGGATGCGTGCAATTTCCTTAGCATCTAAATTCAACCTTAGGTAAGCACAAAATCTTAAATCTGTTGTATTTAAATCGATATATTTCTCAACCAAACGCTTAAAGAAGTCTTGATGAACTTCCTCGAAGTGCATTTTAAACATCTCCCAATCCTCATCGAGATTAATGTTACTATCGATCTCTTGAATAAGTCTTTTTAGAAAACGTTGAACCTCCTCTTTATCAGATCCAAGGACAGATTCAACCGATTTTTTCAGACTATCAAGGGTTTCATTTTTACTAACAACATGTAAGGCATTCGCTGCCAATTCACGTTCTTTATGCTTTAGATCTTCTAAATACGTCAACTGTTTTAAGCGGTTAATCTCCTCTTTGGCATGAATCTCTTCCTGCAGCCTTAAATTCTCAAGATCTTTCTCCCTTTTTTCTGAATCCATTTTTTCAAGAGCCAATTTATCCATTAAACTAACCTGTTCAAGCAATAGATTTTTTCTTTTAAGATTGAGTTGTTTTAAATGCAAGACCCGAAGAAATAGAAAAGATATAATCAACAAGCCAACAATAAGAATGATCTGATTCCTTTTCTGAATTCTCATTCTTAATTGCAACAACTCTATTTCTTCCTCTTTCTTTTCAGTTTCGTATTTTATCTGAAGTTCATTGATTTGCTTTTGAGTTCGTTCGTTGTAGATTTCATCTTTATAAGCCATAAACAGCTTGGTTTTATCCAGAGCCTTCTGATAATTGCCCTGTAGAGTATAAACCTTTGCCATTCCGGCATAACAATCTTTAATGCCGGTCTTATTCACATCCTCCAAAGCAATTTTCAGTGCTTTTTCAAAAAAGTCCAAAGCCTTTTCCAATTTATTTTCATCTACAAAATACTCCCCTATATTGATCGACGAAGATATAATTCCACTCTCGTAATTGTTTTGTTCTGAAATTTCAAGGGCTTTGTGGTAGTCAGCAAGTGCTTCTTTTCTTTTATTCAACTTTAAATAAATTACACCCCTATTATTCAAGGTAGATGTGAGCATCAGATTATTACCAGACTCTGTGAAAATGGGTATCGCCTTGTCCAAATACTGAAATCCTTTTTCGTACTCACCAATCTCATCATAAATATTGGCAATGTTTACCGAGGTTAGCGCAAAATGAAACGAATCCTTTTCTTTTTCATAAGTTTCCAGAAGCTTATTAAATAATTCCAAAGCCTTTTCGTGGTCTTTATAAATGGAATAGATAATGGCAATATTGTTCTTCACTCCTGTCACCCGTTCCTTATAAGCAATTTCTTCAGCTTTCTTGAGGGCTTTAAAATAAAAGGTCTGTGCCTCTTCGTAGCTGCTCATATTGAAATAGGTAATTCCAATTTCGTTCCAGGAATCTACCAATGCTTTCCCGTCATTTTCATGCTCAGCAATGCCAGCCGCTTCTTTAAAGTGTTGTAAACCTTCAAAATAATTGCCTAAATTAGAATCCTCCCTACCCATAAAAATCAATGCCTCAACCTGCTCCTGGGGTCGATTTAGCTTTTGTGATAGACTTAAAGCTTCCTCTGCATAGGCAATGCATTTCTCAGAATCTTTCTCAACCAGTTCCTGACAAATTTTTAATAATAGTTCCAGCTTCTCATCACCATCAATAAGCATCAGTCTTGTTTCCAAACTATCAACTCTTTCCTCATCAATAAAAGTCACATCCTCTGCAAAAGAGAACACAAATAAAAAAACGAGTAAAAAGCTAAATAGAATTCTCATGGGTACTAATTTTTCATCCATCCCAAATATAGAACTTTAATTCGCTTATTGAAAAAAAGTCAAATCACCTAAATAAAAAAAGGAGAAACTCCCCAAAGTTTCTCCCTTACTTACAATAAATATATCTGATCTAAAATTATTGTCTGATTGCTGTCTCCAAACCAATTTTTATCATGGTATGAAGAGTTGTTTGGCGCTCTTCGGCACTTGTCTCCTCGCCGGTTAGGATATGATCGCTAACGGTAAGAATAGCCAACGCTTTCGCCTTGTTTCGGGCTGCGATTGTGTACAAAGCTGTTGCTTCCATTTCTACCGCTAAAACGCCGTAATCTGCCCAAATTTTGAATGGTTCAGGATTATTTTCTAAATCGTGGTAAAAAATATCGGACGTTAATGTACTGCCCACTTTAATATTTACGCCTTGTTCGGTGGCCGCCTTATGGGCATCGCTCAGCAAACCAAAATCGGCACATGGAGAATAATCCATGCCTTTAAATAAATTCTTATTGATGGCTGAGTCGGTACAGGATGTCATCGCCAAAATTACGTCGCGAACGTGCACATCTTCGTTAAATGATCCACAGGTTCCGATACGAATCAGGTTTTTCACACCATATTGCGTAATCAGCTCATGAGAATAAATTGAAATTGACGGTACGCCCATTCCCGTTCCCTGCACAGAAATGCGTTTGCCTTTATAAGTTCCTGTGAAACCCAGCATGTTTCTTACTTTGTTGTAACAAACCACATCTTCCAGGAAATTATCGGCTATGTATTTTGCCCGTAAAGGATCTCCAGGTAAAAGGATAGTTTCAGCAATATCGCCCATTTTGGCTTCATTGTGTGCACTCATGATATATTGATTTATAGATTTACAAATAAAGATAATGGATTTCTGATAAGGATCGCAAGAACCAAACGCAGAAACAGCATTATATACTATTCATTTTCGAAAAAGAATATGGATTACAAATTGGTTGGATGGTAGTTTGGCAAGTAATCGTGCTAAAATGTAGAATTATCCCAACTAAACTTTACGAATCACTTTTTACCTGCTGTCGGCAAAAATAATAATTTTATCGGACTTTGTCCTTTTTACGTTACACTTTTCTCCTTTATTTCTACAGAGACATTCTTTTACGAGCGAAGAAATCGCGAATTAAAGCAGCACTTTCCTGTTCCATAATACCTGAAACGACTTCTGTTCTTGGGTGCAGAGGATTGGGCGAAAAGCGGGAATATCCACGTTTATCATCTGCTGCGCCGTAAACAATTTTCGAAATTTGCGACCATGCCAAAGCGCCTGCACACATATTGCATGGTTCAAGCGTTACATATAAAGTACAATCAATTAAATACTTTCCGCCCAAAAAATTGGCTGCTGCAGTTATGGCCTGCATTTCGGCATGAGCGGTCACATCATTCAGTCGTTCAGTCAAATTATGCGATCGTGCAATGATTCGATTGCTGCACACAACAATAGCGCCCACTGGAATCTCGTCGGCCTCAAAAGCTTTATGAGCTTCCTGCATTGCCTGCTTCATAAAATATTCATCGGAAAATGGGGATATGATTGACTCTTCGTTCATTGTAGTAAAAATATAAGATGTAAGATTTTTGATCAAAAAAAGAAAGCTTAATTCAGAACTACTGCAGATACTTCATATTGTAATTATCCTCCAAAACAAAGCTTCATAAACTACTGTTTTCATACAATTCAAGACCTAATTTCATTTCTTATCGCTAAAATCTAACAATCTATTAATAAAAGCGTATTCAATTTCGCAAATTGTTAGTAATTTCGCAAAGTTAACAAAACCAGTAATAAAAAGAACGCTGTTGATATCAGAAAGCTTTTGACAATTAGTCGTTCGTTAGAGAATTTATTTTGTTTGACGGAAAATTGCTGGATTATTATCATGCATTGTTGCTTTTCACCTTAATCAAAAGTTTGAAAGCAACTAAACGACCCGAAATAAAGGGATCAGCTTAAAGCTTGTTAAATCATTAAATGGTATAAGATGTACAGGACTCATACTTGTGGAGAATTAAGAATTCAGAATGTAAACGATACGGTAACGCTTAGCGGTTGGGTGCAAAAAGCACGTAATCTGGGAGGAATGACCTTTGTTGATCTTCGTGATCGATATGGCATAACTCAGTTTGTTTTCGATATGGAAAGCAATGCAGAACTATGCGAAAAGGCTAGAAAACTGGGCCGTGAGTTCGTTGTTGCAATTACTGGAAAAGTTGCTGAAAGACAAAGTAAAAACGACAAAATACCTACAGGAGCCGTTGAGATTATTGCTGACGATATAAATATTTTGAGCAAATCGGCAATCCCTCCTTTTACCATTGAAGACAATACAGATGGTGGTGATGAATTAAGAATGAAATATCGCTACCTCGATTTACGTCGTTCTTGTGTTCGCGAAAATTTAATTTTGCGTCACAAAATGGGTATCGAGGTTCGTAACTATTTGGATCAGTTGAATTTTATTGAAACAGAAACTCCTGTATTGATAAAATCGACTCCGGAAGGTGCGCGTGACTTTATTGTTCCTTCGAGAATGAATCAGGGTGAGTTTTATGCTTTGCCACAGTCACCGCAGGTATTTAAACAATTGTTGATGATTTCCGGTTTCGACCGTTACTATCAGATTGTAAAATGTTTCCGCGATGAAGATTTACGTGCCGACCGTCAGCCTGAATTTACGCAGATTGATTGCGAAATGGCCTTTGTTGAGCAAGATGACATTTTAGATACTTTTGAAGGATTGACCAAACATTTATTCAAGAAATTGAAAAATGTGGAGATGAACTTCAAATTCCCAAGATTGGATTACGCTGATGCCATGGAATTTTATGGTAACGATAAGCCTGATATCCGTTTTGATATGAAGTTTGTTGACTTAAGCGTAATTGCGAAAGGAAGTGACTTTAAAGTTTTTGATGAAGCAGAATATATCGGAGCAATTTGTGCTGCCGGATGTGCTACTTATACTCGTAAACAACTGGATGCGCTGACTGATTTTGTGAAAAAACCGCAAATTGGAGCCAAAGGATTGGTTTACCTGCGATACAATGAGGATGGTTCATATAAATCATCGGTTGATAAATTTTACGGAGAAGAGCAATTGCAGAAATGGGCGGAAGCTTGTAACGCAAAACCAGGCGATTTGATTTTGATTTTGGTGGGTGAAAAAGCCAAAACATTACCTCAACTAAGCGAACTGCGTTTGGAAATGGGTAATCAGTTAGGCTTGCGCGATAAGAATGTTTACGCTCCGCTTTGGGTTGTTGATTTCCCTCTTTTAGAGTGGGATGAAGATTCAGAACGTTTCCACGCCATGCACCATCCATTTACTTCGCCTAAGAAAGAAGATTTGCATATGCTGGAAACTGATCCTGGTAAAGTTCGTGCCAATGCTTACGATTTGGTAATTAATGGTGTTGAAATTGGCGGCGGTTCTATTCGTATTCACGATACAGAACTTCAGGCTCGAATGTTCAAGCATCTTGGTTTTACCGATGAAGAAGCACAAGCTCAGTTTGGTTTCTTAATGAATGCATTTAAATATGGTGCGCCACCACACGGCGGAATCGCTTTTGGATTTGACCGCTTGGCATCTATGTTTGCAGGTATCGAATCAATCAGAGACGTTATTGCATTCCCAAAAAACAATTCGGGTCGTGATGTAATGATTGATTCTCCATCGCCGATTGCCGAAGCACAAATGGTTGAATTGGGTCTTGACTACAGAAAGAAATTGAAGTAAGGATCTTGAAAATATTAGTACAGGAGGATGTCTCATAACAAAGTAGACATCCTCTTTTTCATGATCTTTTGTTTTTTTGAGATTAAACTGCCTTATACTGCTTATTTG
>JAFGYE010000119.1 GCA_016936255.1 Marinifilaceae bacterium | reverse complement strand
CAAAAAAAACGCGAATTTCATTCGAAAATCGCGTTTTGAGGTACTGTTTTTTACTTAAAATGTGCGCATTATACGACTTTCAGGTTGAGATGCCCAGATTTTCAAGGCATTTCTGGTCGAAGGGATTGTATCTTGCTCTAAAATTGTACCATCAACCTCTTTTTCACAGAATGCGATCGTTTTTTTGTGGATATCAAAGCCGATATAGTGCATATTTGTCATTGGAGCCTCCTTTGATGGCCTATGATTCTGTGAGGTTGCGTTTCGCAAGCTGCACAGCCGGTTGAAAAAAACCATTCTACCATCAAGGGGGGCTCTTCTTCAAAGCTCTATTTACTTATGCATTCAAACAGCCACCGATTAAAGTGAATTTGCCATACATTGTTTGTTAATTAGTGGCTGTCCCCAATTTCAGTGAGATCGATTTTTACTCACTGTGCGACTTATGTTTTCTTTTAACCCTAGGATAAGTGTTGGAAGTCAAAATTTGATTGATAGTACCAACATGACCAGATGCAAAATTTACAGGCTCCTGTGATGTTAAAAACCATACTAGCCAAGTACCCTTGCTGTTTGAATCCTCATGGCCAGGTCCGTTTACAGTATATCCGTTTGAGCATAATAACTCGTAAATACGATTAATATGTTCTTTCTTGACCTTGCAGAATAATTTGAAAATTTGACCTTTATGATTCAGAATATCTCTCTTGCTTATTTTGAAAATTGAACCATCTTGTTCAAGTTTATACGCCTTCGATTTTACTAGGTCATCAAAACTATCTGCATGAGGGTTTTCTTCGAAGAATTGGATATAAACGTTAACCTCGAAGTCTAACCCCTTTAAATGAATCATTAAGAAATCATTGCCAGATCTCTCAATACTTGGAAATAGAACCTGCTGAATTCTCTCATTAACTCTAACCCAACCTGGGCGAGGTGTTAAAATAATTGCTTGTGCAAGGCTTGCCGTAACTTTAGTACTTAAGTCCTTCGCATCAGCCCAAAATTGGCAATTTCTTATTTTCGCTTTTTCTCTAAAATCTTTAACTTTCTGGTATGCAGTATTATCAAGCTCAGTCTTATTTCTTGGTAATGAATCAATATCTTTATGTAAAAATGATATTATTGGTATTCCTTTCTCAATTGCATAATCATACTCAATTTCGGTATAACTTTTTCCACTGTCATCTACAGAACCATACCTACCAGCTAGGATTAACACGTAGTAATCGCAATCATCCATTAGCCTTTTAATTAAATTAATTTGACTAACTCCTGTAGCTGGAAAGAACTCCATCCCTACCGGGATACCACCAAGATTTAATATAGAACTTATTATTTCAGTTCTTTCCTCTATAAGGTCAATATACGTAGAACTAACAAAATATTGGTATTTCTTTTTCATAAGCCATATTTGTGATGTGGTGGGATAGGCTTTTAATATTCGATTCCAAAGTGTTGGGAATTGATAACAAAAGCTCTCTCATCTTTATTAATTCAATGATGGAAAGTGATTCAATCGCCTTTAGTTTTGTTACAGTTTCAGTGATGACCGATTCATCTTCTGAACTATTTAAAATGGGCAACTCAGGATTTTGAGATCGAATATGCTTGGCTAGTCCGGTAGCAGTACTTACAGGGATCAGTCCATTTCGAATAGTCTCTTCCAACATTAAGCCATAAGGCTCATAATAAGGAAGTGTTAAAAATATATTGCACTTAGAAAAAATATGTTTTTGGGCATTAGGAGATGTGACCCATCCATGATCAATGAATCTTTCATTAAAACGGTCATTTAGTTTGTCAACTAAGTGACATGGAGCCCTTCCTAGAAGGTGTACATCCAATGACAAACCTTCTTCATCTGCTTTGAGAAGAGATCTGATTATACGCTCTGAACCCTTTATCGGATCTTTTAAACGACCACCAATTAGGACTGAAAGGCCAGGTATAGACCATGATTCTAATGTTGCTTCAAGAAAATGATGATTTGGTTTTGGTGGCAAATAACAATATTTTTCTTCGTCTATCGAAAGTGAACTTGGATCAACGTCAGCGATTAAATCTGATATTTTTAATGCTCTTTGATATAGCTTTATAGTTTTGCTTGGGCTATGCCTTTTGTGTGCTAAAAACAATTCCTTTGGCCTTATTCCTATTTTTCCAGATATATGTATCTTATTTATCCAATCAATGTGTTTCCTGAAGAGAATTGGGACGCCAAAATGTTTTTTTAATTTAGATGCAACTTCTACCAAGGAAATATTATTAAGAACGATGGCGTGTAAATTATTAAGTTGTTTTATTTGTATATCGTTAACATGCCTAATTTTTATGGAATAATAATCAGTCACAAGAGACTCTTCGAGAAATTTTCCCTCAGAAGACAAGCGAGTACCGATAATAACTTTGAAGCCTAATCTCGCAATTTGTAGTGCTTCATTTAATATTGCTATCCCTGCACCGCCTATAGGCCTTGGGACAATAAAATCTGCCAGTATCAGTACATTCATTTTTTATGTATAACGACCAAGATGTGCGGTGCAAACGAAGCGCAGCGAAGTTTGCATCCGAACGAGCGCCTTGTTAGCTGCCATTGTTCTCAGGTTCATTAATTTCAGGTACCTGGAATATCAGAGGAGTACCACTACTAAACGCCTTGCCAACCGCAATTGCGTGCCGATTTTTTAGCCTAGTAAGCGATGCTAAGTAATCTGTGCTCATATGATTTGCCAAGAAATCTGCGCTGGTTTTATCAAACTGCTGGAATGCAACTACCGAGTTACATTGTGTCAGTACAGTTTTCGAAACATTTGCAGTACGTTGGGCAATAACCATGAATCCAACACCATACTTTCGTCCTTGTAGTGCGATCTGGCTAATACTGTTTACTACGGTGCTCGATCGTTTATCTTCTACTCCAAGAAAATTCCACTCCGGTACAATGGTGTGAGCTTCCTCAAGAACCACGCAAATATTCGTACCTGAGAAAGCCCCCTCTCTAGCCAGTTGGAAAAGAGACTTAAAGAACCATTTGGTGTATTCAAGGATGCCAGTTGAATTGGTGACATCCGGCAATTCGAATAACACAGCTTTCCGTTCGTCGCCAACGAAAGCTGAAATGGCGGTTCGGAAGCCGTCGCTTAGCGCCTTCTCCCCGTCAGTGATGTTTTTCTTAATTCTCTGATTTGGAAATTTATCGAGCTCCTCGCCGATAGCGTCTATTGCCTTAAACAGCGCATCACCAGTTGCATTGTCAACAAGAGTACCGGAAATAAGATCAGACAGTTTCTGGCCATATTCGCTAGTAAAATCCACACATATTATTTTTGTGCCTTCATGAGCAATCTGGCGCACAAGGTTTCGAGCGAATACGGACTTTCCTGAGCCAGTAACTCCTAGAACCGCCAAATGATGGGTTACCGCGGAGGTTAGATTAATGAACACCGGGAAATTAGTGCCTGGTATTGCTCCAATCTGATATTCGTGCGGTAATGGCTCGGGTGCATCAATGATGCTCGCTTTCAATACTGGTGAATTCATAATCGGAACCCAGCCATATCTGTCAAAACTTCGTGTATTGGAATTCCATATGCCTAACTGGACTGCTTCTCCAATGATTGTTCCCGCCTCGTCACGAGACTCTAGCTTTTCAATGCCAGTTATACCCTCAACCACCTGATAAAGAACACAGACGTCCCGAGTTATGACTTCAACAAGTTCACCTTCTTCAATTGGTACTTGAAATGCGTATTCAAACCGTATTTTTTGAATGTCGGAACCCTCGCAGATTACACCGACAAGAGATTGCAACAGCTTAACGTCGCCTTCAGCATGTAAAAGATAAACGGCCGAATCATCAATAACATCTGGCTGTTGGGTTTTTTCCTCTAGCTCGGTGAATTGATCACATGTTAAGATCCGCAGCCATCTTTGCTGATTTAGCTGATAAGCCTCCAGTACTAATCCGGTTTTCCAAATTCCTTCCGCAACTGCTTTTGCAGAAAAGCCAACAATGTCGAAACGCTTTACTGTTGGTGCATCTGGAAGGGTGTGCGCAAGGTATCCACTATCCGCCTGTACGCTAAATATCTCCGCGACGGCGTTGCCGGAGTGCTTCGTTGGCGTAGACAGGAGACGAAATACTTTGCTCGGATCAATGATCAGGATGAGTGCTGCATACACCAACAGCACGATGAATAAGGGTGATTGATTATCAACATAAAAAAGCGTTGTAACTATAAAAACAGAAAACCAGACAAGCCGACCACTTCCAACAACCGTGGACACTCGATATAGCAAACTCGAAATTCTGTTGACAGTGGCTGAGGGTGACTTATTTTTATCAAGAAGAAGGAGTGACACTAACGCAATAATCAAGAGAGATGCGCTATAGGCCCATATTGCCCAGTACCAGACACCTGTTTCGGTTAGAAGTGCGTGAATCGGAGAAATTAAAAGTAATACTGAAAGAGTTGAGGCTACCACATCTGTTGGCCGCGTAAAGAAGTGCTCGGCCAAGAGGGTGATGAACGAAAGCATTATAAGAGCGGAGAAGATGACGATCCCTCGCTCGCCGAGGCTGGTAATGGGATTCCGAAATACCACAAAAGCAATCGCGAGCAATGCCATTGTAGTAATGAATACGGTTATGCGCTGGCCTTTGCTCATATTGATGTGTCACCTCTCCGATGGCAGCTAACGGCTTGGATAACCGGCGGCAACGCGAGCTTGCGTGTACCACCGAAGTATTCGAATATTTGCAGAGCTATTTTCCGTCCGCGTTTATTGAATTGGTCAAGTAGCCCGGCGGAACCTCCCCGCCAGGCTCTCACAGAACCGGAGCTTAATTGGGGTCATCTATGATAAGTAAAGTCAAGAGGAAAACGTAGATTTCCTGTACCTCCGATTTATTAAATCGTGGCTCTAAGCTTTTTT
>JAFGYE010000014.1 GCA_016936255.1 Marinifilaceae bacterium | reverse complement strand
TCCGGAGAAATCATCCTGCCAGAAGTTAAACCCGTTTCGGGTAATCGACTTGATCTTTATTTTTCGAAGAACTTCTTCGGGATTTCCATTAATCGGCACAATTGTATCTGCTTCCTGCGCTATCAATGAAAAGCTAAATACAATTAGAATAATTCCTGTAAGAATAATTCTGAACAAGTTAAATTTTGTTTTCTGTGGCATATTAATATTCATATCTTTTAATTTTGAATAGAATATTATTGTTTAGCAAATGTAATTCATTCCACGCGAAATCGTTATAAAAACAGGAGTCAAAATGGCTAAATATATATTTTAGATACAGTAATTATAAACTTCATCGCGTATCTGTATTAAATTAATATAGACAAAGAAAAATACATAAAATGCTGAGATTCATTTTAAAAGCGTACATTTGCGCGCAAAATATAGAAAGAATTTAATGACATTATTTAACGAAATGGGGCTGAGTGCCGAAATACAATCGGCCATTGGAGATTTAGGATTTGAACAGCCCACACCAATTCAGGAAAAAACAATACCATTTTTAATTGAAAATCAACAGGATATTGTTGCTCTGGCACAAACAGGGACTGGTAAAACAGCTGCATTTGGGTTACCAATTATTCAGCAAATAGATCTTAACAGTAAGGCAACACAAGCATTAATTCTTAGCCCTACACGTGAATTAGCAATTCAGATTGCTAACGACTTGGAAACTTTTGCAAAGAATCTTGGTAAATTGAAAATTGCTATCGTTTACGGTGGTGCTGATATTAAAAAGCAGATAAATGATCTTGATCGGGGAGCTCAAATTGTAGTGGGAACTCCGGGAAGAACGCTTGATTTGATTAAACGAAAAAAGCTAAAAGTAGAGAAAATCCAGTGGGTTGTGCTTGATGAAGCTGACGAAATGCTATCGATGGGTTTTAAAGACGATCTGGATGCGATTCTTGAAAATTCACCGAAAGAAAAACAGACACTACTGTTTTCTGCAACCATGCCAAAGGAAATTGTTGCAATTGCCAACAAGTACATGGATAATCCGTTTGAAATTTCTGTTGGAAAACGAAATACAGGTGCTGAAAATGTTGAACATCATTATTATGTAGTTCATGCCAAAGATCGATATATTGCATTAAAACGTGTGGCTGATATTAATCCAAATATCTACGGAATAATTTTTTGCCGTACGAGAGCAGAAACGAAAGATGTGGCCGATAAACTGATGCAGGATGGTTATAACGCTGATGCTTTACATGGTGATCTTTCACAGGCTCAACGAGACCATGTGATGAGTAGATTCAGAAGTAAACATTTACAAATGCTTGTTGCTACAGACGTTGCAGCGCGTGGTTTAGATGTTAATGATTTAACGCACGTTATCAATTATAATTTGCCAGACGATCCGGAAATTTATATTCACCGAAGTGGAAGAACCGGTCGTGCCGGTAAAAAGGGTATTTCAGTAACTTTGATCCATTTACGTGAAAAAGGTAAACTTCGTCAGGTTGAAAAAACGGTAAACAAATCATTTCTTAAAAAGGATGTTCCATCCGGAAAAGAGATTTGTGAAAAGCAATTATTTAGCCTGATCGACAGGGTGGAAAAAATTGAGGTAAACGAATCTCAAATCGGTGAGTTTATGCCGGTTATTTATAAAAAACTGGCGTGGCTTGATCGTGAAGAGTTGATCAAACATTTTGTTTCGGTAGAGTTTAACCGGTTTTTGCAATATTACGAGAATGCTCCGGATATTAACGTTGATGAGTCGAAACATTATGAAGATGAGAGAGAAGGCGGAAATCGCAGGGACAGAAGAAGAGGCCGCGATGAAAGAGCCAGAGGAGATAATAGAGGAAGAGATAGAGGGAGAGGAAGTGGTTCGTATTCGAGGTTCTTTTTTAATTTGGGCAAAAAGAATGGGATCGAAAAACGTACTATTATTGATCTGATCAATCAGCAACTTCCAAACAAAAGTGTTGATATAGGAAATATCGAAGTCCTTAAAAGTTTCTCGTTTTTTGAGGTAGATACAAGGTTTGAGAATGAGGTGTTAAAATCGTTTAAAAATGCAAGATACAAAGGACAGAAAATTGGAATAGACATCGCCAAAAAGAAATAGAACAATAATTCGGTATTGTTTCAGCGAGGCTGTTAAAAGTTAAATCTTTTACGGCCTTTTTTATTTTAAATTGATAAGCTTCACCGATTTTATTTGAACCTGATTTTGTTTTTGATTCTATTCAAAAGAGTTGTTAATTTTAAAACATAAATCTTCTAATATGAATAGAAAACTACGAATGGGAATGGTTGGTGGTGGAAACGATGCATTTATTGGCGCAATCCACCGTACTGCAGCTTTAATGGACGGACAAATTGATTTCGTGTGTGGCTGTTTTAGCTCAACTCCTGAAAAATCAAAGCAGTCAGGGAAAATGTTTTATCTTTCTGATGATCGTGTGTACGGCATCTATCAGGAGATGTTTGAAAAAGAAGCTCAACTTCTTGAAGGTGAAAGAATGGATTTCGTAGTCATTGTAACTCCTAATCATGTTCATTTTGATCCGGCAATGATGGCGCTCGACAAAGGATTTCATGTAGTATTGGATAAGCCGATTACATTTACGCTTGAAGAAGCACTTAAACTGAAAGAAAAGATTAATGAAACGGGGCTTACGTTTGCGTTAACGCATACTTATTCAGGATATCCGGCAGTTAAACATGCCAAACAAATGATTGCGGATGGCAAACTGGGAAAAATCAGAAAAATATATGTAGAATATCCCCAGGGCTGGCTTTCAACAAAACTGGAAGATACCGGCAATCGGCAGGCATCTTGGCGTACCGACCCAAAGCGTTCAGGAAAAGCGGGTTGCATGGGCGATATTGGTACTCATGCTCATCATCTTGCTGAATACATGACGGGACTAAAAGTT
>JAFGYE010000118.1 GCA_016936255.1 Marinifilaceae bacterium | reverse complement strand
AAAAACAAATAAGCAGTATAAGGCAGTTTAATCTCAAAAAAACAAAAGATCATGAAAAAGAGGATGTCTACTTTGTTATGAGACATCTTCTTTTTTTTATGCCCAATTCACTTGCACAGGAGCTTGTATAGTCAACAAGCTCCTGTACAAGTTAATTCTAATTCAATAACAGATTAGTAATGTGTCAGTACTTATTTGTAAATTTGAACTCCAAAAATTAAGAACAGATTAAATGATATCATATTTACAGGTTGAAAACCTTAGCAAAAGTTACGGAGATCTTACTCTATTTGAAAATATTAGTTTCGGAATTGGACAAGGACATAAAATTGCACTGATTGCAAAAAACGGTACCGGAAAAACTACTCTTTTAAATATTATCTCAGGACTGGACAGTCAGGATAGTGGAGACATCAGCTTTCGCAGTGATTTAAAAACAGCATATCTGGAACAAAATCCTGACCTGAACAACAGCAATACTGTCCTTAATGAAGTTTTTAATTCCACAGACTCTGTACTTTCTGTAATTCGTGACTACGAACGGATAATCAATGAAAATGATCAGGAAGCAATGACAGATATCATTGAAAAAATGGATCAATTCAAGGCCTGGGATTACGAAAACAAGGTAAAACAAATCTTATCCAAACTAAAAATCACCAATTTCGATCAAATTATTGGTGAGCTTTCCGGGGGACAGAAAAAAAGAGTTGGATTGGCTAAAGTTCTAATTACTGATCCTGACTTCTTGATTCTTGATGAACCGACCAACCACTTGGATCTGGAAATGATAGAATGGCTTGAAGAATACCTTAACAAATCGAAAGGTACATTATTAATGGTTACTCACGATAGATATTTTCTGGATCGCGTTTGTAATGAAATTATCGAAATGGAGTCTAATAGTCTCTTCACCTATAAAGGCAACTATTCTTACTATTTGGAAAAAAGAGCAGAGCGAATCGAAAATCTAAACGCCGAGGTTGGCAAAGCTCAAAAACTGATGAAAACTGAGCAGGAATGGATACGAAGAATGCCACAAGCGAGGGGAACAAAAGCCAAATACAGAGTTGATGCCTTTGAGGATATCAAGAAAAAAGCAAGTTCTGGATTTAAAGAAACAAAAATGGATTTAGATATTAAATCCGCAAGGTTGGGAAATAAAATTCTGGAACTGGATCGTCTATACAAAAGCTATGGTGATTTAAAAATACTAGAGGATTTCAGCTATAAATTTCAAAGAGGAGAAAAAATAGGAATCGTAGGCAAAAACGGAACAGGAAAATCAACATTCCTAAACATGATTACCCGCAATATTAAAGCCGATTCTGGTTCTATTGAAATCGGAGAAACAGTAGTTTACGGCTACTACAAGCAAGATGGAATTACAATTAATGAGAATGAAAGAATCATTGACGTAATAAAAGAAATTGCAGAATCCATTGATTTAGGCAACGGAAAAGTGATGTCGGCCTCTCAATTTCTGGAATACTTTCTTTTTCCAACTAAAACTCAGTACAATCAGGTTTCGAAACTAAGCGGCGGTGAAAAACGACGATTGTATCTGATGACAGTCTTGATGAAAAACCCGAATTTCTTAATCTTGGATGAGCCCACCAATGATCTGGACATCATGACCTTGAATGTTTTGGAAGATTATTTACTTAGCTTTTCCGGATGTCTGATCATCGTATCTCACGACAGATACTTTATGGATAAAGTTGTGGATCAATTATTTGTATTTGAAGGCGATGGAATTATCAGAAATTTCCCCGGAAATTACACTATTTATCGTGATTCTCAAGTGCAGCAAGAAAAGGAAATTAAAAAAACAGAAAAATTAGCAACACCTAAAAAAGAAAAACCAAAATCGGAACCAACAAAAAAATTATCTTTTAACGAAAAAAGAGAATTTGAGCAATTGGAAGTTGACATTGAAACTCTAACAACAGAAAAAGAAGAAATTGAAATTGCGATGAGTTCCGGAAGTCTGTCAAACGATGAATTGATGGAAAAAGCGGGTCGCATTGAAAAAGTAATTGAATTAATTGACGAAAAAGAATTCAGATGGTTAGAATTAAGCGAACGGGCTTAAATTTCAATATTGAATTTAAATAGCTGAGCTTTTTTGCTCTAGACTGAATTAAATGAAAGATTTCACCCAAGGAAACATTACCAGACTCATACTGAATTTCACCTTACCCATGTTGTTGGGAAATGTGTTTCAGCAGCTCTATAATATTGTAGACAGCATTATTGTTGGAAAGGTTTTGGGAAAAGAAGCCCTTGCATCTGTAGGTGCATCATTTCCGATTATATTCACGCTTATAGCATTACTAATTGGAATAGGTTCCGGCTTTTCTATTGTTATATCACAATTTTACGGTGCAAAAGACATCAATAAAGTGAAAAGAGCTATTGATACCATGTATATTTTTTTATTCGGCACTGGTATTTTCATCTCTATACTTGGAATCTATTTTAGTGAACATCTTTTTCTTTTACTACAACTGCCTATCGAATTAATACCTCAGGCAACAAGCTATTTAAATGTCTACATGGCCGGAATGATCATGTTTTTTGGTTTTAGTGGTACCAGTTCTATTCTTCGCGGACTTGGTGATTCCAAAACACCGCTATACTTTTTAATACTGGCCTCCATCTTTAATATTATATTCGATTTATTATTTGTTATGGTATTTAAGTGGGGAATCGCGGGAGCAGCCTGGGCTACAGTTATTGCTCAAAGTGGTGCATTTATTTCCGCTATCATTTACTTAAACCGAAGCCATAGCATCATTAAATTTTCACTTTTCAAATTGGTTTTTGATAAAGACATATTTATTAAAAGTTTAAAAATTGGTATCCCTTCAGGTCTTCAACACACGTTTGTCGCACTGGGAATGATGGCCTTACTGGGAATTGTAAATACTTTTGGAACTGATGTTATTGCAGCCTATACTGCCGCTGGTAGAATCGACTCTTTAGCTATGATGCCGGCAATGAATTTTTCACAGGCAGTAGCTGCATTTGTAGGCCAGAATTTAGGAGTCAATAAAATTGACCGGGTTCGACAAGGATTTAAAGTTACATTCATCATGTCGAATATATTTTGCCTAATGATGACTGCTATCATAATTCTATTTGGAAGTCACTTAATGAAACTATTTACTACCGATACAAACGTAATTGCCATTGGTGAAAAATACTTAATCATAGTGAGTTCTTTCTATCTTCTTTTCTCTACAATGTTCACCACAAATGGAGTATTAAGAGGTGCAGGTGACACACTAATACCAATGTTTATTACACTCTTTTCCCTTTGGATCATTCGCATTCCCGGTGCCTATTTTCTGTCTTCAAAAATTGGAGAAACAGGAATTTGGTGGTCCATCCCCCTTGGTTGGTCAATGGGAACAATATTCTCATATCTTTACTACCGAACCGGCCGGTGGAAAAAAAAATCAATTGTATCACATCAGGAATACTCATAAACAGAATCTTATCTGCGAATAATTAAATAGAATTAATAATTAATCAACTTCGAGCTTCTAAAGGATTTGATTGGTAAATCCACTTCAAACCCTTACCTTTGCCGAAATAAATAGCCCAAATATGTTAATATCGATGACAGGCTTTGGTAAAGCCATTCTTGAACTGGAAAACAAAAAGGTTTCAATCGAAATCAAATCCCTAAACAGTAAACAACTAGATATCAATACCCGAATACCAAACCTTTACAAAGAAAAGGATTTGGTGATAAGGAATGAGATTAAAAATAAGCTGGAACGAGGAAAAGTAGAACTTTCCATTTTCATTGAAAGTGTTGGTACTGACAAAGAAACAAAAATCAACAAACCTATTGTTGAAGCGTACTACAAGCAATTAAATGAGCTGGCTCAGGATCTTGGAATCGCAATAGACAAAGAGCCTATTTTGCAAACCATAGTGAAGTTGCCGGATGCTCTTAAAGTAGAATATCAAGAGCTTGACGAAGAAGAATGGAACCTGATTTTTGAAGGATTTAAAACTGCCCTTGCAGGAATTATGGATTTCCGTAATCAAGAAGGGAATGCACTTCAGGAAGATATTTTTGCCAGAATAGCAAATATCGAGAATCTTTTGACTCAAGTTCCTCAATATGAAAATGACCGAATTGAAACGGTTCGTACCCGAATTAATGATAATCTTAAAGATTTTGTTGAAAAACAGAATGTAGATAAAAACCGTTTCGAACAGGAAATCATTTACTATCTTGAAAAATTAGATATTACAGAAGAAAAAGTTCGTTTGGCTAACCATTGCAAATATTTCATAGAAACATCGAATGCAGGCAACTCTGAGGGCAAAAAACTAGGTTTTATTGCTCAGGAAATTGGACGTGAGATCAACACACTGGGTTCAAAAGCCAATGATTCCAACATCCAAAAAATTGTAATTGACATGAAAGATGAATTGGAAAAAATAAAGGAACAACTTTTAAACGTCTTGTAATTATTACAATAAATCATATTTTAGCGTAGGGTTAGTCACTCTGCGCTTTTTTATAATACTAATCTCTCTAACGCAATATCAAATGTCTGGTAAATTATTCATATTTTCCGCTCCAAGTGGATCTGGAAAAACAACAATAGTTCAACATCTGTTAAAACAGAATTTCAAATTAGAATTCTCAATATCGGCCACCAGCAGAGCCAAAAGAGCCAATGAAACAGACGGTAAAGACTATCACTTTTTATCTGTTGAAGAATTCAAAACAAGAATCGAAAATGATGAATTTCTTGAATGGGAAGAAGTTTATGAAGGTTGCTTTTACGGAACTCTTAAAAGTGAGGTTGACAAGATTAGAAAAAAAGGTAAAAACGTAATATTTGATGTTGATGTTGTGGGTGGAACAAATATCAAGAAATTTTACAAACATGAAGCATTAGCTATTTTTATTCAACCTCCGTCAATTACTGAATTGGAGAACAGATTGCGTAACAGAAATACTGATTCGGATGAAGTAATTGCCAAACGAGTTGAAAAGTTTAAATTTGAATTAGCTTTTTCCGATCAGTTTGATAAAGTAATTGTTAACGATAAACTGGAAGATGCTTTCGCTGAAGCTGAAGCTGCTATACACGATTTTCTTAGTAAATAAGCATATTACATCAGAGAGGATGAAAATAGGATTGTTTTTCGGATCATTTAATCCAATACATATTGGACATCTTGCTATTGCTAACTACATGGCAGAATACACCGATATGGAACAAATTTGGTTTGTGGTTAGTCCTCACAATCCTTTCAAGAGTAAAAACAGTCTTTTAGCCGACTACCATCGTCTTGAATTGGTAAATAGAGCCATTGAACGGTATCCGAATTTAAAGGCTTCAAATATTGAATTTGGAATGCCTCAGCCTTCTTTTACCATCGACACTCTAACCTATTTACAAGAAAAGAATCCATCTCATCAATTTTGCCTGATTATCGGATCGGATAATTTAAAAAACTTCCCAAAATGGAAGAATCATGAATTAATTCTAAAGAATCATGATATATTTATCTATCCTCGTCCTAATTTCAATAGTGAAGATATTACCTTAAACGGCAATATTCACACTGTAAATGCTCCCTTAATAGAAATCTCTTCAAGTTTTATCCGTGAAGCTATAAAAGAGAAAAAAAACATTCCTTATTTCATGCCCGAAAAGGCTTACAATTACCTGAAAGAGATGCACTTTTACGAAAAGCTATAAAATGAAAAAAGGCTGGTCCCCACCAGCCTTTTATCTAACCCAAAATGATTTCCAATACGAAGTTTTAACCCTAAAACCATATACTATTCATAAGGAAATTCCGATACGATCATCATGCCTAACCACTACACTCCCGAATCGGAGTGCAAAGGTAAATATTAATTTAAGACTACAAAGGGATTTTAAATTAAAACTTCAGTTATTTTTATCTCATTTTATAAAAGAAAATAACACTTCCATACATCCCCTTTATCAAATAATATTTCAACCAAAACAAAGATTTTTTTATTTCGAAAGCAAATCATCAGAACACAACGAATAAATAATTGCATGCCAGTTAATTACAACCTACTACTTAGTGTTTTAAAAATAAAAAAGGAGAATCCCGCTTGAAATTCTCCCTTGATTATACCTGATGTTAATATTGTTGTATTTTCTTTTATATTGTATGAACTGTCTCAACAGAATCGCTACCCTTTTGAATCGCTTCAATATTTAAAGGTATTAATTTATGATGACGCTCCGGCAAAGACTTCTCCAAACCTTTTTTAACATTTTCCAATAATACAATTGGTTTTACTTTTAGGAAGCCTCCCATAATAATCATGTTAAAAGTTTGAGGATTGCCCATTTCTGCAGCAAGAGCAGCTCCGGGAATTCTATAAATATTAATATCTTTTCTTTCCGGATGATGCGTAATACCATTTGGATCATATAATAAAGTTCCTCCTGGTTTAACCTCATCCACAAACTTATCCATTGATTGCTGATTAAGAATGATTGCGGTATCAAACTTTTTCAAAACAGGTGAACTAATTCTATCGTCGCTTAAGATTACAGTTACATTAGCAGTTCCGCCACGCATTTCCGGTCCGTAAGAAGGCATCCAAGACACCTCCTGATTTTGCATGATTCCTGAATAAGCGAGAATTTTACCCATTGAAAGTACACCTTGACCACCAAATCCTGCAATTATTATTTCTTCTGTCATTTTTTTACAGTTTAATTGATTAAAATGGATTTTTACTCATCCTTTAATGTACCCAATGGATAGTAAGGAAACATGTTTTCTTTCATCCACTCGTTAGATTTAGCAGGAGAAAGTTTCCATCCGGAACTACAAGTACCTACAATCTCGATGAAAGATAATCCTTTATTTTCTCTTGTATTTTCAAAAGCCTTCATAGCAGCTTTCTTCAACTTTCTTACCGCTCCAGGAGTTTCTGCTGATTGACGGGTTACAAAGCGTGTACCTGGTAACATGGCAATCATTTCAGTAATTTTCATTGGAAATCCTGTTACCTTACAATCACGTCCGTAAGGAGTCGTTGCAGTAACCTGACCTTCCAATGTAGTTGGAGCCATTTGACCACCAGTCATACCATAAATCGCATTATTTACGAAAAACACCACGATATTTTCACCTCTGTTACACGCGTGAATAATCTCAGCACAACCAATGGAAGCTAGATCACCGTCACCCTGATAAGTGAAAACATATTTCTCCGGCATCAAACGGGAAGTTGCTGTTGCCAATGCAGGAGCACGGCCATGAGCGGCTTGCTGCCAATCGATATCAATATAGTTGTAGGCTAAAACAGAACATCCAACAGGCGAAACACCAATTGTTTTATCCTGAATCCCCATCTCGTCAATAACCTCTGCAATTACTTTATGAATTACTCCGTGAGTACATCCAGGACAGTAGTGCATTTCATTATCCAAAAGAACACTGGTTTTACCATAAACCAGATTCTCTTTGCTAATTATTTTGTTGATTTCAGTCGTTGCTGTCATAACTTATTTTCCTAAAATTTTTTGTTCCAATGCTTCAACTACTTCCTCTGGTGTAGGAATGATTCCACCATAACGTCCAAAATGCTCAACAGGCACTTTACCATTAACGGCAAGACGAACATCCTCAACCATTTGGCCTGCGCTCATCTCAACGGATAAAATTCCTTTCACATCCTTCAACATTTCCTGAATCGCTTTGGTAGGATACGGGAAGAGGGTAATCGGACGTAACAATCCAACCTTAATTCCTTTTTCACGAGCTTGCTCTACTGCTTTTTGGCAGATACGGGCACTAGATCCATAAGCAACAAAAAGATATTCTGCATCATCACATGCAATCTTTTCGAATCTCACTTCATTTTCTTCCATTGCGCGATATTTCGCCTGCAATTTATGATTGAATATTTCCTGTTTAGCAGAATCCAAGTCAAGAGAAGTAGAGATATTACGTTCGCGATCGGCAGGTTTACCAACAGTAGCCCATGATCCTGAAATTTCTTTTATTTCCTCAGCAGTCCATCGTGGTTTGAAATCTGACAATTCAACTTTTTCCATCATCTGACCAATAACACCATCAGATAAAATCATTGCCGGATTTAAATATTTAAAGGCCAATTTAAACGAAAGATCTACAAAATCGTTCATTTCCTGCACAGATGCGGGAGCCAATACAATTAATTTATAATCACCATGACCTCCACCTTTTACGGCCTGAAAATAATCTGACTGAGCCGGCTGAATAGTACCTAAACCTGGTCCGCCCCGAACGATATTAACAATCAAAGCAGGCAATTCGGCACCTGCCAAATAGGTAATTCCTTCTGCTTTTAAACTAATACCCGGACTTGATGAAGAAGTCATTACTTTTTTTCCGCATGAAGCTCCACCATAAACCATATTGATGGCTGCAACTTCACTTTCGGCTTGTAGAACCACCATCCCTGTTTCCTCCAGGGGTCTGCGGATCATTAGGGTTTCCATTATTTCGGATTGAGGAGTAATCGGGTAACCAAAATACCCATCACATCCACAGCGAATCGCGGCTTCAGCAATAACCTCATTTCCTTTCATTAAACGAACGTCTCCCATTACAAATATTTTTATAAATTTTTCAGATTTAGAATAAGTTAGCTTAGTCTAGCTTGCTTTTACTCTGTAAACAGTAATTACAGTGTCCGGACAAACCAAACCACAACTTGAACAACCAATACATGCATCAGCATTGGCCATATGTGCATAATGATAACCTTTGCCATTCACGTCGCGCGCAAGTTCAATAACCTTTGTAGGGCAGGCTACAACACATAAGCCACAACCTTTACATTTTTCGGTATCAACAACAATAGCGCCTTTGAATTTTGCCATAGCGTATTTAGAATTAAGAATTACATTTTATTTTACTTGATAAAGGTAACAAATCAAAAGTACTTTTCATTGTTTTGCTTTCGATTCATTAGGATTTTGCGAAATTTACAATCAGTCTAAATAAATATCGCAATTTGAAGTAACAATTTATATGTTTTCGCCACTCGCAGCTTACAAATTGAAACCTGACATAAGCAACGTTATTGTTACAAGAATCAATTCTCTAACATTTAAATATACATCAAAAAAAAAGTTTCATGAATACAAATCCATAAAACTTTAAGTGCTGTTATTTTGAAGTTTTAATCTGTACTTCGCACAAATTACTATCTATCAAACAAATATATTCTCCTTATTATCATCATTAGCACCAATTTGTTAAGCCAATATCTGATGGTGTTTATGAAACTCTTTTAACCGAGACTCCAATACCTTAAACTGTTTTCGGGAAACTTGCGAAACACAAGCCCTAAGTCCTTCTTTTAAACTACCTGTTTCATTCAAACAAATTGCTGAAATACCATAATACAATAGTTTTTTATTTAAATCAGGCCCGGATAAACCCGGGTAAGTAACGGTAAAATAAAATCCATCAGCCAAAGGCAAATCAATATCCCCCTCATACACCAACTCAAAGCCATTTTCTAAAAATAACTTTTTCATGATTTTGGCTCTCTCTCCATACTCCTTAACCTCTTCAATAAAATTGAATTTGCCTTCGTTAGCTGCTTTTAACATTGCTCGTAAAGCATATTGTGCAGAATGAGAAGTTCCTGATGATAAAGTATAGATAATTCTATAAATAAGAGTATAACCAAATTCATCAGCCCCAAAGCGTGGTTTTAAATTTTCGAAACGCGTGTGAAATAATTTATTTGAAATGCACAGCAATCCAATACGCTGACCGGCATAACTAAATGCTTTTGAACTGGAAATCATCAACACATAATTGTCGGTATAATTAGCAACACTTGGCTGATAAGGAGCAACGCCGGGCTGACTAAGGTCGGTTCGGAAATCCATAGCAAAGTAGGCCAAATCTTCCATAACAATTGTGTCATACTTGTTCGCCAACTCTCCTATTATTTGCAACTCATCCTCATTAAAACAAATCCATGCCGGATTGTTTGGGTTCGAATAGATAATACCCGCGATATTTCCTTTTACCAAAAACTCTTCCAGTTTTGCTTTCAACTTATCTCCCCGATAATTGAATACATCGAAAGATTCATATTTCTGATTCATTACCTCTAACTGAGTTTTTTGAACCGGAAATCCTGGATCAATAAATAATATGGTGTCTTTTTTAGCATCACAATTACCTATGGTCATAAATGCAGCATAACCACCTTGCATTGAACCTACTGTCGGAACAATACCTTCAGGTGCAATATCAACATTCATGAAATTCTTCACAAATTTTGATGCTTCCTCTTTTAAAGCTCTTACTCCTTCCAACATAGGGTAAGCAGAAGCAACGCCATCTTCCAAAGCTTGTTTCTCTGCTTCGATTCCAACTTTTGCCGGTTTTAGCCCCGGAACCCCCATCTCCATACGTATGAACTTCTCGCCACTTTCTTCTTCAATCATATTAACAACACGAACCACATCACGAATTGTGGCATCCTCCATTTTATGAATCTCACACAAAGCAAGTTTTTGATCAACAATTTGAGAGTTTATTGGGGTTTTCATCATTTTTGGTTTAAGTATTTTATTAAAAATTAGTGTAATTTTTGACCATTGCAATTTTACGAAAATTCATTACAATTTAAAACTAATAACAATGTTATAATTACAATTCACACAAAGTAATCGTTGTCGAAATGCTGAATCGTCACAACCAACAAAAAAAAAGGCTGATCGGTAAACCGTCAGCCCAAATATCTATATCCATTTAATTATTTAAATTCAGGAAGAATTAATTTCACCCAATTCTCTACTCTTTCTTCGGTTAAATCATCTTCAAAATCTTCATCCAAAGGTAAACCAACAAATTTGTCCTCTCTAAAAGCTCTAGAATCACCAAATTCATATCCTTCATCGCTTACCTGTCCTACAATTTCGGCTCCGGTTAATATGATACTGTCAGCCAAATCGCCCATTGAATCAACGAAAAAATCTGCATAAGCAATATGATCACCCAAACCAAAAAGAGCCACTTTTTTCCCCTTTAAATCTAATCCATTCAATTTAGGAAAGAAAATATCCCAATCGTTTCCTGAATTATCCGAAGACCAATTGTGTTTACCAAGAGTCGAAATCCCCATAATAATATTGGAATACTGAGCTACATCTTTAGCCTCACAATCCTTAACCTTATGAACAACAATTCTATCAGAACCTATTTTTTCAGCAAGCAGTTTAGCTACTCTTTCTACATTTCCACCTTCCGGGCCATAAAACAATCCAATTTTACTCATAGGATACAGTGTTTAGTGATATCAATTTTGTTTGTGTGTTTAACGTTCTTACAAAGTTAAAATTATTTGGAACTTTTCAAACTTGCAATGGCAAGTAAAACCCCTAAAACGATCCCCAATAAGGCCGCAAACAAAACCTGAAAATCAGGAGGTAATAAAAAGGTAATTGTATGGGCAGGAATCCAAAAAAAAGGAATGGTTTTTTTAAAGACAAAATTCCACTGAACATCCCAATTAAGATTGATGAAAATTCTGGAAATCTGAATTGGTCTCATAAATCCTGATAATGTTCCTCCATTATCAAGAATATGCGTGTCGGTAATTTTATGAAGTGTCATCATAACCGGTGCATAGATTAAATTAAGACAAGCAGAAGTTGCAAATGCCACCAATAATTTTACCAGAGAAAAATCGCCTTTCATTGCATCAACAGCTCCTTGAACACCCAAATAGGATAAAAAAATTGGCGTTCCTGTTGCAAAAATTACAAAAGCCAATTTAATGGTCAACCCTAGAAATCCCCAAACTATTGCTCGTGGTAATATTCCAAATCCGGTTTGATAATAATTCCCTGTTCTTAGTCTAAGTCCTATAAGTTCACCTAATGTTGCCAAAACTGCAAATTTCACAAAACTGGTCATCATTCCATGCGCCTTATTAAAGTCGATATAGAAATCAAAAACGCTTTGGAAAATAAAAAACGGCAAAAACAAAAGAATGAAGCCAAAGGCAAAAATAATATCCTGTCTTTTCATGTATCGTTTTATTCTAAACGAATAGCATGAGAAATTCCCATGCTATCCATACTATTTATCTGTTTGTTCTGAGTATTTACTCCATCCTTTGAAAAAACCTTCCTTTACTCCATTCCATTTCACAGCAATTCCTAATAACAGGATTATCACAAAACTGATCATCAACTTCTCATTTAAACTTAGATCTTTCAACTTTCTCATCACAAAATTATAAGTTTTTATTCCGAATAAATCCGGGATTATTTTTCAATTCGAATACGTGCATCAACCGCAACTACGGCCTCTTTATTTCCTAAAAGAGGGTTTAAATCCATTTCGAAAATTTCAGGAGCAACTTTCATTAAAGCTGCTACCCTAGTAATTGCATCAGCAAATTTATCTTCATTAACGGGTTCCTGTCCTCTTACTCCTTTAATGATTCCATAAGATTTTAATCCTTGAATCATATCATGAGCTTCTTGTTTAGCAATTGGTGCCAATGAAGCTTTCACATCTTTTAAAACTTCGATAAAGATACCTCCTAAACCACACAACACCATGTGTCCGAATTTTTCTTCACGTTTTGCACCGATAAACACTTCGGTACCCTTTAGCATCTGTGCCAGCATAACGGCATAAGTATCTTTAATCTGCATCATTCTTCTGAATTCCGAACGAACAGTTTCTTCGTCTTTCACATTCAAGGTTACACCGCCAACATCCGATTTATGAACGGGGCCAACAACCTTCATCACTAAAGGGAAACCAATTTCTTTTGCCATAGCTGCAATTTCATCTTCAGTATCGGCAACACCTTCTTTGGCTCTGTTAATTCCTGCAGCATCCAATAAATTATGCAACTGTTCGGGACTCAAATAACCATTTTCAGCTTCATCAATAATCGTACGAATAGCAAGCTTATCAATTTCCGGTATTACAATTTCTTCTGCCTGAGGTTTTGGCGTATTATAAACCTTAGCCAATGCGTCACCAAATACTACTTCATCAGGAAAATTAATTCGTCCTTTAGCAAGAAAATGCTCAATTTCATCTTTAACATTAACTATCGAAGGTAGAATTGGATAGATTGGCTTTTTACACTGCTTCATTTTCTCGTGCAAAAGATCGTAAACATCATACACTGGAAATAACCCAGGGCTGCCAAATATTACGGCCATTGCATCAACATTATCAAAGTCGTTTTCACAAGCATCAATAATATCTCCTAATTGCTGAGCGGTTCCTGTTGCCAGAAAATCAATAGGATTAGCCACCGATGATCCAGCATATAGTTTTTCAAGCAAAGCTTCAGCTTTTGCCCCATCGATATGAGGAACATCCAATCCATTGTTCGAAAGTGAGTCTGTTAACATCACTGCCGGTCCTCCTGCATGAGTTATCACAGCAATATTTTTCCCTCTTAACTCAGGGTGCATAAAAATTGAGGCAACCGTTGCCAACTCATCTCTCCCCTTGCAACGAACAATACCTGCTTTTTTAAACAAGGCATCAACCGCAACATCCGGACTGGCCAGGGCACCGGTATGCGAAGAAGCTGCCCGACTTCCTGCCTCCGAACTACCCGATTTAATTGCTGCAATTTTACAACCTTTACGGATTAAAGAAGAAGCATGCTTTAAAAGCATGGCAGGCTTATCGATGTTCTCGATATATAATAATTTAACCTTACTGCTGGTTTCAGGATTAAAACTCTCGTCCATGTATTTAAGAATCTCTTCAACACCCATTTGTGCGGAGTTTCCTACAGAATATACACTTGAGAAAGACAATCCTTTTGGAACACCAGATTCCATAATGAAAACTGCGGTTGCGCCAGAACCTGATATAAAGTCACATCCTTTGGAATCTAAACTTGGAATAGGCGTTGTAAAAACACCGTTATAATTAGAATTTAATACACCAACACAATTTGGGCCTATTAACGAACCACCTACCGAATTAACAATCTCTACGATTTCCTTTTCCAATTTCTCGCCTTCTTCATTTTCTTCACTAAATCCGGCTGAAAGAATAATAAAAGCTCTCGTATTTTTTTCTTCAGCAAGAAATTTAATGGTTGAAGGACAAAATTTAGCAGCAATAGCTATAATTGCTAAATCTGCCTGTGGCAAATCTTTCAAATCTTTGTATGACGCAACTCCCTGAACCTCGTCCATTTTAGGATTTGAAACATAAAGATCACCTTTAAAATTACCATCAATTAAATTTTTTAAGACCTTACCTCCTGGTTTTTGTACATCATCGGAACCTCCAACAACTACAATACTTTTAGGGTTAAGTAACTGTTCGTTTATCATGTTTTGTTGTTTAGTATTTTGCTATTTTTCGACAAATATAATAATAATCTATTCCCAAAAGAGCGATTTAGCCAACAAACTGTAAGCAAAAACAAACGTTAACGTAAAATGCTGTTAATCCATCAATTTTCCCCAATCATTTTTTTATCAATGATTTACCGAATCTGTAAATTCGGAGTTTACTATGCAAATATCCATTTTGTATCCAAGGGTACAGAAAGCTAAAATTTTATCTGTAATTTTGTTTCTGAATTAAAAGCAACTAATTCCAAATGACGAAAAGTATTGAGCAGATCTTGCAGCAGGATCAATTCACAAAAGACGATATTATTCGATTATTACAGTCGAAAAATGAAGATGAAAAAGCATTATTTGTGAAATCATCAGAAACAAAACTAAAATATGTTGGAAGAAATGTGCACTTCCGTGGATTGGTTGAATTCTCAAATATCTGTAAAAAAGATTGCCTTTATTGTGGAATCCGCGCAAGCAACAGTGCAGTAAACAGGTATGATATAGCAGATGAAGAAATCCTAAAAGCAGCAAAATTTGCTTACGAAAATAAGTATGGTTCTTTAGTCTTACAATCGGGTGAAAGATCGGATCAAAAATTTATTGATCGGATTGAGAACTTATTAAAAGAGATTAAAAAAGTTAGTAATAATGAACTCGGTATTACCATCTCGATAGGAGAACAAACAAAAGAAACCTATCAAAAATGGTTTGATGCTGGTGCTCACCGTTATTTATTGCGCATTGAATCGAGCAATAAAGAGCTCTACAATAAAATCCACCCTAACAACGAAGAACATTCGCACGAAACAAGGTTGAAATGTCTAAAATATCTTCAGGAAATTGGCTATCAAACCGGAACCGGAGTGATGATTGGAATTCCTTTTCAGACTTACGATGATTTAGCCAACGATCTGCTTTTTATGCAAAAGTTTGATATCGACATGGTTGGCATGGGACCATTTATTGAACACGATCAAACCCCAATGTATCAGTACAAAGATCAATTAATGAGCCTGAATGATAGATTCAGACTTACACTAAAAATGATTGCTGTACTTAGAATCATGATGAAGGATATTAATATAGCTTCGGCCACTGCCCTGCAGGCTATTGATCCGCTGGGAAGAGAAAAAGCACTGCGAATTGGAGCCAATATTATTATGCCCAATATTACACCAACCACCGAAAGAGCAAACTATTTACTTTATCAAAACAAGCCTTGCATTGATGAAGGTGCGGATGATTGCACCAACTGCATGGAAGCCAGAATTAATATGGCAGATGGAGTTATAGGCTACGGAGAATGGGGAGATTCACAACATTTTCGAAAGCGACAAAACAAATAAAAGCGGCCTAAGTCGCTTTTTTTTTTGCTCAAGAAAAACCAACAACTTACATACTCAGTTCCTGATTTTAAGCCTTTACTACCTCAAAAAAAAATTGTATCTTAACTAAGTTTCACCACATCGAAAATAAGGATACATGAGGTACTCTATTACAATTTTAATTTCCTTTTTTCTGACTTTGATCCCTAATAATCCTAGTCAAGCTCAACAATATAGTTTTAAGAATTATTCCCTTGAAGAAGGCCTGCCTCAATCTGAGGTATTCAGTTTAATTCAGGATAAAAAAGGAAACCTTTGGATGGGGACAAACGGAGGAGGAATATCCCGGTTTAATGGCAAAGAATTTTTCTCCTACAACAAAACTCATGGTCTTGCCGACAACAATATAAGAGCATTGCTACAAGACTCAAAAAACAATTTATGGATAGGAACCAGTATCGGAATTTCCCTTTTTAATGGCATCTCGTTCCGTAACTACAATCAAAAAGACAGTCTTCCAAACGCAATTTACTTTCAAATACTTGAAGACAACAAAGGCAGAATATGGGCCCTTGGAGCCGATCAAAACAACAGATTTTTAATGCAATACAACAATGGGCATTTCTCTGATTTTGGAGATAAGCACCCCGAATTAAATCAAAACAATCAGGTTTTATCCATTTTCATGGATAATGAAAAAACTTTATTCATCACAACCAGAAATGGGCTTTACACTTATATAGATGAAAAACTTTCCAGATCTGACTATAACAATCTGCCTGAATTTGCTGATCAAATTATTATTCCTGTACTTCAGGATGCGAGTAATCAGATTTGGTTTCGAAATTTCATTCCTGGATATGGCAACAAAATTTACAGAATTGAAAATAAAAAACCAATCCAAATTAAATTACCTGATGAAATATTCCCCTTAAACATTGGAAATATGATGCTTGATTCAAATCAAATATTATGGGTGAGTGTTGGCGGAACCGGCGTTGTTTTGGTTGATGGGGAGAATGTAAAAATAATAGATGGCAGTCGGGGCTTAATTAATCCATTTATCAATACTATTGTTGAAGATAATTCAGGAAATATCTGGCTTACAACCAATGGAAATGGTTTGATAAAGTATGGCGATAACAAATTTCTTTCTCTCGACTTTGTTAATGATGTTGGAGGCAATATAGTCAGAGCAATTTTTCAAGATTCTAAAAAAAATTACTGGTTTAGTATTGCCGGCAAAGGAGTCGTTCAATTCAGAAACAACCACAAAGAAACTTTTACTCCGCAAGACAATCCCGGTCTGCTAAACATTAGGGATTTTCATGAACTTCCCAACGGAAAATTATTAATGGCAGGCTTCAATGGCATATTTGAGTTTAACGGTTCTTCATTTAAAGAAGTTTCAGAACGCTATGGTCTTCCTATTGGTACCGGAGTAATTGACATTTTAAGTGTTGATGATGAATTATGGCTTACAACGCAAGGAATGGGTGTTATTCACATCGATAAAAATAAAAAGAGAACTCAGATTTCGAATCAGAGTCATGGATTAAAGGTTGATTTTATCACCAGTGTTTATGTAGATTCCAAAAAGCGGGCCTGGTTTTGTCATTTTCAGGGCTTATCGATGTATGATGGAGAAAAAGTAGTCAATTTTGATGAAACCAATGGCCTGAATTACAAATGGGTAATGCAGGTAACAGAAGATTCTTTGGGACGAATTTGGGCTGCCACATTTAGTGGCGGCATCAATATCTGGGACGGTACAAACTGGACTTACCTTACTTCTGACGAAGGTTTAAGTTCTAATATTGTTTACTCGATTCTTACTGATGAAGAGGGCTCTGTTTGGGCTGGTGTTCAAAACGGTGTGGATAAAATAAAGTATAGTAAATCAGGAGAAATATCTTCGATAAGAAACTACAACAAATTTGATGGATTTATTGGCATTGAAAATAATGGTGGCTGCAACTACATTGATTCGAATAAAAATCTATGGTTTGGAACCATTAACGGAGCAATGATGTTTAATCCGAGCAAAGATCACATCAACCCAACTCCACCTACCATTCAACTTACTGATATCAAACTGTTTTTCAAGAAAGTGAATTGGATTGACGAAAAGTACAGCAAATGCGTTTCTGGTGTGAATCCATGGTTCCCTCTACCAAAGGATTTAAAACTTACTCACGATATGAATCATCTAAGTTTTAATTTTGAAGCCCTCAGCTACAAAGCTCCTGAAAAAGTAAAATATCAATGGAAATTGGAAGGTTTGGATCAGCAATGGTCACCAATCAGCTCAAAAAATGAAGCTGTCTATTCTCGAATTCCTCCGGGAGATTACACTTTTAAAGTCAAGGCATCAAACAGTGATGGCATATGGACTCCAAGAGCCTACGAATACAAATTCTCAATAAGTCCACCATGGTGGAACACCTGGTGGGCTAGAAGTATTGCTCTGCTAATTATTGGATTATCCTTTTATCTGATCGTTAGAGTCAGAATTCAAAACATTCAGCAAAAAAAGAGAGAGCTTGAAAAATTGGTTACTGAAAAAACAAAAGAAATCAGCCTTCAGAATTCAGAAATTGAGTCACAAAATAAAATTTTACAAAAACAGAAAAATGAAATTCTGAAGCAAACACAACAGCTTCAAAAATCCTACATGAACCTTATCCATTTGAACGACATCGGAAAAGCTGTTACCTCAAGTTTATCTGTTGAGAAAATAATCGACACCGTTTACGAGTCGGTAAATGAATTAATGGACGCCTCAATTTTTGGTATCGGCATTTATCAAAAAGACAACAACTGTCTTATTTTTCCACGAATTAAAGAAGCAGGCAAAGATCTTAATTCTATTGAATTTGCTCTTGAAGATGACACCCGTCTGGCTGTTTATTGTTTTAAGAATGACAAAGAATTATTTATCTCAGATCTTAAAAAGGAATACAGCAAATACATTACTAAAATTATACCAATCGAAAAAACCGGCACTCCGCAATCAGTTATTTATTTGCCTTTAAAAATAAAAAACAAAATTACAGGAGTTATTACTGTTCAAAGTTTTGCTAAAAATGCATTTCAGGAATATCATCTTTCCTTGCTGCAAAATATTGCTGTATATGCGAGCATCGCAATTGAAAATGCTCAATCGTATCGAAACATCGAAATTCAAAGCAGAAGATTGCAAGAAGCCAACAAAGAAGTTAAAATCAAAAAAGAGGAAATTGAACAAAAAAACAATGAACTCACAGAGCTAAATAATGAGAAGAATCACTTGATTGGAATCATAGCTCATGATTTAAAAAATCCTTTGACATCTACCATTTCAATCACAGAATATTTAAAATCACAAATGGAGGAAAACAATCATCCGGAAAATTTAGAGAATGTTAATTTTATGCTGAAAGCCCTTCAACGCATGAATAACATGATTACTAAAATACTTGACATAGGAATGATTGAATCAAAAAACATCAATTTACAACTGGAAAAAACGAATCTTAAAAAATTAATAGAAGCTGTAAATTTCAACTTTAAAGATCATCTTAAAAGAAAACAGTTAACACTAAAGCTTGATGTTTATGATGCCTATGCCATGGTAGACCGAAACTACATGACTCAGGTTTATGAAAACTTAATTTCGAATGCGATTAAATTTTCTCCCTCTAATAAAAATATAAATATCCGAATTTGGGAAGAGGGACAAATGGTAAGATCAGTTATAAGCGATGAAGGACCGGGAATTCCCATTGAAGATCAGAAAAAACTATTTGGAAAATTCCAGATTTTAAGTGCAAAACCAACTGCAGGAGAGAAATCAACTGGTCTGGGATTATCCATTGTGAAAAAATATATTGAAGCTATGAAAGGAAAAGTTTGGTGTGAGAGTGAACCCGGAAAAGGTGCACATTTCTTTATAGAACTTAAAAAAGCAATGTAAAAAAAAGTTCGGCAATGCCGAACTTTTTTTTTAATCTCTACGATTCAAACATCATATGCTGAATTTCCACTCCTTCAATCATATAAATTTCTTTTTCGAATCGTTCCATTTCTTTTTCTGATCCAATCACCTGAATCAACAGCAACCCTTGAGGATGACTCTTCCGATGTTCCACATCGAATAAACCCAAGCGGGTTTTAATAGAATCTGCGTATTGAACAAGAATTTTCTGTACACAACCATCTTCTTTTTCCTTGTCGCGGATAAGAATACCAAATATCCAAATAGCTGATGTTTCCATATGAGCGAATTTAGAGTTATCAGACGGACTAGTAGTAAGTTACAAAAAACATCTCATCTCCAAAAATCAAAATTCACTTTAAATTGCTAATAATAAAGATCACGCTCACCCTGCTTTACCATCTCCAAGCGTTTGTGTAAATCCTCGGTTTTCTGAAAATCTTTTAATTCATTAATCTTCACTTCGATTAAATCATATCCCTTCTTTTTCATCTCTGGTGTGGCGTAATCCTCCAAATACTCAGCTAAAGTTAGAATCGCATTTTGAGAACAAAACCGTTTTATAAAACCAGGAACCGAAAACTCCATAAAATGCTCTCCCGTTCTACCTTTCCTGTAACAGGCCGTACAGAATGAAGGCAAATACTTTTTCTCCAGAAGCTCATCAATCACTTCCGATAAACTACGGGGATCTCCAATTTCGAATTGTTCCTGTTCTAATTTTTGCTCTTTTGCATTATCTTCGGAATATCCACCCAATTGAATATTAGTACCTGCATCAATCTGAGAAACACCAAGCTTAATTACCTCTTCCCTGATTTCCTTTGACTCTCTGGCTGTAAGAATCATTCCAGTATAAGGAACTGCCAGTCTAAGAATCGCAACAAGTCTAACAAAATCCTTGTCGCTAACTTCAAATTCAGGATCAATATTAGAATCGGAAGCTGCTTTAATTCGTGGGAAAGAGATCGTGTGTGGTCCAACATTATAACAAGCCTCGAAATGATTCACATGACGAATCAAACCCAACACTTCATATTTCCAATCATACAAACCAAACAATGCTCCAATACCAACATCATCGATTAATGCCTCCTGCGCTCTGTCAAGACCAGTTAAGCGCCAATCAAAATCTCTCTTTTTGCCACTTAAGTGATATTTAGCATATGCCTCACGGTGGTATGTTTCCTGAAAAATCTGATAGGTTCCAATTCCTGATTCCTTAACAACTTTAAATCCTTCAATATCAAGAGGGGCCGCATTGATGTTAACTCTTCGGATCTCACCATTACCCGATTTCACATCATAAACTGTTTTTACTGAATCAGCAATAAAATCAGCATCATACATTGGGTGTTCACCATAAACAAGAATCAGTCTTTTTTGACCAGAATCCTCCAAAGCCTTAACTTCCGCTTTAATTTGCCCGTGTGTAAGGGTTGTCCTTTTTTGTTTGATATTTGAGGCTCTAAAACCACAATATGTACAATTGTTTACACACTTATTCCCAATATACAAAGGAGCAAAAATAACGATACGGTCACCATATACCTTTTCCTTAAGTGTTCTTGCTCCAGCTTTAATCTCTTCGATTAATTTTTCATCTTCAACCTTTAACAAAACGGCAGTCTCCTGCAAGCTTAATCGATTCTTATCCAATGATTTTTGAATAATCCGACGAACATTTTCTTCGGTTGGCTGGGCTTCTTCCAAAATCTCCCAAATTTCAGATTCATCAATAAAAGGTTTCATCCTTTCATCTTTAACCCGATACTCCTGAGGTTTGTAGATCATTTTCATGTTTTGCGCTGTATATTCACGAAAAACGGGTAGTACATACAACCCAATATTCTCATGTATTTTGTTAGTTTTCAGAGCAAAATTAAACATTATTATTTTGATTCAATAATAATTTAGAGTTTAAGATTTATTCTATTCTTATTCTCAATCCATAAAAAAACCCAAGGTCGTTAATACCTTGGGTTGTTATAGAATAACACTAAATATTCTTATTGATACTTCCGCTTTAAGAACCAAGTTTCAAACAAACTCATTTCAATCGTAACCCGACCATAATCTTCTCTTACGTTATTATTATCGGCTGTTCCCATTTGTCCAAACTCAAAAGAAAGGTTTATTGCCCCTTTATTTTGTGCCATTGGAATTCCAAGCCCAAAACTCACCCCTTTTGATTTAATACGATCAATATCATTAACAATATATCCTGTATCATAAAATGCCCCAAATCTATAAGTAAGTTTCTTCAAAAATTTGGTAGCATAACCATCATTAGCGATGTAATTCATACCTACACTATATCGGTTTCGATCAGCTAATGCGCTTGATTTTTTAAATATCTTTGTTTCACTCCATTTTTCATGCAAATAATCGGCACCAAGCCACAATTGCTTATTTTTAGTAAATCCCAGACCAAAACCATAAGTCATCGGGACATCAAAAGAACCTTTATTAAGAACATCATTATCAATTACATTTCCAGAACCAGAATTTGAAACATTCTCTTTCTTTTTAGCTGCAACCTGAACTTTTGGTTGAAACTTTGCTCCAATAGTAATTTCCCAATCCTTAGTAAATGAATCCTGATACTGCATACCAATATTACCATATATGCCCTTTGATATCAATTTCTCAACAGTAATATTATAAGTATTACCAATCGTAATTGTTTCGTTCGCCGAATTATTTCCAAATAAGTATATTGCATTTACCCCCAAGGATAATTTTTTGGTTAATGCAATACCATTACTTATAACGAATTGATTTAAACCTCCCGAACCAGAAAGTATTCTTTGATAATAATCCGAACTGCCATTTACCTTTTCAAGTGATGAAATATTATATCCCATACTTGTATAAGGAACCAATGATACTGCTGATGCAATCTTATGTGAAACTCGAAAACCTAAAGAAACACCACTTAGATTATTATCATAAAGAACATCAGAATTTCCACTTTGATTTAAATTAGATATTTTTGAAGAAACACCAACATTAAAAATAAACTTCAAACTATCAATAGCAGTTAGTGCCGCTGGGTTATCAACAGATAAATAACTGCGATTTCTAAATGACAGACTGGTTCCGCCAAATCCGGAAGCCTGACCAAAACCAACCTGATTCAATTCTCCAAGACCATAATAAGAATATGGAGATGAGGTATTATTTTGAGCAAAACAAACATGAACTCCACTAACTAACACCAATAATATCGATAAATATAAGTTTTTCATACTGACACTAAATAGTTTGTTATTTTTGCACTGCATAAGTTGTTCTTAATTTTATTTTGAAACGTGAATTAGGATCATTATTAATCACCATTCTATTAACAAATCCATTATCAAACTGACTTGTCAACTTAATCATGAGTCCTTCGTCATCTTCCATTCCATTAGCTAATACGTTCCCCACATAATTGGTTAGATCAAAAGACAAGGGAGTATCTTCAGGATTTTCATAATTCACATAGTAAATAGATGTTAATTGACTATTTCTCGAATTTAGAATTGCAGAGACTAATCTATTCTTTTTATCTGTTTCATAAATCTCGAAATTCAATCCATATAACGGGTACAATTCTTTTTGATCTGTTCCCTCTAATGGATATAGAAGTAATTCTGCTTTTAATAAAGAAACAGCATCACCTTGCTGACCTAACAATTCTAAATATGGAATTTTCAACTTGGTATATATCCCTGTTCCCCCCTGAATAAAGGATAAATTATTTGTTTGTTCTGAAGGTATATCAATCTCACTCTCGACCAAACCACTTAGGCCTGCACCTAGCTGGTTCGTATTTGTTCTATCTGCCTTGTAATTTGTAAAAGATAAAGTTTTACTTATCGTAAAATCCCGATGTCTTTCAACACCTCCTCCGGTACTACTTCCAACAACCCTATAATACAATCGAATATTCATACTATCTGTCTGGAAATTCAAAATTGCAGCATTATCATCTTCCCCGGGAACCAGAGAAATTCCCTCAAACCTTTCTTCCCATTTTGTTGCATCTGAAGTAAATCCATCAGATTTAATTGCTTCTCCAAGAATCTCATAACCAAGCTCATCATTCAATCGAATCCTAAAATCATGATAATTTGCTGAACCAACTTCTATTTTCCGCTTAGGACGAGCCTTAAATGTTCTTGTTCCCAAAACTTCCGGATCAATATTTAAACTATAAATATTGTAATACGCTGATGTGTCCGAATTTAGTTCAATATGATTTGTCACTCTATGCACATTAATCGTTTGGGTTTGGGTCGTATCACCCCAAAAAAGACCTTTACTGTAAGCTACTAAAACAATTGAATCCAATTTAGCCTTGTCAGTTGTATCCAAACTAAAAACAGTTCCCAATTCAACTTTTGAATAGGCAGTTGCCTTCATGCTTCCTAAGTATTCATCAACATAACGTCCTACAGAAACACTTCCTAACGAAGAAGTCTGAATTGAATCCATAATAACTGTTGAGCTTTGTATTGTAAAAGTATCTACCATATTGATTACTGTAGAACTTTCAATTAGATTTTCACCAAGCTCATGTATTTCAAATCCCTCCGAATTACATCCTATAATAAGAACCGAAAGAATTATAATTAAGGAAAATAATCTATTCATATTTTTTTAAAATTCTGGTTAAAAAAGTTCCTCAAATAAAAACAAAATTAAGATAGTAAAGAACTTTTATAGATGTCTTATATTGATTTTCCTGACAAATGTAATTAAAATATCGACAAAGTCGATCCCTGAAAACAATAGTTAAATTTTCTAAATTATTTATCAGTTTTTAGTCATACAAAACTAATAATATTGTTTTTTGTTTATATTTGTCCTTTAGTAGAATTTAGAACAAGGATTATTTACTTTAATTAATCCTATGCAAATTCATATTTTAGAATGGAATTTTTAAATGCCTATTCAAGATATTAACATTGAAAAAATAAATAACAAATGAGAAAAGTACTATCATTAGGGATTATTGCTACCCTCTTTCTATTTGCAAGTTGTAGTAGTGGAGATGATCTTATGGGAAACTGGGTTAAGAAAGATGATTTCTCTGGTGTACCTAGAAGTAACGCCGTTACATTTACTATTGGAAACTATGCATACGTAGGTTGCGGATACGATGGTGAAGATAGATTAAACAGCTTCAAAAAATTTGATCTGACAAATGAAACCTGGACAAGCGTTCCAACTCCTGATGCTCTATTCAAAGTACGTCAGAATGCAGTTGCTTTTTCTGCTAATGGAAAAGGTTATGTAGGAACAGGCTTTGACGGTGATTACACTCGTTATGCTGATTTTTGGGAATTTGACCCAGCTACTGAAACCTGGACTGAAATTGCTGCTTTCCCAGGTGGTGTTAGAGAAGGTTCTGTTGCTTTTAGCACTGCAACGTATGGCGTTGTTGGTGCTGGTTATGGAGATCTTGATGGTGCAGATAAAAAATACCTAAATGATTATTATAAATTTGATGGTACCAATTGGACTTCAATGGGGACTCATGGTAACAAAGTAAAAGAAGCCAGTTCTTTTGTTATTGGTGGCTATGCTTACATTTGTCTGGGACTCGAAAACAGCGGCGCTCAACAAGACGAAATTTATAAATTTGACATTGCATCAGAAGAATGGGCCACAGATGAAGGTCAAATTAAAAAACTTGACGAAGATAACGACAATGAAGATGTTATGAGGTCAAGCGCTGTAACCTTTGTAATTAACAACAAAGCATATATTGCAACTGGTATGTATGGCAGTAGTCTAAAAAGAGATGTTTGGGAATACAATCCTGCAACTGACAAATGGGATGAAAAAGAAAATTTAGAACTTGAAGTATATTCACGAATAAATGCAGTTGCTTTTTCTAACGCTGAAGGAACAAAAGGATATATTGCAACGGGTAGTTCTGGAACCAGCTATCTTGATGACACTTGGGAATTTCAACCAAATGTAGAAGAAGACGAAGACGATAATTAATAGTTATATAATAACTTACAAAAGGCTGATTCGTTAAGATTCAGCCTTTTTCATTTAGATATTTTTTATGATTGAAAAAAAATACTTTTTTATAATAGTCCTATTGATTGGAATTTTATTCGTTTCTGTTTACCTCTTCACTGGCAAAACGAAACCGGCATATACCATACAAACCTATCAAATTGAAGAAGGCTGGGGGTATCGTATTTTAAAGAATAATAAAGCAATCATCAACCAATACAGAATTCCTGCAATTCAAGAAAAACATACTTTCCCTTCTGAAGAATCAGCAAGAATTGTTGGTGAAAAGGTTCTCGAAAAAATACAACTTAATAAAATGCCATCCATCTCTATTGATGATCTTATGGATTTGATGGTAGTCGATTCCCTGCAACAACCTTTAATTTTGAATGACCATATACATTAACACTATTTAACGTATATGGTTAAATAGTGTTAAGTTCATCCCTTTCCCGGCAAAAGCTACTATATTAGCAGCTATGATAATAGAAAGTATTATTCTTGACCGTGACTTACCTCATATTGAATCCCTTAAAAAATATGGAGAAAGCATTCCCTACCTAAACATCAAAGCTTGTTTTTCAGATTTAAATCAAGCTAAAACTTATATCAACGAGAATAAAACAGATCTAATTTTTATGGATCTGGAATTTGCTCAACAACAAAAAATTGATTGGAGTGAATTCAACATCCAAAAACCGGAGGTTATTATAAGTATGAGATGTGCCTCATATAAATATAAGGATCATTACCTTAATGCTTTTGAATACATTATGAAACCTGTTTCATTTGAAAAATTCATTCAGATTTTAAACAATATTTACATCCAAAAACAAGGCAAAACTGCACATCCAAAACCTGAAATTAAGAAGAATGATTTTTTCTTTGTTAAGAATAACTCGTTGATAGAGAAAGTGAAATTTAATGAGGTATTATTCTTTAAAGGAATGAAGGACTATATATGGATTCAGACTATTAACAAGAAAATTATCACTCTGCAAACCATGAAAAACCTGAGTATTTATCTACCTGCAGATAGATTTCTAAGAATTCACAAATCCTATATTGTATCATTGGAGCATATCGACATCATAGATAAAAACAGAGTCGTTATTGGTCAGGAAAGAATTCCTATTGGTGATACTTTCCGTTCTTCCTTCTTCAAAAGTTTAAAAGAGCAGGAACTAATTTGGGATTAATAAAAAAGCCTCCGGTCAATGGCCGGAGGCTTCAAATTAGAATCCGGTTCTATTTTTGATATTCTTTAATAATATCAGCTACATCCCCTGCTGAAACACGTCCGTAGACACGTTCTCCGATAGTAACAACCGGAGCTAGTCCGCAAGCTCCCACGCAACGCAAACAGCTTATTGAGAATTTACCATCTTCGGTAGTTTCGCCAACAGGAACACTCAACTGACGTTTGAATTCTTCCAACACCTTCTCAGCACCTCTAACATAACAAGCTGTTCCCATACAAATAGAAATTGGGAATTCACCTTTGGGTACCATCGAGAAAAATGAATAGAATGTAACTACACCATACACATGAGCAACAGAAACGTTCAATTCGCGGGCAATGATTTCCTGAACTTCAGCTGGAAGATACCCAAAGGTCTCCTGAGCTTTATGAAGCACATTAATCAACTCGCTTCCTTCATTATCAAATGATTTGCAAATCTCCACAAGTTTATCCACTTTGGATTTTGCTAATTTAATTTTTGCCATAATATTTTAAAGATTTTAGATGTGAGACTTGAGATTTGAGATTCAGGTTTTTCCTTTTCTCTCATTACTCATCCCGATAGTTATCGGGACTATAATCTCATTTCTATTTAAAACTATTCAACCTCAATATCCTTACTCTTATCGAAATAATGAGTATGCAATAATTTATGAGATAATTCTCCGCATGGCTTACCCAAGAACTCTTCATACAATTTAATGATGTATGGATTCTCGTGTGACTTACGAATAGCTTTTCCTTCATCTTCACGATAAAGAGCTGCTGCACGTTTTTTCAAGATTGAAGAATCACCATGGTGCAATGGCTGACCACCACCACCAATACAACCTCCAGGACAAGCCATGATCTCAATTGCATGATATTGCGATTTACCATCACGGATATCTTCAAGAAGTTTACGGGCATTTCCCAAACCATGAGCAATACCAATATTAACATCCAGTCCGTCAAAATCGACTGTAGCACTTCGAATGCCTTCCATACCACGTAAAGCCTCAAAATTCACATTCTCTAATGTTTTTCCCGTGTAAACTTCATAAGCAGTACGAGCAGCCGCCTCGATAACACCACCCGTAGCACCAAAAATTACACCGGCACCAGTAGATTCACCAAGTGGATTATCAAATTCTTCATCTGGAAGAGTTTTTAAATCCATATTAGCCTGCTTTATCAAGTTTGCCAATTCACGGGTTGATATTGAATAATTAACATCAGGATCGCCGTCAACTTTAAACTCATCACGCTGACATTCGTATTTTTTAGCCAGACAAGGCATAATGGAAACAACGATCATGTCTTCACGTTTAATTCCCATCTCATTCGCCAGATAATTTTTAGCAATAGGGCCAAACATTTGCTGAGGAGAACGTGCGGTTGATGGAATATCTTTCATCTCTGGGAAATGGTGCTCAAAAAAGTTCACCCATCCCGGACAACAAGAGGTTAAAATTGGTAGTTTAACATCTTTATCTCCATCTAAATGTCTTTTTAAGCGATCCAATAGTTCTGTTCCCTCTTCCATGATGGTAAGATCAGCAGCAAAATCAGTATCGAAAACGCTGTTAAATCCTAACTGACGCAATGCTGAAACCATTTTTCCTGTAACCAAAGTTCCTGGTTCCATTCCAAATTCTTCACCAAGAGCTGCACGCACAGCGGGAGCCGTTTGAACAACAACAGTTTTCTTAGGATCTGCAAGATCTCTAATTAGTTGATTGGTATGGTCTTTTTCGGTAAGAGCTCCTGTAGGACAAACTGCAACACACTGTCCGCAGTAAGTACAGGTTGATTTCTCTAAATCCATTTCGAATGCCGGAGCAACAACAGACTTAAAACCTCTGTTTACAGCAGAAAGAGCTCCTACTGTTTGCACATCGTTACACATTGTTTCACATCTGCGACACATAATACATTTGTCCATGTCGCGAATAATTGATGGGGAATAATCAACTTTATAGGTTGATTGCTCACCTTTATAATGCAATTCCCGAACGCCTAATTGTTGTGCTGTTGACTGCAAATCACAGTTTCCTGATTTCGCGCACACCAAACAATCGAATGGGTGATCTGAAAGCATCAGCTCCATTACAGTTTTACGGGCATTTAACACTCTCATGTTGTGAGTATGAATCACCATACCCTGCTCACACTTCGAGTTACAAGATGGTGCCAAATTACGACGGCCTTCCACCTCAACAACACAAATTCGACATCCACCAGGTTTGTGTTCAATTCCCATATCGCCAAGATGCATATAGCAAAGAGTTGGGATATCAACACCGATTCCTTTGGCTGCTTCCAAAATAGTAGTTCCCTGAGGTACTTCTACTTGTTTTTTATCAATGGTTAATTTGATCATTTTTTCCATATTCAAGATCCTCCTTACTGTATGCTTATTGCATTAAACTTACACTTCTCCATACACGCACCACACTTAATGCATTTTGATGCATCAATAATATGCGCTTCCTTACGTTCTCCTGCTATACAATCAACAGGACAGTTACGTGAGCATAAAGTACATCCTACACACAATTCAGGATCAATTACATATTGCATCAAAGCCTTACACTGTCCTGCTGCACACTTGTGATCTTCTACGTGAGAAATATACTCATCATAGAAATTCTCTAGTGTTGAAAGAACTGGATTTGGAGATGTTTGTCCCAATCCGCAAAGAGAAGTATCCTTAATTACAGTACTTAAGTTTCTTAATAGATCAAGATCTTCTTTAGTTCCATTTCCTAAAGTGATTTTATCCAACAATTCGTGAAGACGCTTGTTACCAACACGACATGGTGTACATTTACCACAAGATTCTTCAACAGTAAATTCCAAATAGAATTTAGCCATGGATACCATACAATCATCCTCATCCATAACAATCATACCACCCGATCCCATCATAGAACCTGCAGCAATCAAATTGTCAAAATCGATAGGAGTATCTAAATGCTTTTCTGTTAAACATCCTCCTGAAGGACCACCTGTTTGAACAGCTTTGAATTTTTTACCATCTTTAATGCCACCACCAATTTCGTAAATCACTTCACGAAGAGTAGTTCCCATTGGCACTTCAATTAAACCAACATTGTTGATTTTTCCGGCCAATGCGAATACTTTGGTACCTTTTGATTTTTCACTTCCAATTTTATTGAACCAACCTGCTCCTTTATTAATGATAACAGGAATATTCGCAAATGTTTCAACATTATTTACGTTCGTTGGTTTTCCATTGTACCCTGATTCAGCAGGAAAAGGAGGTTTAACGGTAGGTTCACCACGAAGACCTTCCATCGAGTGAATCAGAGCCGTTTCTTCACCACAAACAAATGCTCCGGCTCCGTAACGCATTTCAACATCAAAATTAAATCCGGAACCTAAAATATCGCTGCCCAACAAACCGTATTCGCGGGCTTGTTTAATCGCAACTTTTAATCGGGTAATCGCCAAAGGATACTCAGCACGAATATAAATCAAACCTTTATCGGCTCCCATTGTGTAACCACAAATAGCCATAGCCTCCAAAACTGAGTGAGGATCACCTTCCAGGATGGAACGATCCATAAATGCTCCCGGATCTCCCTCATCAGCATTACAAACTACATATTTTTGATCAGCCTCATTTTTAGAAGCAAATTCCCATTTTAAACCTGTTGGAAATCCTCCTCCTCCCCGTCCTCGTAATCCAGATTCTTTAATCTCGTCGATTACCGTCTGCGGAGTCATTTCAGCCAAACACTTACCCAAAGCTGCATAACCATCTCGTGCAATGTATTCATCAACATTTTCAGGATTAATAAAACCGCAATTTCGAAGCGCAATTCGAATTTGTTTTTTATAAAATCCCATATGTTTCGAATCACTAATCACCTCTTTGTTCTCCGGATCAACATAAAGCAATCTCATCACTTTACGACCTTTTACAATATGCTCTTCGATTAGCTCTTCTGCATCTTCAGGTTTCACTTCCACATAGAAAGTATTATCCGGAAGAATTTTAACAATAGGACCTTTTTCACAAAATCCGAAGCAACCGGTCATTACAACCTGTACTTCATCTTCAAGTCCTTTGGCTTTAATTGCATCCTGCAAATTGTTTTGAATAGCCTCACTGGCAGAAGCCCGGCAACCGGTACCTCCACAAATAAGAATATGCATTTTATACTTTTCCATAATTGTTGTTTCGTTTAGGTTTAGTCTAGAGTTTTGTAGTTTACAGGTATTATTCCATCGACCAATTCACCATTCTTAATGTATTTTTCAACAATTTGGTCAGCTTTTTTAATATCTACATCGCCAAAAACGATGGGCTCTTTACCTGGAATCTGAACCTCAATTGTAGGTTCTGCATAGCAATATCCCATACATCCGGTTTGGGTAACTACAGTCCGAATTCCTCTTTTCGCTGTTTCTTCAATAAGGAATTCCATCACCTCTTTAGCTCCAGAGGCAATTCCACATGTAGCCATTGCAACTTTAATCTGTACAAGGCCTTCCGGATCGTTGCTTTTCTCCCTAAGATCCATCTTCGACTGAAGCTCTTCTTTCATTCTCTTCAGATCTGCAAGGGATTTAACTTTTGCCATAATCTCAAATTATTAAAGGTTAAAATTTATATTATTGTGTTTAGGTTCTCGTTTATTAATTCCTTTAAATACTTTATAATATTTGGGTCTGTTACCGAAACATCTTCCAGCACTTCTTTTACTTCTTTTGTATCAAAAATATACTCACCCTTCGTTGTGTGATGCTTATACACAAAATCCATATTTGGATTTGCACTTACTAACAACACAATAACTCCGGCAATATCACCAATAACGGGTCTATCAATATTTTTATGAGAAAACAAAACCTGAAGTTCTGTTCCAACTCCTTCTTTGGAATGAATTTCCAATTTGCCTCCTGTTTGCTCTGCGCTTTGCTTTAACAGCGATAAACCCAGTCCTACTTTACGAGTGGTTCTGGTGGTGAAAAAAGGATCCAATACTTTGCTCAGAACTTCTTCCGACATTCCATACCCATCATCTTTTATAGAAATTGAATAAATGTCATTTTCCAAATCCTCCCTGATCTCCAATTCAACATTGGACGCTTCAGCTCTTACTGAATTTTGGATAATATCCATTATATGTAAAGACAGGTCTTTCAATTTAATTAAGATTTTAGCTGTTCGCAATTGGCTTTTAGCTTTGTTATTAAACTATTGATCATCTTCTCTTCCTGATGAATAAGATCAATTAAATCATTCATTTTTACTTCATTGACATATTTAAGTTCCACCATAATAATTAGCTGAGTCTCCAATTCAAACAAAGAGCCCAATGCAATATCAAGAAATCTTCTAAAGTCAGCATCAGTATTTCGACCACATCCTTCCGCAATATTAGAAGGAACAGAAATAGCAGCCCTACATATTTGACTTCTCAATCCATATTTTTCATTCTCAGGAAGCAACTCCACCAATCGATAAATCCTTTTAACTATTGATATTCCATTTTGCCAAACATTTAACTTCCTGAAATTTCTCATTCTTTTTTTTTTGCTAAAAACTAAAGGCCAAACGCCAATTGCTGATTTAAACCTTTTACCTTTTTTCCAACTCAACTGTTCTTCCTTCTTCTCCTCTAAGTGCTTTTCTAATTTCAGAAAAACTTGCATCCTCCATTATAAATTGGCTGCATACATTGCCTATATTATCAATATAATGTGCATCTGAACTTTGGATAAAAGTATACCCTTTCAGATATTTATTCTTACTTAAAAACTCATCTTTCGTGGTATGCATTGAAATCTCCAAAGCATCCACTTTCAAATCTGTTGGCAAAAAACCCAGTTGACTGATAATACTATTTTGCGTCTTATTGATATGAGCTGGAATAAACAAACCTTGAAGTTCATGAACTTTCTGTTCAACCTCATTGATTCCCTGATTCAAGCCTGATATCAACAAATTATCTATTTCCTGCACAATCTCCTCTTCTTCGTTTACCACAACCTGGTATCCAAAGTATTTTGTGTCATTTGGAATCTTAGGCAAATGCTGATCAAGATAAATTTGAAAATCAGAAAGCAAATGTTCTGTTTCAAAAAAGCACAAACAATGAACTTCTTCTTTGGTAGTTACCTCTGCTCCCATCATCACCATAATTCCTTCTTTTTCTGCCAACTGCTTGATTAAAGCTGCATGCAAAGTTGAATTATGATCTGTTATTCCCAAAATGTCAACGCCACGTTCTTTTGCAATCCGAACAATATTCACAGGGCTCATTTCCAAATCTCCACATGGAGACAGGACAGTATGAGTATGCAAATCAGCTCGAAAAACTTTCATTTCAATTTCATTTACTTCTTTAATAGCCCGAACAATTTCCCTGTTAATTCAAAAGCTTCCTCCTCTGAAGACAGAATAGGAATTCCCTCTAAATTACTTTGTTCTGCAGCATCAGTTTCCGGTTCGTATCCTTTTACAAGGATTATTGCCGCCAACTCCTTTAAAGAGGCAATTGCCATAATATTTTTATGAGTTTGCAAAGTAACCCAAACCTGATTTTCATCTGCATTTCCCATAACATCACTCAAAAGGTCAGAAGTATACCCTCCTTCAATTTCGCGATCCAAACCTGCAGATCCACTGCATACTTTTAATCCCAGCTTATCAACTATGTCTTGTACTTTCATTATCTAATGATCGTTAATATTTTTCTTTTCAAATCTTTTTACCCCCCAGGTATTCTCTGAGATATCAAACGATTCCTGAGGAGTAATTAATCCTTCTTTGGTCAACATCTTTTGAAGGAAAACGCATTGTGTCATCTTGGCTTTTCCCTGCACCACATCCTCAGCCAGGGCTTGACAACGTGGCGCGCCGCAAGCGCCGCAATCTATACTTGGTAAAACTTTCAAGATGCGATTGATCTTGGCCATTTTTTTCATCGCCTCCATCATATCAGTATCCAAACTTAAAATTGACCGAGGTTCAATATTCCTAATTGAAATGTTTTCCAATAAATAAGGGCGATACTTTTCAATTTCTTTCTCTTCAAGAATAATAGGCCGATTCCGATGGTACCAATCCCCTCTTTTCCGTAATCGCTCTATAGCTAAAAATCTATTTTCTGTGGTTAAAACACCTCCTGCACAAGAATGATCACAGGCGCGCAACTCCAAAAAATCGACGTCCTTAATTTCTTCATTCTCCAACTTCTCCAGCACCTCAATCACATTATGAATTTCATCAATAGCCAGACATCTGCCTGAATACTGTGATGCTTCTCCATTTGTTAATGTCCAACCAATACTTCTCCTGGACATGTATTTATTCAGCTCATACTTAATTCCTTCTGATTTATTCCGTTTGATACTTAGCAATACTTTATTGTAAATAAAATCCATATTAATAACCCCATCAATAAAAGATTTTTCTTCACCAACAGGACTCTTCACTGCAGCAATTTTGGCCGCACAAGGTGTCACATAAAATATCCCAATATCATCGTCGGAAAACCCTTCATTTTTAAGCTTTTTACGATAGAACAAAGCAGAAATATCAATAACTGGTTTTAAATGAACGATATGTTCTACCAAAGCAGGAAACTTCACCTGAATCAAGCGAACGATTGCGGGACAAAAGCTGGAAATAAAAGGACGTTCCTGATGACGCTTACTCATGTAAGTTTTAGTGGCTTCGGTAAGAATATCGGAAGTTTCATCCACCTCATATACATGGGTAAACCCTAAGTCATGGATAACAGAATAAATTTGCTTTTCGGAAATATCATCTGGAAATTGTCCCAGAAGTACGGTTGGAAGCAGAGCAACCCGTTGCTTAAAATGAAAGATCTGAGTGAAATCATCCTGCTCAACAATAATAGCATTTACCGGACAACATTTCAAACACTCACCACAATCAACACAGGCATTTTTATTAATATCGGCAGTTCCATTTTTCACACGAATTGCCGAAGTTGGACACACATTCATACAATGCGTACAACCAATGCAAACCTCCTCAACTACTTTTAGTGCATGATAAAAATGAGCCTTCTCCATCTTCTTTTTATTTCAGATAGTTAACGATTTCTAATTTGGTTCCAACATTAACTTTACTACTAATAATCATCTGATCTGAATTCTTTTTTATATTCGGCAAACCCATACCGGCACCAAAACCCATTTCCCGGACTTTAGGTGTGGCTGTAGAAAAACCTTTTTCCATTGCCTTATCAATATCAGGTATCCCTGGTCCTTTATCTTCGATCCTGACAATTATTTTATCCGGAAAAATTTCAACATTCATATCTCCTTCGAAAGCGTGTGCGACCACGTTTACTTCAGCCTCATACAATGAAACCACTGTTCGTTTAATTATCTTCGAATCAACATTTAATTGCTTCAATATTTTTTTAACTTCACTAGAAGCTGTTCCTGCTTTAGAAAAATTGCCCCCCTCAATAAAAAATGTAAATATCATCCCCTTTAATATACTGGTTCTAAACCCATTTCACACAAAATAGAACATGCTTTAAACATTGAATAACTGCATTCAATTAGTGTAATGTTGTTCTCACAAGCCAAGTCTTTCATTTCCTGTGAGACCTTCTTATCCCTCACAAATAAAATGTAAGAAATGTCTGACATTTCCGATGTCCTAATTGTCTGAAGATTATTTAACCCTGTTATTAACAGCAGGTTATCTGTATCCAAAGTTAGTACATCACTCATTAAGTCTGATGCAAAACCAAAACTTATGTCCTGATTCAGATCATCTTTTCCACAAATAACACTTGCATTAAGTTTATCAACTAGATCAGCCACTTTCACCATATCACAGCACCAACTTATGTTTACCAATTATTCTATTCCGATTGCGCTAAGATAAGTATTTGAGTAGGATTAATAAATGATATCTAACGGAATAGATACAAAAAAATAAAATACATATTAAATCTAAATAACTCAATAAAGACAAAACAGATCATGATAAATTGCAATTTCAACACTTCAATACAATCATAGATCAGCAAGCATTTTATGTCAATACCATTGTTCAAAATTCTTGTAGGTCTTAGAATCAAACTGACAAGTTTTTTTTGGTTATATTCGCATACAAGTGCAGAATACAAGAACTCAATTACTTATTTTTTTCTCTATTTAATGAGCATTAAGAAGCAACATATACTCGTTTTAATTCAAGATCCTGAATGTTCCAACGTAGCAATCAAACATGCTTTCACGTTGGCTAAACTTTTTAAATCAGGAGTAGCCTTTGCAAATTACCCTCCCAAAATTGGTAAAACACATCTCTCCATAGGTCATAATCAGATTGAAAAATTCAATCTGCAGTCAATTCCTTACAAAATAATAGAATTAAAAAACAGCAAACGGGAACCTAATCTCAGCATACAAGAATTGGATGCAATTTTTATTGTAACCCAATTTCCTAAAGGATCACTAAATCATTTTCTAAAACGAAATTCCATTTTCAAATGGATACTGGAAGCAAAAATCCCTTCGATTATTGTGACAGAAAGTACAAATCCAGATTGTAAATACGAGAACATAATCGTTCCCATAGATTACAAAAAAGAAAGTAAAGAGAAAATGATCTGGGCCAGTTATTTTGGAAGATTCAACAATGCAATCATTCATCTGATTGCTCCCAATGAAAAATCCGAAGCTTATCATCGCACCATAAAGGCTACATTGCTCTTCACTAAAAAAATGTTTGAACAGTTTAAGTTCGAATACAAAATTGTTAAAACGGAGTGCAAAAGCAGAAACATCAACCGGAAGGCAATTCAATTTTCAAAAAATCTAAATTCAGATTTAATTGTACTCATGTCGAATCGTAATCCTGGCTGGATTGCGTCCTGGTCCGGCCCCAGTCAACTAAAAAGCATCCTCAAGAAAGAAGATAATCCGATCCTATTTATCAATCCATTGAAAGACTACTATTTGCCTTGTAATTAATAAAATACATTGCAGATATGCCCCCTTTATTTCATTTCCGAAACTTGAATTCTGACTAATAAAAAAGAGACCATTTTAAAAGTACAGTATCACAATAAAATAGAACTTTTTGTTGAAGCAATCTCTTTTATTTTGTTTGTTATACTTCTGGTATTGTCACAAATATTTTTCTACTGCGACGATTATTTTTTTTCTTGCACTGCGATCAAGTTTTCCCTTGCACCAGACTCAAGTTCTCCCTTGCACCAGGCTCAAGACTTCCCTTGCACAACACTCAACCTCTTCCCTGTACAAGGGAAAGGGGCTCCCTAATGCAAGGAAACCCCTTTGTATTGTACAAGGAAATTCTTATAAAATAACAAGAGAAATACATTTTTCTTGTATCCCTCAGGAAATAATTACTCCACAATATTCATCTCATCCAATAAATATCCTGCTCCGGCAAATTTATCGACAAGAAATAATACGTAGCGAATATCCAGTGATACGTTTCTGCAAATCTCAGGATCGTACATTAAATCAGACATTACGCCTTCCCAAGCGCGGTCGAAATTCAAACCGATTAACTCACCATTGGCATTTAAAACCGGACTGCCCGAATTTCCTCCGGTAGTATGATTAGTTGCAGCAAAACAAACCGGCATTTCGCCCTTTGCATTTGCGTAATTTCCAAAATCTTTTGCATGATAAAGGTCTCTTAGCTTTTGAGGAACATCATAATCAAAAATCTCAGGATTGTCTTTCTCAATAATTCCATCCAATGTGGTATAATAATCGTAAGTTACAGCGTTTCGGGCTTTGTATCCGGCTACTTTTCCATAATGAACCCTGAATGTGGAGTTAGCATCAGGATAAAAAGTTCTATCTTTTTGCATTTCCATTAAACCTGCCATATAGGTGCGTTGCAGCTTTGTCGTTTTTGTAATGATTTTGCTGTAAACCGGATAAATTTCCGATTCGTAAAAGAAGTAAATGCTGTTTGCTAAAACAAAAATAGGATCTTTAGTCAAACGCTTACCAAATGACAATTTATAATTATCCAGTAAATTATTCAATTTATTCTCGTCAGCAAATACCGATTTAGACATTGCCTTCTCTGCATAAGCTTCGAAATCGCCATTGTATTTCTCCCGGATATTTACAATCTCTTTTGGCAGATATTCATCCGTCAGTTTCCCGCTATACATTTTCAGCAAAGCAGCCAAAAGCTTTTTATCTGTTGGATTGTTATAATTCTTGAAAAACTCTTCGCTCGACTTTTTCAATTCAGCAACAAGACCGACAAGTTGATCCTGATCTTTTTTGCTTAGGTTTGCCAGTTTCTTAAATTTAACAGCAAAAGTCACAGCTTCTGAGCCACGAATACCAGCCTCAATGGCATAATCGCGGGCCAGACTAATTGGAGTCAACTCTTTGTACAAGGCTCCCATTTCTGCTACAATTCCAGCATATTTTTTCTTCAAATCGTCACTGCTATCTGCCCAGATTTCAAATTTTTCTTCCAATTCTTTTTTCTTGGCAATTGCATTCAATCGCTTTAGTCCTGTAATTTCCCCCTGCCATCTTTTCCATGAATTGGCAACACCTGCATATTTTGCTGAATATTGAATTCGAACCATTGGTGAAGCATCCATATCCGCTCTCATCAAATCTAATTTCTTTGTTCTGATTTTGATTTTATGTGGATTATCAACCTTTGTCATTAAATCCAATGCATCAGATGTTAGGTATTCTGTTGTAGTTCCCGGATATCCAAAAACCATCGTAAAATCACCTTCATGTACACCTTTAAGAGAAATTTTGAATGACTGTTTTGGTTTCATTGGAACATTCTCCTTAGAATAAGAAGCAGGCTTATTGTCTTTGTTGGCATAAATCCGAAACATCGAAAAATCACCCGTATGACGAGGCCACATCCAGTTATCTGTATCACCACCAAATTTACCAATTGCTGATGGAGGAGCACCTACCAAACGTACATCTTTATATATCTCATATACCGATAGAAAATATTGATTCCCGTTAAAAAAGGCTTTAACACTCGCACGATAGTCCGAATCTTTTTCGGTTGCATCCTGAATTTTCTTAATATGCCTGGCAATCATTTTCTGACGAACTTCCTCCTTGGTATCATCGGTAATACTATCCAAAACCTGCGCGGTAACATCTTCCATACGAATTAAAAATGAAGCTGTTATTCCTTCATTAACTAATTCTTCGTCTTGACTCATGGCCCAAAAACCATCTTTTAAATAGTCGTGCTCTAAAGTTGAGTGATTCTGAATGGCACCGTATCCACAGTGATGATTCGTAACAATCAATCCCTTATCTGAGATCAGCTCGCCGGTGCAGAAGTGATGAAAAGGACTTCCCTCACGCCCCAAACCAATAACAGCATCCTTCAAACATGCCTTATTGATATCATAAATATCAGCAGCAGAAAGCTTAAATCCAGCCTTTTGCATGTCTTCGATATTGTATTTTTCCAAAAGCATAGGAATCCACATTCCCTCATCAGCTTTTACCTGAGTTCCCATAAACAGTAAAACTGCCATGAGAAGTAGACTTAATTTTTTAATCATGATAATATATTTTGTGTTGTTGTTTATTAATGACGAATTTTCAATTACGAATTACGTACCCTCATCGTTTTCTGGATACTTCCAATTATTCTAAGCAATTCATCAGTATCACTTAGAAGACTTTGACTTTCTTCTTTTGTGAGATAACCCGTATCACCAAGCAACCTGATCCAATAATGTGTTTCTCTTGCTTCTTTATACGATATTGTTAGCTTGGCAAAAAAATCTTTCTCACTTTGTCCTCCAATTGCTTCTTCAATGTTAGCTCCAATTGAAGTTCCAGATCGTAACAACTGTTTGGATAATATATATTCCTTTTTTTCTTCTTGTAAATACTTACAGATTTTCACTATTCGAACTGCAAATTGATAACTTTTTTGTTGTACAATATTATCTTTCTTCATTCGTAATTTAAATTTCGTAATTCGTAATAGATGTGCTGTTAAAAAGTTGAAAGTTCCTGATAAAGCCGTTGAATAGGCAAACCGACTACGTTAAAATAAGATCCTTCAATGCCGTCAATCCCAATAAAACCAATCCATTCCTGAATTCCATATGCACCCGCTTTATCGAAAGGTTTGTAATTATCTATGTAATAATCAATCTCTTCTTCCGACAAAGCTTTAAAATGCACATTTGTAGTTGTAGAAAAGCTTATTTTCTTCTCTTTACTCATTAAGCAAACTCCACTTATTACCTGATGCGATCTGCCGGACAATGCATTTAGCATTTCAAAAGCATCAGCTCTATCTTTAGGTTTTCCAAGAATCCAATCATCAACACAAACAACCGTGTCTGCTGTGATCACCAACTCATTGGATTTAAAATCCGCCCCGAATGCTTTGGCTTTTAATTCGGCCAGATAAACAGGAATTTGCTCCGGTGTTAATCCTTCAGGATAAATCTCCTCTACTTCTTTTGTTCTTATTTCAAAAATCAAACCCAATTCCTTCAGCATTTGATGTCTTCGAGGCGATTGAGAGGCTAATATTAATTGATAATCTTTGAGATTATTCAGCATTCTTAAAAATTTGTATGATTGACAACATAGTTTACCACAAAAGCATAGGAAATACCTGCAAGAATGGCAAATCGTATTAGAAAAATTCCAGTCTTAAATTTGTCTCCTTCCGAAAACCGATAAACCCGATAAGCCAATAAAAATAATGGTAAAATGATCAAAACACCAAAATACCAAGGTGTAATCTGATCCATTGGAGCATTTAGAAATTGATACCAAACTCCAAAAACCGATACAGATAAAAACAAAATAAGGAGTACGATTACAAGCTTAGCCCATTTTAAACCAATTACAACCGGTAAACTTTGACGATTAATTTCCCGGTCTCCTTTAATGGAAAGTAAATCTCTGATGAATTGTGCAATTAAAACACCAACAAAGGAAAAAAATGAAAAGGCTCCTACCCAATACAATAGATAATTAAAATTGGTTTTCGAGGCAACTAACACTTCCGAATAAGTTTCCATAAGCGGAGGAATCTCGTAAATAACAACTAAAAAAGGAATGACTGCAACAATAAAAGCAATTAAAAAACTGCCTAATAAAAAGTAATATTTGTAAGATGTCGAATAAAACCAAAGCAAACCTCCTCCCATAAAAAAAATGAAAACAAATTGCCAGTGCCCTACCTTATAAGAAACGTAACCACCAAGAATAACCGATAATGCAGCAATTATTTGCTGCAGAAACAAAGCCACTCTGCGCGTAACCTTTCTACCTACAATAACATCTTTTTTATTGATTCGATCTGCTTTCGTATCAAAATAATCATTAATAACGTAGCCGGCAGCAGCCATACAAACAGTTGCAAAAACCAATATTGCAAAATCCAAATCGGCTAATTGAAGCTTAATTCTATTAATTCCCAAAATAGGTTGAATAATAAAATACCGCATCACATATTGGGTCAGTGCAATAATAATCAGATTGGGCAATCGGATCAATTTCAGATAACTGTTCATTGGGCTGTTTGGGTTAATGTTGTTTTTATATACTTTGGATATTCGTATCGGTTTCGAGCCATTTACTATGTGCGCGCAATACTTGTTCAATTACATCACGAACACAACCGTAACCGCCCTCTTTATCGGATATATAATTGGAAATAGCCTTTATTTGCTCCACCGCATTACACGGACAGGTTGGCACTCCAATTCTTTTCATCACCTCATAATCGGGCAAATCATCTCCCATATACATAATCTGATCAGGATTTAAATCGTATTTCGCAATAAAATCTTCAAAATCTTTAATCTTGTTTTTCGATCCCATATAAATATCTTCAACACCAAGACCTCTGTAACGTTTTTCAACAGCATCGGAAACACCACCGGTTATAATTGCAACCGGATAGCCTTTTTTTACAGCATACTGAATCGCATATCCATCTTTTGTGTTTGCAGTCCGCAACATTTCTCCCGATGAATCGATAACAATACACTCATTGGAAAGAACACCATCCACATCAAAAATGAATGCAGAAACTTTCATTAAATCTTCCTTAAAAAACGCCATACAACTTATCTGTTAAATTTGAGATATTAGAAATGAGACAAACACCAACTCTGTGTCTTTGTTAACCCATGATCAAAAATATCTCTATTCTCTTATTTCCTTTTATGCATTTTATAAATGCTTTCGCTCACAAATCTATACAATTTTTGAAACACCGGAGAATCTTTTAGAGCCTTCTCGTGCGCACACATTATTTCTTCATCGAAACGTACTGCAGGACCTGTTTGTGCAGATACCGGATCCAACTGCAAGGCTTTTTGTGCTGTCTCTAAAATTAATGGTTTCAACAATTCATAATCAACATCTTTTTCGGCCAGTAATTTTTGACCAATGCTATACATGTGATTGGTGAAATTACAAGTGAAAACCGCTGCCAAATGGAGTTGTTTCCGCTGTTCCGAATTAACTAGATGAGCACTGTTTGATATCTGTCCGGCAAGCTCGATTAAATCTGCTTGCAATTTCAAACTATTTGACTCTATACAAATAGGGACATTTGAAAAATCGACCTTACGCTCCTTCGAGAAAGTTTGCAATGGGTAAAAAACCCCATAATCTTCGGCATAGTTATCAAAAATATCCGCAGGAATACTGCCGGCAGTATGAACAGAATTTCCTATTGGAACCGACCATTTATCAAGAATTGGTTGCAATGCCTTATCGCTTACAGCAAAAATGTACAAGTCAGCATTCTTTTCTATTTTCTTTACTGATATAGTAAACGAACAGTCCAACTTCCCGGCCAATACTTTCGCAGATTCAACAGTTCTACTGTAAACCTGCAAAATTTCAATTCCATGTTCATGAAGAGCAAGAGATAGCTGAGTAGCCAAATTACCTGCACCAATCATTACAACTTTTTGAATCATTTTTCTGATTTTATATTATGCCCAATTCCTCGGGAGATGCAGCAATACGTTTTAAAGGTACCTTCCCCCGATCAATCATACCAAACAGTTTTTCGCAGCCTTTCACCAAATCTTCATACATATCTTCGGCAACCAAAACCAATCTGTCGTTCAATTGCTCTAAGTGCTCAACTCCTTCGGGCTGACTTTTACGGGAACAAAGCAGTAAGGATTTGCTTGGAACAAAAGAGTGTGTTAACTGATTGCGCAGCTTATCGTACAGCCAGTGATCATTATTTACAGAACGATAATCGTTTCCCATCAATATATTCAATGATTTTGAAAAACGCTTGGAGGATTGAGCTTTGGCTTTTAAAGGTTTGTTATCTAGGAAACAACCCAATGCCTCTATTGCCTGCCCCATCATTATAAAAGAGAAGAAATAAAATCCTTCCTTTTGCAAACGGCCAATTTCATCAATAAAAATCTTACGAATAAATAGCTTTTCTTCTTCAGCTTTTTCTTTGTCCATGCTACAAATATAAACAGATAATATCGATTACCTTTTCACAATCTTATCGGAAATAGTGAGTATTGCAGAAATTAAGGATAAGCTATGCAGCTATTTTAGGAGAAGACAGCTGAAAGGCCTAATTCTACTATCCCGCGGAAGATTTGCCCCCTTCTCCGCTGTTATTTTGTATCCCTCTGGCAATATATTGTAGTCCTCCACCAATATTGAGCACTTCTCCGGCATTTATTATGAGTTCTCCGGCGTTTTAACGGCTCCCTCCAGTACTATTTTGTCCCATCCTTCAGGATCGTGAAAAGTGGTGGGTAATTGGAAACTCTGCCATACAAAAACATGTTATTCACAACATTTTAACCTGTAAAAAATGCTGCCCATTACAGACAGCATCCTTGTTTTCTTTTTATTCTGATGTTTCTTAAAAAGAAAACTGCAAACGGGTTTGAATCATATTAAAATTCTCTTCTCCATTCAATGCATTTTCATCCAAATCAACATTCGTAAAATTCAATTTCATCAACACATTGTGATTTACATACCAGGTGCATCCCAAAGAAATATCCTTTTGCTTACCACCTCTTATAAAAGCATGTTCATCATTTAAATCAGTTTCATTTATTCTAGCCAGTAATTCCAATGATCCGGGCTCAGGCTTAGCCAAACGGGCAGATTTCATATTATACCTATAATTACCACCTTTAAGCAAGAAACCAAATTGCATATACCAACCTTTGGCTTTGTAATCTTTATCAGATGAATAATCCTTTTTTACATTCACCTTAGAATTAATTAATTCGGACTGAAATGCAACAGGACCCGAAGCAGCAATCATTTCGATTCCAAATTTGAATTGAGATTCAGCATTATCCACTGTAACATCAATGAACCGACGGCTTTCAATATGGGTTGCTGCTCTTGAACGATACCTTACTGACCTGGTTGCCGCGGTAGATGAATATCCACTGTTCGTTTCAACAGTAACAGGATTTACAGATCTATACGTTCCAGACAAACCAAAATGCATTATATTTTCTTTATGAAAGGGAGAAACAACTAATCTTGATGTTATGCCAAAATCTTCATCTTGATTGCTTACAGTATTATTTACATCACTGCCAAACAATCCAAGAGCCCAATAATAATTTTTGCCCCATCTGTCATACGAAACGCCTAAATTTCGACCCGGCCTGAATGCTTCAACAGTACTTGAAAAATTCATAAACTTAATTGTTTTGGAACTCTCTGTTTGTTCGATTCCAAATGGTTCTAAAAAATGTCCTGCTCTAAAAAAGCTATTTTTGTTGATATTGTATTGCAGAAACACATCCTTAAGAGAAACAACACCTCCGTCGAAACCAATGTTTATTTTTGCATCCCAGTTTTTCCAAACAGTAGCTTTAAAAAGTAAACGAGCGTCCCGAATTTCACTTCCGCTTCCCAAATCTGTCTTATCATCAAAATAGCCTGCGGCATCCATAAATATACGGCCTCCTATTCCAAATTTAAACTGTCCGTCATCAGTGGCCATTTGTATGGATCCTTTTTCGACTCTTAATTTCAATTCATTAGAGTCTTGTGAAAACAAACCTGCTGTAACAAATAAGAAACAGAAAGTTAAGAGGTAGTATTTTATCATTTTAGAGCTTGTTTAAAAATAACTTATCATTTATTTCGAAACATAAATTTAATAAATAGATCTTTTAGATCAACAATAAATTATTTATTTGACAAAGCAAGCTCATGCTCTTGTTTTTCCTCAAGAATAAAATAATTTAAAATTTTTGATGATATCAAATACAAAAAGAGTGAGGCAAAATAAATTACCTCACTCTAAATTATAAATAGTATTCTTATTACTAGAAGTTCACTTGAACTCTGGCTTTAACCATACCAATTTTTTCATCCAATGGATACACTTGGTTTTGAACATCCATGTAGCTGTAGTTTAAACGAAACATTACATTATCGTTTAAGTAATAGTTAACAGCTACACTATAGCTCTCTGATTTTCCACCCTGAATACTCATGTTTCCAGCTCCGCCTAAAGCAGCACCTAAATCAGCAGGACCATAGGCTCCGTTAAAATAAGTACCATCGATATCATTCAAATTAGTATTATCGTAGCGCAATAGAAATTCATAAGAACCTGCCTTTGGGCGATTGATATATGCTGTTGAAGAATTGTAAGAATAGTTATCCCCTAAAAGGAATCCTGTTTGTACGTAATAAGCTTTTGTTTCGATATCACGAAGCTCACCATACCATCCTGGGTAATCACCTGGTACAGTTGGCCAAGCATAAGTTACATAATAAGCTGGGCCATCTTTCATTAACTGCGTAACATAATCGTCATCACGAGTTACTTTAGTCTTAGTGTATTCAGCTTGTAACATGAAAGGTCCGCTAAGAACTAAAGACTGAAAATTGTAACGCATATCTGTTCTTGCATGAGCAATATCAGCATTCAAAAATTTATGCTCAGGACCAGCTGCTAAAACGACCTCACGATTATAATCATCATCGTTTAGGCTATTAAAACCATTAGCTTCAGGAATACGATATGTAAATGAACCTCCTAATTGAAAAGTTACTTTGTCGTTAACAATCGGAGTATAAACCAATTTTGTTGTTGTTGAAAACCCCTGATCTCCTTTATTATGATTATCTACTGAGCCCGCAAAAATACCAGTTGACCCATAAAACTTATCGGTATAGTAAGTATAACCTAAACCTATGCTTCGACCGATTCCCATAGCTTCTGTAGTATTGGAAGCTCCAATAAAACGAAGATCTTTGCTTGACGCAGATCCCTCAATACCGAAAGGCTCGAAGAAATTACCAACTGTAAAAATGCTGTTTTTCAAATAATTATATCGCAAAAACGCATCTTTGATTTTCACTTCGTCATTACCAAAACTAACATTTATTTTAGCACTCCACTGTCCCCATTTCACTGTTGTTCCCAACCTAACATCACTGATAGAAGCATCAGAACTTAAATCGGTTACATCATCGAAATAATGAACACCATCCATATAAATTCTACCATTAAGACTAATTTGATAATCTTTATCGGCTGAGGTCAAAACGATTCCTCCTTTATTAGATTCAGCAGTTAATTGTTTCTCCTGACCTATTGCACTTGTCGCCACCATTCCTAAAGCTAGTGTAGCGATATATAATTTTCTTAACATATCTTTATCTATTATAGATTTAACAATTAGTAGCCTAAATTATCCATTACTTCCTGAGCCGTTCCAACTACTTCGCGGTTTTGATAATTCATTGACAAATCAGTCAAATTAGTAAAACCACCATCGATAAACATATTAGGGTTCACATCATACTTATAATCACCACTGATTTCACGAGCAGGATCGTCAAAACGTGATACTCCAGCATAAAAATAATCACCATTGTATCTTCTTAACTGATCTTCAGTATCAAAAGAATAAGCATGAACAATCATGCCTGCACGGTGATACATTTCACACATCCAAGGCTCTGTTAAATCAGGATAACCATTTGGCTTTCCTTTTACAGAAGGACCAGCAATGTGACAATTGTACTCCACTGAAAAATTGATGAATTCAGCTAAAGATTCAATAGAATTTGAAGGACGAACATAAGCTGCACTTTCGTCTTCCCAAAGCAACATACACTTAGGTACACCAGGTAATTCTTTCTCCAATTTCACAACAGACTCACGAGAGAAAGTTTGTAAAATAAAACGACCATTTGTATTTGCTACATCAACTTTACCAGGAATTGTTGCAATTGCTTTAGGAGAATCTGTAATATTCCAACCTGCATCAGTTAAAAAAGCAGCTAAGTCAGCTTCCATTCCACCGAATAAATATGGTTCTTTAGTCTCAGCATAAACTCCCGGACGGTTACCATTATCCTGCAGATCTACTTCAAACTCGTAATATCCAGCCCATAAACCTGCCTCATCTAAACGAGTCATATCTTTTACTGGTTCACCAGCTACACGCTTAATTCTCATTCCTTCAGAAATTTTCAAAACTTCTTCCAAAGTTGAAATTTTTTGTCCTACAAATGACTGACGAGCATTTTCTGGTACTGCAATATTAAACCAAGCTCCAGCATCTAGCTTACGTAACTCTGCCAATGTAAAATAACTTACTGGGTAATCTTCTTTTCCTGGAAATTGACTTTCAATATTTGAAGTACGACGAAGATTTCCATCATGTAAAGCAAGCAATACGCCATCTTTAGTTCTCTGAAGATCAATTTCTAAATAATCAGCACCCATATTACGAGCCCAACGAAAAGCAGCTTCAGTCTCTTCCGGAGCCCAAAAAGTAGAACCACGGTGAGCAATAACAGCATCTGCCTTCACATAATCACGAACTACTTTTGCTTCAGCGCTTAGCTCTTTAAGAGGATAAGTTTTATAATTATTATAAGGATTATAATCAGGAGTGTCATCTTCACAACCTGCAAATCCAATACTAGACAGGATAAAAGCACCTGCCAGCAAATTTTTCACATTAAAGTTTTTCATATGTATTAAAATTTAGGTTTGTAATTATTTTTATTTGAATTAGTCATTTTAACAATCAAGCAGTATATCTGATTAAAGTCTTAAACATGCAAACCATTATGCCCATTGCGTTCCTGTATCCAAGAAATACCTATCAAAATAATAGCTGCAACACAAGCTGCCAGAAGAACGATGAATCCACCATCCCATCCCCACATATCTACAACGGCACCCATTGCAATATTTGCAAACAATGCACCTCCCATGTAACCAAACAATCCTGTTAAGCCTGCCGCGGTTCCTGCTGCTTTTTTAGGAACCAAATCCAGTGCATGAACACCAATTAGCATCACAGGACCATAAATCAAGAAACCTATACAAATTAGAGCTATTGAATTCATTACAATCGACTCACTAAACCAATACATTAGTACCGAAATGAAAACCAATACCATATAAATGATACTCACAGGAGCACGTTTTCCTTTAAACACCTTATCGCTTAAGTAACCACATAATATTGTACCAGGAATACCTGCCCATTCATAAGCAAAATACGCCCAACCTGTTTCTTTAATTGAGAATCCCTTGGCTTCTTCAAGATATAACGGAGCCCAATCAAGCACACCATATCGAACCAGATATACAAAAGCATTTGCAAAGGCAATTGACCACAACAATCTATTTTTTAAGATGTATTTCATAAAGATTTCCTTAGCAGTCATCTCCTCCTCGTACTTTTCAGAATAAGAATCAGGATAATCATCTTTAAATTTTTCAATATTTGGAAGTCCACAAGACTGAGGTGTGTCACGAATTAGCAACCAGGCTATAAATGCGACCACCAATGCTACAAACCCGGGAAAATACAACTTTGATTGCTATAAGGGGTATTACCAATCGGGCAAAAAATTAAAGTTGCGTTAAATCGTGTGAATCCTTTTGGTGGTGGGAGTTGTGGGCTTTTTT